>CAUAIH010000003.1:0-174596 GCA_958429025.1 uncultured Collinsella sp. | reverse complement strand
GCCGCGCGGCAAGGAGATATATTGCCAGACCGGAGGGGCCCCGCGGGCGGGAATCGCGCACTCCATATTTTGTTCACAAATGAATAGGTCCCTCAGTCGCATCACTGAGGTTAAAACTGAAGCATTGGCTTCTGATATTGGCGATGACCAGCTGTTTTATGTGTATTGAGACATCGGTCATCTCTGGAGCGCTACTTTACTCCAAAGGCATCAGTTATTTGTTTCCCATCGGTAAAAGGCGGGTTTTGTTCGCCAAGCGTTCTTATATATAGATAGATACGGGTTCGAACCCGTGCACCGGCAACAAAAAAGCGACCAACCGGAGTCGATCGCTTTCTTTTCTATGGTGGGCCGTCAGGGGTTCAGCCTGCTTCGCAGGCGGCCGCTGCGGCGCTTTCGCGCCTTGCGCGCTGCGCTGGCAAACGCTCACGCGTTTACTCAGCTCCGCGCCCCGACGGGTTCGAACCCATGAAAGGGCGACAAAAAAGACGGCCAACCGAAGTTGACCGTCTCAACAATCTTTGGGTGGGCCGTCAGGGGTTCGAACCCTGGACCTTGGGATTAAAAGTCCCCTGCTCTGCCAGCTGAGCTAACGGCCCGCGGGTGGCATTGTACCACGGTCTGGGACTATTCCCAACTCCATTGGCCGTTCTGGAAAATCACAACTTCACGTCCATCAGGCGTAATGCCCGTAATATCGATGTCGTCCGTGCCGATCATAAAATCGACGTGCGTGCTCGAGACGTTAACGCCATGCTCCAGGAGCTCCTCCTTGGACATGTCATACCCACCCTCGATGCATTCGGGGAAACCGACACCTAGCGCGAGATGGCAGCTAGCGTTCTCGTCATAGAGCGTGTCATAGAACAGAACGCCGCTTTCGCGGATCGGAGTGTTCTTGGAAATGAGCGCGACCTCGCCCAGATGAGCGGCACCTTCATCGGTGTCAATAATGCTCGCAAGCGTTGCCTTGCCCACGCGGGCGTCGTAGTCCACCACGCGGCCGCCCTCGAACTTAATCCAAAAATCTTCGACTTTATTGCCGTGGTGGATGAGCGGCATGGCCGAGTACACGATACCGTCGGCGCGCATGCGATCGGGCGAGGTGAAGACTTCCTCGGTGGGAATGTTGGGGAAGAAGGGGTGTCCATCGGGCGTCTTGCCCTTGCCGCCGGCCCACTCGTGACCCTTCGTCATGCCAATCGTCAGATCGGTTCCATTTGCCGCGGTGTAATGCAAGTAGTCGAAACGATTGTCGTTCAGGAAACGCAGGTTCTTTTCGAATGCGGCGTCATGGAGTTCCCAGTCGCTCTCCGGGTCCTGGCCATCGGCGCGCGCGGTGTGCAGAATCGCATTCCACAGTTTATAGATTGCAACCTCATCGGCGTCTCCTGGGAACACCTCGTGCGCCCAAGCCACGACCGGAGCGCCGGCGATGCACCACGGATTGATGTTGTAATCCAGTCCACGGCGGAAAACTTTGCACTGCGTATTCCTCGCCTTTGATGCCGCGGCCGGCTTGGCTGGATCGATGCCCTTGAGGGCCGCAGGATCCGCACCTTCGATAAAGACAAAGCAGGCACCATCCTGGGCCAAGGAATCCAGCTGCATGCGCTTCCACTCGGGTGTCTGCTCAAAATAGCTTTTCTCGACATGCTCGTACGTGAGCCTCGTCACGGCATCATCGGCCCAAATGACCGTCACGTGGCCGGCGGCGGCAGCATAGGCCTCCGCGACCACCACGCGCGCAAACGGCGCGCACTCGACCGGAGACTGAACGACGACCTCCTGGCCGGGCTTGACGTTTACGCCCTTGCGGACGACCAGGCGCGCGTAGTTTTTAATCTTGGGCTCCAGGGCCTTCATGCCCTCCAGAGCCTCTTCGACCGTCAGGGCAGCTCGAATCATGTGCCACTCCATCTATCTATAGAACAGTAAAAAGGCGCGCCGCAAAAACGACGCGCCTTATATCTTAGCGATAAGTATGTATGCAAACGCTACTTCTTCTTGGAGTCCTTCTGGTCCTCCTCGGCAGCCGCGCGCTCAATAAGAGCGTTGAGCTTGTTCTCGGACATGCCCTCGGCCTGCGCGCGGTACATGTTGCGCAAGGGACGAATACGAGCGAAGTCGTAGATAAAGTCACCTAGGATGATGACATAGGACAAAACGATGCCGACCATCTGGACAGGGCTGGACACCATGCCAGCGGGAGCGAAGTACAGCGAGGCCCAAATTGCCACGACGAGCACCATGCCAATGGCGAGCACAATCCACCAGATGCGACGGCGCTTGGTGTAGTCCTCGTCCTGCTTGAGGAGGATATTCGACACCGTATAGATGCGGTCCTCCTTGGCGCGCTGCTTGGCCTTGCGGGCGCGCTTCTCCTCTTTAGAGAGGCCCTCGAGGTTCTCGCCCTTCTCGAGCTCTTTGCGGCGTGCCTTAGACGAAGCCGGCACGACGCGAACGGAGCTCGCTGCTTGGCGGGCGGGCTTAGCAGATGCGGCAGACTTGCGCGCAACCCCGGTAACTTCGTGGGATTGCGTGCGCTTGTTCGTGGCGCTACGGGTACTCACTTATGCGTTCTCCTTCATGCTTGTGAACTGGGAGCCGGTGATGATCTGGAAGGCCTCGCGATAGCGCTCGGACGTGCCATCGATGACCTCGGCGGGCAGGTGCGGGGTCTCCCCCGTCATATCCCAGTTGGCCTTGAGCCAATTGCGGACGAATTGCTTGTCGTAGCTAGGCTGGATCTTGCCCTCCTCGTAGCTGGCAGCAGGCCAGAAACGGCTGGAGTCGGGCGTGAGGCACTCGTCGATCAGCGTGACCTTGCCATCAATAACACCAAACTCGAACTTGGTGTCGGCAATGATGATGCCACGGGTCGCGGCGTACTCGGCAGCGGCCTTGTAGATCTTGAGGGAAAGGTCACGAATCTGCGTGGCGATGTCCTCGCCCACGATCTCGCAGCAACGCTCGAACGAGATGTTCTCGTCGTGGTCACCGATCTCGGCCTTCGTGGACGGCGTGAACAACGGCTCGGGAAGCTTGGAAGCCTCGGTCAGGCCCTCAGGCAGCTGGATGCCGCAGACGGTGCCGTTCTCGTCGTAGGTCTTCTTGCCCGAACCGGTCAGATAGCCGCGGACGATGCACTCGATAGGAATCGTCTGGGCCTTCTTAACCAGCATGGCGCGGCCAGCGAGGTAGTCACGATACTCAGCAAACTCCTCGGGGAAATCCGCCGGGTCGATGGAAACGAGATGGTTGGGGACGATGTCGGCAAACTTATCGAACCAGAATGCCGAGATGCGATTGAGCACCTCTCCCTTAAACGGAATCTCGTCGGGAAGAATGAAGTCGAACGCAGAAATGCGGTCGGTGGCGACCATCAGCAGGTTTTCACCGGCATCGTAAATATCACGAACCTTGCCACGGGAATCCGGACGACGCTCCATCGTTGTCACGTGAGTCACTCCTTACCTAAATACGACAGAAATGCGGGTTCTTTCCCGCATGTTTTCGCAAACTCGGAGCGGCAGGGACGCGGCCCCTCCTTCACCGAATAGCGAAAAGCTAGTGCTCCATTGTAGTAGATGCCGCGTCTGCCGTGTGCTCGCGGGGCAGATGAATTGTAAAAGTCGTACCCTTTCCAAGCTCCGACTCCACGGATATGTAGCCATGGTGACGCTCGACAATCTGCTTGGTCACGGCGAGGCCGACGCCCAGGCCGCCAGCTTCGCGGGCGCGGCTGGCATCGGCGCGCCAAAACCGCCCGAAAATGCGCGACAGATCGTCCTTGGCAATACCGATGCCGGTATCAGAAACGGCAATGCTGACGTGCCTGCGGTCACTGAGCACCGACACCACGACCCAACCGCCCTCGGGGGTGTAGCGCATGGCGTTGCTCATGAGGTTGATAACACATTGCGTGATCATGTCGGGATCTGCCTCGACAACGTCATCGTGGCCCTGCGTCTCATCTGCAAAGCGCAAACGCAGGTCACGGTCGGCAAACAGGCGCTCCTGGCCATTCACAATCGATCGCACGAACGGAACCATGTCCACCGGTTCTAGATTGAGCGGAGCCGTGCTGTTTTCCATACGCGATAGGTCGAGCATCTGCTGCACCAGACGAGCCAGGCGACGCGTCTCGGAAGCAACGGTCTCCAAATGCTCATCGTCGGTGGGATACACGCCATCCTGCATGGCCTCGACCGTTGCGAGCATGGCCATAAGCGGCGTGCGAAGCTCGTGTGCAACGTCTGAGGTCAGGCGCTTCTCGTGTTTCATATCCTTCTCGAGCGAAGTGGCCATCTCATCGAAGGTCTCACCCAGCTGATCGATCTCGTCATCACCGCGCAGTCCCGTGCGAGCCGACAGGTCGCCGTCACGGATTTGCTTTGCGGTACTGGTGATGCGATGAATCGGCTTGGTGAGCATGCGCGACACGAGCGATCCGATAACGACCGAAATGCAGATTGCAACAACCGCGGCGAGGGCCATGGCGTTAAAGGTCTTCTCCCTAAACGCAGAGTCCGCCTTGGTGAGCAGAGCGTCGGAGCCGATGGCCCACAGCTTTACCTGTCCGACATGCTCGCCGGAAGACGTTACAATCTCGACGTTAGCAACGCTATCGGAGTCGGTTGGAGCAGACGAGACCGGGCTATGCGATGCCCTCTTGCCGCTCGTGTCGTCGGTCGTAGCCTGGTTTTCGCGTACATCGGCGGTGGCGCTTGCCGAGGGCCAGGAATCGTCATAAACGATCACGCCCTTTTTATTGACGACCTGCATACCAAGATCGTCGGAAACCAAACTCGACGTTGCGACCGTGCGCAGTTCTCCCGCGGTCCAAGAGCCGTTTTCCTCATATGAGGTTGCCAACTTCTCGGCAGCGGAATTTGCGATTTCGACGATATTGGAGCGTGTGTAATCCGAAAAGACCGTGCCCCACACAACAGAGACAACGCCCACCAGCACCAATACCGTCATGAGCGATGTCAGAGCAAAAGCAAGTGCCATGCGCGAGGGATAGCTCATCGTTGGCCGTGAATCGGAACGAGGCGTGTTCCAACTAGCCTTGGAACCCGCCTCGCTCTCCTGCTTGTGCTTTTGTCCGATTTCAAAGCGCGCAGGTGTCATATGTGATTTCCCTATTTCTCGTCCGACTTATCGGTCTTGGCCGGAGCCTCGAAGCGATAGCCGACACCATGGACGGTGTAGAGCCACTTGGGCTTCTTGGGATCATCGCCCAGCTTGGCGCGAAGATTCTTCACGTGGCTATCGATGGTGCGCTCATAGCCCTCAAAGTCATACCCGAGCACTTTCTCGACCAGCTCCATGCGGTTATACACACGGCCGGGATGACGGGCAAGCGTGGTGAGCAGCTTGAACTCGGAAGCCGTCAGATCGACTTCCTTGCCCTCGACCAAGATCTTGTGGCCCGAGATATCGATGACCAGATCGCCGAAGTCGAGTACCTCGACGGCGGGCTCGTCGGCCTGATGGGCACGGCGGAACAGAGCGCGAACGCGGGCGACGAGCTCGCGCGGCGAGAACGGCTTAATCAGATAGTCGTCGGCGCCGAGCTCAAGACCGATAATACGGTCCTCGATCTCGCCCTTAGCCGTCAGCATGATGATGGGGACATCCGAGGTATCGCGAATGGTGCGGCAAACGCGCTCGCCGGGGATCTTGGGGAGCATAAGGTCGAGCACGACCAGGTCGAACTGATGCTTCTCGAACTCCTCGATCGCGGACTGCCCGTCGCCGACGCCCACAACCCAGTAGCCTTCGCGCTCGAGATAGGCAGCGACGGCGTCACGGATTGCCTTCTCATCCTCGACCAGCAGAATCTTTTTTGCATCTGAAGCCATAACACGGCCCCCCTGTCTCAATTAGCTAAGAACAAGCCCATTTTAACGCACCTGAGCCCGCCGGATGCCGCTATGACGCGGCAGCTCGGCGGGCGGTACTCACAATTACAACGCGTTTATTCCCCTGTTGGCGCCTTTTTAACCCCTCTAAGCTTAAAGAGAGAATAGGCGTGCAGTGACCGTCTCTGGTATACCCTGGCTGTTGCGCACCGTGGCGTACGTAAGGAATGAGTTCGATTTTCCCGCCGTAGCTGGATAATCGCCATACTCCAAAGCGCGGTCGGGCGACAGCAGCGAGCCATAGGTCTTGGCAGAGGTGTCGATCAGGAAATGCGACGCCTGTACCTTAACAAGGTATTTATTCTTCTTGCCAGCCGCACATGCGAGCGGCTCGCGGGACAGGAAGAGGTACGGCCCTCCCTCATTACCGATATACGTGCCCATATTGCCCAGGCTGCCCACACCACTATAGGCCGCCTCGATAGAAAACACGAAGGTGTCGCCCATATATACGGCCTCGAAAGGCGAAACTGACGAGGGAAGGACTAGCTGGGCACGTTTGGTGTTGTTGCCGTCGGTCAGATCGATTGCCGTTATGCCGTAGTAGACGCCCTCGTCGTTGCGGACACGCGGCGAGATGGTCAAAATGCCGTCGCTCGCGCGCGGGGCCGATGCAAAGCGACCCGTCGATTTCCAAATTGTCTCGGCCTTGGATTCATCAAGCGAGCGACGATAGCAAAACGAATCGCTACTCGTTTTATTGCCACCTGCCGAGGGCATTTTATACCAGATGACTGATGACCCGAACGCCGTAAACAGCGGCGGATCGTAGTCCTTGCCACCTCGATCGAGCTCAACCACGTCGCCAGAGAGCGAAGCGCCCGACAGATTTTGAGCGTAGAGCTTCCACGATGAATTGGCAAAGTTCATCTCAACCCACGCGAATACGCCGTCGCCGGCACGGACATCGTAGAATGCATATCCCGTGCCCTCGATAGGATCCTCGATTAATGTGGTAAGCGAGCCATCGCCCAGGTTGAGCACACCGAGTGTGTTGGCGTGCAGTGCCGATGCGGGCGCCATCATTGCCGCGGCGTAATCGCCGTCGCAGTAGTACAGCAGCGTACCCAGAGGCAGCGTCCATGACGCCGCCGGCTCAAGATCGATGTCGACTGCCTCGTACTCATCCGTAATCGAGATGATTTTGGAATCATCCTTGATAACCTGCGGCTCGCCGGCGGCATCATCGCTGGTGCCCGTTTTTTTCGAGCATCCGGCAAGCACCGTGGCAGCGCCCGCGGCAGCCCCACCGAGTACAAAGCCGCGACGCGATATTCCGTTCTTGATGTGATCGGCGATACCCATTAGGCGATCTCGGCGCGAGCGGCCTCGATAGCGCGTGTAAGCTGGTCGGCGCAGGAGGTCTTTTTCATACCGCAGGTATTACCGGCGAGAACCTCGATTACGCGATCGGCAGGAGCGCCCTCGACCAGCTTGGAGATAGCCTTGAGATTGCCGTCGCAGCCGCCGGTAAACTCAACGCCCATCACCTTGTTGCCGTCATCGGAAAGGTCAAGGTGAATATTGCGAGCACACACGCCCTGAGGCTTGTAATCAAACGAAATCATGCGATCCCCTCTCAGAATGTTATTCGAGACGACTATTATCCCCGTCTTTCCCTAAATGCAACGAGGCGCTTTGCCGGCAACACACATTACCAGCAAAGCGCCCTAAAAAGCTAACGTTATGCCCGAACCTACTCGAAGCTCAGCTGCTCCAGGCGATCGAAGACCGTGTCGATACGGGTGAGGAAGTCCCACGGATCAAAGATCTCGTCGAGTTTCTCCTGGCTGACGGTGCAGCGCGGATCGGCCTCGAGACGCTCCTTAAAGGTAGGGCCGGAGACACAATCCTGTACCTCGTGCCAGGTTGCCATGGCGTTCTCCTGCACAATGGCGTACGCGTCCTCGCGGGTGATGCCCGTGTCGACGAGGGCGAGCAGGACCTTGGAGGAGAAGATGAGGCCGCGTGTCTTGTTGAGGTTGGCCATCATGCGAGCGGGATACAGCTGCAGGCCGTCGATAACGCGGATGAGGCACTGGAACATGTGGTCGAGGGCGATGAAGCTGTCGGCCTGGGCGACGCGCTCGGCAGAGGAGTGCGAAATGTCACGCTCGTGCCACAGGGCGACGTTGTCGAAGGCAACCTGCGCGTTGGCCTTCACGACGCGCGACAGGCCGCAGACCTTCTCCATGGTGATGGGGTTGCGCTTGTGCGGCATGGCGGAGCTGCCCTTTTGACCCTTACGGAACGGTTCCTCGGCCTCGAGTGTATCGGTCTTCTGCAGATTGCGAACCTCGGTAGCGATGCGCTCACAGGTGGCCGCGGTGGTGGCGAGAACGCCGGCGAGATAGGCATGGTGATCGCGGCTGATGACCTGCGTGGACAGCGGGTCGTGGACCAGGCCCAGGTGCTCGCAGACGTACTCCTCGACGAACGGCTCGATGGAGCTGTACGTGCCGACAGCACCCGAGATAGCACCGAAGGCAACGTTCTTGCGGGCATCCTCAAGACGGTCCAGATCGCGCTTGAGCTCCCAGGCCCAAGAGCCAAACTTCATGCCGAAGGTCATCGGCTCGGCATGGATGCCATGAGTACGGCCGGCGCAGAGCGTGTTGCGCTCCTCAAAGGCGCGACGCTTGCAAATCTCGCCGAGCTTCTTGACATCCTCGATGATCAGGTCGCAGGCCTGGGTGAGCTGGTAGCACAGGGCCGTGTCGCCCAGATCGGAGCTGGTCATGCCATAGTGAACCCAGCGGCTGGGCTTGGGGTCGCCCTCGGGAACATCGGCATCGATGTATTCCTTCATGTTGGTCAGGAAGGCAATGACGTCGTGGCGCGTGACTTCCTCGATCTCATCGACTTTCGCCTTCTCAAAGTTGGCATGGTCGCGGATCCACTGGGCCTCGTCTTTGGAAATACCGATCTTGCCGAGCTCCGCCTGGGCCTCGCAGGCCAGAACCTCGATCTCCTGCCAAATGGCGTACTTGTTCTCGAGGGAGAAGATGTGTCCCATCTCCGGGCGGGTATAGCGATCGATCATAGCGGCTCCTTTTTGGTTATTGGCACGTTGGTCGTAACCCAACCATTGTACCGTGCGCAGGTGCAAGTATGGGCAGCAGGCATTAACCTAACATTTTGGAATTGGAGCGGGCAACGGGACGTCCGCGTATTTGCTTCGCAAATCCGCGCCGGCTTCAGGCGCCTGTCGGCGCCTTCGCCTGCTCGCTACAAACGCTTCGCGTTTGCTTTACGCTCGCACCCTGTCGGGTTCGAGTCCCGGCGCTTTATTGAAAAAAGCACGGCACCGTAATGGTGCCGTGCTTGTGCTTTTTACTGGAGCGGGCAACGGGACTCGAACCCGCGAGTGTCAGCTTGGGAAGCTGATGCCTTACCACTTGGCGATGCCCGCATATGTGGGGGATAGTATAACGCGGTTGTCTTGTTCGATACAAGGGTGTCGATGCTTGTTTTAGCTGTGGAGAATCGTTTGAAAACCGCGCCAATTGTGGAGATGAGGACCTTTGTCTTTCTTTTCTTACCATCTTCTACCTGCATTTTTATCTGATTGTTGTATTTGAGCTCGATTTGTCAGAAATCGGGCAAGCTTTTGGTCAAGCTCCGGTACTTACCCGCATGAACCTCGGGGGTAGCCTCATCCTACGCGTCGCAACCTCCCCATGCGGCGCACGAGGGATAAGGAGCAGCCATGTCCAACGCACCCACGCACTCTGTCCACAGCGCAATCGCAACAGGTCCGCTGCTCCTGCTCCTCTTCCTGCTTTTCGGCTGCCTGACACCGGGAGCCGCATTTGCCGTCGATGGCTACGATCAGCTCGGCTTCCGCACTATTAGCGATGATTGTGGGCCCTTCTTCATCGGCAAGTATGAAGCTCAAGACGCCTCGATTGCCTACTGCATGAACCAGGAGCGCCCCGGCCCCACCAAGCCGGGCGGCCCATGGCTCAACTTTGATCAAGGCTGGGTGTGGCTCGACGACGAGTTCGCGGCAATCGTTTGTCACGGATATCCTACCGCCACGTCGTTTGGCGGTTACCATCTTTCACCCGATCGCGCCCGCGCCGCAACCCAGCTTGCCGTATGGATGCTCAACGGCACTACCCATGTCGACGGTACTTACTCTTACACGACCGCTCAGGGCAAAACCAAGAGTGGGCACTTTACCACTGACAATGAAGTCGTGGCGGCGGCGCGGTGGCTCCACGACAGCGCAAAATCAGGAAGCATCAAAGCCGCTCCGCACCGCGCGCGACGCTATCTAGGAGCCGTATCGGGCGGCAGCAAACGTCAGGACATGCTCTATGTACTGCCGGCGGTCTCTGTTTCCTTCAAAAAACAGTCTGCAAACGCCGCCATTACCAGCGGAAACAATACTTATCAGTTTGACGGGGCAACATTCGATATTTTTGAGAGCGCCAGCGGCGCGCATGTCGGCACCATCCAGATGGACAGCAACGGTCGGGCGCAAGCAACACTTCTGCCCAACACGGCATACTACCTAGTTGAAACGAAGGCGCCGGCCGGCTATGTCCCCCGTCGTGATCGCATCGCCTTTACCACGGGGAATGACGGTGGACAGGTCGCCATTGATGAACAGCCCGGCACCATCAACCTGCGTATCGTAAAACTCGATGCCGCGACGAATGCCGGCCCCCGGGTGGGATCTTCACTCGCAGGAGCAGAGTTCACGTGTGTGTCGCAATCAACCCCTGGATGGGCGCAGATCCTCACGACCGACGAAAGCGGTCGGGCTACCCTCGTCGATGTCCCCTTAGGAACCTTTACCATCTACGAATCAAAAGCCCCCGAGGGCTACCTGCCATCCAACGACAGCTGGACCTATACCGTTGGAGCCGACCAGCTCGGCGATTCAGGCGTAGTCGAGATCGAATCTCGCATTTCCGATATTCCCATTGCGTTTGACCTTGAGATTTCCAAATTCAAGGATTACGGCAATAGCGACCAATCCGGCCTGGAGCAACCGGCGGGTGGTGTTGTCTTTGAGGTTGTCAGCAACAGTTCTCAGCAGGTTGTTGGCACACTGACCACAAACATCTATGGCTTTGCCTCCACCAAAGATCAGCCCGAAGCATGGTTCGGCACAGGCAAGCGACCCGCCGGTGTCCACGGAGCTGTCCCATACGACCGTGCCGGCTACACGATTCGCGAGGTTCCGGAAACCGTCCCCGAGGGTTTTAAACGTGCAGGGGAATGGACCGTCGGGGCCAATCAGATTTCCAACGGCGCCGAGCTTCAATATATCGTGGACAACCACGCGCTGTCGACGCATCTCCAGATTGTAAAACGCGATGCCCAAACAGGCGCTTCTGTTCCACTAGCCGGATTCACCTTCCAACTCCTCGACAGCAAACACGAACCTGTCTCACAAACTTGCTGGTATCCAGCACATAACGTAATGGACACCTTTACGACTGACGCGACCGGGACCGTCACACTGCCCGAATCGCTCGTGCCGGGCACCTATTATGTACGCGAAACCTCGGCCAAAGAGCCCTATCTTGTCGGCGAGGAGATCGAGGTAAACATACCCGCCGACATGAACCTAACGCCCGTTGCAATCGCCTCGTATTATGACCACGCCGCGACCGGAAACATCAGGATCGTTAAAACCGATGCCGTAGACGGCAGCAGGCTCGCGGGCGCCATCTTTGAGATCCGTGCCTCGGGTGATATCGTGCGCCCCGATGGTAGCATTGCCGCGATCGACGGTGAGACCGTCGCGACCGTCGCGACGGATGAAACTGGCGAAGCACGCGCAGACAACCTGCCGCTGGGATCTGGTACCGCGCGCTACGAGGTTGTCGAGACTCAAGCGCCGACCGGCTTCTTACTCGACCGGACGCCCCATATCGTAGACCTCGCTTATGCCGACCAGAAAACGCCCGTTGTAGAAGCACGGCTTAACGTATCCGACGATTACACCAAGGTTGATATCTCCAAGGTCGATGCAAGCGGTGAGCAGGAAGTGGAAGGCGCACAGCTCACCTTATATGGTCCCGATAAAACCGAAATAGACTCCTGGACCTCATCCGACAAGCCGCACCGCGTCGAACATCTTGCACCTGGCACCTACTCGTTGCGCGAAATGATGTCTCCGCGGACCTATGACCTTGCCGAGGAGATAACGTTTGAAATAAAGGATACGGGAGAAGTCCAATCCGTCGCGATGAAGGATGCACCCATCGAGATCAAGGGGCAGGTCGACAAGCGTCAGGAACTTGTCCAACCTATCGAAAAGGGCCTGTTGGCTAACGGCGATGGTAAAAACCGCGCCGCGACGCAAACCAATAGTGATGGGCTTTTCTCCTATACCATCGATGCTCGAAACGATTCCGCTACTTGGGTTGATGAGTTTACGATTACCGATGATCTTGAGTGCGCCAAAGACGGCACAGCGAGATTCATCTCAATCGAAACCCCCGTCGCCATCGGCGACCTCAACGGCCTGTGCAACGTATGGTATCGCACGACGCCGTTGGACTCGACAGACGTCGATGAGCCGGCAAACGCGACACTTGACGATGGGCACGAAAATCCTTGGCTTGAGTCCGACGAAGTAAAAGAGAGCCTGGGTGAGGACTGTCGCCTCGTCGATTACGACGGTTGGCACCTCTGGAAGGCGGATATCTCGACCACGGAATCCACCACACTCGAGGCGAAAGAACTCGACCTTGCATCCAATACCGTCGTAACGGGCATTCGAATTGAATACGGTGCGGTAGCCGCCGACTTTACGACTCGAAGCGATGCGGATTCTTGGACCCGCGATGATCTCAAAGATGAGCACGACGACCTTGACGATGCCAAAGCAATCCTTGGCACAGACGCTCGGGGCGCAGTCGTGCACATGCAGGCAACGTCGGCTTATACGCCCCAAGCCGCACTCACCAACAGCGCGCGCGTCGATCTTTGCCGCAACGGCGGCGGCGATAAACTTGAGTCACATGACGAGGACCGTGTCATTCAACGCTGTACCCTACCGCAGGACCTACCGGCAACAGGATCAGTTCCCATCGCCGCTTGCATCACCGCGCTCCTGACCTCGGGTGCCGCAGCCCTATGGTTCGCTCGCCTTAGGTCGATCCCAAAGAACCGCTAGCACGATGAAAAAGCGGGCGAGCCAGTCCCCCGGCTCGCCCGCTTTCAATCATTTAAATCGCCGTATCTACTCTGCAGACGAAGATCCACCATCAACGATTGCCTGCTCGGACTCAGGAATCCCATCGGCACCCGTGCTCTGTTCTTGCTCCACCTCTTCGCTGATTGCGGAGGCGGGGGTCGAGCCCTTTGCACCCACGATGTAGGCAGCCCCAAATCCTAACGCAATGGCAATCAAGGTCAAAATCACGTAGACAGGCCAATGGCGCTTAATATACGAAAACACGTTGACTCCTTAGAGCTCCGTCTACGAACGGCGGATAACCTCGGTCACGACCTCGGATACCGTAGCAATGTTCGTCGGGTTGACATTGTGGGGCAGGTCGTCCTCGGTACGAGCGCAAGCCAGACGCGTGCCGTCCACGCCGGCGATGGTAAGGGCTCGGCGGCTCGCCTCGAGCGCGGCATAGGCATCGGTCTTGGCATAGGGCATCTCGAGCGCGCCACAATCGACATGGAACGACTTGCAGACCTTGCTGACCAGGTTCATGATGCGGCGATCGCCCTTGAGCAGTTGTTGTTCGCCCTCGACCGTCACAACCGAAAGCCTACCGGCGCCGACGGATTCAAGATTGATAAAAAATACGCCGCGGAGCTTATCGCGATGCGAAGCCAAGAAGGCCTTCATGCCGGCGCCATCACAATCCGAGGCGCCCGTTGCCACAAACCAGATATCGTGACCGAGCAGCTCATCATCGCCCATAGAGGCGACAGCCGAGAGCATATCTTCGGAAGAAGCGCCATCGGAAGACGTAGCGCCACCCTTCCAGCCATCGTTATCGTCCTCGAAGTTATCCCACGAACCGATACCGCGACCGGACTTCTTGGCATCGTAATCGTCTTCGACGCCCAGCCAGTCACTCATGCTGTCCTGCTCGTTTTTCTTTTTACGGCCGAACAGACCACCCAGGCCGCGCTTACGAGACTTGGGTGCCGCCGGGGCGGGAGCCGAAATGGTCTCGATCGGCTGCGCGCCCGACGCAACGGGCATAGGAGGCGCAACGGGTGCCGATGTGGGTTCGGGACCCTGGGCAGTAGCAAAGGGATCGTTGACCTGTGCGGAGGGGTCGGGAAGGTCGAACAGCGACGTGCGAGACGCAACGTTTGCCTGCTTCATGGACGGCAGCGACGGATCGGGGACCGAAGCCAGCGGAGACGAGGAAGGTGCAGGCGACGGTGCCGACGCCGGATCGGGAACATTCATCTGCGGACGCGGCGATGCCTGGGAGGAAATCTGGGCCATAAGGGAATCGACCGTTTCGTCCTGAGTGGGAGCGACATTGGCAACCGTGGCACCGGAACCACTCGGGGTCGGCATGGTGAAAATCTGCGTGGAGTAAGGCCTCGACTCATCCGTCTCGGGAGTCTCGGAAACCGCAGGCACTTCCTCCTGCTCGACCTCGGTCGAATCACCTTGATCGGCTGCCGCGTATTGCTCTTCGCCAGAGTTGGCCTCGACGGGCTCGTCCTCGGCGGCATCCTGAATTTCGGCAGCATCAATAGGCTCGTCATCGTCTGCCGCGTCGCCCTGCTCATCGGAAACAGGAAGGGGCTCGGCAATCGCGGTGCCTTGCTTTTCAAACGTTATCGTGGAATCGAACTGCGCGGCATCAAACGACATGGTGCTATCGACGTGCTGCTGAGCCTCGAAAGACGTCGTCGCCTCAACAACATCCGTGGACGCCGGTTGCTGGGACTCAAAGGACGTTGTAGCTTCGGCGGCGTCGACGGGCGCGGACTGCATAGCCTCGTTCTGCTCGAACTCTTGCGCCGCGTGCTCACGTGCCGCCTCGGCTGCCTGCTGCTGAGCGATAGCCTCCTGCTCGGCAGCCTCGCGTGCGGCAGCGCGCTTCTCCTCGAAATCGTCGACAAATTTCTTGCCCTTTGCAAGCGCACCCTTAAAGAAGCTGGAAGCGCTGGCGCCAATCGACGAGAACGCGGATGCAATGTCGGCATGGGGCGTTGCCGCGGGAATCTCGGCCGAGAAATCAGTATCGCTCTCGTAAGACACGCGCCTCGGCTGTTCAACGTAATCGTCGTCAGACTCGTCCGCAACGTCTTGCGCCGGCGCGGCGGGAGCCAAAACGTCCAGTCCTGCCGCGGGATCGATCGCGGACACCGCCTCGGGCTCGGCAACGGCAGCGGCAACCGCGGCAGACTCATCATCCGCAGCGACAACGGGCGCAGGCTCGGGCTCAAACGTCGGCTCCTCGCCCTCCTCGTAATCGAGCGTGCAGGACTCGGGAAGCATTCCGAGCGCACGGATGGCATCCGAACCAAAGCGGATGTTGCCGGCGGCATTGCGATAGAGCTTGGGCTCGGGCTCGACCGCGGCAGGTTCCTCCACCGGCTCGGCAGCGGGAACCTCGTCATTGAACTCTTCGGCCTGGACAGCCTGATTCTGATCCTCGGGCACGATAGCGCCGATCAGCGTCTCGTCGGCAGATGCACCCTCAAAGCCCTCGATCTGCTCGTCGAAAGCCTCACCCTGTTCGGGCTCGGTTTGAGCGTCGGGAGCAATCGGCTGACCGAATTCGTCCTCGGCGTAGGTAGGCTCTTCATACTCGATGGTGTTGCCGTAGTCGTTTTGCTGCTGGGCCGCGGCATATTCCGCCGCTGCGCGCGCCATTTCCTCGGCACGACGCTTCTGCTCCCCAAAATAGGTATCGAACGGAACATCGTCGGGAAACTCGTTTTCGCCCTGGAAGGGAGCAACGTTGTCCATAACGCCGAGCATAGCGGCGACAGAAGACTTGTTGCACACCGCGCCGGACGTATAGGGAAGAATATGGCGGTTAGAGATGATGTTTGCCGCGTTGGCAAGTGCAACGAGGGAAGCGAGGATCGCGACAATCCACAGCAGAACCTTGAGCGCGCCGGGGAGCGGCAGGATACGCAGGATGGCAACGGCAGCGGGGGCAACCGTGGCAACGGGCAACAGCTTGGCGATGAGCGCACGATACGAAGCATAAGGCTCGCGGGCGAGCAGCTCAGCACGGGGAGAGTCGTAGTGTGCGACAACGACCACCGGGCGGTTACGCGGGGACGCGAGCGGGCCCGAGGCCTTGTGGTAGGCGATGACATTTTGGCTCACGCCCGTCTTGCCCAGACGCGAAACCACGGGGTGGCCCGTGCGCTCGAGCACGTAAAGAACGGCGCCGACAATAGCCAGCAAGGTGCCGACCAAGCCGATACCGCCGCCGATGCCCATCAGCAGGGCGCCGGCAAACGCAAGAATACCGGTAACGGCAAATGCCAATCTACTGGGCGCCGGGGCATTGAACTCCTGAACCTCGGGATCAAAGCCGTGGTTGCGGAAGATCTGAGCGATATCCTCGGCAGCCAAGCGCTCTTCTTCGCTGCATGCCGGCGTAATGCCGGTGTTCTGCAGCAGGTGGTTAATATAGTTCTGGGTGTTCGCCATGTGCGCTCCACATCCATAATCCGACAAATAGGCCCAATGCATGCACATTAGAACCGTATATAGTCGAAAGTATACCCCGAGCGAGCGCAAACGACCGAATTCGGGCTATCTTAACGCCCCGAGCGGACAAGGATATAGCCTAATCTCCATATCGGACTAAAATCATGGCAGCAAACCACCTTCTCATGCGAGGACTCTATGACGGCAAGCGACGCGACCGCGACAATTAAAAAGGGGAATTCGGAGCCCAGTTTCGATAAAACGGCTCAGCGCATCCTCAATCTTTTCTTTGTGCTCAATAGCTCCCCCGAACCGCTGACGACCGAGCAGATCGTCTTGGATTCTGACCTGGGATATGGCTCGGGCAACATCGACTCGGATAAGCGCAAGTTTCGGCGCGATCGTGACAAACTGCTCGAGCGTGGCATCTTAATCAAGGAGGTTCGCCCCGCCGGCGCGCAGGAGACCGAGGAAAGCTCGTGGACAATCGACCGCGAGCACACCTTTGCAGCAGGCGGCCTCATCACCGCAGACGACGCCGATATCCTGCTCAACGCCATCGACCAGACACTAGCGGCCGGCTCATCCACTTTTGCCGCACCGCTTGCCGATATTCGATCAAAGATTGCCTACCTCACCGGTAGGATGACGGCGGACGAAGCACCGATCCGCCGCTCTCCCACCGTCGATGCGGTATGGAGCGCCTTTGCCGAGCGATGCGCGCTGCGATTTTTATATCAGAACGGACGCGGCGAGCAGAAAGAACGTACCGTCTGCGTCTACGGCATGTTCGAGCGCGAGGGCGTGGCGTACTTCTGCGGCCTCGACAATGCCACCGACGACATCAGGACATTCCGCTGCGACCGTATCGTTCGCGCTTGGCGTCCTTCGAAGGCCTACGCCATCCCTGCAGACTTCAATCTCAACGACTATCTGTTCTTTGAATTCGATTTTGCCGACCGACCGCCCGTTGCAGCCACGTTCTCGTTCGGTCCTCAGACGCAGATCGATATGATCAACGGCCTCACGCGCGGGCGAGGTGAGCTCGCACACACCGATGCGGGATGGACCTGGACCGTTGACGTGCGCGATCTTGAAGCCGCCGCCTCATTTTGCATGGCCCACGCCATGGACGGCATGAGGCCCATGGCCCCCAAATCGCTCAAGCAGGCGTGGAACCACCTCATTGAAAGGACGGTGCACGAGCATGCCCGTGCGTAAACTCACCAGCGAGCAGAGACTCTCGCGCGCCATCGACATCATGGAGGCCCTCTACGCCGCCGGCGATGGCGGCATGACACGGACCGAGATTTGCAGCCGCTTTGACATCACGGGGGCGTCGCTCGACGAGATTCTCGAGATCGTCTCGACGCTCGCGGACCGAGAATCGGGCGCGCGCATCATCTGCGAATGCCGCGGCGAGCGCGTGGCCCTCACTGGTGACGCCGGGCGCGTGCTACCGTTGCGCCTGAGTGCCGCCGAGGGCGCCGTGCTCAACCATGAACTTGAATCGTTGGGGATCGAGCCGCAGACGGCAGCTCGGATTCGACATGCCCTTCTGCCCGAAGAGCTCGGCTATAACCAGCGCGTCTTTGACACCGTCAACCACGGGTCGCACTGGCAGCAGCTGAGCTGCGCCATTCAGGACGGTGTTCGTTGCCGCATCTCGTATCGCTCGATGGACGATGCGCGGCCACGCGAGCGTCTGGTCGACCCCTTGCGCATTACGGCAAACGGCGACCAAACATACCTGATTGCCTGGGACATCGCGGTCGATGAGCAGCGCACCTATCGCATGGATAAAATCGAGGGACTCACCTTGACGGAAGACTCCGTCGTGCCTCACACACCGGGCGTCGCATCCCTCCACGATTCCCTTGCCCGGACGCAGCGTAGCGCAAAGCTCTTGATGCCATTCGATATGGCGGAGCATCTGGACTGGGCCGGCATCACCCTAATCGAGCGCAGCGGGGCAGACGCGGCAACGGTAACCGTGCATTACGGCTCCGAGCGTTGGCTACTGAGCCAGGTAATCGCAGCGGGCGGAGCCATCCGCATCTTGGATGACCCCGCCCTGTCAAAGCGCCTGTGCGATATGGCAAAAACCCTCGTCTGTCCGCTTTAGCGCCGCCGCTCGTGGCGTGCGCGCCACAGTTGCAGATAGTGCCCGATCTGCGCCGATTCGATGCGCTGGTAGGAGCTCGTGGGCAGCGACGTTAAGAACTTCTTTCCGTAGCCCTTCGTCACCAGGCGCGGGTCGGCCAGAATCAGCACGCCGCAATCGGTCGACGAGCGGATAAGGCGCCCGGCCGCCTGCTTGACCTCGAGCACCGCCTCGGGCAGCGAATAGCGCGCCCAAGCGCGGTCTTCGCGCAGGTTGCGCTC
This sequence comes from uncultured Collinsella sp., assembly GCA_958429025.1. Classification (GTDB taxonomy): domain Bacteria; phylum Actinomycetota; class Coriobacteriia; order Coriobacteriales; family Coriobacteriaceae; genus Collinsella. The sequence continues at coordinate 155,657 of CAUAIH010000003.1, read as the reverse complement.
GCACGAGAGCGGGTCCGTAGGGCTCGAGAACGGCAGTTTGGGAATGATGACGCAGCGCAGCGTCTCGCCGCTGGCGTCGAATCCCTCCCAAAAGGCCTTAAGAGCAAAAAGCGACGAGGTCGGCTCGTTGATAAACCGGTCGCGCAGGCGACGAGGAGATGAGTTGCGCTGCTGGCAGTTGAGCTCCAGACCCGCACGGGCCATCTTGGGCTCAACGCGGGCGTACAGGTCTTCCATGTCGCGCCGATTGGTGAACAGTGTGAGCACCGATCCGCCCATGGCAAGATGGGCGTCGACCAGCACGCGCTCGAGCGCCGTAAGATAGCTCTCGCGATCGCGCGGATCGGGGATATCGCCCGCAACGACTACAGCCATGTTCGAATCGAAGTCGTAGCTCGAGTCCAAGTGCAACGATGAGGATGTTGAAGCACCGATGCGATCGAGGCCGACCGCGTGGTTAAAGTGTTCAAAGCTTTTGGACACCGTCATGGTCGCCGAGGCAAAGATAGCCGTGTGAACCTCGGGCAGCCATTCGGTTGCCAAGGCCTCGCCAATGTCGATGCGCTCTGCGGTCATTGACTCTCCGCCGGCACGCAGCCTGCGATTGACCTGCAGCGAATACACGTAGTGTTCATCGGTGCCATCAATGATGAGTTTGAGGTTCTCGGCCAGCTCGTGCAGGCGGCGCGAGATATCACCCAGGTCGACAACAACCTCGGGCTTGTCAGCGGCGACGGCTTGTACCAGCGCGTCGACGCTCTTGTCAGCTTGTTCCAATGCGTCGATGGCAGTGTAGGCCGACGGTAAGAAATCATGCCAGTCGTCAGATTCGCGCAGCTCGGGGCCAATCCATAGATTGGCATTGTCATAACCCCCACGGGCACGGCGGCCGAGCTCGCGAACGCCATCGAACACGTCGGCGATTGCCATGCTCGCACGCGCAACCGTCGAGGTCGCCTTGGCAGTAAGGCCCAGATAGAGCGTAGAACCCTCGGAGGTTGCCAAATCACGGGAAACCTGGCTTAGCGCGCCGGTGCTCGAGCCACCCAGGCGCTCAAACAGAACGCGTGATTCGTCCGCCGACACCACGCGCGCCCACTGACGGCGCGCCTCGCGCTCGATGGAATGGGCCTCGTCGATTACCCAATGACGAATCGGAGGCAAAATCCTGCCCTCGGCCGCGACATTGCGGAACAGCAGGGAATGATTGGTGACCACCACGTCGGCATGCGCTGCACGACGTCGAGCGCCGTGGACCAAACATTTGTCAGGGAAAAACGGGCAGAGGCGACGAGCACACTCGCGCGAGGCCGTCGTAAAGTCGGGACGGTTGACGCTGCGCCACCGAATGCCGAGCGAGTCGAGGTCGCCATCGGCTGATTGGCAGACGTACGCCATAATGACCGCGACCGCCGTGAGCGTGTCCGCCGGATCGCGCTTGGTGGTAATCTCGACCTGGCCTCGGCTCATGCGCTCAAGCTTGCGCAGGCACGGATAGTGGTCATAGCCCTTGAGAGCGCAAAATGACAGACCACCGTCCAGTTGCTCGGCAAGTTTTGGCAGCTCATGGTACATGAGCTGGTCGGCAAGATTGTTCGATTTGGTCGCAATACCAACCGTGATGTTGTTACGGCGTGCTGCCTCGGCAAAAGGCACCAGATAGGCCATCGATTTGCCGACGCCTGTGCCCGCCTCAATTACACGATGAGTGCCCGTGACCAGCGCATCGCGGACCTCGAGCGCCATCGCGATCTGCTCATCACGCGGCTCGTAGGTGGGATACATGCGATTGACCAGGCCACCTGGCGCATAGTCTGCCTCAATCTCCTCACGACTCGGCATCTTGAGGACCGGCAGTTCGTCGGCGTCCACCCGATCGTCGGCGCGATCGGCCTTGAGAACGTCAGCACGAGCGGCGCTGAGAGAGAAGATAGAACCAGGGTTCTGCCCCGCCAAGAATGAGAAGATAGGACGATAGGACCAAGGCACATCCGGGTGCATGTCGGCTAGGCGCGCCATGAGGCCCTGGGGCAAGTCGGTGAGTGCCACGAGCAACACGCGCCATACGCCACACAGGGCGTCGACGTCGGCATTGGCACGGTGTGATACCGAGTCACAGCCAAACAGATCGGCCATAAAAGATAGCTTGTGCGAGGCCAGGCGCGGAAGCGCGATGCGCGACAGCGCCAGCGAATCGATCCAAATATCGCTCACGTTGACGCCGCCTTTGACCGACTCGATAAACGAGCGGTCGAACGTGGCGTTATGTGCGATCACCGGGCAACCACCGACAAAATCGGCGAGAGCGGCGACGGCCTCAACGGCCGACGGGGCATCTGCCACATCGGCATTTGTAATGCTCGTGAGCTCGGTAATCTCGGCGGGAATCAGTTGCTTGGGATGCACGAAGGTATCGAAGCGGTCGACGACCTCGCGGCCCGAAAGACGGGCCGCCGAGATCTCGATCAGCTCATTGTCCTGCACCGAAAGACCCGTGGTCTCGGTATCGAGGACAATCACATCTTCCTCGATAAGGCCGAAGGACTGCGTTTTGGCGCGTTCGGCAAGCGTGGCATAGGAGTCGATGACAAACTGCGGCGTTCCTGACGAAACCGCGTCCTCGATTAGCATGCAATGCCCGCTCGACGAAGACCCATACGGATCAGGCTGTCACAGACCTGCGGGAACGTCATGTCGTCGGTGTGGCGGATCTCATCCGGATACAGCGACGTATCGGTCATGCCGGGAATGGTATTGGTCTCGAGGATAACGGGGCCATCCTCGCTCACGATAAAATCGCTGCGCGAGATGCCCAGGCAACCGAGGGCCTTGTGAGCGGCACAGGCAAGCTCCTGGGCACGAGCATAATTCTCGGCTGAAATCTGCGCCGGAATGCGATGGATGTCCGTAGGGTCGACATATTTCACGTCCAGATCGTAGAACTCGCAGTCCTCGGGCTTACGGATCTCGACAATCGGCAGGGCGCGCACGTCATCCTCGCCGTATACGCCGACGGTGATCTCGGTACCCTCGATGCACTTCTCGACCAGCACTTTGTCGCCGTACTCAAACGCCTTGGCGATTGCCGCGGGCAGCTCGGAGGGCTCATGGACCAGGGAAATGCCATAGCTGGAACCGTTGACGGCCGGCTTCACAAAGCAGCGCTCGCCACAAACCTCGACGATATGATCGATATCGACTTCATCGTCCACCTCGAGCGCAAGGCCGGGGGCAATGGGAATGCCCGCCTTGGCGTACAGGAGCTTAGAGACCTCCTTGTCGGCACCGCAGGCGCTAGCAAGCACGCCCGAGGCCGTGTAGGGGATACCCAGGGTCTCCATGGCGCCTTGCATGGCGCCATCCTCGCCGCCGGCACCGTGCATGGCGATAAACGCCACGTCAAAGCCGCCGGTCGCCATGGTTACCATAAAATCATCGGCAGCCGTGTCGAGCAGCTCCACCGAAGTGTAGCCGGCCTCCTTCAAGGCAACCACGACGTTCTTTCCCGAATTGAGCGAGATCTCGCGCTCAGCGGAATGACCGCCCGCCAAGACCGCTACGTGCATGTTCTCTAGGCTTTTACCCGGCATGGGCAGACTCCTCCTCTATAATTTCTGCAGCTGATACCATATTGTAGCGATACCCTCTACGTTTCCCCAAAATCGAAAGGCTTCCATGAATCCCAGGACTAAATCTCAGGACATTCGCGACTTGAGCCAAAACGATATTCGCGAGCTCGTGGCCGAGCTTGGCCAGCCCGCCTTCCGCGCGAAGCAGCTCATCGAATGGGTCTTTGAGAAGAACGTTTGTTCGTTTGACGATATGACCAACCTTCCCAAGGCTTTCCGCGAGCAGCTTAAAGAGGCTTTTGCCTTTGACACGCCGACTGAACTCACCAAGCAGGTTTCCAAAGATGGCTCTCGCAAGTATCTGCTCGAGTACCACGACGGCGTTTCCGTCGAGACCGTCGGCATGCCCCGTCGCAACAAGCTTTCCGTCTGCGTTTCCACCCAGGCAGGCTGTGGCATGGGCTGCGCCTTTTGCGCTACTGGTCTCAACGGCCTCAAGCGCTCTCTGACCGCTCAAGAGATCGTCGACCAGGTACTTCATGTATCCAACGACTTTGGCGAGCGCGCCACGAGCGTCGTCTTCATGGGCCAGGGCGAGCCATTTGCCAACTACGACGAGGTTCTCAAGGCTCTGCGAATCCTCAACGACCCCGATGGCATCGGTATCGGTGCTCGTCACCTCACTGTCTCTACCAGTGGCGTCATTCCCGGTATTCGCAAATTTGCCGACATCCCCGAGCAGTTCACGCTTGCTGTTTCACTGCATTCCGCCATCCAGTCGACGCGCAATAAGCTCATGCCCGGTGTTAAGAAGTACACGCTGCTTCGCCTTCACGAGGCGCTTCAGCTCTACACCGAGAAGACCGGCCGCCGCCCAACCTATGAGTATGCCATGATCGAAGGCGTCAACGATACGAATCCCGAGATGCAGGCGCTCTGCGACTTCTGCGAGGGAACGCTGTGCCACGTTAACCTCATTCAGCTTAACGACATCGAGGGTAGCCCGCTCAAGCCGTCGCCGATTCATAAGGTTGAGGATCTTCAGCGTCGTCTAGAGTCCCGTGGCATCGAGACCACGATTCGTAACTCCCGTGGTAACGATATTGACGCCGCTTGCGGACAGCTGAAGCAGCGCTTCAAAGTTCAGAAGAACGCATAGGGGAGTCGCACCCCAAAACGTTTCATGTGAAACATCGAACGACCCCGGTTGCAGAATATGCAACCGGGGTCGTTTCATTTATTGTCCTTAATTTTGAATATGCTGCTACCTGTCCCATGTTTTACGGCCAAAATAAGGGGCCCCTTGTCTCATGAATTAGACAAGGGCCTCTCAAAATATGCTGAGTAATTGTTAGGTACCTAATAGCCTACATTTTCCCATTGGTTACTAACCCAACCTTGATTAATCTTGGGATTCTTCGTTACCTGAGCAGTACGTATGGCAACATCTTCGGTCATGACATCCATTTTCTTTTTGGAAGTATCGACGATATCTTGCGCACCACGAAGCAAACGACCTCGAAGTTCATCGTCTGTCGCGATCTTATAGCCGGCAAAGGCACCAGCTGCGACAGTCGTCGCCAATGCAATCGCTGTTAAAATCTTATTCCTCATCCTGGCCTCCTTGATCAAACTGAATCATTTCGCCAAGAATACGAGAGAGCTCTTCCTCGTCTTTAAACTCAATCTCAATCTTATTCTTTCCACGCGAGCTCTTCACACGCACGTTGGTATTAAATACCTGACGAAGCACACGGGCAGCCTTTTTAAAAGACTGAGGCGTTGCAGGTCTAGGCGTTTTAGGTGTCTCTCCGGCAGAAAACAACGGAGCAAGATTTTCTGTCGCTCTTACGGAAAGGCCCTCCGCAACAACTTTCTCTGCAAGTCGAATACGCGCGTCCTCATAGGGAACTGCAAGAATCGCACGTGCATGACCAGCAGTAAGTTTGCCCTCAAAAATCATCTGCTGAACTACTTCGGGGAGATCGAGAAGACGCAGCGAGTTTGTAATTGCAGAGCGTGACTTGCTTACTGCCTTCGACAATGCCTCCTGGGTCATCCCGCTGGCATCAATGAGTTGGCGATAGCCCTTAGCCTCTTCGACGGGATTCAGATCAGAACGCTGAAGGTTTTCGATAAGAGCAAGAGCCAGCATCTCTTCATCATTTACCTCTTTAATGATGACTGGCAATTCTTCAAGGCCAGCAAGCTTTGACGCCTGGTAACGACGCTCACCAGCGATGATCTCATAGCCGTTTCCATGCTTGCGAACCAAAAGCGGCTGCAAAACGCCATGTTCTTGGATTGACTCGCTCAACTCGCGAAGTTCAGTTTCGTTAAAGTGAATTCGCGGCTGATTAGGGTTGGGAACGATATCCTCAATAGGTAGTTTTGTTTCAGATGCGGCATTTGAAGCCGATGCAGCCGAACCGCCGGTCTCATACTCGGCCTCTGAGACCAAAGCATTGAGCCCACGTCCCAATCCGCCACGTTTCTTTACACTAGGCACGCTTGATCACCTCTTTTGCAAGGTTCATATATGCTTTTGCACCCTTATTTTGAGGTGCATAGGTAATTACCGGTTCTCCAAAAGACGGAGCTTCGGAGATTTTAACCGTACGGGGGATTAGCGTCTTAAACGCCTTATCACCAAAGTACGATTGAACCTCCTCAACAACCTGATTCGATAGTGAAGTACGCGAGTCATACATGGTCATAAGCACACCATAGGTGTCTAAGCCCTTGTTCAGCCGTGATTTGACCATCTTCATTGACTCAAGCAGCTTCGTAACGCCCTCGAGTGCGTAATATTCGCACTGGATCGGAATCAAAACGCTGTCTGCTGCAGTCAAAGCGTTGATAGTAAGCAGGCCGAGCGAAGGAGGACAGTCAATGAAAATAAAGTCAAACTCGTCCTGAATCGGCTCAAGCAAATCTTTGAGGCGGGTTTCACGAGCAATTGCGCTTACGAGCTCAATTTCCGCGCCTGCAAGTTGAATTGTAGCCGGAATAACGAATACCTTTTTACAATTTGTATCAAGAACAAGCGATTCTGCCGGCACATCATTCAACAATGCATCATAGATGCATTGATCAAGGTCTTCTTTTTCAATTCCGAATCCACTGGTGCTGTTTCCCTGCGGATCAAAATCGACAATCAATGTCTTACGACCCTGCTCACCCAGTGCTGCTGCAAGGTTTACAGCCGTCGTTGACTTACCGACGCCGCCTTTTTGATTGATGATTGCAATGATACGCGTGTCTTTTGCGCTCTTAGAACGCTTAACGTCGCGAAATCCCACGGTCCCTCCTGGTGTATATTAAAGCTGTCAAACGGAGGATGTTTCACGTGAAACATTCCGAATCGATATCAACCGCCATGTTTCACGTGAAACACTGCAAGTTGTTAGTATCCATTATGTTTCACGTGAAACATCTAGGCAAGCGGATTCTTCTTTGCCACGCCATTTGCACGAGGCAATGAGACGGATGCTGGATGACTCTTCTTAAGAACAATGAACTCCCTGTGACCCAAGCCTTCAGGCAAATCAATTGCGTCATTCAGAAGCAAAGTGAAGCCGCAAATCTTAGCTGCTGACATGCCGGAAGCAAGCTCCTCATCCGAAGGATTGCCCTTGGTTATAACAAATAGCCCTCCATCCTTCAGATACGGAGCCGCATACTCAACAAGAATCGGTAGAGGGGCCAGTGCGCGGGCGGCTACAACAGAGAACTGCTTCTTATGGCTTCGAGCATATTCTTCAAGACGATCATGAACCGCATGAGCATGTTTCAATCCAAGAGCATGGACAAAGGAATTAACCGCATCAACCTTCTTGCCAACAGAGTCAATATAAGTAGCTTTACGATGCGTGGTTATGGTTAATGGAATACCAGGGAAGCCCGCACCTGTTCCCATATCGAGCAAAGCTCCCTCAGGAGCCTTGTTGATATAGGGGAGCAAAACAAGTGAGTCGAGGATATGAAGTACTGCAGCATCTTCTACGTTAAGAATACGGGTGAGATTGGTTGTCTTATTTGTTTCTAGAACTAAATCCAAATGCTGAATACATTTCCTCAGCTCAACATCAGTTACGCTCAAGGAATACTCTTTGCAATAGGAAGTTAGACGACTCAACATCTCGTCAGCCTGCTGATCAGTAAGTACTAACAACGAAAGCTCCTTTCTGACAAAAATCAGTGTATCGAGAACTTTTGACAAAAAAAGGGGACGTGGAAACCACGTCCCCTTAGCATAAGCTCGAGAAGATTATCGAGCAACAATCACCACATGGCGATCAGGGTCAGAACCCTCAGAATGAGTATCGACGGCATCATTGCCACGAAGTGCAATGTGAACCAGTCGACGCTCGTAGGCATTCATGGGCGGAAGCGAAACACTCTTATGAGTGCGGATGGCACGCTCGGCAGCAGACTGAGCCATGGAAGCAACCTTGTCCTGACGGCGACTCTTGTATCCCTCTACGTCCACTACAACCGGATACCTAAAGCCAAGTTTGCGGCTCACCAGCAAAGAGAACATAACCTGAAGGGCATCAAGGGTGCGACCATGACGGCCAATGAGAACAGCAAGGTCGGGAGCCGTTACATCCAAAATCAGCTCACCCTCGTCGCCCTCATACTCATCGATAGGAGAGTTGGCGGCATCGAAGTGCGAAAGGATGGAACGCAGGATGGAAATCGCAACATCGGCAATGGTGTCGAGCTCCTCATCGGTCAGCTCTTCACCAGCCTTGTAGCGCTGTGCAATCTCGGGATAATCGCCCGCGACCTGCGGGGCAACCTCCTCAAGCATATCCTCGATGATCTCTTCAGACATAACGTACTCCAAAAGTTAGGTACCTAAATAAGATTGATATCCCGTTACTTCTTCTTGTGCGGGCGCGGCTTCTTCTCTCGACGAGTGACCTCAACCTGCAGCGGAGCGTTCTTAAGACGCTCCTCCTCATCGGCCTTCGCCTTGTCGATGACCTTCTGCGTCACAAAAATCTGCTGGATAACCTGCCAAGCAGACGAGACGTCGTAGTACAGCAGAACACCAACGGGAAGGCTCCAGCCCATCCAAAGCATCATGACCGTCATGACAACGGCCATCATACGCATGCTCTGAGCCTGCTGGCCGGTCTGGTTGCGCGACATATAGAGCTGCGGAATCAGGGTCAGGACGGCGAACAGGATCAGGCAAACCAGCGCAGGCAGTGCAACCATAAAGCCATCGGCAAAGGAAGCGCTCGGCGTGGTGGTCAGGTCGGGCAGGATGTTGAAGAACGAGAACGTGCCGTCGTTAAAGTACTGCGGCAGGTTGCGCAGCAATGTAAACAGGGCGAACAGGATAGGCATCTGAATCAGCAGCGGCAGACAGCCAGCCATGGGGTTGAACTTGTTCTCGCTGTAGAACTTCTGCATCTCCTCGGCCTGACGCTGGGGATCGTCGGCATAGCGCTCCTGGATCTCGAGCATCTTGGGCTGCAGCACCTGCATGCGAGCCGTCGACTTGGTCGACTTGAGCATGAGCGGCGTCAGCAGCAGACGGATGATGACCACCAGGATGATGATGGACAGGCCCCAGTCGACCGCAAAGGTCTGGATGAGCTTGAGCAGCTCGAAAAGGATGTTAACGATCCAATCCCACATGTAAGTTTTCCTCCGATAGCGAGTGCCCGCTAGGGCACAGGGTCATAACCGCCGACGTGCAGGGGATTGCAGCGAGCGATGCGCCTCACGGCAAGCCAGCAGCCTCTCAAAACACCGTACTTCTCAATCGCCTGGACGGCGTATTGCGAGCACGTTGGGTAATAAATGCAGGCGTCAGGCAATAAGGGCGAAATAACCTGTTGATATATGCGAATAGGAGCGATGGCAACACGTCGCAAAACGTGATTGCTCATCGCTCCTCCCCGGCAACGCCGGCGCGTTTCATAAGCGAACGCAACGCCTTGTCCATCTCCTGCGGCGAGGAAACCCTCGTCTTGGGAGTTGCGAACAAGATGATGTCATAACCCGCAACGGGAAATCCGCAGCTGCGGGCGGCCTCGCGCATCACACGCTTAGATCGGTTGCGCACGACGGCACAACCGAGTCGCTTAGCACCAACGAAGGCGACCCTTCCGGAGTCGCCTTCGCCAACCGATTCACATATGGTCATTCGAATCAGAGGGTGATTGAAACGACGCCCCTGACTGAACACATGCTCGAAATCTTGCCGAGACTTAATAGTCTTCATGCGAGATGTGTGTATCGCTGCTAGACAGTGAGACGCTTGCGGCCCTTGGCACGACGACGGGCGAGCACGGCACGACCACCCTTAGTGGCCATACGGGCACGGAAGCCATGGGTCTTGGCACGCTTACGCTTATTAGGCTGATACGTACGCTTCATCTTAAGTTCCTCCTGCTGCATTTCGAGTGTCCGCGGGGACGCGGACGCAGATATAGACACGTGAGCTTGAAGATTGTAGGGAAATCAATGTTCAAATGTCAAGAAATCAAAGGTAAAAGGTTGCGCAGTTCACACGGTTCCCCCATAAGCACAACCGAAATTTGCGCCTCATGGCAACCTTTCACGATATTTCATCGAGTTTTCAACAGGTCATGTTGGCAATGTTGAGAACTTTTCGCCCGTTTTCCAAAGTTTTCAACAAGTTTTGAAAAGTTGTCGAAAGATGAGAAACGTTGCACGGTGAGCTACTATTTGTTCGAAACCTTTTGAAAGATTGCGAGCGGCATGTCTGACGACTTTTACACCATGGTCGATTCCGGAGACCCGGCACCCGACAACGAGCACATCACCGGCGTGCGCGAAGAGCGTGCGGAAGGCGAGCAGACGACCACGCAGGCGCCAAAAGCCATGTACGCCGCGCGCATTGCCGTCTATGACGACATGCTGTCGACACCGCGGGTGATCGTCATTGATCCGCAAGATGTCCGCACGTATTTGGAAGAGACGACCAACACCGTCTACCAGTGCATGAAAGAACAAGGTGGCCACATCTCGCTCATGGTCATCCGCGAGATTGTCGAAAACTTTATCCACGCACACTTTGCAGAGCCCATCATCTCGATTCTGGACGGCGGAGACACCATCCGCTTTGCTGACCAAGGACCCGGCATCGACGACAAGGAACGCGCTTTCGACTTTGGCGTTACCAGCGCAAACAGCAAGATGAAGCGCTATATCCGTGGAACCGGAGCAGGGTTTCCCATGGTGCAGGAGTATTTGGAAAACGCCGGCGGTGCCGTATCCATCGAGGACAACATGGGCAACGGCACCGTGGTTACGGTAAGCCTGGACCCTAAACGGGTGCAGGAAATCGAGCGTGCCGGCGGACGCGGTGCTGCCGTGCGGCCCGAGACAGAGCAGCCCACATATCCCCTGCCGGGAGCTTTTGCGCAGCAGCCCATGGCAACGCAGCAGATGCAGCCCCCCGTGAGGCAGATGCAGCAGCCCGGAATGCTTCCCACACAAGAGCCCCAGGCGACATCGATGTCGATGCCGCCAAACATGCCAGAGGCCGTGCCGCTGGCGGATCAGGATGCAGCAGCAATGCAGCAGGCGACGGGCGCACCGGGTGGCCAGCAAATGGGCTATCAGCCGTACCAACAGGGATATCCATATCAGCAGATGCCGCCGCTGGGGTACGGCCAGCAGTTCCCGCAGCAGTACCAGCAGGGATATCAGCAGCCGTACCAGCAGATGCCGCAGCAGCAGTACAACCCCTGGGCCCAGCAGATGCCTCCGCAGCCTTACCAACAGTGGCCTCAAAGTTTTCAACAGCAAATGCCGCCGATGCAGAGTTCTCAACAACCAGCAGCTCAAATGATGTATCCTAATGCAGCAAATCAGTATGCGCAGCCACAACCGGACGTGTTCGTAAGCGATCGCGGCAACGCCGCGCTGGGCTATCTAGCGCAAAATCAAGCGTGCGGTGCAACCGATCTGGCGAGGGCGTTTGGAAACTCGGCCCCCACTTGGTCACGCACGCTCAATGACTTGGCGCAGGCCGGCTTGGTCATCAAGCATGGCCAGAAATACCATCTGACCGAACTCGGCGCCGCTCGCGTGCGAGCTCAGAGCTAAAGAACGGGAGAGACAGTGGACGAGGAAGCAAGCATCATCCTGGGGGATGCCATCGCCTTTTGCCAGCGCGACGGCCAAGATGCACGCCTCATCAACATGCTGGGGCAATCGCGCGCCATAAGCCTGACCGAAGATACGCTCACGATCGAGGCCCCCTCGCGCTTTGCCATCGCGCAGCTCAAAAAGCATCAGCCAACTATTGAGGCCTATCTGGAAGAAATCGCCTTTGCACCGATTGCGCTCGACATCGTGGCACCGCAAGGCGTCGCGACGGAATCCACCGCCGCGACGGCGCCCTCCGCGGCTCCCGCTGCTTCCCCGACGGTGCCGGCCTCCGCAGGCGACGTGCCGACAATCGAGCACCAGCACAGCGATGTTTCCCGTGAAACAATGGCACCATTGCCGAGCGCGGCGGCGACGTCAACGAACGCACCCGTCACGCACATGCCCATCGCTCACGACGCAGCGGCGGGCGCGGATTCGGGCATTGCAATCAAGAACACGCTCTCGGCCGATGATTTTCGTCGCATGATGAACCAGATGAAGGGTGGAGCGCCGACTAAATCCACGCAAGCTGCGACCCCCGCTTCACCCATGCCAGCACCGACCGTGCCGGCCGAGCAGAATACGGATGGAGCCCCGCTCGCCGCGAACTCAAAATTTACCTTTGAGAACTTTGTCTACGGCCCCGAGAACAGCCATGCCTATCGCTCGGCACTCAAGTTTGCCGCCCTCGCGGACGAGCGCGGCACGTGCACATCACTGTTCATCTACGGCAAATCGGGCCTGGGCAAGACCCACCTGTTGCTCGCTATCAAAAACGAGCTCGCCGAGAAGTCGCCCGAGATCAAGGTCAAGTATGCCAACTCCCAGGCATATCTGGACGACCTGATGACCGAGTTCGACCGCCAAAAGAAGAGCAACGCCCCCATCATGCAGGCGTACCACGGCGTGGACGTGCTCATCATCGATGACATCCAAAACATCATCGGCAAGCGCGCGAGCGTGGACTACTTTTTCCAGCTCATGGACGAGTTCATCCGCAACAACAAGAAGGTCGTCATCGCGGCAGACCGCGCCCCCAAGGACCTGAGCATGGACGAGCGTCTGACCAGCCGCTTCAACGCCGGCATGCTCTGCCTGGTCGCAGAGCCCAGCTACGAGATGAAATACAAGATCTTGCAGCGCTATTACGAGAACACCATCGTCGCCGCTCCCGAGGCAGGCGACGACTCGCTGCTGGCGGCCTATGGGGGCGACGGCGGACACCTGACCGACGAGCACTTTAAACACATGGCCGAGGTCTCGGGCACCAACATCCGCGAACTCGAGAGCTTTTGCGAGCGCTGCGCCGGCGAGGCGGGCGACCGCGAGCGCGAGGGCGGGGAGCTCACCTTTGACGATATCGACGCCATCGCCAGCCAGTACTTCGACACATCGGCCAAAAAGATCAACGTCCAGACGGTTCAGTCCGTCATCGAAGAGCAGTACGGCGTGACGCACGAGGAGCTCATCGGCCCGCGTCGCAACGCCAATATCGCCAAAGCACGCCATATCGCTATCTACCTGGCCATCGAGATGTGCGAGATGACGACCACGGCGGTGGGCGCCGAATTTGGCAACCGCAACCACTCGACCGTCAGCACGAGCTACAAAAAGGTCCAGAAGATGATCCAGGAAGACCGTACCGTCACCGAAGACCTCAAATCGCTGCGCGATAAAATTACACTGCGCTCGTAGGGAAATAGAGACACCTGTTGAAAACTTGTCGAAACCATGGGCATAAGGTGTCTAAAACCCAACCCGCGGTGGTGAAAAGTTTTGCGCAGGTTTTGAACGTGGAAAACCACCCCCGTTGCACACAGGTTGCTGTCGATTCTCTTTCTGGGTCTGACCTGCGTCTTTGGGAGTAATCAACAGTTTCGTCAGTGCTATTACTATTATTAAGATATTTATATCTAAAGAAAGGTATTAAAAGATGAAGTTCACCGTCAGCCAGAGCTCGCTTACACAAGCCATCGGCGTCGTTATGAAGGGTGTCGCTTCGGCGTCCACCCTTCCCATCCTGTCAGGCGTGCTCGTCAAGGCGCAAGACGGCATCTTGGAATTCCAGACCTCTAACTACACCATCTCGATCCGTCATCGCATCGCGGCACATGTCGAAGAAGGGGGCGAGATGGTTATCCCTTGTAAGATGCTCTCCAATATCACCAAGACCCTCCCCGATGCCCCGGTCACCTTTGAGCTGTCCGAGCGCCAGGTGCTGATTGGTTGTGAGAAGAGCTCTTTCCGCCTGAACACGCTCGATGCCAATGACTTCCCCGAGTTTCCGGCCTATGCCATCGAGAGCGCCGTGGAACTGCCGACCGATATCTTGTCCGAAATGGTCGGCCGCGTGTGGCGCGTCACCTCGACTGACAAGGCCCGCCCCATCCTGGGTGGCGTGCACATGAAGGTCGAGAACAACACCGTGCGCCTGGTGGCGACCGATTCCTTCCGCTTGGCCGTGTGCGATACGCAGGTCGAGACCTCAACCCTCGAGGGCTCCTTTGAACTCAACGTTCCGGCCGACGCCTTTAACGACGCGCTGAACATCATGGCCAGCCAGGCGACCATCATGATCGGGGCTACCGACACCCAGGTCGTCTTTGAGGCCGGCAACACCACCTACGTGTCGCGCCGCATCGAGGGCGTGTACCCCAACTACAAGCAGCTCATCCCCGATTCGTGCGTGACGAGCGTCAAGATCGACGTCGCCGCCTTTAACGCCGCCCTCAAGCGCGTGGCCGTTATCGCGAGCGCCAACCCCGCCGTCAAGTTCGAGATCGATGTCGAGAACGGGCAGATGGGCCTGTCCTCCATTTCCAATGACCAGGACCTTGCGCAGGAGACGATCGATGTCGAGGCCGAGGGCGAGTCGGGCACCATCGCCTTCAACTACCACTACATCTTTGGCTGCCTCAATGCCCTGTCCAAGGAGAAGGAGATCACGCTGGAGCTCAAGAGCTACTCGCAGGCGGGCATCTTCAAGTCCTACGACAAGATCAACTACCTGTACCTGGTCATGCCGGTCCGGATCTAGCGCTGCGCCATGACCATGTTCGCCCGCGATCTTTCCGTCGCGCACTACCGCAGTTTCGAGAGCTATCGTCTTGCCCTGGACGAGGGCGTGACGATACTTGCGGGACCCAACGCGGCGGGAAAGACCAATCTCATAGAGGCGCTGCAGCTGCTGACGAGCGGCGCCTCGTTTAGGCATCCGACCGCAGCCGAGCTCGTCCATGACGGCGTGGGCTCGTGCAAGGTCGAGCTGAGGCTCGAGGGCGATGGCCGCGTGCTTGATATGGGATTGAGCGCGGAGGACGGTAAACGCTCGTTTAGCCGCAACGGCAAGAGATGCTCTGCCGCCGGCGTGCGCGGGGTCCTGCCGAGCGTGCTGTTTTGCCCCGACCATCTGGACATGGTTAAGCGAGGCGCCAGCGTGCGCCGCGCCGCCCTCGATGACTTTGGCATGCAACTGAGCGCACGCTATGCCGATCTTGCGAGCACCTATGGACGCTGCGTGACCCAGCGTAACGCCCTGCTCAAGGAGACCTGGTGCTGTCGCGAGATGCTTGGCGCGTGGAACGATTCGATTGCCCGCGCGGGCTCGGCCCTGCTTGTGCACCGGTTGGCCCTGCTCGACCGGCTGGCGGGCCATGTGCACACTGCCTACGGGCAAGTGGCATCCGGTGAGGCTGCCAACGTGACCTATACGTCCACGCTGGGGGATTTGCCCCAGGTCGATGATCGCGAAGAGCTGAAGGGCTGGGCGTACGAGCGCATGCTGGCTGCCCTTGATGAGCACGCCGACGAGGAAATTCGCCGCGGCGTGACGTTGGTGGGACCGCATCGCGATGAGATTGAGTTTACCGTGGCGGGTCGCTCCGCCCGTTCATTTGCCAGCCAAGGTCAGCAGCGAACGTTGGTTCTGGCCTGGAAGGTGGCGGAGGTGGCCGTGGCTCGCGATGTCCTGGGCACCGCCCCGTTGCTGCTTTTGGACGACGTGATGAGCGAACTCGACGGCGAACGCCGCGGTGCTTTTTTGCGGTTGATCGGCGATGATATCCAGACGGTCATAACCACGACCAACCTGGGGTATTTTACCGATGACCTGCTTGATCGAGCCAAGGTGGTGAGCATGGGTGAGACGTGCTAATTACGAGCGCGAGAGCGAAACGGTTGCCTTCAGTGGATTTTTGAACGCAGAGCGTCAGCGCATCCTGGCGGCCGCGACACCTGAGCGCCGCGCGCAGATGGAGGCTGCCGAGGAGTCGCGCGCGGTCTATCGCGCGTGGAACGCGGTGTGCTCGGGCACGCGCGAGGGGCGGCATGTGACGGGCTTGCGCTACCTGCCCGAGTCCAATGAGCTGCTGGTATATCTCGACTCGCCCTCGTGGACGCAGGAAATGACGTTGTTGCGCGAGATCATCCGCGCGCGCATGGAGCGCGCCGGTGCGCATGTGGATGGCCTGGTGTTCAAAACCACCGCGCCCGGTCACACGCCGCCCGCCGCCAAGGAGCGCCTTCGCCCAGCGGCGACCGAGCGCCCGCCGGCCCCACACGCCGACCTCAGCGATGCCGAGCGCACCGAGATTGAGCGCCAAGTGGCGCCCATCGAAGACCAAAAACTGCGCGAGGCCCTCGAGAACGCCATGAGAGCCAGTGCCGAGTGGGCCAAGGGCGTGCAAAGCAAAAAAGAGCCTTAAATCGCATCTGGTGGCCTTGTAGAGCCAAATACCCTCGTTCCCGAGGGTATTTTTTTACGATAAACTAGTAAGGCTGTACACATTTTCTTGACTGAAGGAGGACGTGTGGCAAACGAAAACGATTACGATGGCGGCGAGATTAAGATTCTCGAAGGTCTCGAGGCCGTTCGTAAGCGCCCGGGCATGTATATCGGCTCGACGAGCGCCAGCGGTCTGCATCACCTGGTGTGGGAGATCGTTGACAACTCCGTCGACGAGGCCATGGCCGGTTTCTGCACCGAGATCCAGGTGACGGTCCACGCCGACAACTCCATCACGGTCGTCGACAACGGGCGCGGTATCCCCGTCGACGAGCACCCTGTTAAAAAGATCCCGACGCTCGAGGTCGTCATGACGATTTTGCACGCCGGCGGTAAGTTCGATAATTCGGCCTATAAGGTCTCGGGCGGCCTGCACGGCGTTGGCATCTCCGTCGTCAACGCACTGTCCAAGCGCGTGGTCGTTCAGGTTCGTCGCGACGGCAACACCTACGAGATGGAGTTCTCGCGCGGCAAGACCGTCAAGAAGATGGAGGTCGTGGGCACCTCGGATTCGACGGGCACCACCGTCACCTTCTGGCCCGACGACGAGATCTTCGAGACCTGCATCTACGATTTCGATACGCTGCACAACCGTCTGCAGGAGACGGCGTTCCTCAATAAGAACCTCAAAATCGTGCTGACTGACGAGCGCGAGTCTACTCCCCACGTGGAGGAGTTTTGCTACGAGGGCGGCATCATCGACTTCGTCAAGTTCCTTAACGAGGGCAAGGACGTCCCCGAGGCCTTTAAGGAGCCTATCTACATCGAGGGCAAATCGGACCCGGACGCACCTGTGGCCAAGATGGGCGAGGTTGAGGTTTCCCTGCAGTGGAATAGCGGCTACGGCGAGAACGTCATGTCGTTTGCCAACGACATCTACACCCCCGAGGGCGGCATGCACCTTGAGGGCTTCCGCACCGCGCTCACCCGCGTGATCAACGACTATGCGCGCAAGCAGAACCTGCTCAAGGAAAAAGACGCCAATCTGACCGGCGATGATGTGCGCGAGGGCCTTTCGGCCGTTATCTCGGTCAAGCTGCCCGATCCGCAGTTTGAGGGCCAGACCAAGGCAAAGCTCGGCAGCTCCTATATGCGAGCGCTCACGCTCAAGATTGTGACCGACGGCCTTGTCGATTACCTCGAGGAGCATCCCAAGCCCGCTCGCGAGATCGTCAAGAAGGCGCAACAGGCCTGCAAGGCGCGCAATGCCGCCCGCAAGGCGCGCGAGGCGACCCGCCGCAAGAGCCTGCTCGAGACGGCGTCCCTGCCCGGTAAGCTCGCTGACTGCTCGGTGCGCGATGCCGAGCTGACCGAGCTCTTCATCGTAGAGGGCGACTCGGCAGGCGGTTCGGCCAAGGACGGCCGTCGCCGAGACATCCAGGCGATTCTGCCCCTGCGCGGCAAGATTTTGAACGTCGAACGCGTTGGTGACCATCGCGCGTTCTCGAGTGACACCATTCAGTCGCTGATTACCGCGATCGGCTGCGGCGTCACGACGAGTGCCGGCGACGGCGGCGACTTCGATATCACCAAGGCGCGCTACCACAAGATCATCATCATGACCGATGCAGACGTCGACGGTGCGCATATCCGCATCCTGCTGCTGACGTTCTTCTACAAGTACATGCGTCCGCTGATCGATGCCGGCTACGTCTATGTTGCCTGCCCGCCCATCTTTGGCATTAAGGTGCGCAACAAGATCCACTACGTGTATCCCAACGGCCGCCAGCCCGAAGACGAGATCCTGCGCGACACCATCCAGAGCCTGGGCCTGAACCCCGACGATAACGACGAGGACGGCAAGGCCAAGGACGGCAAGATCACCAAAAAGCGCAAGGGCTATACCGTCCAGCGCTACAAGGGCCTGGGCGAGATGGACCCCAAGCAGCTTGCCTCGACGACGATGGACCCCAAGACCCGCATCCTGCAGCGCGTGTCGATCGAGGACGCCGTGGTGGCGGACCGCGCCGTGCGAGAGCTCATGGGTTCCGAGGTCGGCTATCGCCGCGAGTACATTGAAAAACATGCGCATGACGCGCGTTTCCTTGACGCTTAAGAGGAGGTAACGTGGCAGACGATATCAACAACAACGAGGGTATGGGCGAGGCCGGCGATGCCGGTATGCCCGACGATCTGAAGCGCCTGCTTGCCCGTGCTGAGCAGGGCGAGGACGGCGACCCGGACGCCTATAACCCCGATGCCGATGATGATGAGGAAGAAGACGACGCCGAGCTCGAGGAGAGCTTTGGCGAAGTCGACCGTGGCGCCTCGGCCGGCGAGGATATCAACGGCGGCCAGCTCCAGATTTCGGAGTTTGGCCGCGAGATGAAGCAGTCGTTCATCGAGTATTCGATGTCGGTTATCACGGCGCGTGCCCTGCCGGACGTGCGCGACGGCTTAAAGCCGGTGCACCGCCGCATCCTGTACGCGATGAACGAGAGCGGCATCTACCCCAACCGCCCACATAAGAAG
Organism: uncultured Collinsella sp.; assembly: GCA_958429025.1. GTDB lineage: Bacteria > Actinomycetota > Coriobacteriia > Coriobacteriales > Coriobacteriaceae > Collinsella. Next base: position 136,691 of record CAUAIH010000003.1, on the reverse strand, counting down.
TCGGCCTGGACGGTCGGCGAAGTTATCGGTAAGTACCACCCGCATGGCGACTCCGCGGTCTATGAGGCCATGGTCCGCCTGGCGCAGTGGTTCTCCATGCGCACGCCGCTCATCGACGGTCACGGCAACTTCGGCAACATCGACGGCGACGGCGCCGCTGCCATGCGTTACACCGAGAGCCGCCTGGCAAAGCCCGCCATGGAACTGTTGCGTGACTTGCAGAAGGATACCGTCGACTGGCAGCCCAACTACGACGAATCGCTCGCCGAGCCCGTGGCGCTGCCTGCGCGCTTCCCCAACCTGCTGGTCAACGGCAGCCAAGGCATCGCCGTCGGCATGGCCACCAACATCGCTCCGCATAACCTCACCGAGGCGATCGAGGCCACCTGCTACCTGATCGACAACCCCGACGCCACCGTCGACGAGCTCATGCAGATCATGCCCGGTCCGGACTTCCCCACCGGCGCCATCATCATGGGCAGCGCCGGCATTAAGCAGAGCTACGAGACCGGCCGCGGCTCCATTACCGTGCGTGCCAAGGCACATGTGGAGTCCACCAAGACCGGCCGCAGCCGCCTGGTCTTTACCGAGATTCCCTACATGGTCAACAAGGGCACCCTGCAGGAGAAGATCGCCCAGCTCGTCAACGACAAGCGCATCGAGGGCATCTCGGATATGCGCGATGAGTCCAACCAGAAGGGCATCCGTCTGGTCATCGAGCTCAAGAAGGGCGTCATTCCGCAGGTCGTGCTCAACAACCTGTATAAGTACACCTCGCTGCAGACGACCTTTGGCGCCAACAACCTGGCGCTCGTCAACGGCGTTCCCAAATGCCTGAGCCTGCGCGAGATGCTGCAGCACTACATCGACCACCAGGTCGACGTCGTCACCCGCCGCACCCGTTTTGACCTTAAGAAGGCCCAGGCCCGCGCGCATATCCTTGAGGGCTACTTGATGGCTCTCGACCATATCGACGAGGTCATTGGCATCATCCGCTCCTCGCAGACCGACTCCGAGGCCAGCAGCCGCCTGATCGAGCGCTTTGGCTTTACGCCCGAGCAGACCACGGCCATCCTCGAGATGAAGCTGCGCCGTCTGACCGGCCTGGAGCGCGACAAGATTCAAGAAGAGTTGGACGGCCTGCGCCGCGCCATCGCCTACTACGAGGACCTGCTGGCGCATGAGGAGAAGATCCTGGGCGTCATCAAAGAAGAGATGCGCGAGATCTCCAAGAAGTTTGGCGACAAACGCCGCACCGAGATCAGCCAGGTTGAGAAGGACCTGGATGTCGAGGACCTCATCGCCGACGAGGATATGGTCGTGACCATCACCCACACCGGCTACGTTAAACGTATCCCGGTGGCTGCCTACCGTGCCCAGAAGCGCGGTGGCAAGGGCGTGTCTGGCGTCAATCTCAAAGAGGACGACGTTATCGATGAGATGTTCATCGCGTCCACGCACGAGTACGTGCTGTTCTTCTCGAGCAAGGGCAAGGTCTATCGCCTGAAGGTGCACGAGCTGCCGGTGGGTACGCGCCAGGCGCGCGGTACCGCGATCGTCAACCTGCTGCCCTTCGAGGAGGGCGAGAAGATCGCGAGCGTCATCAGCTGCCGCGAGTTCCCGGCCGACGAGTACCTGATGTTTGCCACCAAGAGCGGCATGGTCAAGAAGACCGTGATGAGCGCATATGACCGCAGCCGTCGCGACGGCCTGATCGCTATCAACCTGCGTGACGACGACGCGCTGCTGAACGTGCGCCGCGTGCGCGAGGGCGACAAGATTATCCTGGCCACCACCGCGGGCAAGGCGATCATGTTCTCCGAGGAGCAGGTGCGCGCCACCGGCCGCGATACCAGCGGCGTTCGCGGTATCGGTCTGAAGGACGGCGTGAGCGTTCTGGGCATGGAAGTCACTAACGGCAACGGCGATCTATTCGTCATCACCGAGCGCGGCTACGGCAAGCGCACGCCGGTCGCGGACTACCCGGAGCAGAATCGCGGCGGTCAGGGCGTCTACACCATTCAAATGACCGAGCGTAAGGGTAACCTCGCGGCCATGAAGACGGTGGGCCCGCAGCACGAGCTGTTCATCGTGACGGAGGGCGCGACGGTCATTCGCGTCAAGACCGACGAGATCAGCCAGACTGGCCGCGCCACCCAGGGCGTCAAGATGATGACCGTCGACGACAACGACCGCATCTGCGCTGTCGCCCGTATGACGGCAGCCAAGGAAAAACCCGAAGGCGAGGGCGCCGAGGCCGCAGCCGACACCGAAGAGACCCCAGTCGACCTAGGCGACGGCAACGACATGCCAGAGGATCTCCTCGACGAGTAAGTAGTCCTCTCCGGTCAAAAACATCAGACCCCATATATCGGCGGTCGGCGCACCTGCGCGCCGACCGCTTTTTTGAAAACCTAGGGACCCGCGTTCGCCCCGGCCGCCCGGCGGCATATGAAGTCGATCGCGAGTTCCGCACGAGCCGGAGAGCACTTAATGTGCTCTCCGTGCGAGTCAGGACTGTCCGAGCAGGCGACTTCATATGCCGCCGGGCGGCCGGGGCGAACCCCTCCCAAAGATTTTCAAAAAAGTTGTTGACGCGCGCGTAACGACTCGTCTAATATATCCCTTGCGCGATGGACCTGTAGCTCAGTTGGTTAGAGCGTCCGGCTGATAACCGGGAGGTCACAAGTTCGAATCTTGTCAGGTCCACCACTTTCTTTCGCAATAAACACCCCAGCGAGAGCCGAGTCGCCGCTGGGGTGTTTATTACTGTCTCCGTGGGGGTTTAGCTCAGCTGGGAGAGCGCGGGCTTTGCAAGCCTGAGGTCAGGGGTTCGATCCCCCTAACCTCCACCATGATGGACCTGTAGCTCAGTTGGTTAGAGCGTCCGGCTGATAACCGGGAGGTCACAAGTTCGAATCTTGTCAGGTCCACCATCAAAACTGTGAAGAGCCCTGGGGCATTGCCTCGGGGCTTTTTTCTTGTCTGCGATAAATCTCATTTTGGTTTTGTGTGCTGTGCGAAAGATTGGGTAGTATAGCTATTCAATGCGGTGGAGCTGCCGCGTGTTAACCGCTACGTACCGGAGGTGTTCCATGGTTCGTGTCGACATAGAGACTATCGTCATGGCCGCCGGTCCCGTGCCATCGCTTATCGTGCTTCGCGAGCGCTGCAGCAAATCGGACTCGCCCGCGCCACTGCGTTCCCTTTCCATTCAGACTGGTTCGTTTGAAGCTGCTGCCATCAGCCGCGGCATCGATAACGGCCGCGCCGAGCGCCCGATTACCCATGACCTGTTGCTCGATACTGTTGGTGCCCTGGGCGCCAAGCTCGAGCGCATCGAGATCGTTCGCGCCGAGCCGCCGGTGTTCTACGCGACGATCGTCGTACTGGCCGATGGTGACGAGCGCAAGATCGACGCCCGCCCCAGTGATGCCATTGCCCTTGCCGTGCGCAGCAATGCCCCCATGTTTGTGGAGGACGACATCATGAATCGCCTGGGCACCGTTTCCACCCACGCCGAGGAAGTCGACGACGAGCAGGAGTTCGAGAAGTTCGACGAGTTCGTCCATACGCTCTCCCCCGATGATTTCTAAATGCGGGACATCCAAGTTGCGGAGCGTTCGCTGATGGCCGGTGGCATGTCGGCCGAGGCGGCTGCCATCGCGCGTGAAGCCCAGATGCGCTCGGAGGCATCCGAGGCTGCCCGCATCGCCTATGTGACGCAGGCCCGCACGCTTCGCGAGCGCCGCGGTTCCTATATCAAGATGGTTGTCGTCTCCGCCCTTGTCGCGGCAATCTGCTCTCGTCTTCGTGGTACAGTTGGTGCGCTTGGGTTTTCGATTTCAACAGGCTTGGTAATCTGGGGTGTGGTCGATGCGGTAATGCTGACCAACCAGATTAAGGTGCTCGACAAGCGCGCGATGGATATGATGCGCGCCCGCGACGCTGCCGCCAAGATCGCTGCCGAGGCACAGGAACTGTAACGACGCCGGACTCGATGGGAAGGTCTAAAGATGGCACAGGATATGCAGGATGCCGGTAACGTCTCCGCCGAGCTCGACGCCATGGTGTGCGATCTGATCGGCGCGTTCTTGGACGACCTTGCCGCCGGCGAAAACCCCGGCGTGGTCGTGGCAATTGAGGACGCCGCTTCCAACCGTTATCTGGCGGCGCTCGATGAGGATGGCGAAGAGGCGTGCCTCGAGGCGGCCACCAACTTTATCTCCGAGCACAAGATGGGTCTTAAGGACGAGGGCCTGGGCCGTATCGTCCGCTATGCCATCGGCTATACCGGCTGCGTCGATATTGACGGTGGCTACCACGACGCTCTGCTCGTGAGCTTTTTCGAGACGACGCTCGAGAGCGGTTTTTCGGCATATGTGCTGTATGAGGGCATGGGCGCCGGCGATGGTTTTATGTGGAGCGACCCTGAACCTGCAGGTGAGGAAACCCCTCTCATCTAAAATCGCTAAAATAAACGAGTTTTCGGTAAAAGGCTCAATATTCCCGCTGAGCGTTGTATCGCTGGGCGGGCCGCATACGCGTGCCGTTTGTATATGGATAGAAGATAGGGGAACTACATGCGCGTAGACAATCTGAGGAACATCGCCATCATCGCCCACGTCGACCACGGCAAGACGACGATGGTCGACAAGCTCCTGCGTGCCACGGACGCCTTCCGTGCCAACCAGCAGGTCGAGGACCGCGTCCTGGACTCTAACGACCAGGAGCGCGAGCGCGGCATCACGATTCTCGCTAAGAACATCTCTATCGAGTACAAGGACGTTAAGATCAACGTCATCGACACCCCGGGCCACGCCGACTTTGGCGGCGAGGTCGAGCGCGTGCTGCGTATGGCCGACGGCGCCCTGCTGCTGGTCGACGCTTTTGAGGGCCCCATGCCCCAGACCCGCTTCGTGCTGCGTCACGCTATCGACACCGGCCTCAAGATCATGATCGTCATCAACAAGATCGATCGCCCGGGCGCCAACCCCGAGAAGGCCTACAACGACTGCCTGGACCTCATGGCCGACCTGGGTGCCACCGACGACCAGCTTGAGTTCGCCATGGAGCACGTGGTCTACGCCAGCGCCATGAATGGCTTTGCCCGCCTTGACCCCAACGACGGCAACATGGACATGTATCCGCTGCTCGATATGATCATCGACGACATGCCCGCTCCCGAGGTTGACGAGAACGCCCCGCTGGCCATGCAGTGCGTGACCATCGACCACTCCAACTTCGTTGGTCGTATCGGCATCGGCCGCGTGTACTCCGGCACCATCCACCAGGGCGACCAGATCCTGGTTGTCAAGAACGACGGCTCCAGCGCCACCTCTACCGTCAAGCAGCTCTTTACCTTCGACTACCTGGGCCGCACCGAGTGCCAGGAAGTCGGCGCCGGTGACATCGCCGCCGTCGTGGGCATCGACCGCACCGATATCGGCGATGTCTACACCGATCCCGAGAACCCCGTCGAGCTCGAGCCCATCGAGATCGACCCGCCGACCCTGTCCATCGTCTTTGAGGCTTCGACCTCCCCGCTCGTCGGCCGCGACGGCGACATCGTGGGTGCCCGTCAGCTCAAGGAGCGCCTGTTCAACGAGGCCGAGAACAACGTGACCATGAAGATCGAGGAGCTCGAGGACAAGAGCGGCGTCGAGGTCTCGGGTCGCGGCATTCTGCACCTGTCCGTCCTGATGGAGTCCATGCGCCGCGAGGGCTTTGAGTTCCAGGTCGGCCGTCCCCGCGTTCTGTTTAAGAAGGACGAGAACGGCAACAAGATGGAGCCTGTCGAGCAGGCCGTCGTCGAGTGCCCGGACGAGTACTCGGGCAAGGTCGTTGAGGTCTTCGGTACCTCCGGCGGCATCATGACGAGCATGGATACCTCGGGCATCGTGACGCACCTCGAGTTTAAGATCCCGACCCGCGGCATCATGGGTCTTAAGAACCGCATCATGAACGTCACCCACGGCGAGGGCGTGTTCTACCACACCTTCCTGGAGTATGGTCCTTACGCCGGCGAGATCGGCAACCGTCAGAACGGCGCCATGATCTCTATGACCACCGAGAAGGCCGTTGCCTATGCTCTGGGTACGCTGCAGGAGCGCGGCCAGCTGTTTGTTGAGCCGGGCACCGAGTGCTATGAGGGCATGATCGTGGGCGAGCGCAGCAAGGCCGGCGACATGGTCGTCAACATCGCGCGTACCAAGAACCTGGGCAACCAGCGTTCCTCGACCTCCGATATCTCCGTTCAGCTGGTGCCGCCCCGCACCTTCTCGCTGGAGGAGGCGCTGGAGTACATCGCCGACGACGAGCTGGTGGAGATCACTCCCAAGAACATCCGCCTGCGCAAGCGTCTGCTCAACGCCACCGACCGCAAGAAGGCTGCCGTCCGCGCCGGCCAGGTCAACAAATAAGCGCTGGGGCTTATAACGTCTAACGAGAAAGGGCGTCGACCGCAATGGTCGGCGCCCTTTTTGGTGCAAGGGGCAGGTTCGTTTGCGCCGCCACAAAGGTGCTTGGCATCTTTGTGGCGGTTAGCTGCTAAGCGGTGGGGAGTCCCGGCGTGTTAGTCGGCTGCTGCGGCTTGAGGCGGGCGTTGCGCCAGATGATCTGGATGATGTAGCCGAGCATAAAGACAAAGGCCACGCCGCTGATGAAGCCGCCTACGAGGGGAAGCCCTGTGAGGGCGCCTGCGGCGATGCCACCCACGGCTGCCATGGCGTAGCGGTTTTGGCTGTGTCCGACCATGCGGGCGATCGCGCACCCCGCAAAGGCGCTCGACACCAATGCGATGCCGATAACGCCGCACATGAGGGCTCCGGCAAGCGACAGGCCAGCGATAGAGATAATCAACAGTAGGACGGCGGGGGCTATAGCAATCGTACCCAGAAGACCGCTCACCCACAGGGGCGTGGGACGCTGGTGGAGCATGCCGGCGGCGCTGGCGGTCGCGCGCGGAAAGACGAGCTCGAGTAGCAGGGCGACAAAGCAGGTCGAGAGTGCCGCGGCGACGATACCGCCGATGACATCGTTAACGGTGGAAGTATCTTCGTTCTCGGTGCGGTCGATCTTGAGCGCGCCGACTTCGGCTCCCGCGGCGCGCTCGGGGTCCTCGGAGACGTGCGCGTTCACGGTGCCGGTGATGTGGGCGTTCTTGCCTAGGATGAGTTTGTCGGCCCAAACCTCGACATCGCCCTCGACGGTGCCATCGATGGTCACCGTGTCGCCCGCGAGCGCTGCCGACTTGGTAGAGCCGCGCAGGGCAACCGTCTCGCCCATCGCGTAAAAACAGTTGGCGGTGCTACCGGTGTTGAGCACGACATGCTGGCCAGCGACGGTCACGCTGCCATCAACCGTGGTCTGGGCGATATCAATCGTGCGCGCCGCCAGACGGACGGCGCCGCCCACCGTGCAGTCGCGGATCGAGAGGGTATCGCCCGCGGCGATGATATCGCGGTCGATGGACGTATCGTCCAAGTTGAGGGCCTGGCCGGCCCAGTACAGGTCACCCTCGACGCCAGACGGATCGACGTCATTGTCGGTCGCAAGGACATTGCCTGCCGTGTCCGTGCCAGCAAATGACGCCGTGGGAAGAGCGGTGAGCGCGAGCGCGATGAGCGCGAATGCCATAAGCAGGCAGCGACGTATCTTGTGTGACGGCGCCGTCGCGGTTTGATTGAAAGCCATGGTTGATCCTTTTGTTAGGTGTTCGGCATATACCTAACAGGATACCCAACGCGTGGGCGCTCTAAAAGAACCTCTCGGTTGCATTTCGAAGGGTCGTGCCGTGCTGTCTACTTTTTACGGTGCAAGAAGCGCGCGATATCTTCTTCGGTGGGGCTTTTGATGTCAAAGCGCAGCGAGAGCCAGCGCAGACCCATGGTCACGACAACGCATACGACCAGCGCGGCGACATTGCTCATGATGCCGCTCATAACGAGACACACATAGCTTGTCGATCCGGCGATGGCGGCGATGGCATAAAAGTTAGTGCGTTGGAAAATGCCCGGAACCACGCCCATAAAGCCGTCGCGCAGCATGCCGCCGCCCACCGCGGTGAAAAAGCCCATCATGATGCACACCGCCGGTGCAAAGCCGTAAACCAGCGCCTTGTCTGCGCCGGTTGCCGCATAGATGCCGACCGAGATGATGTCGAGCAAGGGGATGAGTTTTTCGGGCTTGTCGACGATTGCCGGGAAAATGTAGATGATGGCTGCCGTGGCGATGGAGAGCGGCAGCGCCATTGGCTGGTTGAGGATGTAGACGTTGCCCACCTGCAGCGTCATATCGCGCAAAAGACCGCCGCCCAGACCGCAGACCACCGCGAGCGCAACTGCACCCACCAGGTCGAGCTTGTGCTCGCGCGCAACCAGCACACCCGAGATCGATGCAGCGACAACAGCGAACATCTCGAGCCAAAACGGAATGGCGACCATGGCATCCGATGCATGCGAGGTAATGGTCATAGCGGCGACGACGGGCAAGATGGGGTCCTTTGGGTTGTGGGTTTAGACAATGCCCGTACATAGTACATGGTTGGTGGGCGTGGCGACCCTATTGCTCGGTAAACGGTTGGGATCGGGTGGGGGCGTAGGTCCCATGTTTGGGGATCTGGACTGATGCTGAACGCGATGGGGGCGTGGCTGAATAGGAGGGATATTCAAATTTTGAGCTTTGCTCAAAATTTATCCGGTCGGCTTACGCCGACCGCGCTGCGCTAAAAACGCGCCACGGGCGCGTTTTCTTTACGCGTCGCGCCCTGGCGGGTTCGAATCCCTCCTCCTCCGCCGTATTTGCTTGTTAGAGACTCAAAACAAAAAAGCTCCCATTCTTGGGAGCTTTCTCAACCAAAATGGCGGAGGAGGAGGGATTCGAACCCTCGTGACCTTATACAGGCCAAACGGTTTTCGAGACCGCCGCATTCAACCACTCTGCCACCCCTCCGCGTGGGGTAAAAACAAAGCAGGCTCGAAGGCCTGCTTTGGAATTAACTGGCGGAGAGTCAGGGATTTGAACCCTGGAGACGCTTTTGACGCCTACACGATTTCCAATCGTGCTCCTTCGGCCACTCGGACAACTCTCCGTTAAATGCGAAAGTCAGTATACACGAGGAATCGCAAAGTGCAAACAGAAAAGTTGGCATTTTTTAAAACGCTCGGCCGCGCTTGGCGTTGCAGTGGGGTTTGAGGTGCCAAAAAAACGGCTTCCGACCAGCGTGGTTGATCAACTCAATTGTTCAAAAGGGGTATTCATAAGCGACTTGGTAATGAATTTAAAAATCTTTGGGTGGTGCTGTGGACCGCTGGTATGCATTTTGCGACCACAGCCTTGTGCCCGTTGACCTGCGGCTTGGCTCAGCTTGTCCCCGCGGCATCGTATCTTGTCCACAAATCCGTCAAGCTCTTGGTCGGCATTTGGTTGGAATGCGCATGAAACGTGGTGCGAGCATGGGCATATGTGGAGGTCATGAGGTTGTAGCTGCATATTCTTGCGGCCTGGGAGGTTGAAAGATATTATTACTAAGTCTTTTCCTGCTTCAGGCGCACCTTCACGACCTGAAGCCACATTTGCCCAGAGGAGGTGACAATATGAAGGCTTATGAACTGCTGTTCTTTGTTGACCCGTCGCTCGACCCCGAGACTCGTCTCGCTGTTATGAAGCGTATCGATACCACGATCGCTGAGGGCGCTGGCAAGGTCGACTCCGTTGACGAGTGGGGCAAGCGCAAGCTCGCCTACGAGATCAACGACCTCACCGATGGTGACTACACCCTCATCAACTTCCACGCAGATCCTACCCAGATCGCCGAGCTTGATCGCGTCCTGCGCATCACCGACGCTGTGGTCCGCCACATGATCGTCCGTCGCGACGACCAGGAGTAAGACTGTCGTTTTGGACTGGGCTTGTGCCCCAAGAGGAAGTAGTGAGTTATGAGCATCAATCGAGTGAACATCACCGGTAACCTCACCCGCGATCCCGAGCTGCGCGCCACCGCCGGCGGAACCCAGGTTCTGTCCTTTGGCGTCGCCGTGAACGATCGTCGCCGCAACGCGCAGACTGGCGAGTGGGAGGACTATCCCAACTTTGTCGACTGCACCATGTTCGGCACCCGCGCCGAGGCCGTGAGCCGTTTCCTGGCAAAGGGAAACAAGGTCGCGATCGAGGGCAAGCTGCGCTACAGCTCTTGGGAGCGCGACGGCCAGCGCCGGAGCAAACTTGAGGTCATCGTCGATGAGATCGAGTTTATGAGCTCCCGTGGTGGCCAGGGTGGCTACGATCAGGGCGGTTACGCCCCCGCAGCTTCCGCGCCCGCAGCACGTCCTGCCGCACCGGTGGCTACGCCGCCCGCGGTCGACGTCTACGATGAGGACATCCCGTTCTAAGGGTTGTTCACCTATTTTTGAGTGAGAGGCGGCTTCGGTTCGCCGAAGTTGCCAAATGAAAGGTATTTTGACATGGCTAATGATTTTTCTGCACGTCAGCCGCGTCGTAAGTACTGCCAGTTCTGCAAGGAGAACACTGAGTTCATCGACTATAAGGACACTCAGCTTCTCCGTAAGTACATGACCGACCGTGGCAAGATCAAGCCCCGTCGCGTCACTGGCGCTTGCACGCAGCATCAGCATGACATCGCCAACGCCATCAAGCGCGCCCGCGAGATGGCTCTCCTGCCGTACACCGTCCCCGTGGTTTCCTCTCGTGGCAACCGCGACCGCGGCTAAGAAGGGAGACACATCATGAAGGTTATTCTTCTCGATGAGATCAAGGGCAAGGGCGGCGAGGGTGACGTCGTAGAGGTCGCTCAGGGTTACGCTGAGAACTTCCTGTTCCCCAAGAAGCTCGCTGTTGCCGCCACCAAGGGCAACCTCAAGCAGCTTGACGAGCGTCGCAACAACATCGCCAAGCGCGAGGCCGTCCGTCTGGCTACTGCCAACGAGACCAAGGCTGTCTTCGAGGGCAAGACGGTCACCGTTGACGTCAAGGTCGGCGACGAGGGCATCCTCTTTGGCTCCGTTACCGCCGCTATGGTCGCTGACGCCATCAAGGCTCAGCTCGGTATGGACATCGACCGCAAGCGCGTCGAGCTCGGTAAGCCCATCAAGGTTGCCGGTGCCCACACCGTTGCCATCTCGCTGTACCGCGAGATCAAGGCCGAGGTTGTCGTTCTCGTCGGCGTTACCGCCGAGGAGCTCGCTGCCGAGGCTGAGGTCGAGGAGGCCGCTGAGGCCGAGACCGCCGAGGTCGAGACTGAGGCTGCTGCCGAGTAGCATTTGCTGCAACGCAACAATCTTGTTCTAAGAAGGGCGCTCTGGGAAACCAGGGCGCCCTTTTGTTTTTTGCGCTGAGTGAGTGTCATGGTGAACGTTGCGTCGAAGTCCTATATACAGGACCGTTCATCCGTTTGGTTCGGTGATGATTGGCGGCGCGCGGCGCGTTTTGGGACCGTGGCTGATACTATGGATGCTCGCAAGCGATATGAATGAGGATGCTCATGGCATATGACGATAGGGAGACGGGGCTGACGGTCGAGGACCGCGGCTCAAAGTTGGGTCTTCCCCAAAACCAAGATGCAGAGGCCAATGTACTGGCCGCTATGCTGCTATCGCCCGAGGTGGTCGAAGAGGCCCAGGTCGAGCTGCAGCCCGATGATTTCTACCGGCCCATTCATAAGACCATCTACACCGCGATGGTCGATATGTACAACAGCCGCATTCCCATCGACTCCATCTCGCTGATCGATTACCTGCGAAGCATCAACAAGCTCGATGCCGTGGGCGGCGAGGCCTACATTTTGGAGCTGATGGGTCAGACTCTGTCGCTCGTGAACTGGCAGCACCATGCCGCCATCGTTCGTCGCGATTCGATGCTGCGCGAGCTGATCGGCGCCACCAACGAGATCAACGCGCTGGCATATAACGCCCCCACCGACACCAAAGAGGTCGTGGAGCTAGCCGAGAGCAAGCTGCTCAAGGTCACGGCACGCGAGGTCAAGTCGAGCTACAAGACGCTGACCGAGTTTATGGTTGAGGCCTATAACGAGGCCGAGGAAGTGTGTCAGGCCGGTGGTCAGGCTGCGGGCGTGCCCACGGGCTTCCCGTCACTCGACCGCATGCTCATGGGCTTCCGCGAGGGCCAGCTCATCATTATCGGCGCCCGCCCTGCTGTGGGTAAGACGTCGTTCGCCCTGAATCTGGCGCTCAACGCTGCCGCTGCCGGTTATACCGTCGGCTTCTTCTCGCTGGAGATGTCGGGCAAAGAAATTGCCCAGCGTCTGATTTGCGCCTACGCCATGATCTCGATCAGTGACTTCCGCATGGGCCGCATTAGCCCCGAGCAGTGGGCCAATATCAACGAGGCCACGCAGACCTTGTCCAAGCTCGATATTCTGATTGACGATACGCCCGGCACCACAGTGACCGAGATTCGCGCCAAGAGCCGCCGCATGCTCCATAACAAGGAGAAGGCAATCATCATCCTGGACTACCTGCAGCTGGTGAGTCCTCCGCCGGGACGCCGCTCCGAGAGCCGTACCGTCGAGGTTTCGGAGATGTCGCGTGGTCTGAAGATCATGGCCAAGGAGCTCAAGATCCCGCTCATCGCGCTGTCGCAGCTCTCGCGTCAGGTCGAATCCCGTACCGGCAAGCGCCCGCAGCTTTCCGACCTTCGTGAATCGGGCTCCATCGAGCAGGACGCCGATATCGTTATGTTCTTGGACCGTTCCGCCGACGAGGCCGAGGCCTCGCGCGACGATCGACCCGACGAGGGCGTTACGCGTATCGTCGTGGCCAAGAACCGTTCGGGCCCGATCGGCGACGTCGACCTGATGTTCCTGCCGGCATCCACCAAGTTCTATGAGCTTGATGGGGCGCATGCCGAGGAGTAGGACAGGCGCCCGTTGCACGGGTATACTGGGAATGTTTTGTGCTTCTGCGTGCCGGCGTGGTGCGTAGACAGTCCATGAATGTAAGGAGTAAACATGCCGTCAACCGTTTTGGTCGGTGCCCAGTGGGGCGATGAGGGCAAGGGTAAGATTTGCGATCTGGTCGCCGGCGACTTCGATGCTGTCGTGCGCTACTCGGGCGGCAACAACGCCGGTCACACCATCGTCGTCAACGGCAAGAAGTACGGCCTGCACCAGGTGCCCTCCGGCATCATGTATTCCGACCACGTGTCGGTGATCGGTAACGGCTGCGTCGTCAACCCCAAGGTTGTCCTTGAGGAGATCGACATGTTCGAGGCCGACGGCATCACCACCAAGAACCTCAAGATTAGCGGAAACGCGCATGTCATCATGCCGTACCACATCGATCTGGATGGCGCCTTTGAGCAGAAGCTCGGCAAGAAGAACATCGGTACCACCAAGCGCGGCATCGGTCCGTGCTATCAGGACAAGATGGCGCGCATTGGCCTGCGCATGCAGGACATGCTGGACGAGGCACTGTTCCGCGACAAGCTGGAGACCGCTCTCGCCCGCGTGAACCCCGAGCTCGAGCTCATCTACAACCTGCCCACCTACACCGTGGACCAGATTTGCGACGAGTACCTGCCGATGGCCGAGCGCCTGCGTCCCTACATCACCGAGACGAGCCTGCTGCTCAACAACATGATCGATGAGGGCAAGAACCTGCTGTTTGAGGGCGCCCAGGCGACGCTGCTCGACATCGACCACGGCACCTATCCGTACGTGACGTCTTCCAACTGCACCGCCGGCGGTGCCATCACCGGCTCTGGCGTGGGCATGAAGAACGTCGACCGCGTGCTGGGCGTCATGAAGGCCTATATCACCCGCGTCGGTTCGGGCCCCATGCCCACCGAGCTTTCCTATGAGTCCGAGGCTGGCCACACGCTGACCGAGGAGGGCTATGAGTACGGCGTGACCACCGGTCGCCGTCGTCGTTGCGGCTGGTTTGACGGCCCTATCGCCAACTATGCCTCGTGCGTCAACGGCCTCACCGACATCGCCGTGACCAAGCTCGACGTGCTTTCGGCCTTCGACACCATCAAGGTGTGCGTGGCCTACGACGTCGATGGCGAGCGCTACACCAGCGTGCCCGAGCATCAGGTGCGCTTTGAGCATGCCAAGCCCATCTACGAGGAGCTCCCTGGCTGGAAGTGCGATATCACCGGTTGCCGCAGCTTTGACGAGCTGCCGCAAGAGGCTCAGGACTACGTGGCGTTTATCGAGGATCTGGCACACACCCGTGTGACGTTCATTGGCGTTGGCGCTGGTCGCGAGCAGATCATCAACCGATTCTGGAAGTAATCGGGACTATTTGGTTATTGCGATATACCCCTTTGCAGCCCGGACGGGCGGCCGAGGGGTATATTTGCTTGCAAAGGGCTCGCGCGGAGCGGGCCGTTCATCCATAGAGGAGGCACCCTTGAAGGCGGACACTCAAACCATCGACATCCTGTTGTTGGGCAGCGGCGGCCGTGAGCATGCTTTGGCAGCCAAGCTCGCAGCATCACCGCGCGCCGGCAAGCTCTACATTGCGCCGGGTAACGGCGGCACCGCGAGCTGTGGCGAGAACGTTGTTCTCGACGACTGCGATCCTGCGGCCGTGGCGGCGTTTGCCCAGAGCCACGGATGCGGACTCGTGGTAATTGGCCCCGAGGCTCCGCTTGTGGCGGGCGTGGCCGACGCCGTGCGTGCGGCGGGTATTCCCTGCTTTGGCCCGGGTGCCGAGGGCGCCCAGATGGAGGGCTCCAAGCTGTTCTCCAAGCAGCTCATGGAGCGCGCGGGTATTCCGACGGCAGCCTACGGCTCGTTTACCGACGAGGCTTCGGCTCTCGCCTACGTACGCGAGCAAGGCGCCCCGCTGGTCGTTAAGGCCGACGGCCTTGCCGCGGGCAAGGGCGTTATCGTGGCGACCGAACTTGAGCAGGCCGAGGAGGCCGTGCGCGAGTGCTTTGGCGGCACCTTTGGCGATGCCGGCAACACCGTGGTCATCGAGGAGATGCTGACCGGCCCCGAGTGCTCGCTGTTGGCCTTTACCGACGGCAAGACCGTGCGCCCCATGGCCACCTCGCAGGACCACAAGCGCGCGCTCGAGGGCGACAAGGGCCCCAACACCGGCGGCATGGGCGTCTACAGCCCGGTGCCCATCGTGACTGACGAGGAGCACGCCACCATGGTGGCGGTCATGGAGCAGACCGTGGCCGAGCTCGCTGCCGAGGGTATCGACTACCGCGGCTGCCTGTACGGTGGCTTTATGCTCACGCCTGCCGGCCCCAAGGTGCTGGAGTTCAATGCCCGCTTTGGCGACCCCGAGACGCAGGTCGTGCTGCCGCGCCTTAAGAACGACCTGGTTGAGGTCATGCTGGCTTGTGCCAACTGCGAGCTCGACCAGATTGAACTCGACTGGCGCGACGAGTGGGCCGTGGCCGTTGTCCTGACGAGCGCGGGCTATCCCGGCAGCTACGAGAAAGGCAAGGTCATCACCGGTATTGAGGATGTCGAGGCCATGGAGAACGTGACCGTGTACCACGCGGGCACTGCTGTGGTGGACGGCCAGCTCGTGACCAATGGTGGCCGCGTGCTTGCCGTGACCGCTTTGGGCGACACGTTCGAGAACGCTCGCAACCTTGCCTACGAGGCCTGTGAGAAGATTGATTTTGAGGGCAAGACCCTGCGTCACGACATCGGCCTGCGCGCGCTGCGCGGCCGCGACGCCTGGGATGCCTAAAGTCCGAGAGGAATGAGACGGATGGACGAGAAGAACGAAGAGCTCGTGGACGCGCAGATCGTCGAGGAGGACAGCCGCGTGTATGGGCACGCCGAGGGCGAGCCTGGTGGCGAGGTCGCTGACGAGCCGGCGCTGGTGCTGGGCGATGACGACCCGCACGATGCCGAGCTGCACGAGAAGATTCTTTCGGAGGAGTGCGCCTGGAAGGGCAAGATCCTTGACGTCCACCGTCTTGAAGTTGAGCTGCCCAACGGTCACCGCAGCGCCCGCGATATCGTTCGCCATCCGGGCGCGGCGGCCGTTGTGGCGCTTACCGAGAGCGGCAAGATCGTACTGGTGCGTCAGTACCGCACCGCCATCGACCGCGTGACGGTCGAGATTCCCGCCGGCAAGCTCGATCCAGGCGAGGACCCGCTCGATTGCGCCAAGCGCGAACTGCATGAGGAGACGGGCTTTAGGGCCGGTCGCATTCGCTTTTTGACGTCGATTGTCACGTCCTGCGGTTTTTGCGATGAGATCATCCACATCTACTTGGCTACCAAGCTCGAGTTTGATGCGCCCAACCCCGATGATGACGAGTTTGTCAACGTGGACCTGGTGCCGCTGCACGAGCTGATTGACGCCGTGCTCGACGGCAAGATCGAAGACGCCAAGACCGTCGTAGGCGCGCTTGCCTGCGACAGCATCGCGCACCGACTAGGCGGGGCCGAGCTTTAACGAGCGGGGATGATCCCGCAGGTTTGTGTAAGTCAGCGAAAGTGCTCCATTTGAGACAAGGTGGCCTAAAAGAGGAGGGAAGCGTATGGATATACGCGACCGACGATTGAAGGCCAGATTGTCCAAATGGAGCACTTGCAGCGTCGAGACGAAACGCGGTTTGGTAAAACCGCGTAAGGTGATTATGCTGAAGAGGTTTTTGTCTTATTACAAGCCCCAGATGGGGCTTTTTGTTGCTGATACTGTTTGTGCTCTGGTGCTTGCCGCCATTGACCTGGCGTTCCCCATTATTCTGCGCAATTTGACCGGTGGGCTATTTACTCAGGGTCAGGCTGCCATTATGCAGGCGCTCGGCATGATCGCGGTGGGCTTGGTGCTGATGTATGCCGTCCGCTGCGCCTGCCGCTATTTTGTGAGCTATTGGGGTCACGTGATGGGCGCGCGTATGGAGTCCAAAATGCGCGAGGACCTGTTCGACCAGTATGAGCGCTTTAGCTTTGCATACTTCGACCGCAACAGCTCGGGCGACATGATGAGCCGCGTGGTCAACGACCTGTTCGATATCTGCGAGGCGGCGCACCACGTGCCCGAGTGGATCATCATCTGCGGCATCGAGATCATCGGCTCATTTGTGATCCTCTTTACCATTGCCCCGGTGCTGGCGCTCGCCATGGCCGTGGTGACGGCGGCGTTTGCGGTCATCATGTTTTGGCAGAACATGCGCATGCGCGAGGTCTTTAGCGACAACCGCAAAAAAATCAGCGGCATCAATGCGCAGCTGCAGGATTCGCTGGCGGGCATGCGTGTGGTCAAGAGCTTTGCCAATGAGGAGACCGAACGCTTCAAGTTCCGCGCCTCAAACAATCGCTATCTTTCGTCCAAGGAGAACATGTATCACGCCATGGGCGTCTATACCGCGACGTATGGCCTGCTCTCGGGTGTGCTCTATGTGATCGTGGTGCTGCTGGGCGGCTGGCTGGTCGCCCAGGGACAGCTGCAGGCGGTCGATATGGCGACCTTTGCACTCTATATTTCGCTGTTCTGCACGCCGCTTGAGACGCTCGTCAATTCGGCCGAAACGTATCAGAAGGCTATCGCCGGCTTTAAGCGTATGGACGAGGTGCTCTCGACCGCGCCGGATATCCAGGACAAGCCGGGCGCCACGGATCTGCAGGTGACTGCCGGCGCCGTGGAGTATCACGACGTGTGCTTTAACTACGAGGACGTTGAGCTGGGCGAGGGCGATGCCGACGAGCGTCCCGTTATCGACCATATGGATCTGTCCATCAAGCCCGGGCAGACCATCGCTTTGGTTGGCCCTTCGGGCGGTGGCAAGTCCACGACCTGTTCGCTGTTGCCGCGCTTTTATGACGTGGCTGCCGGATCCATTAGCATCGACGGCCAGGACGTGCGTGATGTGACGCAGCAGAGCCTGCGTCGCGCCATCGGCCTGGTGCAGCAGGATGTCTATCTGTTTGACGGTACGATTGGCGAGAACATCGCCTACGGCAAGCCGGGCGCTACGGCGGAAGAGATCGCCGAGGCGGCCCGTCGCGCCAACATCGATGCCTTTATCGAGTCGCTTCCACAGGGCTATGACACGGTCGTGGGCGAGCGCGGCAGCCGTCTTTCGGGCGGACAGAAGCAGCGCGTTGCCATCGCGCGCGTGTTTCTCAAGAACCCCAAGATCCTGATTTTGGACGAGGCGACGAGTGCTTTGGATAACGAGAGCGAGGAGGCGGTGCAGGCGTCGCTCGAAGAGCTGGCACGCGGCCGCACCACGATTATCATCGCCCACCGCCTTTCTACCATTAAGCATGCCGATGAGATTGCGACCGTTGAGCATGGTCGCGTTGTGGAGCGTGGCACGCACGAGGAGCTTCTCGCCCGTGGCGGCACCTATGCCCGTTACTATCGAATGCAGTTCGAAGGTGCGCGTGCGCACGAGCTCGACTGATTGATATGACAGGAAGTTTATGGCTGACAAGAACCCTTTGACTCCGGAAGAAGTGACGGAGTTATTCTCCGAAATCGATGCATCCGGCGTCTTGGATCCGACGCTTGCCAAAAAGCGAACTGAGCGCATGCGTGAGAAGGAGGCCGCGGCCAAGCGCGGTGACAAAGCGGCGCTAGCGCAGCTGCGCAGCGAGGACCGCGCGAGCCAGGCAAAACATATCGACCCGCTGTCCGAGGACGATCCTTCGGGCTCGCAGGTGAGCCATACCATTACGAAGACCGCGATGGCCGTGGTCATCGGTATTTTGGTGCTGATCGTGGGCATGCAGATCGGCTACGGCGTGATGCGCCGTCTGAATACCGCCAACCTGTCCGAGAGCGTTTCGGTCGATACCGTTTCGACCGCGCTCAAGGGTGGACTTGAATGGGGCAACGGCTTTACGCAGTTCCCGCTCGACTTTACCGTCGATGAAGCCGATGAACGCACGGGCACGGTCGAGGTGACGGTGTTGGACACATCGTCTGCCAACGAGCTCGAGCTGCTGTCCAACGGGCAGATTCAGGCCGCGGCGCTTGCGACCAACGCGTTGCTCAACGATAAGATCGACCGCGTGGTGTATAACGTTCACGCCTATATCGACGAGGATAGCAACATTCAGCACGATTCCTTCTTTGGCATGTTCCCCGCGCGCGGCCACCAGAGCGCCATTTTGACGTTCGTGTGGACCAAGAGCTCATCCAACGCCACGAGTATCGACTGGAAGATGCGCATCGTGAGTATGGATGACACCATCGCCGAGCGCATTCAGAAGCAGGTGAACTCGGTGTCGTCGTTGATTGAGGACCCGGTGGTGAGCCAGACCAAGATTGACGAGGAAAAGGACGAACGTGACCTGGAACATCGTCTGCATGGCCGCGAGATTTTCCGCGGCGGCAAGCCCGATCGCACACCGTCCGAACTGCTGGAGCAGGACAAGAAAAAATAAGACGCCATCATCCCGCGTGAGCCACAAGCCCCGCGGGATGATTTTTCTGGGACGGGGATTAAAAAACATTATGCATAGAAAGTCATAATTATCATTTCGTAAACATTTCGATGAAATTAACGCCATGAGGCATGCTTGCGGTTACAATACCGCGAGGCCTAACTACACACCTTTAAGCCGGTCCTGTGAGACCGGGAAGGAGAATTATGGCGAACAACCATACCGCGGGCGCTGCCGCCCGCACCTTCGCGCCCAGCGAGCTTTGCCAGCGTATGCTGGCCAAAACCAGCAAGGGCACCTGCGGTCCCTGCATCCTGTATCTTGAGGATGGGACCATTTTTTATGGACGTGCATGCGGCGCCGAGGGCACCGCGACCGGCGAAGTTTGCTTCAACACCTCGCTCGAGGGCTACTTTGAGGTCATGACCGACCCGAGTTATGCCGGCCAAATCGTAACCATGACCTATCCGCAGATCGGCAACTACGGTATCGACGAGACCGACGTCCAGTCGGCCTTCCCCGGCGACGCCGTGCGCCCTGCGAGCGCTCCGGCCATGCGCGGCATGATCGTTCGCGACATGTGCGCCACGCCTTCTAACTGGCGCTCGGCCGTCAGCGTGCCGGAGTACCTGCGCGCTCACGGCATCGTCGCTATCGAGGGTGTCGACACTCGCGCCCTGGTGCGCCACCTGCGCGACAATGGTTCCAAGATGGGCATTATTTCGACCGAGATCTTCGACGTCGACGAGCTTGCCGAGCGTCTGGCCGCTGCGCCCACGCTGGTAGGCGAGAACCTGGTCAAGACCGTAAGTTGCCCCGTACCTCACGAGTTTGTGGCCGCCGACCTGCCTGCCACGCATGACTTTGCGCTTACGGCTGCCGCTCCTGCCCGTCACAAAGTGGTCGCCTACGACTGCGGTGTGAAGCGCGGCATTCTGGAGGGTCTGGTCCGCGCCGGCTGCGACCTTACCGTCGTGCCGTGGGATACGCCCGCCCAGCAGGTGCTCGACATGAATCCCGACGGTGTCTTTTTGTCCAATGGTCCCGGCGACCCCGACGCCGTGGTGGAGACCTACGAGCAGGTGCAGCAGCTGATCGGCAAGGTGCCGGTCTTTGGTATTTGTCTTGGTCACCAGATGATCAACCTGGCCTGCGGCGCTCAGATGGAAAAGCTTAAGTTCGGTCACCGCGGTGGCAACCAGCCGGTCATGAACCTGGTAAGCCGTCGCGTGGAGATTACCGCGCAAAACCATGGCTTTGGTCTGCTGTTCCCCAGCTTGGGCAAGCTTGTCCCCGAGCTTTCCGGCGGCGAGACCGAGCATGCGGCCGATGGGGATCTGCGCGTCTGGGTGCGCCGCGGCATCGCGCCAGTCGTGATGAACGAGCGCTTCGGCCGCATTCGCCTGACGCATGTGAACCTCAACGACGGCACCGCCGAGGGCATCCAGCTGCTCGACGCGCCGTGCTTCTCGGTGCAGTACCACCCCGAGGCCTCGCCCGGACCCACCGATGCCCACTATCTCTTTACTGCCTTTACGCGACTCATGGACGGCGAGGAGAACTACCTGGACATCGACACCGCGAAGGACCGCCTGCAGGGCTGGAACTTTGCCGACAATGGTTCCGCTGCGACCGAGACCGAGGAGAACTAACATGCCGAAACGTACTGACATCAAGCGTATCCTCGTCATTGGCTCGGGCCCCATTGTCATTGGCCAGGCCTGTGAGTTTGACTACTCCGGCGCCCAGGCCTGCAAGGTGCTCAAGGAGGATGGCTTTGAGGTCATCCTGGTCAACTCCAACCCGGCGACCATCATGACCGACCCGGGCTTGGCCGACCGCACCTATGTCGAGCCCATCACTGCCGAGTTTATCGAGCGCGTAATCAAGAAAGAGCGCCCGGACGCGCTGCTGCCCACGCTGGGCGGCCAGACCGGTCTGAACGCCGCCGTCGAACTGGCAAAGGACGGCACGCTCGACAAGTACGGCGTCGAGATGATCGGCTGCGACCTTGCCGCCATCGAGCGCGGCGAGGACCGCAAGCTCTTTAACGAGGCCATGGCCGAGATCGGCCTGGAGGTCGCGCGCTCGGGCTATGCCTACAGCGTGGCAGACGCCGAGGCCATCGCCGAGCGCGTGGGATATCCCTGCGTGCTGCGTCCGAGCTTTACCCTCGGCGGCGCCGGTGGTGGCATCGCGCATACTCACGAGGAGCTCGTCTCCATCGTGAGCCAGGGTCTTGAACTCTCGCCTGCCCACGAGGTGCTGGTCGAGGAGTCCATCGAGGGTTGGAAAGAGTACGAGATGGAGGTCATGCGTGACCACGCCGGCAACGGCATCATCGTGTGCTCCATCGAGAACCTCGACCCCATGGGCGTGCATACCGGCGACTCCATCACCGTGGCGCCGGCGCAGACCCTCTCCGACCTTGAGTATCAGCGCATGCGTGTCGCCTCGCTCGCCATCTTGGAGAAGATCGGCGTCGAGACCGGCGGCTCCAACGTGCAGTTTGCCGTGAACCCCAACACCGGCCGCTTGATCGTCATCGAGATGAACCCGCGCGTGAGCCGTTCGTCCGCGCTGGCCTCCAAGGCCACGGGTTTCCCCATCGCTAAGGCCGCCGCGCGCCTGGCTGTGGGCTACACGCTCGACGAGATCGTCAACGACATTACCAAGGCAACGCCTGCCTGCTTTGAGCCCACGATTGACTACTGCGTCGTTAAGGTGCCGCGCTTTGCCTTCGAGAAGTTCAAGGGAACCGACCCCACGCTCACCACGCGCATGAAGGCCGTGGGCGAGATCATGGCGATCGGCCGCACCTTTGAGGAGGCCTTTGGCAAGGCTATGCGCTCGCTGGAGGACGGCCACCAGGGCATTTGCGCCGGTGGCAAGGAGGGTGCCGACAAGCTGGGCGACGACGAGCTCGCTCAGGCCGTGGCAACCCCGACCGAGCACCGCATCTTCTTTGTGGTCGAGGCCCTGCGTCGCGGCTGGGACATCGCCCGCATCCATGCCATCTGCGGTATCGATCCGTGGTACCTCAACCGTATCAACGACATGGTGCAGGTCCAGGAGAGCATCCGCGGCCTGCGTGTGGAGGATATCGACGCCGACGCGATGCGCCTGCTCAAGCAGTACGGCACGAGCGATGCCGAGATCGCCGCGCTGACCGGCTCGGACGAGCGCTTTGTGCGCGCCTACCGCAAGGGCCTGGGCGTGGTTCCCAGCATGAAGACGGCCGATACCTGCGCTGCGGAGTTCTCGAGCGCCACGGAGTACCACTACAAGACGTACGAGAACATCTACCGCACGAGCCCGGATGCCAAGAAGTGCGTGGCTCCCGACGAGACCACGCCGGCGGACAAGCCCAAGGCGATGATCCTGGGCGCCGGCCCCAACCGCATTGGACAGGGTATCGAGTTCGATTACTGCTGCGTGCACGCGAGCTACGCGCTGGCGGCCCGCGGCTTTGAGACCATCATGGTCAACTGCAACCCCGAGACCGTCTCGACCGACTACGACACGTCCGACCGCCTTTACTTTGAGCCGCTCACCTACGAGGACGTCATGGACGTTATCGATGTTGAGCGCCCCGACGGCGTCGTGGTGACGCTCGGCGGCCAGACCCCGCTTAAGCTGGCGCGCATGCTCGAGGAGAGCGGCGTGAACATCATGGGTACCAAGCCCGATGCCATCGACTTTGCCGAGGACCGCGAGCGCTTCGCCGCTCTGCTCGACAAACTGGGCATCATGTACCCGCCGGCGGGTCAGGCCACCTCGTTTGAGGAGGCCGAGGCCGTTGCCGCACACATTGGCTACCCGCTGCTGGTGCGTCCGAGCTACGTGCTGGGCGGCCGCGGCATGATGATCGCCTACGATGCCGAGCATCTGCGCGATTACATGGCCGAGGCTGCGCGCATTAGCCCCGACTACCCGGTGTATCTGGATCGCTTCTTGGAGGGTGCGATCGAGTCCGATGTCGACGCCCTGTGCGATGGCGAAGAGGTCTACATCGGCGGCATTCTGGAGCATATCGAGGAGGCCGGTATTCACTCCGGCGACTCTGCGACCTGCATTCCGCCGTTCAGCTTTAGCGAGAGCCTGCAGGCGAAGCTCCGTGAGACCACGCGCCGCATCGCGATGGCGCTGGGCGTACGCGGCCTGGTCAACGTACAGTATGCCATCAAGGGCGAGACCGTTTACGTGATCGAGGCCAACCCGCGTGCCAGCCGTACCGTGCCGTTTATCTCCAAGGCCACCGGCGTGCCGCTGGCCAAGTGCGCGGCGCGTATCATGGCGGGCGATTCCATCGCGAGCCTGGGCCTGCCGAGCGACGAGCGCCAGCTGGACTGGTTCTGCATGAAGGAAGCCGTTATGCCCTGGGGTCGTTTCCCGGGCGCTGACGTTATCCTGGGGCCCGAGATGAAGTCGACGGGCGAGGTCATGGGTATCGCCAAGAGCTATCCCGAGGCATACGCCAAGACGCAGCTGGCGATTGACTACAAGCTGCCCGACCCGAGCGCCGGTAAGGTGTTCATTAGCGTGTGCGACCGCGACAAGCGTCATATCCTTTCGGTCGCCCGTATCCTGCGCTATCTGGGCTTTGATATCTGCTCCACCGAGGGTACGGCGCGCGTGCTGCGCGGCGGCAACGTGACGTGCGAGGTCGTGGAGAAGATTAGCGGCCCGCACGACGGCGAGCGTCCCAACATCGGTGACCTGATCGCCGATGGCAAGATTGCGGTGATCGTCAACACGCCGTACGGCCCAGGTTCGCGTGGCGACGGCTATCTGTTGCGTACCGAGGCAGTGCGCCGCGGCGTGACCTGCGTGACGGCGATGTCTGCCGCCAACACGTACGTGAGCGCCATCGAGGCGGTGCGTGAGGACCAGCAGGGTCACGGTAGCGCCAACGACATGGGCATGGACGTCATCGCCCTGCAGGACCTGCCGCAGTACACGGTGTAGTGTGACCTGTCCGGCCGGGGCGGGAGGGGCCGAGATTTCCCCCTTTCGCTCCGGCTGCAAGCAGAGTCGCTCAGGAGGAAACTCGGCCCCTCCCGCCCCGGCCTGCGGTGACTTAGCTGCACCGTGTGCTGCCGAAGGGGCTTTGCGCGATGACTAGGGCTGAATAGAAAATGAGTGTGGGCCCCGCCGTTCGTTCGAACGGCAGGGCCCACGTTTTGTATGGGGCCTGTCAGTCTCGTCAACCTCCCATTTCAAATCAAATCAGCCAACGTACGTCATAGCAATCCCCGGTAGGTCGAGGGGTGCTTTGCGGGCGGGACAGGCTTTATCTGAACGACTTTGCAAAGCAACCGGAGTGAAGATAAAGCCTGGCCCGCCCGCAAAGCACCACGCAGACCGCAGGGACGGGAGCAGCTATACTACTCTCAGTAGTTAAGGGTCGCGGATTCGCCGCGTCACCGCTCTCAACAGGAGGTCTTTGTTTATGGCAGATCAAAAGCCGGTTGTCGGGATCATCATGGGTTCCAAGTCCGATCTGGGCGTTATGGAAGGTTGCACCGCCGAGCTCGAGGCGCTGGGTGTGCCCTATGAGCTCGTCATTGCGAGCGCACACCGCACGCCGGCGAAGGTCCACGAGTGGGCCTCGACTGCCGCCGATCGCGGTATCAAAGTGATTATCGCCGCCGCCGGCAAGGCCGCTCACCTGGGTGGTGTCGTGGCTGCCTTTACGCCGCTGCCGGTCATCGGCGTGCCTATGAAGACGAGTGACCTGGGCGGCATGGATTCGCTGCTGTCGATGGTGCAGATGCCTTCGGGCGTGCCCGTGGCCTGCGTTGCCATCAACGGCGCCAAGAACGCCGCCATCTACGCCACACAGATTCTGGGCGCTTGCGACCCCGAGTACCGCAAGGTTATCGAGAAGATGAAGCAGGAGATGGCCGACGCCTAGGCGTTCCGCCGTTTCACCGCAGTATAAGGAGAGCCATGTCCGACTATCAGGGAAAACGATTCAAGGCTTCTCAGATTCCCGATCCGTCGAAGCCGGGTGCTGCCCATGCGGCACAGCAGGGTCGGACATCCTCTCCTCAGCAGCCGCGCGCGCCGCGCCCCGTGACGCCGGCGACGCATCGTCGACAGGACGCGCCAGCCGCATATCGACCTTCATCTTATAGCAACGCTAAGAAGCCGCCCCGGTCTTCATCGCATGCCGCGCCGTCGGATTACACCGAGCCGCCGCGCAAAAAGCGCCGCTCCATTATTCCCATTCTGCTCATCATCATCGGCATCGGCCTGATTGTTGCCGCCGCTGCCATCTTTATCAATGCTCAGATTGGCTATAAACAGGCAAGCGATTCGTACCAGAAAATCGAGAAGCAATATGTAAGCGATAAGGACGCCAGCGGCGTGCCGATTATCGACTTCGATGCACTTGCCCAGACAAATCCCGAGGTTGTGGGTTGGATTTACGCGCCGGGAACCAACATCAACTATCCCGTGGTGCAGACCAACAACAACTCCAAATACCTCAACACGCTGTTCGACGGTACGGCCAATGCATCCGGGGCCATTTTCCTGGATAGCAATGACACCGCGCCGGGCATGGTGGATCAGCAGACCACGATCTACGGCCACCACATGAACGACGGATCGATGTTCAATGTGATCTCGGACACGACCGATCAGGTGACGTTCGACAGCATAGAGTACGCGTATTACATCACGCGCGACGCCACCTATAAACTGC
This sequence comes from uncultured Collinsella sp., assembly GCA_958429025.1. Taxonomy (GTDB): domain Bacteria; phylum Actinomycetota; class Coriobacteriia; order Coriobacteriales; family Coriobacteriaceae; genus Collinsella. The sequence goes on along the minus strand of CAUAIH010000003.1, from coordinate 110,625 downwards.
GACCACTGGCGACCAAAGTTGTCGAGGACACGTATGCCAAGGCGCGCACACCCAATTTTGAGGGCGACGACGGGCTCAAGAACTACCTGTCCGAGATGCTCGACGGTGCCTCTGCCGTGGCGAGCGATGCCACCGATCGTGCTGCTTCGGCAACCAAGGTCGTAACGCTTGTGACCTGTCGTTCGTTATCGCTGAGCAACACACGTGCCGTCATGGTGCTCACGCCGGTCGAGGAATAGATTATGGGCTACTCAATGACGGTGAAAGGAGAAATGATGCTTGAGAACGGCAAATCGATGCCTTCGGTTGATGCTTGGCTGCGCGAAGCCAAGGCCGATGTTTCGGCGGCTGATTGTGGGATGTACCTGACACACAACGGCGTGGTGCGCGCGACGCCCAAGGCCGAAGTGCGCGGAGTCGAGACCGATGGCGTGGCGCCAGGCCACAAGGTGGGCGGCATGGTGTTTGGCTTCGATGCCGAAAAGGTGCAGGCCGCTATCGAGGCGACGCGCACGATGCCGGGTATCGGCTATGTGCGCGTGTGGCTGGCGAGCGGCGAGCTTACCGTGGGCGACGACATCATGCTCGTGCTCATTGGCGGAGACATTCGCCCGCATGTGGTCGATGCGCTGCAGTCGCTCGTCGGCACCATCAAGAACGAGTGCGTGAGCGAGGTCGAGCGCGAGGCGTAAGGCCTCGTCGGCAATCCGAGTCTGTCTATAGCGAAAGCCCGCCGGCAGTTCATGTAGATCTGCCAGCGGGCTTTGATGTGTTGGAGCTATTTTGCTCTGGCGTTTGCTACACGCGTGTGGCGTCCTTGGGGCTCATGGTCATACTCTGAAAACGGTTCTCCATATATTCGTTATCGAAATGCTTGTCATAGAACTGTGCGACGGGAATATTTCGAACGGTTCCGTTGACGCGCTGATACCAATAGTCGAGCGATTGCAACGTCATGACGCCGTCGATCAACATGACGGCGGTCAGGATGACGGTAGCAGAGTAGCGGCGTTTCCATGGAATCATATTGATGAGCTTAAGCAGGCGCGGCAGCAAGACCTTGATCCAGATGAGGCCACCCAGGCCCCACATGCAGGCAAACGGCGTGCATGTGCGTCCCCCGGTCAATACCGCGATGGGATCGGGCATGCCGAATAGCCTAATGTGTGAATAGCTCCACGACACCACGCCAAATGAGGTCTGCATAAACCAGCCTACAAACACCTCGAAAGCGCCGCCGATCAGGGCACTTACCAGGAAAATGATCAGAGGATTCTTTTTATAGAAGCGGTTGAGCGCCATGGTCATGAGCACCGCGCCAAATCCGTAGATGGGGCTAAAGGGGCCAAATAGCATACCGGCACGGTCCTGATAGACGCCGGGATCGACGACGACCATATGCCAGACTTCCTCGAGAATGAGACCTAACACGCTGCAGACGAAGAATACCCAGAACAGGTTGAAGTAGTTGAGCTTGATGTAGCCCTCGCCGGTTTCGTCGCGGCCGAGCATCCCCTCGGCGGCGGCATCGCGGTCGAGCATCTCTTGCAGACGGCGCTGCAGTTCGCGCTCCTGGCGTAGCGTGGGGTCGACGGTGGCCGACAGCGCAATGAGGATGACAAGCTGGACGGCGGGGCGCAGCAGGAAGGGTCCGATGCCCTGGAGCATCACGTCAACTAAAAGCTCCACGACGGTAAATGCGATGAGGACGTAAGACAGGCGGGCGGCATTGCGCCGCTGGTCCTTGATGAGGTCCAGGCCAAAGACGATCAAGATGATCGCGCTTGCTGCCGAGAGCATAATGCCGGCGACGATAAGGCCAACCGCGACTAGGGTGTTATCACCGAGCTTAGCGGCGACGTTGCCGTTAATGAGTGCGGTGATGACCTGCCACATAAAGACGGCGACTGACGGGAGCGTGCCCACGCCAGATAGGGTGCACAGGACTGCGTAGACCTTGATGATAAGGGGGATCTTCTTGGCCTCCGTGGTGCTGGGGACACTGGGGTCGAGTTGATTTCGATCCATACGCTACCTTTCTCGTCTTGTAGTAGCCTACAAGGATACGCCGACGACCAGCTAAAAGACAGGACGAACGTCCCAATTGCAACAATGTAGCCCCTAGCGCGGGCGAGACACGGCGCACGGGAAGTCTTCGAGGCCGTTGCCCCTGAGAGTGGACTACCCAATAAAATGTTTGGTCGCAAAACGGATAATAAGCTCGGTGGGCTTTTAAAAAGCGCTGCTCATGCGCGGGGGAGCGCGTCGCGCCGTGCGTATAATAAGGCGGGTAACGCCAAAATACGAGGCTCTGAGGGGATGCCATGTCTCAAGAAACCATCCGCGCGGCCGAGCGTGCCGCGGGACAGGTGAACGCCATGTCGACGTATGATCCGGACTCTGACCAGCTGCATGAGGAATGCGGCGTTTTTGGTGTCTGGGCGCCCGATCGCGACGTGGCTCGACTGACGTACTTTGGCCTGCGTGCACTGCAGCATCGCGGCCAAGAATCGGCGGGAATCGCCGTTGGTGACGGCGGTACGGTTATGGTCCGCAAGGATCTGGGCCTGCTCGACCGCGTGTTCTCCAATGCCGACTTGTCGACGCTCTCCGGTCAGCTGGCCGTGGGTCATGTGCGCTACGGCACCGCCGGCGCCAAGAGCTGGGAAGCCTCTCAGCCGCACCTCTCTACCATCAATAGCGTCATTATCGCGCTCGCGCACAACGGCACCCTCGTCAACACCGACGAGCTGCGCCGCCAGCTGATCGAGCTGGGCGTGCCGTTCCTCTCCAACTCGGATTCCGAGGTCGCGACCAAACTCATCGGCTACTTTACTCAGCGTACAGGCCATCTGCGCGAGGGCATTCGCAAGACCATGGAGCTCGTGCGTGGCGGCTACGCCATGACGCTCATCAACGAGCAGGCGCTCTATGCATTCCGCGATCCGCACGGCATTCGCCCGCTCGTGCTGGGCAAGCTGGTGGACGAGGGCCTGGACCAGGCCGATGCCGCATCCGTTTCGAAGCTGCCGTCGCAGGACGGCGCCGCGACGGTCGACGCCACCACCCGTGTCACCCGCGCCGGCGGCTGGGTCGTCGCCTCCGAGACTTGTGCGCTCGACATTGTGGGCGCCGAGTACGTCCGCGACGTCCGTCCCGGTGAGATTTTGCGCATCAGCGCCGAGGGCCTTGTGTCCGAGCAGGGTGTGCCCGCTGCCGAAGAGCCTGCTAACTGCATCTTTGAGCAGGTCTACTTCGCCCGCCCCGATTCCATCATGAACGGCAAGAGCGTCTACGCCTGCCGTTACGACATGGGTCGTCAGCTGGCACATGAGGAGCCCGTCGAGGCCGACCTGGTCATCGGCGTGCCTGACTCCGGCCTGCCGCCCGCGGAGGGGTATTCGCACGAGAGCGGCATTCCCTTTGGCGAGGGCCTTATCAAGAACCGTTACGTGGGCCGCACGTTTATCGAGCCTACGCAGGAGTTGCGCGCCATGGGCGTGCGTATGAAACTCAACCCGCTGCGCGACAACATCGAGGGCAAGCGCCTGGTCGTCATCGACGACTCCATCGTCCGCGGCACCACCATGGTGCAGCTCGTCAAGATGCTGCGCAACGCCGGCGCCAAGGAGATTCATATCCGCATCAACTCGCCCGAGGTCATCTGGCCGTGCTTCTACGGTATCGATACCGACGTGCAGTCGCAGCTTATCAGCGCCAACAAGACGGTCGATGAGATCTGCGAGTACATTGGCGCCGATTCGCTGGCCTTCCTTTCGGTTGAGGGCCTGCTTAAGGTCATGCCCAAGGGCGGTTACTGCGATGCGTGCTTTACCGGACGCTACCCCGTAGCGATTCCCGAGAGCTTTGGCCGCGACAAGTTCATGGAGGGCTTTAAGCCCCGCAACCTGGACAAGCCGTTGCACTTTGACGACGACGCCGTGGTCGAGAAATACGACGACCGCAGCTGGGAAGAGGAGCACGGCGAGGCCTAAAATCTGCCATTTAGGGACAGGTTTATTCTGGTAGGTTTTACCTGCTGTTTTGTTGATATGACGGCGCGTGCTGTTATGGCGCGCGCCGAAATGAACGCAACTATGAGCACCGTTTGGCGCCCGCGCGGCGCCACGGTAGTGGGAGAGGAAGGCTCAGATGAGCGACAGCAAGCATGTGACGTATGAGGACGCCGGCGTCGATACCGCCGAGGGTGGCCGCGCCGTCGACGCTATTAAGCAGATGGTCAAGGACACCAACCGCCCCGAGGTTATCGGCGGCATCGGTGGCTTTGGTGGCCTGTTCTCGGCTGCCGCGCTCAAGGATATGGAAGACCCGATCCTGATCAGCGGCACCGACGGCGTGGGCACCAAGCTCGTGCTCGCCCAGATCATGGACCGTCACGAGACGGTGGGCCAGGACTTGGTCGCCATGTGCGTCAATGACATTTTGGCTTCGGGCGCCGAGCCGCTGTTCTTCCTGGATTACGTTGCCATCGGTCACATTGAGGCCGAGCACATGGCAAAGATCATCAAGGGCGTGGCCGACGGCTGCAAGCTCGCGGGCTGCGCGCTCGTGGGCGGCGAGATGGCCGAGCACCCGGGCGTCATGGCCCCCGCCGATTACGACCTCGCCGGCTTTACCGTGGGTGTTGTCGATCGTCCCAAGATGCTCGACCCCGCGAACGTTCGCCCCGGCGATGTGATCCTGGGCCTGCCCTCCACCGGCGTGCACTCCAACGGATACTCACTCGTGCGCAAGGTCATCGGTGTCGACGGCATCAAGCCGGGCACGCCCGAGGCCGCCGCTAAGGCCGAGGAACTGAGCCGTCCGCTCGAGGAGCTCGGCGGTGCTTCGCTGGCCGATGCTCTGCTGGCCCCTACGCGCATCTACGTCAAGCCGATTCTGGAGCTGCTGCGCGGCGGCGCTAACGTGCACGCCATCGCCCACATCACCGGCGGCGGTATCACCGAGAACCTCAACCGTGCGCTCGCCGACGACGTCGACGCCGTGGTCACCCGCAACGGCGCCGAGATGGGCTGGGACGTTCCGCCCGTCATCACCTACGTGTCGCGTCAGGCCGAGCTCGCGCCCAACGAGGCATGCAAGACCTTCAACATGGGCGTCGGCCTGTGCCTGATCGTCGCCCCCGAGGACGAGGCTGCCGTGACCGAGGCTCTGGTCGCGCTAGGCGAGAAGCCGTTCCGCGTGGGTGAGTGCGTCGAGGGCTCCGGTAAGGTCGTGTACTCCGATGAGCGCTAACGAGCAGATGGTTGCTGCCGAGGGCCTGGGCTTTGTACCCTACACCCGTCCGACCGGCACCGATACGGCCGAGCCGCTTAAGATTGGCGTGCTTATCAGCGGTTCGGGTACCAACCTGCAGGCGCTGATCGACCTGATCGCCGCCGGCAAGCTCAACGCCTCGATTGAACTTGTGGTGTCGAGCCGTCCTTCGGCCAAGGGCCTGCAGCGTGCCGAGCGTGCGGGCATCCAGACACTCACGCTGTCCAAGGATGTCTATGCCGATCCCATCGCGGCTGACGAGATCATTGCGCATGAGCTGCTCGAGCGCGGCTGCGAATATGTGGTCATGGCCGGCTATATGCGCATGGTGCACACGCCGCTGCTGGCAGCGTTTCCCAATCGCGTGGTCAACCTGCATCCGGCATTGCTGCCGAGCTTTACCGGCGCCCATGCGATTGACGATGCGTTTGCTCGCGGCGTCAAGGTGACCGGCGTGACCGTGCACTTTGCCAACGAGATTTACGACAACGGCCCCATCATCGCCCAGCGTGCACTGGCTGTCGAGGAGGGCTGGGACGTCGACACACTCGAGGAGCACATCCACGCGATCGAGCATGTGCTGTATCCCGAGGTCGTGCAAATGCTCGCCGACGGTCGCGTTCACGTGCTGGAGAGCGGCAAGGTCGCAATTGATGCGCCTCGCGGCTAGTGGCGCACAGTACAATTTAGCCGAGTAGTCAGGGTGGTCATTGGCGCCAAGGCGCACGTGGCCACCCTTTGTTTTGGGTAGTCACCTGCGACGTTCTTTAACGACTAATCGTTTAAGAACGTCCCAGGTGACTAGATGAGAGAGGTGAGCGTATGGCGGATAACGAAGCGCTGTTTACGCCTGAGCTGGTGTTTTTTGATTGGGAGTGTGCGACGCCGGGCGAGGTGTTTGCGCGGCTTGAGGGCGAGCTTGCCCCCCGCGGCTACATTGTCGACGGTTGGCTCGACGCCGTTCGCACGCGCGAGGATGCCTACCCTACGGGTCTTGCCATGCCGGCGGCAAACATTGCCATTCCGCATACCGATCCGGGGTTTGTGGCCAAGCCCTATATCGCGGTGGTGAAGCCCGCCGCGCCCGTGACATTTAACGCTATGGCTGGCATGGGCGCTCCGGTGCCGGCGCAGATCGTCATCAATCTGGGCATCGTCGAGCCGGGCGGCCAGGTCGAGGCCCTTCAGGCGCTCATGAACATCTTTATGGACGCCGATGCCGCAGCCGACGTGCTCGGCCAGACCACGCCCCAGGGCATGGTCGACGCCATCCGCCGTCACTTCTAAGGTGGGGCTGAGCCGGCACTTGGGGACTGTCCCTAACTGCCGGCTGCCAGAGCTGTCCCCTTTGCACCAAAATGGTGCAGATTAACCTGTCCCCAATGCACCAAGCGTGCCGCGGGGGCTGCGTTGTGACACAATGGCGTTTGTTCGATTCGTTATGCGAAAGGCCAACTATGGCAAATAAGAAAAAGAACTCCGAGGCCGCGCCGACGCCCGAGCAGCAGGCCCGCGCTGCCTCCAGCTCTCGCAAGAAGCAGCGCAAGACGTACGTGTCTAAGACCGTCAAGATCGTCCTGGTGGTCATCGGCGTGCTGGCGATGCTGCTTTCCGTCTCGGCGATGGCGTGCTCCGGCCTTATGTCGCAGGCCGAGGACACCTCGGGCTACAAGCTGACCGGCGGTGTTGCTGCAACTATCAACGGCACCAACCTCACCGAGGACACCGTGACCAAGCAGATCATGAGCATGCGCACGTCCAACGGCTACACCAAGGATAAGGATTGGGCGCAGTATCTGGTTGACAACGACCTCACGCCCAAGAAGTACCGCAAGCAACTCATCGACTCCTACACGCAGCAGATTCTGCTTCAACAGGCACAGAAGGAGAACGGCGTGACGGTGTCGGACGAGGAGGTCGAGAAGGCTTGGAAGGACGCGTGCAAGAGCGCGGGCGGTGCCAAGGCCTTTAAGAAGACCCTCAAGACCTACGGCTATACCGAGGACACCTACAAGGACTCACTCAAGGAGAGTCTGGCGCAGCAGAAACTCAAGGATGCCGTCGCGCCCACGAGCAAGCCCAAGGACAGCGAGATTGTCGATTACATCAACGAAAACCTGTCCAGCTACAACGACGCCCGCCGCTCGTCGAACATCCTGATCAAGGTTGATTCCGACGCTTCCGACGAGGACAAGGCTGCCGCCAAGGCCAAGGCGCAGGAGTGCCTGGACAAGATCAACTCCGGTGAGCTGAGCTTTGAGGACGCCGTTGAGCAGTACTCCGAGGACACCGGTTCCAAGGAGAAGAAGGGCGATGTGGGCTGGGATAAGCTCACCACTTTCGTCGACAGCTACCAGACGGCGCTCGAGGGACTCAACAAGGGCGACGTGAGCAAAGTCGTCGAGTCGACCTATGGCTACCACATCATCAAGTGCACCGACTACTTCCATGTCGATAATCAGGTTGATGACATCAACCAGGTGCCCAAGGACATCAAGAAGTATGTCTCCAACGTGGTGAAGACGCAGGCGGCCAGCACCGCGTACAGCGAGTGGCTAGAGCAGTACAAGAAGGATGCCGACATCACCGTTAATCCCATGCCCAAAGACGTGCCATACAACGTCAGCCTGAAGGGCGTCACCAAGAGTTCGACCGACGATTCGTCGACGACTGAGTAATCATGGGGCGGTGCTCGCGCGAGTGCCGCCCACGCTATTAGAGAGGATTTGCAGATGACCAACGAAGAGCTGCAGAAGGAAATGATCGCGGCCATGAAGGCCAAGGACAAGGTTCGCCTGTCCATCATTCGCCAGGTTAAGGCCGAGGTGAAGAATATCGAGGTTAACGAGCGCCGCGATGTGACCGAGGAGGACGTCAACAGCATGATCAAGCGTCTGATTAAGCAGACGAGCGAGACGCTGGAGATGTCCATCAAGGCCGGTACCGACCAGGAGCGTACCGACAACCTGACCGAGCAGGTCGAGATTCTGGAAAGTCTGCTGCCCGCGCAGGTTTCGGGCGAGGAGCTCGAGGCCCTGATCGAGCAGGTCATCGCCGAGCTGGGCGCCACGTCCAAGAAGCAGATGGGCCAGGTTATGGGTGCGCTCGGCAAGGCCACCGGCGGCAACTTCGACAAGCCGGCCGCGGCAAAGATCGTCGGAGCCAAACTCGCGTAAGGGCCGAGCGGTACATAGTTGATGTTGAGGGGGGCGTGGCCGTCATGGTCGCGCCCCTTTTTGCTGGGCTGTCCCCAATGAGTGGGTTAAAGGTTGCGGGTTCTTTACGGGAATGTGGTGTGGGCTGCGGAAATGTGGTTCTTTCCGTACAATAGTTCAACTCGTGTAAACGCAGGGAAGGGACATTCATGGCAGACATGATCGAGATCAAGCATCTCAACAAGTACTTTGGCGACCTGCATGTGCTCAAAGATATCAATCTCACCGTCAAGCGCGGCGAGAAGCTCGTAATGATCGGGCCTTCCGGCTCGGGTAAGTCGACGCTCATCCGTTGCGTCGATTATCTGGAGGAGCCCACGTCGGGCGAGGTCGTCATCGACGGTACGCCGCTCACCAAAAAGAATCACCTGGAGATGGCTCGCAAGTACAGCTCCATGGTGTTTCAGCAGTTCAACCTGTATCCCAACATGACGGTGCTGGGCAACCTGACGCTCGCACCCATCAAGCTGCAAAAGAAGAGCAAGGAGGAGGCGACCGAGATCGCCATCGCCGCGCTCAAGCGCGTCGGCATGGCGCATAAGGCTGGCGAGTATCCGCAGAATCTCTCGGGCGGTCAGCAGCAGCGCATCGCCATCGCCCGTGCCCTGTGCACCAAGCAGCCTATCATCCTGTTTGACGAGCCGACCTCGGCGCTCGACCCCGAGATGGTCCAGGAGGTACTGGACGTTATGATTGAGCTCGCGCAGGAGGACATCACCATGATCTGCGTGACGCACGAGATGGGCTTTGCGCGCCAGGTGGCCGACCGCGTCATCTTTATGGAGGACGGCCGCATTCTGGAGGAGGGCACGCCCGAGCACTTCTTCGATAACCCCGAGAACCCGCGTTGCCGCGAGTTCCTGTCCAAGATTCTGCACTAGGCGCGGTGATGGACATGACGGATATGACGAGGGCGGCCGTGTCGCGCCGTCACTTTTTGCAGCTGGCTGTCGCCGGCATGCTCGCGCTGACGGGGACCGCGCTTACCGGTTGCGGCAACTCCACCAGCGGTGAGGGCTCCGACAAGGGGTCCAAGCTTGCGGCCATCAAGTCGCGTGGCCATCTGAATGCCGGCGTTAAGAAGGATGTTCCCGGCTACGGCTATTACGACACCGCCAAGGGCCGCTTTGAGGGCATGGAAGTCGATTTGTGCTACCAGATCGCCGCTGCCGTCTTTGGTGTGAGCTACAAGAAGGCTCGTGCCCAGGAGCTTGTCGAGTTTACCGACGTAACGCCCAAGACGCGCGGCCCACTGATCGATAACGGCCAACTCGACGTGGTCGCGGCGACCTACACCATCACCGACGAGCGCAAGAAGAGCTGGGATTTCTCGACGCCGTACCGCACCGACTACGTGGGACTCATGGTCAAGAAGCGTTCGGGCTTTACCTCGATTGAGGATCTGGACGGCAAGGTCATTGGCGTGAGCCAGGGTGCCACCACGCAGGGCCTGATCGAGCAGATGATCAAGGACAACGGCTTTAGCTGCAAGCCCGAGTTTAGGGCCTTTAGCGGCTATCCCATCATCAAGAGTTCGCTCGACGCCGGCAATATCGACGTCTTTGCCATGGACCGCTCCACGCTGGCCGGTTACATGAACGAGACCGTTGAGCTGCTGCAGCCCGAGGTCAAGTTTGGCGAGCAGGGCTACGGCGTGGCGACCAAGAAGGGCTGCGACCTTTCGGCTGTGGTCGATCAGGTGGTTTGCGATCGCCTGGCCGATGGCTGGCTCGACCAAGAGGTCAAGACCTGGGGTCTTGTATAGGCGCATCGTCCAAGGAAGGAATCAAATGCTCGAAGGATTATTTGACGCCGACCGTTGGTCGACGACATTTCAAAATATGGGGCCCTTCTGGGAGGGCTTTGGCGTGACGCTACAGGTGGTCGTTGCCGGTCTGCTGTTGTCGCTGGTGCTGGGCACGCTGCTGGGCGTGTTCTCTACCACTCGTTCGCGCGTGCTGCGCGCCATAAGCCGCGCGTACGTGGAGTTTTACCAGAACACCCCGTTGCCCGTACAGGTGCTCTTTATGTACATGGCCGGTCCGCAGTTTTTGCAGGCCATAACCGGTGCCGACCAGCCGGTGCGCATCGCTCCGTTCGTGCTGGGCTTCTTGGGCGTGGGCCTGTATCACGCGGCCTACATTTCGGAGGTCATCCGCACTGGTATCGAGGCGGTTCCGCGCGGTCAGATGGAGGCGGCCCAGAGCCAGGGCTTCACCCGTGCGCAGGCGTACTGGTACATCGTACTGCCCCAGACATTCAAGATCATTCTGCCGCCGCTGTGCAACCAGGCGCTCAACCTGGTCAAGAATACGTCGGTGCTGGCGCTTGTGGCCGGCGGCGACCTTATGTACCGTTCCGACAACTTTGTGAGTCTGTACGGCTACCTGCAGGGATACATCGTCTGCTGCCTTATGTACTTCATCATCTGCTTTCCGCTCGCCATGCTGGTGCAGTGGCTCGAGCGCCGCTCCAAGGAGCGTCCGCGCGGCGTGAGCCTGGCCGAGCTGGGGCTCGACAACATAGAGGAGGCCTAGCGCATGGAAATCTTCAACGCGACCAACCTGCTCTACATTTGGGGCGGCTTTGTTAAGACAATCGAGATCTCGGCGCTGTCGATCTTTTTCTCGCTCATCTTTGGCACGGTGCTGGCGCTCGTTAAGAGCTATGCGCCCCGCCCGTTCCGTATTTTGGTGAGCGCCTATATCGAACTGTTCCGTTGCACGCCAAACCTGCTGTGGATCCTGTTTATCTACTTTACGGTGCAGGGTTTGGACATTGTGATTTCGACCATCGCCTTTACGCTGTTTACCAGCGCTGTTATGGCCGAGATTGTGCGCGGCGGCCTCAACTCGATTCCGCGCGGCCAGTTTGAGGCAGCGCAGAGCCAGGGCTTCGGCTTCTTTGCCACCATGCGCTACATCATTTTGCCGCAGACGTTTAAGACGATCATTCCGGCGCTGTTTAGCCAGTGCACGACCGTCATTAAGGACAGCTCGTATCTTTCGGGCATTAACGTGGCCGAGCTCATGTACACGGCAAACGTGGTGATGGCCCACGCGATCGACCTGTCGCAGGTGCTTATGCTCTACGGCCTGGTGTTTGCGATGTACTTTGTGCTCAACTTTGGTATCTCGCTGCTGGTTCGCGCATATCAGAGGCGAATGGTGGCAGCGTAGAATGTGGCAAAGGGACAGCCCCTTTGTCACATGGAGAAAGGAATCGCGATGAGCGATCTGGAGAATAAGAAGAATCCTGTGGTCATTACCATCGCGCGCGACTTTGGCGCCGAGGGCCACGAGATTGGCCGCATGCTTGCCGACGAGTTGGGGATTCCGCTGTACGATAACGAGCTGCTGGTACGTGCGTCGCTGCGCGCGGGCGAGTCGCTCGATAAGATGGCCGCCTATGATGAGCGTCTGGCCGTGGAGAACATGGCGTTTCTGCCCGACCGCTACGATGCGCGTTCGTACTCGGATAAGTTGTTCCAAAAGATGAGCCAGGTGATTTTGGATCTGGGCGAGACCGAGAGCTGCATTATCGAAGGCCGTCTGTCCGATTACCTGCTGCGCAACAACCCCAGCCACATTGCCGTGTTGGTGACCGCACCCTTTGAGGACCGCGTCGAGATTGTGCGCAAGAAGCGTGGCCTTAACAAAAAGAAGGGCGCCAAGCTGGTCAAACAGCAGCAGAAGGCGCGCGAGGCGTTCTATAAGCGCTATAGCGCCGGCAAGTGGAAGATGACGAGCGGTAAAGACATCGTCGTCAACCGCGCCAAGCTGGGCCGCGAAGGCTGCAAGGACGTCATCGCCGCAGCCTACCGCTACAAGGTGGCGCAGCTCGAAGGCTAGCCGACCAAAACCACCGCAAGGGGGACAGGCACCTTTGCGGTGGTTTTTGTTTTAGGCCGAGGGGAAGGCTTTGGTGAGACCGGCGCGCGTTTGCGTGTCGGTCTTTTTGTAGATGGAGCTCAGGTGGCGCTGTACCATGCGCATCGAGATGCCGAGCTCCTCGGCGATCTGCTTGAGCGGGCGTTCATCCTGGGTCACGGTTATGAGCACGTCGACTTCGCGTGGGGTGAGAGCGTGGTTGGCGATGAAGGCCTGGCGTTGCTCCTCGATGGTGGGGGCGGCGAGTGCTTCTTCTGCCAGCTGCTCGCGCTCGCGCTCCTGCTCGGTTTGGGGCAGGCGGAACAGGCCCGCAGCTACAAACGCCACACTTGCCGCCACAAGCAGCATGAGCGCGCCGATCATGATGATGGCGACATTGCCCGAGGTCACAAGTGCCAGCGAGATGCCCGACGTAGTGAACGCGCACACGTTGTTGGCTGCGCGGCCCATGCCAGCCCACAGTGCGGGCGTATGCATGCGCGGTGCCAGCTGTGTAAAGGTGGCAGTAAAGAACGTGACAAAAAAGCCCGAGCTCAGGTAAAAGACGACAAGGCCCAGGTTGGGATCGGCGCCGGCTTCCACAGCCAAGATCGAGATGGTGGAAAGTACCGTGACGCCGAGCATGATGAGGCCCATGTAGCGACGCTCGGCAAGATCAAAGACGATACCGGCGACGAGACCGCTCGCCGCCAAAAAGAGGCGCGGCCAGGTCTGTACGGCGATGGTGCCGTGGGCGTTGGAGAACGTGACGACGTTATCGAGCGTCGAGAACAGGCAGGCGAGAATCATGACGAGCGCGATACTCCAGCACGCCTGCTTGGCGAGGGCGTGCGAGGGCTCGGCAAAGGGATTGATGGTGGGACTGGGGCCCTCGTTTGCCGCTTGGGTAGTGGCGCTGAGGGCGGAGATGGCGATAGTCGCTGCGCCAAGGACGATGAGCTCTGCGATACCGCCGCAATTGAGCAGGTTGATGGCGAACTGCATCAGGATGCCCGCGGCATAGGCTGCCCCCGCACCGGTGGCAAGCTTGGGGTCATCCTGGAATGCCAGCGAAAAGGCGTGGTGAGTGGCGGCGCCCAGCAGGTCGAGCCCGAGGAATGTGAGGCATCCCAGAATCTCGAGCGCAAGCGGGCTCGTGGGGGACTGAATCTGAGTCAACCCCAAGATGGCGATGGGGACGGCGGCACTGACAACTGCCTGAGGCTGGCCTTTGTGCTGCGCGTGCTCAAGCAACGGAGCGTACCCGATAAAGCCGAGCACGCTCGCGCCCAGAATAAAGCCCTGTGCGAGCACAACGCGCTCGGCGCCGGCGAGTAGCCCGATATTGATATCGAAGCGAAACTCGGCGGCAAGGAAGGCGAAGGTGAAGAGCGCGAGCGCCAGAAGCGCGTTGATTTTAGGCTTGCTCAGGTTCAAGAACGGTCCTTTGGGTGGACGAATGATTGTGTCCTCGATTGTAGACCATGACGGTAGGGGGCAGGCCTTTCGGGGGGGGCGGGGTGCGCTTGCCAATTGCATGCTCGTTGCCTTTTGCGCTGGCAGGTGCGCCACATGAGAATTTGTGCCCCGGGATCCGGCTATCTTCCCGTAACATGGTGTTACAGAGGCACCCCTTACGACAAGGAGGCTCACATGCGAACGCAAATCCATGACAACCCAATCGACCACGGCCGCGCGTGCGCGCTCTCCCGCGGAACGTGGCGTCGCGTGGGCGCCAAGCTTGCCTGCGCGGGGGCTTGCGCGCTCATGGCCGGCCAGCTGCTGCTGCCGAGCGTGGCGCTCGCCGCCGAGTGGGTCAACGTCGGCGGCACGCAGTACGACGCGGGCGCCGCTGCCGGCGACGAGGCGGGAACCTGGTCCTGGGATGGCGCTAACGACATGAAGCTCAACGGCTACGACGGCGGTTCCATCGGCGCCAAGGGCAACCTCACCATCGGCGTGACGGGCATCAACACCGTCACGGCCGACGCCGGGCAGAGCGCCATTGCTGTTAAGAACGGTAACCTTGCCATTGCCGGCGACGGCACCCTGAATGCGACGGCCCAGAACGATGTGATTGCAGCGTCGGGAGACGGCAATGCCGGTGGCGATGTGACCATTGATGGCGCTGACGTTAACGTGACGGCCACGGGCGGAGCATATGAATCCATTGGTATCCATGCGGCAGCGGGCGACATAGCCATAAAGAATGGTGCTGACGTCCATGTCGAGGCAAAGTCGAACGCCGATGTCTTTGCAGTCCTTGCCGAAAATGTTCCTCCCAGGCATTCTGCCATCGAGGGTGCACAGGCCGAAGAGGCAGACTACAGCGCCAAACATGGTGGCTGTATCATGGTGGACAACGCTAAATTAAATGCGACGGCGGGTAATGCAGGGGGCATGTCGGTCGCTCTGTATTCGTTTGGTATTAAGACGGAAACATATTTGAAGATTGCCAACGGGGCGGATGTTTCGCTCGCGACAGGGAGCGCGGGAAAAATCTCGGCTGGTGTTTGGATACGCGTGCAAGACGGGGCGTCATGGATACGCGTCAATCGCTCGAACCTCACGGCTCAAGGTGATGCCGGGGCTGATGAGCTTGTAGGGGCAAATCGCAAAGATGTCTATGGGATTTTTTCACAGTCTGGCTCCCCGTCGGCTACCCCTCGAATTAGCTTCTTTCAATCAAATGTTGTGGCGTCGGGCTCGACGGCGGCAGTCTATGCCGTCAATATGGGGTCCTTCAGGGCCCCCTATATCAAACTTGAGGGAGGGTTAAAGATTGCGATTCCCGACGGAGGTACCGTGCGCGACACCGTTGGAAGTGGGCGTGTCATCGGCGTTCCCGGGTCGTCTGTCATCCAGGACATTAGAACTTCCGACGAGGTCGCCCGTAACGTGGTAATCAGCTCTGGAGATGCGGCCGAACCCGAGCCCACCCCGCAGCCTGAACCCACCCCGGCTCCCACGCCACAGCCGGGCGGCGGCAGCGGGACCGACGTGCCGTCCGTGACGTCGACCCAGGCGAGCTCCACGGCCGCTGCCCCCAAGCCGGCCGCGCAGGTCGCCGCGGTCCAGAAGTCCGCGGGCGCTCTTGCCGCCACGGGCGATAGCGCTGCGACGGCGGCGGCAGCCCTCGGCATCGCCGGTGCGTCCGTCATCGGCGCCGGCTTCGTCGCGTCCAAGCACCGCAACCGCTAGCGCAAGCTTCTGCAACATAAAACAGCGGAGGCACCCCTTACGACAAGGAGGCTCACATGCGAACGCAAATCCATGACAACCCAATCGACCACGGCCGCGCGTGCGCGCTCTCCCGCGGAACGTGGCGTCGCGTGGGCGCCAAGCTTGCCTGCGCGGGGGCTTGCGCGCTCATGGCCGGCCAGCTGCTGCTGCCGAGCGTGGCGCTCGCCGCCGAGTGGGTCAACGTCGGCGGCACGCAGTACGACGCGGGCGCCGCTGCCGGCGACGAGGCGGGAACCTGGTCCTGGGATGGCGCTAACGACATGAAGCTCAACGGCTACGACGGCGGTTCCATCGGCGCCAAGGGCAACCTCACCATCGGCGTGACGGGCATCAACACCGTCACGGCCGACGCCGGGCAGAGCGCCATTGCTGTTAAGAACGGTAACCTTGCCATTGCCGGCGACGGCACCCTGAATGCGACGGCCCAGAACGATGTGATTGCAGCGTCGGGAGACGGCAGGACCGGCGGCGATGTGACCATCAGCGGCGTCAGCGTCAACGCGACGGCTTCGGGTGCAGCGGAAAACGTGGCGGGCATTCGCGCGACGGCCGGCAGCGTGACAATCGATAAGGGCGCTGATGTCAAAATCGAGGCGAAATCGGCTGAAGGATCTTGGCGTCCAATGGAGATCATCTGCGGTATCCATGCTGATAACATTCCAAACAGACACGCTGCCCAGGAAGGCGAGCAGGAAGAGCCGGATTCCGCTTATGAGCACGGCGGCGATGTCACCGTCGATGGCGCCAGTCTGTCGATTAAGACTGGCGATGCCTCGTGGGCTTCCATGTGCATCAATACGTTTGGTATCAAGAAGAATACCCTCATGAAAATCGTCAACGGAGCCGATGTCACGCTTTCGGCTGGTAGCGCGGCTTCGCTCTCGGCGGGTATCAGCGCACGCTCGCAAGACGGTGCGGTGTGGATGCTTGTCGAGAAGTCGAACCTCACGTCTCGAAGCCTGTCTGCCGCAAGCGGCATCGACGCCGATCGCAATCAAAGTTTTGGAATCATGGCAGAGGCAAATACCAGGTTTGAAACGCCTCGTATCCAGATTTTCAAATCGAAGATTGAGGCTTCGGGCGCGACTGCGGGGATTTATGCGATCAACCGCAACGTCGTGAATTCGACCCTGTACCATGCCGCGATGATCGATTTACGAGGGAACGCGACGATTACGATTCCGATGGACGGTGCCGTGCGCGATGTGAAAAAGGATGTCGATACGGGGCAATGGCCTAGTTCCCAGAGCGGGCAGGTCATCGGTGTTGCCGGTTCGTCTACGATTTCGGATATCGTCGGTTCTGCCGAGGCCGCCCATGATGTGGTGATTGATTTTGGAGACGGGCAGGAGCCGGACCCAACGCCGGACCCCGAGCCGGCTCCGGAGCCCGATCGCATGCCCAATCCCGAGCAGAAGCCTAACCTCAAGCCCGTAGACAAGGATGCAAAGACCACCACGACGGTCACCAAGACCGTTACGACCAAGACTGCTGCCACCAAAAACGCTTCCGACGCCCTGGCCGCCACGGGTGACAACGCCGCGACGGCGGCAGCGGCCCTCGGAATCGCCGGTGCGTCCGTCATCGGCGCCGGCTTCGTCGCGTCCAAGCGCCGCAACCGCTAGAGCAAGCTTTCATAGCCATTTTCAGCCGTCGCGTGGGCACAAATGTCCTCGCGGCGGCTCTTTGTATTTCCGCAGGTAGAGGCCTAGGTTCGCATCTACGAACCTAGGCGTACGGAGTCATTTGGCGCATCTTGGTGGTACAGAATCACCGCAAAGGGGACAGGCACCTTTGTGGTGGTATGTCCCTACGACCAAGGAGGCCGTTATGAACGGAAGTCACTTCGATAAGCAAACTCAGCGTGAGCGCACCTGCTCGCTGGTTCACGGTACTTGGCGTTGTGTGGGTGCCAAAATCGCTTGCGCCGGCGCGTGTGCGCTTATGGTCGGTCAGTTGCTGCTGCCGAGCGTGGCGCTGGCGACGGAATGCGCCGATCCCGCCGCTGGGACGGATGAGGTTGCCGCGGCTCCGGTGACGCCGACGGTTGCGGAGGATGCGGCCGCAACGACCGCGCCTGCAACCGATGCTGCTCCGGCGGCGCAAGCCACCGCTGAGCCTCAGCAGACGGCCCCGACTGGCGCCACCGATGAATCCAACGATGCGGCACCCGCTGAACAAAATACTCCCAGCGACAACGCCGCCACGCCGGCGAATGACGCCATCATGCCCCGCGGTGTGACTGATGTTGTTGGCGGCAGCGACGTTAGGGTCAATACGACCGTGGTTTCCCGCTACACGGACTGCGCGCTTCCGAGCAATGTCACACTCGAAAAGGGCCAGTCGTATACCTATGATTTTCCCGATGTTGAGGGCGGCATGCCGGATGAGCCGCTCTGCGAACTTGTCGAAACCAAGTACTACCGGGCCGATGCTGCTTCGGGCACCCTGGCTGAAGTCCAGGACACATCTATGTCCGATGTGACGGCCCGCTTTGAGCCTGTTGGCGATTACATGAGGCTGACGCTGACCTTTACGGGTGGCGCGGCAGGCGGCTCGTATCGACTCACGCGCAATGAGGCTCTCTATATTGGCACGGCACTGGAGTATACCGGAACTGACTATGAAGGCAGCTCGACTATCCTCAACGAAACCAGGTACGATTATTACCTCCGCTACGTCATCAAGAGCGAAATTACGCTCGTTGCATCGGAAAACGAAGCCCTCCATAACCTGGACGTCAACGACGTGAAGACCGACTACGCGCCCGGCGAGGCGCCGCGCGCGACCGCGACGATCCCCGCTGCTGACGCCGACAAGTACGAGATCGCCTATGAGTGCTGGGAAGAGATGGAGCTCGATATGGAATCCGGGGAGTCGGTACCCGTTGCCTTCTGGTATTCCGACCCCGCGAAGTACACGCCGGGCATGAAGAAGATTGACCACTTCGAAGAGGGAAAGTTCTACATGTACTCCGTTGAGCTGAGGCTCAAGGGCGACAATACCGTGGCCGATGACTGCAATATGAACGTCAACGGTCATTGGGCGCACCACATCAAGACCGTCAACGGCGTCTTCGCGCCAAACGCTGACAATATGCTGTGCGAGCAGCCGATCGACGAATGGCGGGCCATCGACGTTATCGAGATCAACGGTGCCACGACCACCTTCAAGGCGGGCGATAAGCCGGTCTTTACGGCGAATGTTCTGACGGGCTCCAACTCCCTTCCTCAGTGTGAGTTCTGGACGGGCAGCGATGGCAGCGAAGTGAACTCTCAGAAGTTCTGGGATCAGAACATCACGAACCACATCGATGCCTTTAAGCCTGGCGTGACCTATCGCTACGGCATCTACCTTAAGTCGGCGCGCGGCTTCTACTTTACGCCCAACACCAAGCTGGTGATCAACGGCCAGGAGTGCGGCTACCAGGTCGCGGATAGCGTATCCGATGAGGACAGCGGCTGGATTTACACCCTGTGGCTCAACACCGATCTGACCTTTACGCTTGAAGCCACGCCGACTCCCGATCCGCAGCCTACGCCGGATCCCAAGCCGACACCGCAGCCTGAGGTTAAGCCCGAGACCAAGCCCGAAGTGAAGCCCGAGACCAAACCCGCGGCCAAGTCGGCCACGACAACCGCCACGACCAAGACGGTTGAGAAAACCACGCAGGCCAAGAAGAGCGATGCTGTCCTGGCTACCACGGGGGATACCACCGCGATGACGGTCGCCGCCCTAGGCATCGCCGGCGCAACCGTCGCCGCCGCCGGCCTCGCCGCGACAAAGCGCCGCAAACGTTAGAGCTGGGTGACGGCTCTCGTTCTCGGCCTCAGCAAAATCTCAATCTGTAACACCAAACTGCCCAAAACGCCTCTAGATGTTACAGATTGAGATGAACCGAATGGCCGCCAATCTAATGTCTCGATCTGTAACACCAAGCGGGGAATTTGACCTCTAACTGTTACAGATTGAGACAAAGCGGGGGCGGCTGGCACAATATCTCGATCTGCAACAACTACAAGGCTCAACGGGCTCCAGGTGTTACAGATTGAGACAAAACGAGCAAGCAAGTCCCAAACCACCACAAAAGTGCCTGTCCCCTTTGTGGTGGTTTGGGCGGCCGGCA
Source organism: uncultured Collinsella sp. (assembly GCA_958429025.1). Classification (GTDB taxonomy): domain Bacteria; phylum Actinomycetota; class Coriobacteriia; order Coriobacteriales; family Coriobacteriaceae; genus Collinsella. Next base: position 90,895 of record CAUAIH010000003.1, on the reverse strand, counting down.
TAGAAAAAGTCCCCGCCGAGCGTGTGCTCGACAGGGACTTTGCCGTTTAATGGCTAGCGCTGAGGGTGATTACTCGCCCAGCAGGCTCTTGGTGATGGAAGCGGCGGCCTTCTTGCCAGCGCCCATCGCCAGAATGACCGTAGCGGCACCGGTGACGATGTCGCCGCCGGCCCAGATGCGGGGATCGGTGGTCTGGCCGGTCTCCTCGTCGGCGACGATGTAGCCCCACTTGTTGAGCTCCATCTTGCCGCCGATCTTCTTTGCGAAGGGGTTGGCGTTGGTGCCGATAGCCGAGATCGCGACGTCGCAGGGGATCTCCTCGATGGCGCCCTCGATGGGCACCGGGCGACGACGGCCGGACTCGTCGGGCTCGCCGAGCTCCATCTTCTGGACCTTGACGGCGCACACGGAGCCGTCTTCGCCAGCGACAAACTCGAGCGGGGAAACGAGCGGCAGAACCTCGACGCCCTCGGCCTTGGCGTGGTGCAGCTCGGCACGACGGCAAGGCATCTCATCCTCGGTACGACGGTAGGCGATGATGGCGTGCTCGGCGCCCAGGCGCTTGGCGGTACGGACGGCGTCCATAGCCACGTTGCCGCCACCAAAGACAACGACGTTCTTGCCGTGCTTGGTGGGGGTGTCGTACTCGGGGAACTTGTTGGCCTTCATCAGGTTCACGCGGGTGAGGTACTCGTTCGCGAAGAAGACGTTGGGCAGGTTCTCGCCGGGGACGTTGAGGAACTTGGGCAGGCCAGCGCCGGTCGCCACGTAGATGGCGTCGAAGCCCTGCTCGAACAGCTCCTCGGCCGTGGCCATGTTGCCCACGACGGAGTTGTACTCAAACTTGACGCCCATGTCCTCCAGGCCGTCAATCTCGCGCTTGACGACCGCCTTGGGCAGACGGAACTCGGGGATGCCGTAGACCAGCACGCCGCCGCCGGTGAAGAAGGCCTCGAAGACGGTAACGTCAAAGCCGTTACGGGCGAGCTCGCCGGCGCAGGTGATGCCGGACGGGCCGGAGCCGACGACGGCGACCTTCTTGCCGTTCTTGGGGGCCATCTTGGGCGTGGAGGCGAGCTCGGGGCGATCACCCAGGAAGCGCTCGAGCTGGCCGATGGCCACGGGCTCGGACTTTTTACCACGGATGCACTTGCCCTCGCACTGGTTCTCCTGCGGGCAGACACGGCCGCAGATGGCGGGAAGCATGGAGTCCTCGCGGATGGTATCGAGAGCGCCGCCGAAGTCCTTCGCGCGGATCTGCTCGATAAAGCGGGGGATGTTGATGTTGACGGGGCAGCCCTCAACACAGAACGGCTTCTTGCAGTTGAGGCAGCGCTCGGCCTCGGCCAGCGCCATCTCCTCGGTGAAGCCCTTGTCGACGGGGCGGAAGTCGCAGGCGCGCTCGGCAGCCGGCTCCTCGTTATCGGGGGTGCGGGGCGACTTCATATCGGCAACGAAACGACCGTTAACTAGTGGCATGCGCAGCTCTTTTCCTCATAGGCCTTGAGGGACTCGCCCTCTTCGGAACGGTAAGCGGCCTGGCGGGCACGAAGGTCATCCCAGTCGACCAGGGTGGCATCGAAGTCGGGGCCGTCGACGCAAGCGAACTTGGTCACGCCGCCCACCTCGACGCGGCAGCAGCCGCACATACCGGTGCCGTCAACCATGATGGGGTTGAGGGACGCGGTGATGGGGGTGTCGTATTTCTGGGCGGTGAGGGTCGAGAACTTCATCATCGGAACGGGGCCGACGCAGAAGACCTGGCTCACGGCCTTGTCCTGCAGCAGGCGCTCCAACGGAGCGGTGACAACGCCCTGCTCGCCGTAGGAGCCGTCGTCAGTGGTGATGTGGATGTGGTCCTCGTCGAGGAGCTCGCGGAACTGGTCCTCCATGAGCAGGAGGTCCTTGGTGCGGGCGCCCATGATGGCGTGAACTTCGTGACCGGTCTCGACCAGGTGCTTGGCGACCGGGAAGGCAATTGCCAGGCCGACGCCGCCGCCAATGACGGCGCAGGGGCCCTCGGCCATCTCGGTGGGAACGCCCAGCGGGCCCACGACGTCGCGCAGCGACTCGCCGGCCTCGTAGGTGGAAAGCATCTCGGTGGTCTTGCCGATCACCATGAAGATGAACTCGACCCAGCCCTCGTCACCGTTCCAGCCGGCCAGGGTAAACGGGACGCGCTCGCCCGTCTCGTTGGCGCGGACCATGAGGAACTGTCCAGCGTGCGCATGCTTGGCGATTGCGGGCGCCTCGATGCGGAACTTGAACACCTTCTCCGAGAACTGCGTCTTCTCCAGGATCTTATACATAGAACCCCTCTCTTGTTAGGGCCGCCGAACCGTGCCTCCACGGAAATGGACGGTAGCCCGAATAAAACCGTACGTGCACAGGCGTTGTGCAGACATACGGTGCAAATTATACCCTCATGGACATGTCACTTACGTGTGTCTTCGGCGGTTGGGAGCAGGGTTTATCCACTTTGGCCTACCAAAGGGGGAGAGGTTTATTTTGGCAGGTTTTATCGGGTAAAACGGCAAAGGGGCCAGCCTCGGGTTGCAATGAGGTCGGCCCCCTTTGGGGTGCTATGTGTGTATGGCGGTGCGCGGTTTATTGCGATGCGGCCGCTGCGGCGTTTCCGCAGTTAAAACCTGCCAAAATAAACCTATCCCTAAATGATAGGTTTTAGTGCTTGCCGTTGGCGGAGGCGGCGCCGTTGACGTGGTCGCGGGCATAGATCACGCCGTGCACGATTGCCAGACCGGCGGCATCTGCGGCGCGGGCGCAGGTGTCCTGGAAATCCTCGGCCTCGCGGGCGCGCAGCTGCTTAAGCACGTAGTCGGCGACGGCCATCTTGCCGGGAGGGTTGCCGATGCCGGTGCGGATGCGGCTGAAGTCGCGGCTGCCCATCTTGTCGATGATGGAGCGCAGGCCGTTGTGACCGGCGTGGCCACCGCCCACCTTAACACGTACGTCGCCGGCGGGAATGTCGAGCTCGTCGTGGATTACGAGCAGCTCCTCGGCCTTGATCTTGTACTCGCGGCAGAGCTTGGAGATGGGGCCACCCGAGGTATTCATATACGACTGCGGCTTGACCAGTACAATCTGGCGCTTACCGCCCTCTTCCTCGGGATCGTTGATGTTGATGAGCGCGACCTCGGCGCCGGCCTGGTTTTTCCAGTACGTGACGCCGGCCTGACGGGCCAACTCGTCGATCGCTTTGAAGCCAGCGTTGTGGCGGGTCTCGGCATACTCATCGCCAGGGTTGCCAAGTCCGGCAACCATGCGAATCTTAAGCGGCTGTGCAGCTGCCATGTTCATCCTTTCGTTGATTTGTCGCCTGCTATGGTGAGCGACCCTGTTGCCGCTGTCAAATGGAGGGCAATTGAGGTTATTTGAGGGCGTTTGGACGGCCGTCGAAATCGAGGTGGACAGTTAGTTCAGATACGTATAAGTTCTGAGGACTCGAAGTGCTCAATTCAATGCCGATACGTTGTTTTGGAGCTTTAGTTAGTCCATATGACGCTGTTTTGAAGTCTACCCTGCCTTCAAATCGGGCGAATGGTATAGAGATAACTGCAAAACAGCCTAATTCAATGTGTCCATTTATACGTATTTGAACTAACTGTCCAGCCCTGCTCGACGGTGCACGGGTGATTCGCCGTTTAGACCGGCGCAAGGCCGATTCCGGCCCGCAGGGCGTTGAGCCAAGCGGCCTGACGCTTGCGATAGCCCTTGATACGGTATCGGAATCGGACTCCCGCGAGTCGATGCATCGTTTGGGCGAAGGCTTCGAGTGCAACAAGGTCTTTCATTTGGTCGCGATTGATAACCAGGACGTGGATGCCCATTGCCTTGAGGCCATTATTTCGATTGCCATCGTGGATGCGAGCGTTTTGAAGCTCATGCCCAATTCCGTTGTATTCGTTGTCGACTCCGGCGGCCGGGCAATATAGGTCGCAGATGGCGTAAGGGATGCCGGAGGACATGTTGACCGCAAGAGTGTCGAAGTCGATTCGATAGTTGAGTAGCAGGCCTCCCATGGGCAGGCTGCAACATCCGAATCCGCCAAAGCGCATGGGCGCTCCGAGAACGGCAAACATTAGGGATTCGGCTGGGGATGCAGATCCGGGTCGGGCGAGCTTGACTGCCGTGCGAAACGAGGTGTATGAGCTGCTTTTGGCAAGCTGTGCAACAGTCTCGAGATCTTCGATGGTCGTGGCGGGCTCGCATTTGTAGTGTGCCTGTTCGTAGCGGGTTTCGTTCTGCTGTTCGGTCGCCGACTGGTCGCCCCGGCAATCGAGGTCGTCCATCGCTTCGTAGTCATCGCCCTTGGGCCAGATGTCGTCATAGGCAATGGGGTATGTTGCCCCGGGAGGAAGGGAGTAGGTTCCGAGCAGCTCCATAAGGAGCATCAAGGTTTTGGCGACTGATTCATTTTTGGAACAAAGCATGGCTGTCATGGCAGGAGACGTTGCGTAGATGTCGGCCTCGACGTGCATAATTGCACCTTCAGGAAGAGGAGTGGAGAGAATATGCTGAAGAAGTCGCTTGTCGGGGCGCCTGTTGTCTTCGTTTGAAACGAGAAGATCGAGCAGTTCGGAATCATCTTCATTCCAGGCGTCGAGTATCGAAAGTGCGCCAAAGTCTATCGCGTCATTGTTGGGAATGCAGCCAGCCAAGGCCTGTGCTTGCTGTTCGCTATCAACGGAGTCCCAGGGTAGGGCAGAGTACGCCCGTCGTGCGCGACGAATTGCGCGGAGGGCGGAGAGATGTGAAATCACGGTCGTCATAGCTATAACGTACTAAGTTGGCGGCAGAATGCGACCGCCATACCGTTCTTTTCGCTCAGCGGGGCGCTGCGCGCCATGAACGGCTGGGTGTTATGAAATCGGTGGAATCGGTTGAGGGGATTGCAGGAAATTGAGCTCTGCCGCGAAGGTTGACGATAGCTACTGGACAGTTAGTTCGGATACGTATAAGACGGCGGGCGTTCGAGGCGTTTCTAAGGGCTTTCGAGGGCGATTTGAGGGTAAATATGCGGCGGTCGTACTCGAAAGCGATGAGCTTTGGGCAGTATGGCGTTCGCCGGGGAGCTCAGAAGGCTCAGAACGGCCTTTGGAGCTTTAAAAAAATACGTATCTGAACTAATTGTCCAGGGAAGGTTGTCGAGGGGTAGAAAAAGGGTCGGAAGCGAGCTTCCGACCCTTTAAAAACACCAAAGATGATGAGATGCACGCTGGATTACAGCGCGAAGTCGCCGCCGACGAGCGTGGAGACGGGCTCCTCGTGGTAAACGGCGGAGATGGCCTGAGCGAACTCCTCGGCGACCGAGATGGTCTTGATTTTGCCGCCGACCTCGACGGGAATGGCGTCGGTGACGAGGCACTCGACGATCGGGGCGTCGTTCAGACGCTCGATGGCCGGACCGGAGAAGATGCCGTGGGTGGCGCAGACGTAGATGTCGCCAGCGCCCATAGCCTTGAGCTCCTTGACGTTGGCGCACAGGGTGCCAGCGGTGTCGATCATGTCGTCGTTGATGATGCAGGTCTTGCCCTTGATGTCACCGATGATGCCCATGACCTCGGCGGCGTTGTGGCGCGGACGGCCCTTGTGGGCGATGGCCAGGTCGCAGCCGAGCATGTCGGACAGCTTCTTGGCGGCCTTGGCGCGGCCCACATCGGGGGAGACGACAACCAGGTTGTCGGTGTCGAAGTGCATGTCGTTGTAGTACTGGCCAAACAGCGGCAGCGCGGACAGGTGGTTAACCGGGATATCGAAGAAGCCCTGAATCTGGCCCTGGTGCAGGTCGAGGGTGATGATGCGGTTGACGCCAGCGCGCTCGAGCAGGTTGGCGACGAGGCGGGCGGTGATGGGCTCGCGCGGGCCGGCCTTGCGGTCCTGGCGGGCATAGCCGTAGTGGGTGATGACGGCGGTGATGGAGCGGGCGGATGCGCGCTTGGCAGCGTCGGTGGCGATGAGCAGCTCCATGAGCATGTCGTTGACGTTGCCGCCGGCCACGGACTGAATCAGGAAGACGTCGGCGCCGCGGACGGTCTCGTCGTAGCGGGCGTAAATCTCACCATTGGCGAACTGCTTTAGCGTAAGGCCCGAAAGCTCGACCCCAAGGTACTCAGCGATCTTCTGAGCGAGGGGACGGTTGGAGGAACCGGAATACACGCGGATGGACTTGCGCATATTCTCCGACTTCTCGGGATCATTAATCGGCATTACCCTTCTCCTTTATATCGAATGCCATATAGATGCCTTGTTGCATTGTAACCGCGCGACGGGGTTAATCGGGTCTTGATAACGTCTTTACCGTCAACGGACACGAACCGACCACTCATCCGGTTGCGCAGGTCACGATAGAAAAAGGAGCCGCCCCCATGGGAACAGCTCCTTAGATGCTTGGTAAAACGTTATACCTCGTCGTTCTCGTGCAGACGGCGGCGGTAATCGGCGGCCCAGCCCTCAATGTTTACCTGGCGGGCACGACCCAGGCCAAGTGCGTCGGCCGGGACCGGCTCGGTGATGACGGAGCCGGCGGCCACGAGCGCGCCGTCGCCGATCTGGGCAGGCGCGACCATCATGGTGTCGGAACCGATGAAGGCGTCCTTGCCGATGACGGTCTTGTGCTTGTGCACGCCGTCGTAGTTGCAGGTGATGGAGCCCGCGCCCACGTTGACGCCGGAGCCCATGGTGGTGTCGCCGATGTAGGACAGGTGCGGCACCTTGGAGCCCTCGCCGATCGTGGACTTCTTGATCTCCACGTGCGTTCCGGCCTTGGATCCGTCGAGCATGTGGGTGCCCGGGCGCAGGTAGGCGCGCGGGCCGCAGTCGACGCCGTTCTCGATGACGGCCTCGATGGCGATGGTCTCATCGATGATGCAGCCGCTGCCGACGGTGGTGTCGGTGAGACGGCTGTTGGGGCCGAGCTGGCACTCCTCGCCCACGGTGACGTGGCCGATCAGGTGCGTCTGCGGCCACACGACGGTGTCGCGGCCGATGGTGGCGTCGGGGCCGATCCAGGCCTGCGTGGGGTCGATGAAGGTAACGCCCTCGGCCATCCAGTGCTCGTTGATGCGGTCGCGCGCGATGGCGGTGAGCTGCGCGAGCTGGATGCGGCTGTTGACGCCCAGGCCGTCGCGGTAGTCATCGCAGTGGAAGATGGAGACTGCCTGGCCGTGGCCCTTGAGGATCTCGAGCATGTCGGGCAGATAGTACTCGGACTGCGCGTTGTCGTTGCCGATCTCGTCAATGTGCGCGGCGAGCTGCGCGCCGTCGAAGGCGTAGCAGCCGGCGTTGCACTCGAGCAGCGTGGCGGCCTGCTCGGGTGTGCAGTCCTTCTGCTCGATGATGCGTTCGATCTGGCCGTCGGCACCCAGCTTGATGCGGCCGTAGCCGAAGGGGTCGGGCGGGGTCATGGTCATGACGGTGCAGGCGAGCTCGCCGGTGGCGACGGTCTGCGCGAACTTGGCGACGGTGTCGGCGGTGATGAGCGGCAGGTCGCCGTTGAGCACGACGACGGGGCCTTGCGTGATGCCGCAGGCCTCGAGCGCGACCTTCACGGCGTGACCGGTGCCCAGGCGCTCGGTCTGCTCAACGCACTCGACTTTGGTGGCGCTGTTGGCGTAGGCGCCGTCGATCAGGGCGCGCATCTCGTCGGCGTGGCTGCCGATGACGACCACGACGCGGCTGCAGCCGGCCTTGATGGTGGCGTCGACGATCCACTGGACCATGGGCTTGCCCAGGATCTTGTGCGAAACCTTACAGTGGTTCGACTTCATGCGGGTGCCCTCGCCGGCAGCGAGGATAATTGCGGTTGCGTCCATGTGATCTCCTGTTACGTTATAGAGACGTGTGTTTGGAAACGATACACGGCGCAATATGATACCGCAGGCATATGTTGAGCGCGTAGCGATTGGCTCATGGCGGCCGATGTCGGTGCCGCCGGCGTGGCGTTTGCGCTGCTTGCGTGCGGCGTTGGCGGTGCTGCGGAGCTGTCGTTTGAGCGAGGGGACGGGGGTGCCCGTGGACAACATACAAGAGGAGTTTGGCGGCGAGCCCGTCGCGGCATTCTCGATGTCGCATCCGGCTGTGCCGGCCCTCTACATGGTGCTGACGCTGGGGCTCACCATGTTCTCGATGCAGCCGGTGCTGATTGCGCTGTCACTTGCGGGCGGGCTGGCGTATGGATTTGCGACGCGCGGGGCTGCCCGCACGCTGGGCGCACTCCGCTGGCAGCTGCCGGTGATTTTGATTATCGCGCTGGTCAATCCGCTGTTTAGCGCCTCGGGCTCGACGGAGCTGTTCCGTATTGGCATGCGCGCGGTGTATCTGGAAAGCATGGTATACGGCCTGTGCATGGGCGGGCTGTTTGTGGCGAGCGTGCTGTGGTTTGAGGCCGCGGCGTCGATGCTCGAATACGACAAGGTGCTCGCGCTGCTGGGCAATGCCGCACCGGTGATTGCGCTCATGATCTCGATGTGCATGAGGCTTATCCCGCAGTTTTTACGCCGCGGTCGTACGGTGCTGGCGGTGCAGGATGCGATTGATGTGCCGGGCCGCGTGCCCACCGATCCCGTGCGATCGCGCCTGTGGGCGTCGAGCGTGTTGATGGGCTGGGGCATGGAAGATTCGCTGGAGCGCGCGGACGCCATGCGCTCCCGTGGGTGGGGCGCCGCGACGCGTCGAACGACGTATGCGCGGTATCGGCTGGGGCGCGGCGATGTTGCCGCGCTGGTTGGACTTGCGCTGTTTGGCATGGCCACGACGGCAGTGGCGTGGACTGCGACGATGCAGTATTCGTTTTACCCGCAACTATCGGTGCCGGCGCCGTGGCTGGGCTATGTCGTGTACGCTGCCTGGATGATGCTGCCTTGCGCGTCGCACGCGATTGATGAGAAGAGGTTTGGCTGATGGCTCGGTTGGATAGGAGCTCGGCGGCGGGTGTGGCATATGGCTCGGCCGCGCCGGCGATTGAGGTGCGAGGCCTTAGTTTTGCCTATCCCGGGGCCGAGGCACCGGTGCTCGAGGGGCTTGATTGGCGTGTTTCCCAAGGTGCGTTTGCACTGCTTGTTGGCGGTACCGGTTCGGGCAAGTCGACGCTGCTGTCGCTGCTCAAGCCCGAGATCGCGCCGGCGGGTACGCGCTCCGGCGAGCTGCGCGTGCTGGGCGAGCCCGTCGCCGACATGGATGTGCGGGCATCGGCGGAGCGCGTGGGCTATGTGTTCCAGGATCCCGAGAACCAGATCGTGTGCGAAACCGTGTGGCACGAGATGGCGTTTGGCCTGGAAAACTTGGGGCTAGCACGTGATGAGATGCGCCGTCGCGTAGCTGAGACCAGCTATTTCTTTGGGCTGGAAGATTGGCTTCACCGCGATACTGACACGCTTTCGGGTGGTCGCAAACAGTTGCTGTCGTTGGCGGCCGTTCTGGCGTTGCGCCCGCGCGTGCTGCTGCTCGACGAGCCCACGTCTCAGCTTGATCCGGTTGCGGAGAAGAATTTCCTGCACGCGCTGTTTCGTGTGAATCGCGAGCTGGGCTGCACGGTTGTTGTGGCGACGCATCAGCCGCGGCCGATGCTCGAGTATGCGACGTGTACGTACCGGATTGAGGGCGGTCGCGTGCGCGAGGTGGCGGATATGTCTTCTTTGGGACGCCGAGAATCGCTGTTTTCCGATGACATGTTGGGGTGGGGTGCCATCCGATGTGCAAAAAACGGAGTATTCAGCAGGCGTGAGGACAATTTGGGCTCTCTGGAGCCGCCCGGGGACGTATCGAGCGCGAAAAAAAGTTCAGAATTGGACAAATCGTCCGAATTTGTGGCGCAAACGTCGCTCGAGAATGGCTCGGAAGCCTTCCCGCGCACGGATGGAAGCAGAATACTCCAAAAAATGCACGGCGGGTCGGCTACCACCCTGTTGGAAGGCTGGTTTCGCTACGATCGCGCGGGCGGTTGGGTGCTGCGCGGGCTCGACGTGACGTTTTCGGCCGGTGCGGTGCATGCGATCGTGGGCGGCAACGGATGCGGTAAGTCGACGATACTCTCGGTGCTGGCGAAGACCGCCAAGCTGCAGCGCGGCCGCATGGTGCGCGGAGCGGCCTCGGCGGCGCTGCTGCCTCAGAATCCCAAAGCATTGCTGGTTGCCGATACGGTTCGCGACGAGCTGATGGAATGGGCTTCGACCTGCGGATATGACGAGAACTTGGCGCGGGAGCGTGCGGCGAGCTTGGGGTTGTCGGGTCTGGATGGACGCCATCCGTACGATCTTTCGGGCGGGCAGCGTCAACTGCTTGCATTGGCAAAACTGCTGCTAATCGGCCCCGAACTGCTATTGCTCGATGAGCCCACCAAGGGTCTAGACCTGTTCAGCCGCCGCATCATTGCCCGCGCTCTGCGTGACCATGCGAAGGCTGGCGGCACCGTCATCATGGCTACGCACGATTTGGACTTTGCCGAGCAGGTAGCCGACGACGTCGTCATGATGTTTGACGGCGAGATTGCCTGCATGGAGCCGCCGGCCGACTTCTTTGCCGATAACGTGTTTTATAGGGCGTGATGGGATGACGGATTATCGCGTCGCGCGCTTGCTTGCAAAACTGGAGGTCCCGCTGTTGTTGGCGGTGCCGGCGGTGATGGCTGCCGCGTTGCTGTCGGGTGTTGAGCAGGCAGCATTGGCCATGCTGGTTGTGGTGGCGCTGGTGCTCGCGCTGTTCTTTGCGGGTTACGAGGCATCTCGTCCGGGATTGCGCCAGATTATGCCCACGCTGGTGCTGGCGGCGCTGGCGGCGGCGGGGCGCATCCTGTTTGGGCCCATTCCCGACTTTAAGCCGGTGAGCGCCATCGCCATTATCGCGGGGGCGACGCTTGGTCGCCGCAACGGTTTTATGGTTGGCGCGCTGGCGGCGCTGACCAGCAATTTCTTTTTTGGACAGGGCATGTGGACGCCGTGGCAGATGTATGCCTGGGGGCTCGTGGGATACGTTGGCGGTGCGCTGGCGTATGCGGGTGCGTTCGACCGCGCCGACGGCACCGTGCGCATGCCAGCGCTGCTGGCGTACGGCTTTGCGTCGGGCCTGCTCTATGGCGTCGTGATCAACGCGTATGACATCATTGGATTTGTACGGCCGCTTACTTGGGCGGGTGTCGTGGCACGTCTTGCCACGGCGGTGCCGTTCGATATCACGCACGGCCTTGCGACCTGCGTGTTTTTGGCCGCCTTGTACAAGCCTTGGTGCCGTCGCATTAACCGTGTCGTCGTGAAATACGGACTGTAGGGCATTTCGCGTTCCCACACGAACTTGCGGTGGAATGGTTCTCGTTTTTGGCTATTTGCTGCCCAAACAGGAACTATTCCACCGCACCTTATAGGGGGAGAGGGGTCACATGATCTGTTTTCCTCTGTCCCCCAGGAATTGCTTGGCGCTAGAGCTCTAGCGTGAGGGTGACGGGGCAGTGGTCGCTGCCGAAGATATCGCCGCGGATGCCGGCGTCGCGCACGTTGCCGGCGATTGCGTCGCTCACCAGGAAGTAATCGATGCGCCAGCCGGCGTTGTTCTTGCGGGCATTAAAGCGATAGCTCCACCAGCTGTAGACACCCTCGACGTCGGGGTTTGCCGCGCGCCAGGTATCGGTAAAACCGGCGTCGAGCAGCTCGGTAAACTTACCACGCTCTTCGTCCGAAAAGCCTGCGTTGCCGCGGTTGGACTTGGGGTTCTTAAGGTCGATCTCTTCGTGCGCTACGTTAAAGTCGCCGCAGGTCACCACGGGCTTGCCGGTCTCGCGCTCAAGCGCGCTCAAAAAGCCGCGATAGGCATCGTCCCAGGCCATGCGCACATCGATGCGCGCGAGCTCGTTTTGGGCGTTGGGCGTATAGACATCCACAAACCAGAACTTGTCGAACTCCAACGCGCAGACGCGGCCCTCGGTTGCGGCTTGGGCGACGAGCTCGGCCGCCTCGCCCTCGCCGGCGTAGGGTAACAGCGCGTCGGCGTGCAGCACGCGCAGCGGTTCCTGGCGGCTAAAGACCGCAGTGCCCGAATAGCCTTTACGCTCGGCGTAGCTCCAGGTTTGGCGATAGCCGGGCAGGTCAATATCAACCTGGCCTTCTTGCAACTTGGTCTCTTGCAACGCCAGGATATCGACGTCGAGTTCTTGCGCGATCTGGATAAAGCTCGGGTCCTTTTTGAGCACGGCGCGCAGGCCGTTGACGTTCCACGAGGCGAAAGTGTAAGTCTGAGGCATGGTGTCCTTTCGACGGGGTTGGCAGGCTTAAGATTAGCGCAACAGGGGCGGTGGTGGGCACCGCGCGTGCTGACCCAAAGGCCGCATGCTGGGACATCGCCCGACGCTGCCCGACCAACAAGGACGGAGGACTCATATGACGCAGGCGATAACGGACTCCAAACAGGCCTCCGCCGCGCTGGCGGAGCTGTTCGGCACCCACAAGCGCGTGGTCTTCTTTGGCGGCGCGGGCGTTTCCACGGCGAGTGGCATCCCCGATTTCCGCAGCGTGGACGGCCTATATCACCAACAGTTTGCCTACCCGCCCGAGACCATGCTCTCGCATAGCTTTTACGAGGCGCATCCGGCCGAGTTCTTCGACTTCTACCGCACCAAGATGATTGCGCTTGGCGCCAAGCCCAACCGCTGCCACACCAGGCTGGCCGAGCTGGAGCGCGCCGGCAAGCTGAATGCCGTGGTGACGCAAAATATCGACGGCCTGCATCAGATGGCCGGCTCGCAGCGCGTGTTCGAGCTGCATGGCTCGGTCCACCGCAATGTCTGCCAGACGTGCGGCGCAGTCTACAGCGCCGAATGGATTTGCTCGCGCGAGCACGAGGACGCCGCGGGCGTGCCCGTGTGTCCTGCGTGCGGCGGGCGCATTAAGCCCGATGTGGTGCTCTACGAAGAGCCGCTCGACGAGCATGTGTTGACCGGTGCCGTTGCCGCCATCGCCGCGGCCGATGCCCTCATTGTGGGCGGGACCTCGCTCGTGGTGTATCCGGCGGCAGGCCTTACGCGATACTTTACCGGCGATACGCTGGCTATTTGCAATCTTGCTCCTACCGATCAGGATGCAAATGCCGACCTGCTGATTTCTTGCGACATCGCGGCCGCGTTTGCGTTCTAGCCCGCGTGCGCGGATACAATAGAAAGACTGAGTGCAAAGCGACCCCGCCGCCAGCTCCCCAAGCTCGGCGGCGTGGGCATTTTAGGAGGATGTTCATGGCGAACGACAGCAAGACATGGCGGTGCGGAAAGTACGAGCTCAGCTTTGACCGTCCGCGCATCATGGGCGTCCTCAACGTGACGCCCGATTCGTTTAGCGATGGCGGGGAGCACTTCGACCCGGATGCCGCCATCGAGTACGGCCTGGCGATGCTCGACGCCGGCGCCGACATCATCGACGTGGGCGGTGAGTCCACGCGTCCCGGCTTTACTCCGGTCAACCCCGACGAGGAGGCTCGCCGCGTGCTGCCCGTTGTGCGCGCGCTGGCCAAAGAGGGTGCCATCGTCTCGATCGACACGCGCCACGTGGCGGTTGCCAAGGCGGCCGTGCGCTGCGGCGCCTCGATCGTCAACGACGTGACCGGCTTCACCGATCCCAAGATGGTCGAGTTTGTTAAGACGAGCACCTGCGGCGTCATCGTAATGCACGCCGGCGAGGTCGCCGCGACCGCACGCACGCACGCAACGGTGCAGCTCGATACCTCGGCAGCGGCGTTTGTTGCCGAGAAGGCGCGCGAGGCGGCTGCCGAGGCCGCGCGTGAGGCCGAGAAGCCGGCTCGCCGCCGTCGCGGCAAGTTGCTGGGCGAGCCTAAGCCGGAGGCCAAGCTTCCGGGCGGCGTGGTGCAGCCCTCGTTGCCGTTTGGCGAACCGGAGCCCACGTCCGAGCCTGCAAGCGAGCAGGAGACGCCGGCCGCCGAGCAGGCTGCTGCCGCCGAGACCGTCGCGCCCGCGCCCGAGGCCGCGCCCGCAGCCATCGAGGCCGCATCGGAGTCCAATGACCGCCTGGCCGCCATGATGCGCCGCAGTGCCCGCCGTGAGGAGGCCTATGTGCCCACCTCGCAGCTCCGCCGCTTTACCCTGCCCGATTCGGCGCCCATCATGCGCCGCGTCATGGGCTTTCTGTCCGACCAGGCCCGCACGCTCATCCATGCCGGCGTGTCGCGCGACCGCATCTGCATCGATCCTGGCCCGGGCTTTGGTAAGTCGGCTAACGAGGACATCGTCATCCAGCGCGAGACTGCCAAGATGGCGTCGCTGGGCTACCCGCTCATGTGCGCCGTGTCGCGCAAGCGTTTTGTGGGCGCTATCTCGGGCGTGACCGAGGCCGCCGAGCGCGATGCCGCCACGTTTGGCGTGTGCCTGGGCGCCATCCAGGCCGGTGCCAACATCGTGCGCGTGCACGACGCCGCGGGTTTTGCGCAGTTCCTGAACGGTTACTGGGCGGTTGCCAAGCCGCAGCCGCGCCGCGCGTTTGTGGCCGTGGGCTCCAACCTGGGGCATCGCTGCGACAACATCCGCGCCGCACGCGAGATGATCGCCGAGATTCCACTCACCTGCGTGTCCAACTCCTCCAAGATTTACGAGAGCGAGCCGGCCTACGAGACGCGCCAGGACGCGTTTGCCAACGCCGTCATCGAGATCAAGACCGAGCTGGCGCCGCTGGTGCTGCTCGATGAGCTCATGAAGATCGAGGCCGAGCTGGGGCGCGACCGCTCCAAGAAGGCCAAGGCCAACGGTCCGCGCACCATCGACCTGGACCTGCTGTGGATGGATGGCGAGACCCACGGCGGCAAAAAGCTGCGCCTGCCGCATCCTCTCATTGGCGAGCGCGACTTTGTGCTGGTGCCGCTCGAGGACCTGATGCACGACCCGGCGCGGTTCTTCCGCTACAACGGTGTCGAGGTCAAGGAGCCCGAGGACCGCGTGGGCCATATCGTTGGCGAATTGGGGCGTATGTAGATGATCGAGATGAATGCTGTTGCCGCCGGCACCGAGCTCGACGCGGCGCGTAACGCGGGCCGCGAGGGCGTGTCCGCGGGCTGGTGCGCGTGGAGCGCGGGCGATGCTTCGCTGACGTTTTCGCTGATCGTGCGCCCGGACGTGAACATGCATGCCTTCCACGGCCTGCCGTTTGTGGCTGCGATGGGCATGATGGACGCGCTCGTGGGCACGGCTTCGACGCCGGGGTTGGGCCTTGCCGGTAAGGTGGGTATCCAGTGGCCGAGCGATATCGTGTGCGGTGCGCCTGCGTTTGAGACGTCGCTCGCGCGTGTTGCCGTGAACGGCGGTGCCGCTGCTGCGGGCATGTTCGGTGCCGTGACGGTGGATATTGAGCGTTCGGCGCTGGGCGAGCTTGGTGTGGACGTGGCTGACGAAGCGCTGGTCGAGACGCTGGCCGCCGCCGTGCTGGCCCGCGTGGGCGCTTGGGCGGTTGTTGCCAACACGCCGCAAGGCGCCGCAGGGCCGCTGGCTCCCGTGCTGGGCGAGTACTTCGACATGGTGCCGCTGCTGGGCCGCCAAGTTGCGGCGGTGTCGCCCAACGGCCTGCCGCTTGCGGTCGGTGTGTTTGCAGGCCTGGACATCTGGGGCCGCGCGACCATTAAGACCGATGCCGGCGAGCAGGAGTTTCCGCCCGAGGCCGTACGAATTCGCGGGCTGTAGCGCGGGGCGTTCGCGCCCAAAGATAGACATGACAACAAGACCCTCCTCGGCCTGTGCCGGGGAGGGTTTCGCCTGTCTGAGGAATAGGCTTGGCGAGCATTTGCGGGGACTGTGGCATCGGGCGCGCTCGACTTAAGCCCCTGCTCTATCCCAGCTTCTGCATGCGGCGGTAGATTTCGCAGATACCCTTGATGGTGAGCTGTCCGTCGACCACGTCGAAGGCATCGGTCGAATCGGCGACGATGCTGGCGAGACCGCCCGTGGCGATAACGGTGGCATCCTCGCGGCCCAGCTCGCGCTTCATGCGCGCGACCAGGCCCTCAGCCATGGCGGCGGCGCCCGTTACGGCGCCGACCTTGATGCACTCCTCGGTATCGCGGCCGATGGCGTGCTCGGGCGCCTCGAGCGGCACGCTGGCGAGCTTGGCGGCACGGGCGGCAAGCGCGTCCATGGAGATGCGAATGCCCGGCGCGATCGCTCCGCCAATGTAATAACCGTCCTCATCGATGACGTCGATATTGGTCGCGGTGCCAAAGTCCACCACGATCGCCGGCGCGCCATAGAAGGTCTCGGCAGCGACGGCGTTGGCGATGCGGTCGGCACCAACGGCCTGGGGGCGCGCCGCCCGCAGCTTGGTTACGGCGGCCGTCTGCGGCCCGATGACGATGGCGTCCGCGGCAATGCGGTCGGCCACGGCGTGCCACTCGCGCGAGAGCTGCGGCACCACGCCCGCAAAGGCGATCGCGTCGACCGCATCGAGCGAAAGGCCGTACATCTTAAAGAAACCCATCAGGCGCACATGGATCTCGTCGGCGGTATAGGAGCGGTCGGTGGGCATGCGCCACGACTGCACCAGCTCGTCTCCGTCAAACAGGCCCATGGCCGTCTGCGTGTTTCCCATATCGATAGCGAGCAGCATGTCTACTCCCGGTGTCGGCATAAAAGGACGCGCACCATTGTATACGTGCCGTCGACGGCGCTCGGCTGCGATTCGTTTACGGTGATAGGGGCTGAGTGGTTTAAATATGAAGGAATTATGCTCTACGAGATTTTCCTTGCCGTTTACCGAACTCCCGCGTAATATTCTTTCTTGCGCACATGAGGCGCCCAGACATTGCGGGGTGGAGCAGTCTGGTAGCTCGCCGGGCTCATAACCCGGAGGTCGTAGGTTCAAATCCTGCCCCCGCGACCAAGAACTTGCAGCTCGTCGGCCTAGCCGGCGAGCTTTTTTGTTATTCCGGGACTGTGTTTTCGGTCCAATTCTCGGCCTCTCAAACAAAATCTCGATCTGTAACATCTAGACCCGATTTGGGCGGCTTGGTGTTACAGATCGAGATATACCGGTGGGTTGGGTCGTGTTTGTCTAAATCTGTAACACGAGGGACGGTTTTTGCCGAGTAACCGTTACAGATTGAGATTTTCTAGCAGGCGGGTTTGGTTTGTCTCGATCTGTAACAGATAGGGGCCAAAAGTGGGCCTAGCTGTTACAGATCTAGATTGTTGAGGATGGGCCGAGAGGAATGTCTCGATCTGTAACAGTAAGACCCGGTTTTGCCGCGTAACTGTTACAGATTGAGATAAACCGGCGGGCAAACCGACGGGCCGCTCTGCCCCATCCACCTGCCGCCACCTGATATTCGCCGATTTCCGTTGTGCTGCTGTGCCTCCATGCCATATCCTCTAGACAACTACGCGGCAACATCGCCGCCGCGCCTACAAGAGAGGAATGTCCATGACCGCACCTGCATCCAAGCTGCTTCAGCCCATTACGGTTGGCCCCCTTGAGCTCAAGAACCGCATTATGTTTCCGCCGCTGACCACCGGCTACGAGGAGCGTGACGGCTCCATTGGCGAGCGCAGCCTGGCTTTTTACGAGCGCTTGGCCCGTGGCGGCGTGAGTTACATCGTCATCGGCGACGTTGCTCCCGTCATGACCGCAAGCCCCACGCCCAAGCTGGCGACCGACGCCCAAATCCCCACGTTTAAGGCCCTGGCCGATGCCGTCCACAAGCACGGCGCCAAGGTCGCGCTGCAGCTGTTCCACCCCGAGTACGACGTGCCCGGTGTCGGCCGCATGGTCATGGGATCCATGGCCGCCGCCAAGGCCGCGCAGGAGGCCAAGGCCGCCGGCGACGAGGAGACCTTTGCCGCCAAGATGGCCGAGTCCAACGAGATCCGCAACCAGGCCTACGCCAAGCTGCACCACGACATGCAGCACTTTGTGAACGAGGCGAGTGTGGAGCAGCTCACCCAGATCAAGGAGGCTATCGCCGCCTCGGCCGCTCGCGCGCAGCAGGCCGGGATCGATGCCATCGAGGTCCACGGCGACCGCCTGGTAGGTTCGCTGTGCTCGGCCATCCTCAACCAGCGCACCGACGAGTACGGCGGCTCGTTCGAGAACCGCGTTCGCTACGCGCTGGAGGTCGTCGCTGCCATTAAGGAAGCCGCGCCGCAGCTGATGGTGGAGTACAAGCTCCCCGTGATCATGGAGAACCCCGACGGCACGCCGCGCGGCAAGGGCGGCCTGCAGCCCGACGAGGCCTGCGAGTTCGCCAAGCTGCTCGAGGGCGCGGGCATCGATATGATCCAGGTCGCACAGGCCAACCACACCGGCAACATGGGCGACACCATTCCGCCCATGGGCGCCATGCCCTACAACTGGACGCTGCCCGTGGCCGAGCGCGTCAAGGCCCTGGTCTCCGTGCCGGTGGCAACCGTGGGCCGCGTGGTTTCGGTCGAGGCCGGCGAGAAGATTCTGGAAGACGGCGCCGCCGACATCATCGCCTATGGCCGCTCGCTCATGTGCGACCCCGACATTGCGCTGAAGGCCGCCACGGGTGAGCCCATCCGCGAGTGCCTCAACTGCAACAAGGGTTGCGTCGATGCGATTCAAAACCGCAAGTACATTTCGTGCGTGCTCAATGCCGAGAACGGCGACGAGGCGACCATCGCCATCAAGCCGGGCGAGGGCGACAAGAAGATCGCCGTGGTGGGCGGCGGCATCGCCGGCCTGGAGGCCGCGCGCGTGGCGGCCAAGCGCGGCTACGACGTGACCGTCTACGAGGCGAGCGATCATCTGGGCGGCCAGATTGTGCTGGCGGCTGCGCCTCCGCGCAAGGACGAGATTATGCGCTCGGTCGAGTACTACGAGAAGATTCTGCCTGGCCTGGGCGTGAAGGTGGAGCTCAGTCATGCCGCTACCGCTGAGGACCTCAACGCCGCCGACGCCGCGATTGTGGCCGTGGGCGCGCACGACGTGGTCATCCCCGTTCCGGGCGCCGACTCGGAGAAGGTCGTCTCGAGCTGGGACGTGCTGGCCGGCAAGGTGGAGCTCAGCGGCCGCGTCGCCGTCATTGGCGGCGGCCTGGTGGGCACCGAGACTGCCGAGTACCTGCTGCAGCACGGCTGCGAGGTGGCGATCGTGGAGATGCTCGACAAGATTGCCGCGGGCGAGTCCGAGACCATTCTGCCGCTGATTATGAGCGACTTTGCAGAGCACAACGTGGAGCAGCATGTTAAGACCCGCCTGACCGCCATTACCGACGAGGGCGTGGAGGCTGTTCGCACCACCGAGGACGGCGCCGAGGAGCCGGTGAAGATCGCCTGCGATTACGTGGTGATGGCCGTGGGCTCCAAGGCCAACGCGTTTGACCTGGATGGCGTGACGGTGCCCGTGACCTGCGTGGGCGACTGCTCGGGTGAGCGCACCGCCGACATTGCGAGCGCCATTCGCACGGCGTATCACGCGGCCAACGAGCTGTAGTTGAACATCGCGGCCAGGCGGGGCGGTAGCACGGATCCGTCTCGCCCGGCTGTGTCCCGTCGGGTGTCAACCGGTGCGGGGCCTGCAAGCGCAGCAGGTCCCGCCCTTTTTGTTTTGCTCCGATGAATGGCAATGCGCGGTAATCATGAGGAGTGAGGACGTCTACTGCCTTGCAGATCACTCAAAAATATTGGGGGAGGGGTTAATAACTATATCCTCTATACCAAAGGACATAAAGAGATGCCAATTTTGTTGACAAGCGAATGACGATTAGCTGCGAGTCAGCTACCAGCGTAAATAATCGATAAAGAAATGTCGTAATTTGGTGCCAAATGCCCAGATAACGCCGCGTCTATTTTAATTAACTGCTTTGAGCAAACGGTAAAATGCTACTATCTAACTTGCACGTAAGAAAGCAGATTAACGGTTAAGGCTAAGAAGTGGCAGGTATGTCGGAAGCAACTAGGACTCGCACGCATGCGCCCGAGGTTAGGCAGCGCGCCGTCGAGGCCCTCCAAGAGGGGGTCGGTCATCGCGCCCTCGCCGCGGAGCTTGGCATTCCCCAGGCCACGGCTCGTCAGTGGGCCCGCGCGTATGCCGTGGGCGGTGCCGACGCCGTTCTCAACGCCGGTTCGCATCATCACACCTATTCGTACGAAGTTAAGCTCGCCGTGGTCAAGGACCGCTTGGAAAACGGCTTAACGGTTCGCGAGGCCATGATCAAACACAAGATTCCAAGCGAGTCTTCGGTTAAGGCCTGGTGCCGCCAGTATCGCGAGAGCGGTGAGTCCGCACTGGTCGATAAGCCGCGAGGTCGCAAGCCGCGCGTTAAAAAGGCGGAATAGCAAACGGGATGGTGCGCCCACAGGGGCGCATTTTTCTTGCCGCCTCTCTGCTCCAAAGCGGACGTGCCCTTACCCCGTACGCCTAAAACTCCCCAGTTGACCGAAAACCTGCCGCCGCTACTCCTCAATTGAGCTATAACGTTAAACAATTGCAGCGTTTTTGCACGGGGGAGTGATGGTATGACGCTACTGTATTTCCTTACCCTGTTTCCGCTGGTACCGGCGCTGGGCATGCTGCTCGCGCGCGGTGACCGCGCCCGCGATGCGGTGGGGCTCATAGGCTCCGGCATTATTATGGCGGTGACAGTTGTAGTCGCCGTCATGTTTTTTGGCATGGGTCCGCAGAGCTTTGAGGTTGCCTCCGGCACCTCGCATGTGCTCTCGATCATCAGCTCCGTCATCGACGTCATCCTGTGCGCCGTAATCCTGTACAACGCGTACAAATATAGGAACGCGCTCGCCACGGTGCTCGGCATAGTCCAGCTGGTGGGCTCGTTCGCCTTTGCAGCCATGACGCTGCCCGCGGTCGAAGCCGTCACGGCGACGCCGCTCTACCTGGACTACATGAGCGTGATCATGGTCCTCGCCGTCGGCATTGTTGGCAGCCTCATCTGCGTGTATGCCTTGGGTTATATGAAGGACTTCCAGGCCCACGACGAGCACGAGGCCGCACTGCGCGGGCAGACCGCGCCCGACCGTCGCCCGCAGTTCCTGGCGCTTATGTTCCTGTTCCTCTCGGCCATGTTCGTCATCGTGACGAGCGACAACCTTGAGTGGCTGTTCTGCGGCTGGGAAATCACCACCGTGTGCTCGTTCCTTATGATTGGCTACACGCGCACGCCCGAGGCCATCAAGAACGCTTTCACCCAGATCATCCTTAACATGCTGGGCGGTATCGCGTTTTTGGCGGGCCTTATGTTCTTGCACGTTAACGGCATGCCGCTGACCATCTCGGGCATGATCGAGCTTTCCGGCGCCGGTACCGCGCAATCCGCACTGCTGGTGATGCCGGTCATCCTGTTGTCGCTCGCCGCACTCACCAAGGCCGCACAGATGCCGTTCCACACGTGGCTGTTGGGTGCTATGGTTGCCCCCACTCCCACGAGCGCCCTGCTGCACTCGTCAACCATGGTTAAAGCCGGCGTGTTCCTAATGGTCAAGCTGAGCCCGCTCTATGCTATCTATCCCGTAACCGGCTTTATGGTCACGAGTGTGGGCGCCATCACGTTTTTGCTTGCTGCCCTCATGGCCATCTCGCAGAGCAACGCCAAACGCGTGCTCGCGTACTCCACCATTTCCAACTTGGGCCTCATCAGTGCTTGCTTGGGTGTCGGCGCGCCCGAGGCCGTATGGGCGGCCATCTTCCTGATCCTGTTCCACACGGTGGCAAAGTCGCTGCTGTTCCTGTGCGTGGGCACGGCCGAGCATCATATCGGCAGCCGCGATATCGAGGACATGGACGGTATGTTCAGCCGCATGCCGCACCTGACGCGTCTGATGATGCTGGGCATCATGGGCATGTTTGTGGCGCCGTTTGGCATGCTCGTGTCCAAGTGGGGCGCCCTGGTGGCGTTCGCGCAGACTGGCAACGTGCTCATGATCATGGTGCTTGCCTTTGGCTCAGCCGCGACGTTCTTCTTCTGGGGCAAGTGGCTTGCCAAGCTTTCGGGCGTCGATCCCACGGCTCAAAACGTTGAGGTCAATGTCCATAAGACCGAGTGGATGGCGCTCAACACCATCGCCGCGCTGCTGATTCTGTGCTGCGTGGCGTTTCCGGTTATCTCGAGCGGTCTGGTGTCGCCTTACTTGGCCATGGTGTTTGGCCGCGTGCCGTACGTTATTGGCAAGGACGCCATGTATCTGATGGTGGTTATCGTGGCGTTTATCGCCGTGGTGCTGCTGACTTCATTCCGCGTGAGCAACAAGCCGCACGTCAACGTGTACCTTTCGGGCGTGGGAACCGACAAATATCGCCATTTCCGCGGTTCGATGGGACACGAGGTGAAGGCCGAAAAGCGCAATTGGTACTCGGAGGACGCCCTTGGCGAGAAGCGTATTGGCCCCGCGGGTAGCGTCGTGTGCTGCAGCATTATCTTGTTTGCGCTGCTGTGTTGCGCATGGATTGGGCCCGAGCGGCTTGCCATGAGCGCGCCCTCGGTGTTGCGCGGCAAGTATTTTGAAGGTTCGGGCGTCGTGGGCATCTTTATTGGTACCGTGGCGTTTGCCTTGCTGGCGCCGCTTGTGGGTGGCCTGATCGACGGCGTTGACCGCAAACTTTCGGCCCGTATGCAGGGCCGCGTGGGCCCGCACCTGCTCCAGCCTTTCTACGACGTTGCCAAGCTGCTGCGCAAAGCCCCTGCCAGCGTAAACACCATGGACGATACCTATATGGCGTGCGCGCTCATCTTTACCGTGGTGGGCGGCGGCATCTTTGTGTCGGGCTCTAACACGCTGTTGTGCGCTTTTATGGTGACGCTCGCCGCGATCTTTGTGGTGCTGGCATCCGCTTCGACGCAAAGCCCGTTTGCCCAGGTCGGCGCCGACCGCGAGCTGCTGCAGGTTATGAGTTACGAGCCCGCCGTTCTGCTGATGAGCGTGGGCCTGTACCTTGCCACCGATAGCTTTGATTCCATCGCCGTGACGGGGCAGTCGGCGCCCATCATCGTGTACAGCGCGCCCATTTTCCTCGCGCTGCTCGCGGTACTTACCATTAAGCTGCGCAAGTCGCCGTTCGATCTTTCATACTCGCATCACGCGCATCAGGAGATCGTCCAGGGCGTCGCCACCGAGATGAGCGGCGGCACGCTGGCCAAGATGACCCTTATGCACTGGTGCGAGACCGTGCTGTTTTTGATGTGGGTGGGCATGTTCTTTGTCTGGGACAACCCGGTGAGCTGGGTGGTTGCCCTGGTCGTGATGGTCGCGACGTACTTTGTCGAGGTACTGATCGACAACACCTTCGCACGCAGCACCTGGCGCAGCTGCTTTAAGCTCGGCTGGGGCGTGGCGCTGGTGTTTGGCCTGCTCAACCTTATGCCCATCCTCGTCGACGTATTTATTTAGGAGGCGGCATCTATGGATCATAAAATGTCGCGCTCGCCGTGGGTTATTCATTACGACGGCTCGAGCTGCAACGGATGCGATATCGAGGTGCTGGCCTCGCTCACGCCGCTGTTCGATGCGGAGCGCTTTGGCGTGGTCAACACCGGTAACCCCAAGCATGCGGATATCTTTTTGGTGACGGGCTCGGTCAATGCTCAGAACCTGCCCGTCGTGCGCCAGATCTACAACCAGATGCTCGAGCCCAAGTGCGTGGTGGCGTGCGGTATCTGCGCGTGCTCGGGCGGCGTGTTCCGCGATGCCTACAACGTGATCGGCGGCGTGGACCGCGCGATTCCCGTGGACGTGTACGCGCCCGGGTGCGCCATTCGTCCCGAGACCGTGATCGATGCCATCGTGGAGGCGTGCGGCATCCTGGATCAGAAGGAGGCCGTGATGCGTGCTGGCGGCGATCCGCTTACCGTGGGCGGCGCCGCAACCTGGGACGGTGGCGTTGAGCTGGGCGAGGACGGGTTTGTGGCTGCTGCGGGGGCCGGCGACGCGCCTGCCGCTGGCGACGCACCTGCCGGGACGCCCGCCGCTGCAAAGGAGGCCGAGTAATGCAAAAGGCAATCTACACTACCGTCGGGATCGATGAGCTGTTGCCGCATGTGCAGGCGCTCAAAGGTACCGGCGCGCGCTTTGTGCAGATGCATGCCGAGCGCTGTGTGGACGACGGATCGTATCGCCTGGTCTATACGTTTATCGACGTTCGTGCTGCTCAGGAGCATATTGCGCAGGACGGCAGCTATGCGATCGAGAACCTGGTGGTTGAGGGCATCGACCAGTATCAGGAGATTCCGTCCATCAGCTCGTACTATCCGGCGGTATTCCCGTTTGAAAACGAGGCGCACGACCTATTCGGTCTTGCCATCACCGATATGCAGATTGACTTTAAGGGCTTTTTCTACCAGGTCTCGACTGCCGAACCCATGAGCGTTATCACGCCCGAGGTGAAGGCCGCGCGCGAGAAAGCCATGAAGGTGCGTGCCGCTGCCGAGGCCAAGGCGCGCAAGGCCGCGGCCGAAAAGGCCGCCGCGGCTGCGGCTGCTGCAGGGGAGGGTGCTGCGAGCGCCGGCGACGCCGCGGGCGCCGCTGCTCAGCCCGCTGCGGCTGCCTGCTCCGATACTCAGCATGACGATGCCGCTGCCAAGGCCGCGCTCAAGGCTGCTGAGATGGAGGCAAAGCTCGCCGCCATGGATCCCGAGAAAGCGGCCAAGGTCCGCGCGGCGCTTGCCGCCAAGGCCGCCCGCGACAAGCAGAAAAAGGAGGCGTAAGGTCCATGGCACATCGCTCCGTTATTCCGTTTGGCCCGCAGCACCCGGTGCTGCCCGAGCCGCTTCATCTGGACCTGGTGATCGAGGATGACCGCGTCATCGAGGCAATTCCTCAGATCGGCTTTGTGCACCGCGGGCTCGAGAAGCTCACCGAAAAGCGCGACATGCATCAGTTTGGCTACATCGCCGAGCGCATCTGCGGCATCTGCGCCGTGGGCCACAGCTGCGGCTATGCCAGCGCCTGCGAGCGCATGCTCGGCATCGAGGTGCCTGGTCGCGTGCAGTATATCCGCACCATTCTGCACGAGCTTTCGCGCATTCACTCGCATCTGCTGTGGCTGGGTCTGCTCGCCGACGCCTTTGGCTTTGAGGCGCTGTTCTATCGGTCATGGACCCTGCGCGAGCAGATACTCAAGATTTTTGAGAGCACTTGCGGCGGGCGCGTGATTCTGTCGATTAACGAGATCGGCGGCCTTAAGCACGATATCGAGGACTCCGAGCTGGCGGGCATTGTCCAGACGCTCGATGCCATGCGTCCTGACTACGAGGCCCTGGTGCATACGTTTTTGGACGACAACAGCTGCGGCGAGCGCCTGCATGGCGTGGGCATGATTAGCAAGAAAGACGCGCTGGAGCTTTCGATGGTCGGTCCGTTTGGGCGCGCATCGGGCGTGGATTACGACGTGCGCATGTTTGACGACGGTGCCTATGCGGATCTGGCTGCGTTTGAGCCCATCGTTGCTACCGATGGCGATTGCTATGCCCGCTGCCAGGTGCGTTGCGCCGAGGTCACGCAGGCCATGGACATCATTAAGGAGCTTGTGGGCAAGATTCCGCACGACGGGATTGGCGGGCGCACCAAGCTTACGCCGGCCGACGGCGCGCGCGGCGAGGTTGTGATTGAGCAGCCGCGCGGCGAGGCGTATTACTATGTGCGCGGCAACGGCACCAAGAACCTGGACCGTTTCCGCGTGCGCACGCCAACGTCGCAAAACTTGGCGGGTCTGACGCATGCGCTGCAGGGCGTACTCCTTGCCAACGTTCCCATGATTATCCTGACCATCGACCCCTGCATTAGCTGCACGGAAAGGTAGGCGCGGCATGAGTTTGCTGACATTTGCCAAGACGGCCTTGGGCTCTATGGTCAAGCAGCCGGTCACGGTGTGCTATCCGCAGGAGAAGCTCGCGGCGCCCGAGCGCTTGCGCGGGCATATCGTCAACGACATGGACGTGTGCATTTGCTGCGGCATGTGTGCGCGTCGCTGTCCGGCGGGCGCGCTCGCGGTCGATCGCAAGGGTGGAACGTGGTCGATCGACCCGTATGCCTGCGTGGTGTGCGGTGAGTGCATCGAGAGCTGCCCCAAGCACTGCCTGACTATGGACACCGCCCGCACCCCAGTCGCAGCGGACAAGACTCCCACAGTAGAAACCAAGCCGTAGTAACGCTGGGATAGAACTGGAATAGGGGCCGGTGGGGCAATTTTGCCCCACCGGCCCCGCGCTTAAACGCGCGGTTGTGCCGTCGCGAACAAAACTATGCCGGATTACTACGATAAATCGCCCACCTCCAACCACACCGCATTTGGCAAAATCAAAACCGCAGGTAGACGGCTTGTAGTTTTGCGAAAAAATCACGCGTGGTCGGGAATCTCGTTTTTATCGTAGTAAACCGGCATAGTTTTGAAATGACACCATATTCGTAACAGCACTTGATCTCCCGTGGACAGAGGGAAACGGATCATTTTGGCCTCGCGAGGACATCCGTGTGGCCCGTTCGCCATGAAATGGGCCTATCTACTACGTTTGGGCGGTGGCCCTCAACCACGGCAAAAAATGCGAAAAGAAAACCGCAGGTAGAACGCCTGCGGTTTTCTGGAAAACGGGGGTATGGTCAGGGGTATCGAGTCAAACGTAGTAGATGGGCAGGTTTCGTGGCGAGCGGTTCCGGGTGATTCCTTGGGGACGGAGGAAAACGGATCATTTTGGTCCCGCGAGGCTTGCGGAGGCGCTCGTGCAGAGCCGCTCGGACAAAACTATGCCGGTTTACGGGGCTAAGTCACGCGCTCCCAACCATGCCGATATCCGTGAAAATAAAACCGCAGGTAGACAAGCCGTCATTTTACGGAAAACGCGGGTATGGATGGGGGCCCTGAGCTTAGCCCCGTAAACCGGCATAGTTTTGAAATGGCATTAAATCGATAACAGCTATTTTGCTCTGCCGGAGCGGTTGGCCGTTGGGTAATTACCCTCGCAGGTAGGCGATGGCGATCTGCGTGCGGTTGCGTAGGCCCATTTTGGCAAGGATCGAACTGATGTGGTTGCGTACGGTGCCTTCGCCCATATAGGCGGTGGCGGCAATCTCCTTGTTATCGAGGCCGCGGGCGATGAGCTCGGCGACTTCGAATTCGCGGTCGGTTAGGCTGGCGAAGGCCGCAGGCCGGCGGGGCGTGCCCGCCTCAACGTCCGTTCCGTCAAAATCGACGTCCTCGATCGCCTTGCCCTCGAGCACGCGTTTGCCATCCATGACCTGCGTCAACGCGGGAGGGATGGCAGCGACGTCGGTTTTAATCAAGTAGCCGCGCGCGCCCAGTTTGAGCGCCGACACAATGTATTCGTCATCCGAGAATGTCGTCAGAAACACCACGCGCGCCGACGGGTCGCGCTCGAGGATCTCGCGTGCCGCCGAAAGTCCGTCACGCCCCGGCATCTGGATGTCGAGCAGTGCGATATCAGGCGCGTGTTCGGCATAGAGCGAAACCGCGTCGTTGCCGTTGGCGCCGGTGCCCACTACCTCGATCTGCGGCTGGGCGCCCAGGATAATCTTGAGCGAATCGACCACCAAGCGGTCGTCGTCGACAACGATGAGCCTCATCGGCCCTCATCTCCTTGCTGTTTGGGAACGGTGGCAAACACACGCCAGCCGCCGGTGCCGGCGCGCGGGCCGGCGGTGAAGGTGCCGCCAAGCGCCTCGACGCGCTCGCGCATGGAGGCGAGCCCCATGCCCTCCGCAGCGCCGCGGCCGCTTGCTTGGACCCCGCCCGCGCCATCGTCGGTAACGACAAGCTGGTAAAACGACGGATGTTCCATGCATCGTACGGTGACGGTTTGGGCGCAAGCGTGGCGCATGGCGTTGGAAAGCGCCTCGCGCAGCACCGCCGCAAAGCAGTTGGCGACGTTGGCGGGCGCATGCTCGGCCAAAACCTCAAGCTCAATCTGCGGACCGCTGTCCGAGCGTGCGCCTTCAACGATGCGCTCGAGCTGCACGGAGAGGTCAGTTGCATTGTCGTTGAGCGCGTGGACGCTGGCGCGCACGAGCTGGAGCGCCTCGTCAACCGTGCGTTTGACGTCGGCGAAATCGGCGGCGACGCCGGGCTCATCGGCATGGACCACGCGCAGGGCCTCGGCTTGAAGCGAAGCGCGCGTGAGCTGGTGGCCCACGTTATCGTGGATCTCGCGCGCGATACGGGCGCGTTCGGCGAGCGTCGCGAGCTCGACTTCGTAGTCCTGGCGGTCGGCGATATTGCGGTTGCGTGCCTCGAGTGCCAGGGCGCGTTCTTGCAGCTTGTCGCGGGTGCGACGCATGCGTTCCTGTTCGCGCTCCAGCTGCGCGGTGCGCAGCGACAGCAACGTGGCGGCGACCGAAAGGATGGCGGTTAACAGCAGCGTTCGGGTGGTGAGCACGCCACCACGAAGGTCCGCGACAAGCGCGCAGACAAACACGGCGCCAATCGCCAGCGCGGGCCAGATTCGTTCACGGCGAACGCGTCGCGCGATGTCATAGAGAGCGAGAGGCGCAAACGGCACAAACGGCGGCACGAAGACAGCCGCGATGATGCAGGCGTAGCTCGCGGCCTCGCTCACACGGCGGGCGCGGTTTCCCTGTACGACCTCGGCCAGCGAGGTGGCAATAACGCCAAGGCAAAACGCCGCGACCAGGCGAGCGTCCACAGCAAGACCCATGGCGGCCGCAATACAGCACGCCAGCACGATCGATTTGTCGAAAAGCCTGTTCATACGGGTATTGTACGCGAAGGCGCGCGCGGTGGAGGGGCTGCCTGCGCAACCGTGACATTCCTCCCGCGCGGCAAAGCGGCGTCGATCGCTCGCGCGAGCGGGGGTTTCACCTCTGCCCCCTCGCACTCGTGACAAAGCTCACTGGTGCGCGTCGGCGGCTCCTGCGATGATGCAATCGTACCGGGCCGCAATCAACAGAAGGGCCGCCTCATGACAGACATCGTCCACGTCGAAAACCTCGTCAAGCGCTACGACGATCTTATTGCGCTCGACCACTTTAACCTGAGCATCGCCCCCGGCGAGATCTTTGGCCTGCTGGGCCCCAACGGCTCGGGCAAGACCACGTCCATCAACTGCATCCTGCAGCTGCTCGCCTACGACAAGGGCACCATCGAACTGTTCGGCGAGCCCATGACGCCCGCCCGCTACGACCTCAAGCGCCGCATCGGCGTGGTGCCGCAGCAGGTGGCGGTGTTCGACGAGCTTACGGTGCGCGAGAACATCGACTATTTCTGCAGCCTCTACGTCAACGACCGCAAGCGCCGCCGCGCGCTGGTCGACGAGGCCATCGACTTTGTCGGCCTGGGCGACTTTGCCAAGTTCCGCCCCGGCAAGCTCTCGGGCGGCCTGGCGCGACGCCTCAACATCGCCTGCGGCATCGCGCACAAGCCCGAGCTCATCTTTTTTGACGAGCCCACGGTGGCGGTCGACCCGCAGAGCCGCAACGCCATCCTGGAGGGCATCTGCCGCCTGCGCGACGAGGGCGCCACGGTGGTGTATACCAGCCATTACATGGAGGAAGTCGAGCAGATCTGCAGCCGCATCATGATCATGGACGGCGGCCGCGTGCTGGCGCAGGGCACCAACGACGAGCTCAAACGCATGATTCAGATGGGCGAGCGCGTGACCGTCGAGGTGGGCGCCGTCGAGCCAGCCACGGTCGAGCGGCTGCGCGCCCTCGAGCACGTGCTCAGCGTCGAGCTGTCCGGCGGCGAGCTCGTCTGCACCTGCGAAGCGAGCCCGCACAATTTGGTCGACATCCTCGACACGCTGCGCGCCGCCGATGTGGCGCTCGGCCGCGTGTGGAGCGAGCCGCCGACCCTCAACGACGTGTTCCTCGAGATCACCGGCCGCGAGCTGCGCGACTAGGGGGGCAGTCATGTTCAACACCATCATCACTACGGTCAAGACGCTGCTGCGCCGGCCGAGCACGTGGGTCTGGGGCGCTCTCTTTCCCATCGCACTTTCCACGATGTTCATGTTTATGTTTGCGAATCTGAGCTCTGACGGCACGGTCGACCCGGTACCGGTTGCCGTCATAGCGGACGAGGCCTGGGACGCCTCGACCTTTAAGGACGTGGCGACGTCGCTTGCCAAGGAGAGCGACAATCAGCTGCTCGAGATCCACGAGTGCGACGACGCAGCCGATGCGAACCGTGCGCTTAAGGCCGGCGAGGTCGCGGGCATCTATACGGTCGACGACGCAGGCGCACCCAAGCTCACACTGCTATCGAGCTACGACAGCTCGCGCGCATCATCGGTGCTCACCGATCGCAGCATCCTGGAGACGGTGGCAAGCTCGTATACACAAAATGCCGAGCTCATGTCGCAGATTGCCCAGGACAACCCGGCGGCGCTCGCCGACCCGGAGGCGGTTGCGCGCGCCCTGTCGCTCGAGGGCGGCACCCGCCGCGTAAGCCTGACACGCACCACGCCCGATGGCACGGTCATCTACTATTACG
The DNA here is from genome assembly GCA_958429025.1 of uncultured Collinsella sp. GTDB lineage: Bacteria > Actinomycetota > Coriobacteriia > Coriobacteriales > Coriobacteriaceae > Collinsella. The sequence continues at coordinate 60,479 of CAUAIH010000003.1, read as the reverse complement.
CGCTCTTTGGCCTGGTCGCGATGATGTCTGCGGAGTTTGCCGCCTTGAGCGTCGTCGATCTGCAGCCCAATCTGTCGGGCCTTGGCGCGCGCCGCTGCGCGGGCGGTCTTTCCAAAACGGCGTCGCTGGCCGGTATCTTTGTGGGCTCGTGGCTGGTCTCCTTTGCCTCGATGGCGATCGCGATCGGCTACGTGCGCCTGGTTGTGGGCGTCGACTTTGGCGGGCGCGAGGGGCTGTGTCTGGTGGGCGGTGCCGCTTCCGCGCTTGCCGCCACGGGCTTGGGACTCTTTGTGGGCACGCTTCCCGTTAAGGGCGGCAAGGCATCCAAGTCGGGCATCCTCACAGGCTTTGCCACCACGTGCGCTTTGTTCGCTGGGCTCTACGGCGAGCCGGCGATGGCGCTTGCCGACGACGTCGCCCGCGCCTGTCCGGCCGAGTGCTGGCTCAACCCCGTCAAGCTTATCTGCGACATGTTCAACCGCCTGTATTTCTTTGAGGACCTGGGTCCCTTTGTCATCCGTGCGGGCGCGCTGGTCCTTATGGCGCTGCTGTTCGTTGCCGCCGCTACGCTGATCTTTGGAAGGAGCCGCTATGAGCACCTTTAAGACCGCGCTTCGCATGGCGCTGGCGCACCCGTTCTACCTGATCATCTATACGGTGTTCATCTCGCTCATGGGCGTATTTATCGCGGCATCGGTGAGCTGGAACTCGTCGCAGCTCACCGAGTACAAGCCCTACGATGCCAACGTGATCGTGGTCGACCGCGACGACAGCGACCTTTCGCGTGCGCTTACCAAGCATCTAGGTTCGCGGTTTGACCTGGTCACGGGCGTCGGCGACGACACGTACGACCTTGCGGACGCGCTCTCCAAGAGCAACAGCGCCAAGGGCAGCGCCGACTGCGTGTTCTTTATCCCGGAGGGGTTTGAGGACGACCTCGTTGCAGCCGCCCGCGTGGGGGAGTCCCTGCCCAAGCTCGATGTGACCTACGGTGCCGGCACCATGGCGGCGGCGCTTTCGTCTGCCGAAGCCTTGCGTTGGATCTCGCTCGCGGGCGCTGCGGCGGCGCTTGAGCCCGCCGCTTCTAACGGCAGCGTCGCCAAGGCCGCCGAGCATGCCGCTGCAAAGCGCGCGGAGGTCCAGATCGAGCAGGTCAAGGTCGACTCGACTGCTGCTGCCACGCTCGAGTCGTACTTCAACTTTGGCGCGTACGCGATTATCTCGTCGGTCATCGTATCGGTGGGATTGGTGTTCTCGGGCATGAACGAGCCCGAGCGCGTGCGCCGCATGGAGGCCGGCCCGGTCTCCGAGCGCCAGCGTTCACTTGCCGTGTTCGCGGCTGCCGCGGTGCTCACCGTCTGCATCTGGCTCGTGTCGAGCATGATGGGCATCGTGGGCTTTGCCAGCGCGGTTGCCGAGGTCGGCGTGGGCCGCGTGTGCCTTGCGCTGGCGGCAACGTTTGCCCTGGCGTGCACACCGCTGGCCGTTGGCTTTACGCTGTCGAGCTTGGGCGCGCGCGAGGAGCTGCTCAACGGCGTGGGCAACTTACTCGGCATGCTCATGACGTTTTTGGGCGGCGCCTGGATGCCGCTGTCGCTCATGGGTTCGGCCGTGCAGGCCGTGGCGCACTTTGTGCCGACATATTGGGTGAACGACGCGATCGGCAAGGCGCTCGCGTCGGACCTGACGTCTGCCATGTTGGGCGACATCGCCTGCGACCTGGGCGTCACCGTGCTCTTTGCCGCGGCCATCGCCGCCGTAGGCCTAGCCCTCGCACGCACCAAATCCCACGCCTAGCCACCTAGTCATCGGGTACTCATTGGGGACAGACTTAAACGACCAAGAGTGGTCATTGGGGACAGACTTAAACGACTAGTCATTGGGGACAGTCTTTGCCGAACCGCCGGCTTGCCGGCCGGGTTGCCAAGGACTGTCCTCAGCTGCCGGCAGAAAGGGAACGTCCCTAACTGCCGGGTGGCGAAAGAGTGTCCCCAACAGCTAGTCATTTAAGAACGTCCCCAATGACTAGTCTGAAATAAAATCCAGGCCTCGCCCAAAAATAGTTCGCCAAGGTTTACTATTATGTTCATAAAGTAGTACAAGGCTAACAATGGGGGATATCATGGCAACGCGGGAGGCCTACGTCCAGGTTAAGGATCTCAAAAAGCACTACGGCGATGGAGATGCACGCCTGACGGTGCTCGACGGCATCGACACGTCCATCAACCGCGGAGAGATCTGCGTCATGCTGGGGCCTTCGGGTTCGGGCAAGTCGACGTTTCTTAACCTGATCGGCGGCCTGGAGGATGCCGACGGCGGCTCCATCATGGTGGACGGCTGCGACCTCACGGTGCTCAAGCCTACCGACCTGGGCGAGTATCGCCGCCGTGAGCTGGGTTTTGTCTTCCAGTTCTACAACCTGGTGCCCGATCTCACCATCAAGGAGAACATCGAGGTCACGGCGCACCTGTCCAAAAACCCGCTCAATGTCGACGACCTGCTGCGTTCGCTGGGCCTCTACGAGCACCGCAACAAGTTCCCGCGCCAGGTCTCGGGCGGCCAGCAGCAGCGCTGTGCCATCGGCCGTGCGCTCGTCAAAAACCCGGGCCTGCTGCTGTGCGACGAGCCCACCGGCGCGCTTGACTACAAGACGTCCAAGGAAATCCTGCAGCTCATGGAGGATGTCAACCGCACCTACGGCTGCACCATCATCATTGTCACCCACAATGCCGCCATCGCGCACATGGCCAATCGCGTGCTGCGCCTGCGCGACGGGCACATCGTCGAGGATGAGCTCAACGAGTCGCCCGTTGCGGCCGCCGAGCTCGATTGGTAGGCGGCGCCATGGCACCTCTCGCAAAACGTCTCCCGCGCGAGCTGCGCCGCAATATCGGCAAGTACCTGGGCATCTTTTTGCTTATGTGCGGAAGCATCGCTCTCACCTCGGGATTTTTGCTCGCAGCGCATTCCATCGGCTGCCTTATCGATGACATGCGCGATGCGTACGCGATTGAGGACGGCCGCGTGACCACCTCCTTCGAGGCTACCGACGATCAACTCAAGGCCGCCGAGGATGCAGCCGGCGACGTCGGCGGCGTCACGCTCTACAAGAATTTCTCCATCGACGCCATCATCAAAAAGACCGCCGGCGACGACGGCACCAAGCGCACGCTGCGCACCTATGCGCACCGCGCTAAGGTGGACATTGCGTCCTACTGTGAGGGCAAGGAACCCAAGGCGGATGACGAGGTGGCCATCGACCGTGTCTTTGCCACCAATAACAACCTGTCCGTGGGCGATAAAGTCGAGCTCGAGGGTCGCACCTACACCATTTGCGGCATCATGACCCAGCCCGATAGTCAGGCGCTGTTCCTCAACAATTCGGACTTTACGGTGAACACCATCACGTACGGCGTGGCCGAGGTCACCGATGGCGGCTTTGCCGCGCTCGAAGATGCCGGCGGCGCACCCGCCTACACCTACTCCTTCACCTTTACCGATCGCGACCTCCCCACCGCGGACCGCATCGACGCCGAGCAAGATATGGTCGAGGCACTGACCGACGCCGATGCGCGCGTGGACGATCTGACCGACGCCGATTCCAATCAGGGCATTGGCTATGCGCGCGATGACGTGGACGGCGACTCCATGATGTGGATGACGCTGCTCGACATCATCATCGTGATCATGGCGTTCGTCTTTGTGGTCCTTACCGACGCCACCATCGAGGAGGAGAGCGCCATCATCGGCACGCTGCTCGCCAGCGGTTATCGCCGTCGCGAGATCGTGCTGCACTACCTGGCACTTCCCGCCATCGTGGGCGTGGTCGCGGCGCTTCTGGGCACTGCGCTCGGCGTTGTGTTCTTTACCGAGCCCATGCGCAGCCTCTATTACGGTTCGTACAGCCTGCCGCCCTTCCAGGTGTACTGGAGCTGGGAGATCTTTGTGAAGTGCGCCGTGGTTCCCGCCGCCGCGCTCATCCTCATCACGCTGGTGGGCCTGCTTCGCAAAATGGGCAAGACGCCGTTGCAGTTCCTTCGTCACGAGGCGAGCGGCAAATCGGGCACCAAGCGCGGTATGCAACTGCCGGAGCGCATGGGTTTTGTTTCCCGCTTCCGCCTGCGTATCTTTCTGCGCAACCTGGGCAACTTTGCCACGCTCTTTGTGGGCATTGCGTTTGCCTCGCTGCTGCTGCTCTTTGGCCTGGCGATTCTGCCCACGATGACGCACTACGCGGACAACCTCGAGACAAGCCTGGTCTCCGAGCACCAGTACACGCTCAAGGCGCCGCTGGAGCTCGAGGGCACTGCCGAGGAGCGCGAGCAGTGGTCAGCACTCGAGCGCTTGCAGTCGGTTGACGGCGCGCTGCTTTCCGCCGCCCAAGATGCCGATGACGAGCTTGACGACGCGGCCGATGCGGCGCAGACGGCAGCCGATGCCGCGACCGCATCTCCGTCTGCCGAGAGCCTGACTGCGGCGCAGGATGCGCTTACCAAGGTCCAGGACAAGAAGGATGCGCTTTATGCGCGCCTCGATGACCTTGCCGATATCCTCGGCTGCAACCGCGACGAGGCTATCGACCTGATTGACAAGGCCTCTAAGATCGACACCGACAACGACGACATTCACCCGGTCAACACGATTGACAACGGCGCGGGCGCAATCGCGCAGGCCGAGAAATATGCCGTTTACCAGCTGCAATACGACCGCGGCGATGGTAATGGCGAGGAGACGATTTCTGCCTACGGCATCTCGCCCGATTCGCGCTACTGGAAAGGGCTGGACGTCGGCGACGGACGCGTCGTCTTTGGCGGTGGCTTGCTCGACAAGTTTGGCTGGAGCGAGGGCCAGAAGGTCACGCTCAGCGACAAGTACGAGGGTGAGTATTATTCCCTTGAGTACGCGGGCAAGGACTGTGCCTGGGGCTCCAAGTCGGACATGAATATCTATATGAGTATCGACGACTTTAATGAGCTGTTCGACAACGACGCCGCCTACTTTAACGGCTATGTGAGCAACGAGAAGCTCGACCTCGATGCTCGTTACTTTGCCGGCGACACCACGCCCGACGACATGCGCGCCGTGGGCGACCAATTCATCGGCATGATGAGCAAAATGATCGGAATGATGGTTGGGCTTGCGGTGTTCATCTTCTTGCTGTTTATGTACCTGCTGACCAAGGCTGTGATCGACCACAGCGCCCGTTCGATCAGCTACATGAAAGTCTTTGGCTATCGCGATAGCGAGATTTCGCATCTGTACATCCGCTCGATCACGTTGTGCGTTGCGGCGTCACTCGTGCTGAGCCTGCCGGTCATTATTGGCTCGCTCACGGCCATCTTCCGCTCGATGCTGCTCGCCTACAACGGCAATATCGAGATCTATGTGCCCGCTTGGTCCATGGCGGCGTGCGTAGGAATCGGCTTTGCGACCTACCTGGTCGTGGCGCTGCTGCACACGCGTTCTATCAAACGTGTGGGCCTGGCCGAGGCGCTCAAAGTCCAAGAGTAGTCATTTAAGAACGTCTCCAATGACTAGGTTCCGTACTTGACTTTAACTCTGCTTTAACTGGTACCATCCTCTATGTCTGTAACGCCATATAGACCGAGGGGATATATCTATGACCGCAACTGCACCCGCAGCACCCGCTAAGGTGTACTTCACCAACCTGCGCACGCATGCTCGCGAGAGCCAGCTCGACAAGCTCAAGCGCCTCATCCGTCACGCCGGAATTGAGCAGATCGACTTTGAGAACAAGTTCGTCGCTATCAAGATTCACTTTGGCGAGCTGGGCAACCTGAGCTTTTTGCGCCCCAACTACGCCCGCGCCGTCGCGGACGTCGTGAAGGAGCTGGGCGGCAAGCCCTTCCTCACCGACTGCAATACGCTCTATGTCGGTAGCCGCAAAAACGCGCTCGAGCACATCGATACCGCCTACCAGAACGGCTTTACCCCGTATGCTACGGGTTGCCAGATCATCATCGCCGACGGCCTCAAGGGCACCGACGAGGCGCTTGTCCCGGTCGAGGGCGGCGAGTACGTGCACGAGGCCAAGATCGGTCAGGCGCTCATGGATGCCGATATCGTGATCAGCCTCACCCACTTTAAGGGTCATGAGCAGGCCGGCTTTGGCGGTGCCATGAAGAACCTGGGCATGGGCGGCGGCAGTCGCGCCGGCAAGATGGAGCAGCATGCCGCCGGCAAGCCGAACGTCGCGCCCGAGCACTGCGTTGGCTGCCGTGCCTGCGAAAAGATCTGCGCGCACAACGCTATCTCGTTCGACGACACCCGCGAGCGCGAGCTTGCCAGCGGCGCTACTCGCACGGTGCACGTGGCTGCCATCGACCACGATCGCTGCGTGGGCTGCGGACGCTGCATTGCGGCATGCAACCAGGACTGCATCAAGCCCGGCTATGAGGCCGCGGCAGACGTGCTCAACTGCAAGATCGCCGAGTACACCAAGGCCGTTGTCGACGGCCGCCCGAGCTTCCACATCTCGCTCGCCATGGATATCAGCCCCAACTGCGATTGCCATCCCGAAAACGACACGCCTATCGTCAACGATATCGGCATGTTCGCGAGCTTCGACCCGGTCGCCATCGACCAGGCCTGCGCCGATGCCGTCATGGCATCCGAGCCGCTGCCCAACACCGAGCTCACCGATAGCGCGGCCAAGATGGAGCACAATCACGAGCATCTGGAGGGCGAGCAGGCCAAGGATCCCTTCTGCATCACGCATCCCGACACCGACTGGCGCGCGTGCATCGCGCACGCCGAAAAGATCGGCCTGGGCACGAGCAAGTACGAGCTCATCGAGGTCAAGTAGCGTCTAGCTATTGGACAAATCAAGCGTTTTTGTAGCGCAGCGTTAGCAAAAGCCGCCCGTGAGCACAGTGCCCGCGGGCGGCTTTTCGGAAGTGCGGTGAAAAATCGAATACCGCCGACCACAAACCGATTTTTGGCAACAAAACCCCAGACGTTGCTTTTTGCCTAATAATTCTTGTCGAGGAAGTTGTTGACTGTGTTCCAGTAGAGCTTGGGGTCAACTTGCGCACTCTTGGCGTGGGTGGCGCCATGGATGGTGAGCTTTTGCTTGACCTTGCTGGCGCACGCGTCGTAGTTTTGGTCGAGCATGCCGTACGGCACAAAGGTGTCCTGGTCGCCGTGGATAAACAACATGGGAACCGTCGCGTGTTTGAGTTGCTCCACACTGCTCGCCTTATGAAAGTCGTAGCCCGCGCGCACGTTGCACACCAAGTTTGCTACATCGAGCAAGGGAAAGCTGGGCAGGCCGAACACGTCCTTGAGCTGCAGAGAAAACTCGTCCCAAACGCTCGTATAGCCGCAGTCCTCGATAATGCATTTCACGTTTGCGGGCAGAGATTCCCCCGCGACGTTCATGGCGGTTGCCGCACCCATCGACTCGCCAAAGACCAGGATGCGCGCCTCGGGGTCAGCCTGAACGATCCGCCCAATCCATGCGACGACATCGAGCCGCTCGGGCCAGCCCATGCCGATATAGTCGCCGCCGGAGCGCTCGTGGGCGCGGGCGGCAGGCGCGAGCACGTTCATGCCGCGGTCGTGGAAGCGCTTGGCGTATCGGGCCATGCCGATGGGCTCGTTGGTATATCCATGCAGGCAGACGGCATAATCGTGGGTGTTCTCCGAGGCGGCAAAATACCAAGCGGCGAGCTCGGTTCCGTCATCTGCGGTAAGGCTGCTGCTCTCGCGATTCTCTTTAAACCACGCCCGCGCCTCGGTTTCCTCGGCATCCGGCTGCTCGCCTTCTTTGTCGTTCTTGCTATCCTGCATCATCTTCATGGTGTACGGCGCTTGGGGATTCAGCGCGAAGTCAAACAGAAAGTTGCCGGCAAATCCGAGCAGCGCAACGACAACCACCAGTGCAACGATGCCGGCTATCTTGAGCTTTCGATGGGAACGTGCGTTTTGAGCCATACGGTATTCTCCTATAAGATGTTAATACATCAACATTTAATGCAAGCGCATTATGGACGTTCGCCGTTGATGCGTCAACAGGCAAAGAATGGGTAAACAAAGGGTCGCGTATGGTGCAAATTTCGCACGTACCTAGACGCTTTGATATAGTGTTGAGAACTCTTTACGTTGGAGGATGTAACCGGCATGTCCGATTCGAGCGACAGTTCTAAGCCGCGACCCAAGACCGCGGCCGTTCCACACTACACGGTGGGCGAGGAGATCATGAACTCCGTCACCCATGGTGTCGGCTGCCTGCTGGGTATCGCGGGTCTGGTGCTCCTGATCGTATTCGCCGCCCTGCGCGGCGGAGGCCCGGCCCACATGGCCGCGGCGATTGTCTATGGTGTCAGCATTATCCTCGAATACCTTGCCTCCACGCTCTACCATGCGATTCAGCCCGCTCGCGCCAAGCGCGTGTTTCGCATCATCGACCATAGCTGCATCTACCTGCTCATAGCCGGCAGCTATACGCCGTTTTGTCTCATCACGCTCGCAAACGACGGCGGTCCTATGCTGTTCTTTGCCGTATGGGCCATCGCCATTATCGGCATCGCCCTCGAGTGCTTTATGCGCGAGCGTCAACCGCACTGGGTAAGTGGCCTGGTCTACCTGCTGATGGGCTGGCTCGTTGTCTTTAAGCTGCCCGAACTTGTGGCACTGCTCAACCCTGTGGCGCTTGCCCTGCTCGCCGTCGGCGGCGTGTGCTACACCGCGGGCGTGCCGTTCTATATCGCCAAAAACGTGCGCTATCTGCACAGCGTGTTTCACCTGTGGGTGCTCGCCGGCAGCATCTTCCAGTTCATGGCGGTGATCCTCTTCGTAATCTAGCGACCACGCCAGCGCCCGTGCCCCGCTCGGTCGCCAGCGCAATTGCCCTATCCGCCATCAACGTTTTACCCTAACGTCCCGAATCTTGGAGGTTCGAGAAACTCCCGATGGACATAACCATCTCCCTTATCACTACCCTCGTTTTAACCCTCATCAACGGCTACTTCTCCATGTCCGAGATGGCGCTCACCACGGCTAAGCGCGCCGTGTTGGAGCACGATGCCGAGGAAGGCGACAAGCGCGCCGAGCGCGCCATTAAGCTGGCCGCCGACTCCGACCAGCTGCTCGCCACCATCCAGGTCGCCATCACGCTCGTGGGCTTCGCCTCGTCCGCCGTCGCCTCGACGAGCCTGTCCGACCCGCTTGCCACGTGGCTCATGAGCTTTGGCATCGCGCCGCTTTCCGCCATCGCGCGCGGCCTGGCGCCGGTCATCATCACCGTCGCCGTCGCCTTCGTGTCCATCGTGGTTGGCGAGCTTGTGCCCAAGCGCATCGGCCTGGCTAATGCCGAAGGCGTATCCAAGCAGGTCGTGGGACCGCTCTCCGTGTTCCAAAAGATCGCCCGCCCGCTCGTGTGGCTGACCGGTGCCTGCTCCGACGGCCTGGCCCGCATCCTGCGCATCAAGAGCGCCGACGACCGCCAAAACGTCTCGGAGGAAGAGATCAAATACATGGTCTCGGAGCAGGACGATCTGCTCGACGAGGAAAAGCGCATGATCCACGAGATCTTCGACCTGGGAGACACCGTTGCCCGCGAGGTTATGGTGCCGCGCGTGGACACCACCATGTGCGAGGACGACGAAACGGTCGCCGACGTGCTGTCCGCCATGCGCCAGACCGGCTTTAGCCGCATCCCCGTCTATCACGAGGATCCCGACAACGTCGCCGGCATCGCGCACATCAAGGACCTGATCCAGCCTTCGCTTGACGGCAAGGGCGACCAGCCCATCGCCGACTTTTTGCGCGACGCCACCTTTGTGCCCGACACCAAGGACATCCTGCCGCTGCTGTCCGAGATGCAGACCTCGCACGACCAGATCGTAGTGGTCGTGGACGAGTACGGTGGCACGGCCGGCATCATCACCATCGAGGACATCGTCGAGGAGATCGTGGGCGAGATCGAGGACGAGTTCGACCCCGACAACAAGTACCTCACGCGCCTTTCGCGCCGCGAGTGGCTCGTCGATGGGCGTTTTTCGTGCGATGACGCGATTGAGCTTGGTTGGCCGCTCGAGGAAAGCGATGATTATGAGACCATCGCCGGCTGGATTTTGGAGCTTTGCGACTCGGTGCCCGACATCGGAGAGGTGTTTGAGGTCGCGGGGTACAAGTTTAAGGTGCAGTCGATGCGTGGCCAGCGCATCTCGCTCATTCGCGTGATCGCTCCGGCCGAAACCGATAAGAAGGATTCCGAGCCCTCGGCAGACGAGCCGACGGCGTCTGGTGCGGGCTCTGCGGACCCGCACGACGGCGACGAGTAGGGTAAGGAAGAGTAGGGGAGAGTTATGGCAGGCCTGTTCAACATCCTTAAGGTCACCGTCAGCGAGGACAAGATCTGCGCGCACGTGCTGGTGAACCCCGGCATGCCGCTCATGACCTCGGAGGACATCGAGGCCACGGCGCGCGTGTACTACCTGGTACCCGCAATTGCCAAGCACCTGTGCCTGGGCGATTCCGGTCGCGAGTTCCAGGATTGCATGGGCCAGACCGAGCTTTGCCATCTGCTGGAGCACGTGACGGTCGAGCTCATGAACGAGACCGGTCTCGCTGGCAGCATTTCGTGCGGCCGCACTCGCGTGAGTGAGCACGACGAGCGTGTCTTTGAGGTCGAGCTTTCGTGTCCCGACGACGCGCTGGCCATCGGCGCGCTGTCTTCGGCGACCTTTATGATGGATTGGGCCTATCTGCATGCCGACCAGCCCGCTCCCGATGTGGACGGTACGGTCGCGGGCCTGCGTAACCTGGTACTGGGCATGCGTGCCGAGGCCGAGGGCAAGGACCCGCACGAGGCCGTCGCCGCCGCGAACGGCGAAGATGCTGCCGAGGACGAGGGCGCTGACGAGGGCGATGTGCCGGTCGACGCCGAGCCCGTTGCCGATGCGACCGCCGAGCCTGTTCCTACCGAGCCCCAGGGCGTCCCCAACTTTGACGACGAGCCCCAGGTGGCGATTGATACCGAGGGTGCGGTTGCCGAGAACCACGAGGCCTCCGCTGCCGTCTTTGGCGGTGCGGCGACGGTTCCGGCAGGACCTGCGCATGAGGGCGGTCTGCCGCTCGTGGACGGCGCCGGCGAGGACCCGGGTGCCACGGTGGCCATGCCGGCTATGCCCCAGGAGTAGGCCTAGGCGTTTATCACCATCACATACCTGCGCCTTTGCCGTACGCAGATGAGCGGAGCGGCAAGTGATGCGCTGCGGGTATAATGGACAGCATTCAAACGGTGGGCACCGACGTGCCCGCAGGAGAGGAATGATCATGGGTAAGACTTTCAGCTTTGTCTCCGGCGCACTTTTTGGTGCCGCTGCCGGCGCTATTGTCGGCGTTGCTCTGGCCCCGCGCTCGGGCGCCGAGACCCGCGCCATGGCTGCCGATATCGCCAACGACGCCTGGGACAATATGCGCGACACCTACGAGCACAGCGCCGAGGAGGCCCGTGCTGCGGTGAATGACTTTGGCCCGATGGTCGACGCCAAGACCGACGACCTGCGCGCCAAGGTCGACCTGGCCCGCGAGCGCATGGACCAGCTGCGCGAGCAGCTCAACGACGCCATTTCGGGCGGCAACGTGACGCCTGCCGCCGACGTCGTGGTCGAAAACGCCGTCGAGGCTGATACCGAGGCTGCGGAGCCCTCGACCGAGGCATAATGCGCGCCGGGGATTTTGTCGGCGCCAAGATCTATCGCAAGCCTACCGAGGACAAGCGCACCAAAAAGGACGGCACGCCGCGCAGCCCTAAAAAGCTCGGAAAGATTCACTTTCCGGTCTTTACCCCGGGCGGTACGCGCGTGGTCGGCTTTATGGTCCGCCAGTCCGATATCGCGGGCATGATCGAGCGTCCCGACCGATTCGTAGCGCTCGACGCCATTGGTGTCTACGAGGGCGCCATTGCGGTCGATGACGTCAAGGACACGTACGATGCCGCCGCTGCCAAGCGCCTCGACATCAACCTGGACGATTGCATCATCTGGGTCGGTATGGACGTGCGCACGGAATCGGGCGACGTCGTGGGCTATTGCTCGGACGTTGAGTTCAAGCCACGCTCGGGCATCGTGCAGGCATTCTATGTGACCGCCGGTGCTGCTTCGAGTATTTTGGTTGGTGACACGCAGGTGCCGCCGACGATGCTGCGCGGCTACGAGAACGGCGCGATGGTCGTCTCGGACGAGGTCAAGTCGCTCGGGTATTCGGGCGGTGCGGCTGCCAAGGCCGCCGAGGCCAGCGTCGTGGTGGGCGACAAGGTCAAAAAGGGCGCCAAGGTGCTCGACGACAAGGGATCGGTTGCCGTGGACAAGGGCAGTCGCGCACTGGGCAAGCAGCTCGGCAAGACGCGCGGCATGTTCAAGGCCTTTAAGGACGAATACCAAAAGGCGAGCGGAGGCTCGTCAAAAGCTACAAAATAGCGACGTACCAAATGATGGGAGGCAAGCCGGAGACCTGTTGCTCCGGCTTGCTGTGTTTATGGGGGAGGGCACATGCACCAAAACGGATCCAACTTAAACGGGCGTTCGGGTGCGCATCCGACAGCGCGCCGCGACCTGGGGCAGCTGCCCAGCGGTCAGCGCCGCCGTCACCGTAAGCCCGGCGCGATGTATCTCAACCATAGCCGCGGCTTTAGCGATCGCAGCGCGCGCATCGGCAACAGCCGCACACCCCGTCGTTCGTCTCGCCTGCCCTATGCGCTGATCGCCGTGGGTTGCGCGCTCGTGCTGTTTATCGCTGCCGTCGTGGGCTACGTCAACCGCAGCGTGGACGTGGAGCTCAACGGCCAGAAGACCGCGGTGCGCGTGGGCTCTACGCTGCAGAATCTCATCGACGAACAGGATTTGACTGACACCTACGACGCAGGCGACCTGCTAGCCGTCGATGACAGCGTGCTCAAGCGCCATGGGGGCGAAAAGCTGTCGGTGAAGGTCGACGGCAAGCGCGTGAAGCAGGGCAAATGGGATAGCCGCGAACTCGAGGGCGGCGAGAAGGTGACGGTCAAGGATGGCCGTAACACTTACGAGAAGCACGAGGTTCAGGCTACGGTTATCGAGCCCAAGCTCAAGGTCGAGGGCACGGGCGCTATCGAGTATGTGCAGACATGGGGTGTCCAGGGCCGATCCGAGGTGTGGGTTGGTGAGCGGTCAGGCAAGACGCAAGACCGCGGCGAGGTTGTGCCCGCCACCGATTGCGTTGTTGCGTGCGCCAGCGTGGCGCCCAAGGGCAACAAAAAGTACGTGGCGCTGACGTTTGACGAGGGTCCGAGCGGCGCCACCAAACAGATCTTGCAGGTGCTCAAGGAAAAGGGCGTCACCGCGACGTTCTTCCTTTCGGGCGATGCGGCCGAGGCCTCGCCTGCCACGGCCAAGGCGATTGTCGACGCCGGGTGCGAGATCGGATCCAACAGCTACAGCGACGATTCGCTCAAGGGTCAGGACCGTGAGGCGGTGCGCGAACAGATCACGAAAGGCACCGATGCGATTAAGTCGGCGACCGGCGTGAAGACGATGCTGCTGCGTGCTCCCTACGCTGCCTTTGACGGGCAAAACTGGATTGATGCGATGGACCTGGTCTCCGCCGTGGTCTCGTGGAATATTGACTCGGGCGACTGGCTGCTCAACGGTGCCGACGAGCAGGTCTCGACGGTGCTCGATTCGGTGACGCCGGGCAATATCGTGCTGCTCACCGATAGAGACGAATGCGCCGAGCAGATGCTCGAGGCGCTGCCGCAGATTATCGACGGCCTCATTGCCGACGGCTACAAGATCGTGACGCTCAGCGACCTGGTCAAGACGGACACGTCGCTGAGCAAAAAGCTCACCTCGCTGACGAAGGTCACCATGCCCAAGGACGCCGTGTTCCCCCAGCTCGCCGAGGACGAAGATACCACAGAGTAGTCATTGGGTAGTCATTTAAGAACGTCCCCAATGACTATGTCACGGATGCGTCAGCGTTTGGTATGCCTGCAATGTGCAGCGCATAAATTCGATGCCGCAGGGCGATGCTGATGCTATAGTTACTGCGGTTAATGAGGGTCAAGAGAAAGGTTACAGGTGAAATCCAAACCTCGACCATACAGTCGATGACCCCATGCAGGTGCTTTTTGCGCATGCACGGGGTGTAAGCGTCGAGCGGCGTGCCGCCCGCGCATGCGTATACATATCCAGAAGCCCCCGGACGTCGCACATGCGGCCGCGTCCGGAGGAATAATGATGGGGAGCACCATTGAATTATCTGAGTGAGATGCTCAAATTGCCGGTCTTGGACGTCGATGGAGAAAAGCTCGGCGTGGTGAACGATTTTGGTATTGCTACCGGCGAAGTTTTTCCGCACGTGACGTCGCTCGCGTTCCGCGGTCCCGGCAAGACGCCGTTTATGATCAGCTGGCGCAAATGGGTCGACCGTATCGACGAGACGGGTGTACACCTTAAGACGTCGGCCACCGAAATCCGTTTTTCGTACCTGCAGCCGACCGAACTCTTGCTTGCCCGCGACGTGCTTAACAAGCAGATTGTCGACACGCAGGGCATGAAGGTCGTGCGCGTAAACGACATCAAGTTTTCCATGTCGGGCGAAAATCAGCTGCGCCTGCTGGGCGCCGAAGTGGGCGCCCGCGGTCTGCTACGCGCGATCAGCCCCGCACTCGAGCATATCGTCGAAGGCTTTATGAAGCACCTGGGCAAGCCGCTCAGTGAGGACATCATCGCTTGGTCCTACATGGACCTGCTCGATCGCTCGACCAAGAACATTCAACTCTCGGTGTCGCATAAGACGCTCGGCGAGCTGCACCCTGCCGACATCGCCGACATTATCGAGCAGCTCGACCCGCGCCTGCGTGCGCAGGTGTTTGCACAGCTCGATACTGCCCAGGCCGCCGAGGCCATCTCGGAGTTCGATGACGACGAGCTTATGACCGAGATGCTCGAGGGCCTGTCCGACACGGACGCATCGTCGATGCTGGCCATGATGGACCCGGACGACGCCGCCGACCTGATCGACGAGCTCGATTACGAGAAGGCCGAGAAGCTCCTGCGCCTGATGGGCGTCAAGGAGGAGAAGGCGATTCGTAACCTGCTGGGCTATGAGGACAACACCGCCGGCCGCATCATGACCTCGGAGTTTGTCTCGCTGCCCGCCACGGCGACGGTCGGCGATGCCATCGAGGCGATTCGCAAACTCGATGAGGACTTCGAGAGTGTCTATTACGTCTATACCGAGGATCCGAGCGGCATGCTCACCGGCGTGCTCTCGCTGCGCACGTTGATCGTGGCCGACCGCGATGCCACGCTGGGCCAGCTCGCCTATCGCGACCTGGTCTACGTGTCGCCCGACGAGGACCAGGAAGACGTGACGGACGAGATGACCAAGTACGACCTGGTTGCCATCCCTGTCTGCGACGAGAACCGTCATATCCTGGGCATCGTGACCTTCGACGACGCCATGGACGTTATCGCCGAGGAGCATCAGGAGGACCTGCAGATCGCCGGTGTCGGCTCGGGCGATAGCGCGTCGGACGACTCGACGAACGTGCTCAGCTGGTTTGTGCATCGCCAGTACTGGGTTGTCGTGTGGGGCATTGCCTCGTGCATCATGGCAACGGTGCTGGGGACGGCGCTCGGCTCCGCGCATCTGGTGGTGTTCCCCATGTGCGCCATGCCGCTCGTGCTGCTTGCTGCCTCGCGCATGGTGTCGTTCGTCAAGAACTACTTCTTGGAGTATGACGGTCACGACGACGAGCCCAAGCCGTATCTGGGGTTCTTCTTCCAGAGCACGGGCATGGGCCTGATTCTGTCACTCGTGACCTACCTGTGCGCCCAGCTGGTGCGCACCGCCGCGTTCCCCGATGCGCCCATGTTTGAGGAGCAACTCTTTACCGGGTGCTTTAATATCGCTGCCATCATTTGCCTGGTTGGCAACATGAGCGCCGTGATTTACCTGATGGTGCTGTTCTGGCGTGACGAGCATGACCTCAACACGTCGGGCACCGCCATGAACGTTATTGCCGTCATGATCTCGTGCGTAGCGTACTGCGCCGCTGCGGTGCTGCTCACCATGTCGGTCATGGGGTAGGTGGTCGCGTGCAAAATACGAAGCAAAAGCCGAGCACCAAGCAAAAGCTGACCATCGCGGCCATCTTTGGCGCCATGGGCCCCGGTCTTCTGGCGGCGCTTTCGGGCAATGACGCTGGCGGCATCGCCACGTATTCCAGCGCGGGCGCCAGCTATGGCTATAAGATGCTCTGGATGCTTCCCGTCATGACCGTGCTGCTTATCGTGACGCAGGAGACCGCGGCGCGCTGCGGATGCGTCACGGGTAAGGGCCTGGCGTCGCTCATTCGCGAGCGCTTTGGCGTGCGCAAGAGCGTGCTGGCCATGGCAGCGCTGTTGATCGCCAACACGGCGGTGACCATCTCGGAGTTCGCGGGTATCGCGAGCGGCCTTGCTCTGTTTGGCGTTCCGGCGAGCATCTCGGTGCCGCTCGTGGCGCTGCTGGTGTGGATGCTTACCATGTCGGGCAG
Organism: uncultured Collinsella sp.; assembly: GCA_958429025.1. Classification (GTDB taxonomy): domain Bacteria; phylum Actinomycetota; class Coriobacteriia; order Coriobacteriales; family Coriobacteriaceae; genus Collinsella. Next base: position 43,933 of record CAUAIH010000003.1, on the reverse strand, counting down.
TTTCCAGCGCATCGAGAAGATTCTGCTGCTGGTAAGCTGCGTGTTCGTGACCTACATCGTCGCCGCGTTTATGGCCGGCCCCAACTGGGGCGAGGTCGCGGTCGACCTGGTCGTGCCTAACATTCAAAATGATCCCAGCTACGTGTCGCTCGTGGTCGCAACGATCGGTACCACCATCGCGCCGTGGATGATTTTCTTGGCGCAGAACAACGTGGTCGATAAGAACGCGGGCGAGGACGATATCGTGCTGCAGCGCATCGATACCGTGAGCGGCTCGCTTGCTGCCGATGTCATTGCCGGCTTTATTATCATCACGACCGGTACGGTGTTGTTCCCGGCGGGCATTCAGATTAGCGATGCTGCCGATGCTGCCCGCGCGCTGGAGCCTATTGCGGGTCAGTGGTCCACGGTACTGTTTGCCTCGGGCCTGGTCGCGGCGAGCTTCTTGGCTGCCTGCGTGCTGCCGGGCGTTACGTCGAGCGCTATCTGCGAGGCATTTGGCTGGGAGCGCGGTGCCGACCGCAGCTGGGACGAGGCCCCGGTTTACCGCGGCATCATTACGGCCATCATCGGTATCTCTGCCGTGCTGGTGCTTATGCCCGGCGTCGATCTGTTCCAGATTATGATGACCTCACAGGTCATCAATGGTGTGCTGTTGCCCGTGGTTCTGGTGTTCCAGGTGGTTATCGCAGCCGACCGTCACATTATGGGTGCCAACCGCAACGGTCGCGTGTGGAACGTGCTCACTTGGGCGACTATCGCCGTGATTACGGTGCTGACAGTCGTCATGTTTGTGCTGCAAGCGATGGGCTACAGCGCTTAACGCCCACTTTTGCTTCCGAACAGGCCGCAGCGATGGGCTGCGGCCTGTTTTTTGTCTGCTATAGAATGTTAGTTATATAGCAATGGACAAAAAATGCCAAATATGAGTACTGTTGCTAAGTGAATAGCATTTACATCCTAAAAGATAATGAACATAGCCTTTAGTATGTTCATTAAAATTGGCTCCAATACGCCTTAAACCAGTCAGGTTGGCTGCTTTAGGGGGTTGTAGGGGTCGCTCGGACGTCATTTTGGGTGGTTTTGCCTGCTACTAAAATGGTAACAGTACTCATATTTGCCCTTTTTTGCCCACAGACCTTTGAGGGTGCGGCGAAAAGGGCTTGTTTTGATTGTTTGGGGCAGGCACGAGGCGCGGAAACGATGTCTGGAGCGACGGAGCGGCCTGGAATCCATCCGTAGAGGTCTTCATTGGCTGCGCCAGGAGTGTCCCTAACTGCCGGAGGGGGTGTCTGCCGTGGCAGACACCCCCTCCGGATGTGGGAAGTTTGCGCTGCAGGTTACTTGTCGGTGCCCAGCTTGTGCGGCTTGAGAGCGAGCGCATTGACGAGTGCGTCGGTGGCAGACTTGACGGCTGCCGGCTGCGGATCGTTGACGTGATCCTCGGGATGCACGGGCAGGTCCTTCTTGACTGCGTCGTGGATCAAGTTGAGGTACTCAGTCACGCCAGTGGTCGATAGGTGCGTGCCATCGCCATCGAACAGGTCGTTGCGGTTGGCGCTGTATCCGTACCAGTCGATAACGCGCACGTTCTTGTAGCGCGTGGCGGCGTTGGCGATGGCCTGGTTGGTAGAGCCAACCCACGGCTGCGGGCTGCGCGTGTTCACAAACACCACAATACGCTTATCTCCCGCATCGGCCATGATGGCGTCGATCTGGTCGTCGGTTACCAAGCCGTTGGTGCCCAGGGCAAAGACCACGATCTTGCCGGCAAGGTTCTGCTGGATATAGCCCTCAAATGTCGCGCGCCCCGCATCAAACTGGCGGCCCTTTTCGGCATCGATATGGCTGTGCGGGAACACGCCGTCAAAGGTGTCTACGGCACGCAGCGACACGGAGTCGCCGATCATAAGCAGATCGTAGGAGCCATCGGGGAAGCCGTCGTTGTCCTTGTCGGTGTCGTCGGCCGCCTGCTGGTCGGTGGGCGCGGTGTTCTTGGCTTCCTTGTTCAGAACTTCGGCGCCCTCGCCGCTCAGCGCAGACGTCTCGGGCACAAAGATCAGGCCGCCCAGTGCAACGACCAACACGACAGCGTAGGCTGCGCAGACAGGGATGTGCGTGCGTGCCCAGTTGGCGGGCGTGGTGGTGCCATCGCGGAATTCGGCGACGGTGCGCCCAAAGGCGCCCTTCCTAAACGGAGTCTCGATAAAGCGATAGCAGCACTCTGCCACGGCGACCACCAACAACACCTGCAAAATGTACTGCCACCACGGCGTATCGTTGATGTTGGCGACCGGGTTCATGAGGAGCAGCAGCGGATAGTGCCACAGGTAGATGCTGTAGGAGCGCTTGCCAACCCACACGAGTGGCTCGGCGGATAGCGCGCGGGCAACCATTCCCTGGGGCTGCACGCAGGCCGCGATGACCATGAGTGTGAGGATCGAGCACAGCAGCGTGCCTCCGCGATACTGGAAGGCGGTGTAGCCGTTGGTGAGCGCGACCATGGCGGCAAGGCCAACCAGACCCACGACGCCCAACACATCGATGGATGCGGGCGAGGACCAAAAACGCACGAGGGCGCTCGGCTGTGCCGGGGCGGTCTCGGCTGCTTCGTCGGCCTTCTCGCCAGGCTTGCCCTCGGCGTTCTTGCCGTGCTTGGCGGCGCCAGCTAGGCGATTGAGCCCCAAACGACGAGCGAGACGCACCGGCGCCAGGTCGCGATCGGGGATAAAGGCCATCCAGGCACCCAGCAGCAGCGAGAACACACGGGTGTCGGTGCCGTAGTACACGCGGCTGGGGTCGGCGGCGGGGTTATAGAGCACCATCATGGCGAGGGCAGATACCGCGGCAAGGCCCAGAACCACGCGGCGCGTGTTGGGTTTGCTCACATGCATGGATACCATGGCAAACAGCAGTGGCGGCCAAATCAGGTAGAACTGTTCCTCGATGGCAAGCGACCAAAAGTGCGTGAGCGGCGAGGGGTCGCCCAGAGCATTGAAGTACGAGACGTTTTGGGCAATCTGCCACCAGTTGTTGAAGAACAACAGCGACGGCAGGATGTCGGGGCGCATCTTGGTGAGCATCACGTGGTTGAAGAGAGTGCACAGCGCGCAGGTTACCACCACGACGGTCACCACGGCGGGGACCAGGCGACGGATGCGGCGGATCCAGAAGCTCTTGAGGTCGATGCGGCCGGTCTTAGCGACTTCGTTGAGTAACAGGCGTGTGATCAGATAGCCCGAAAGCACAAAGAAGATCGTGACGCCGAGCAGACCGCCCTGCGCCCACGTGAGGTTGAGGTGATAGAGCACCACCGCGACGACGGCAAGCGTGCGCAGACCGTCGAGGGCAGGGATGTAGCGGGACTTGGGGCGAGCAGGCGTCTGCTCCGCGGCGGGAGTGTTGGCGCGGCCAGCGTTGTTGGCAGAAGCACGATGGGGGCTCGCGGTGCGTCGCGGCTCGTTGGCACGGCGTTCGCCCTTCACGCGTTCGTGCGGCGCCGGCTCGTTGTCCGTGCGGTGTCGACCGCGCGAGCCCGATTGCGAGAATTGTTCCATAAAACATCATCCAATGACGAGAATAATCAGCACGTATTCATTGTAGCTGCCTACTCCTGTGAATGCTTGCTGCTGGCGCAAGCTCAAGCGCGCGTCCACATCAAAGTGGACTAAAGTTATAGGGGGTGCGAGAGCGCACAATCGTTGGTCGACGGTGGGCGCAAAGCCTGAAGACGAGGAGGTTTCCATGGCAGATCGCGGCATCGTTGCGGTGTTCGGCAGCATGAACATGGACCTTTCGGTGGCGTGCGAGCGCATACCGCGCGCGGGCGAGACCGTCGGCGGTAGCGGCTTTATCACCAACGCCGGCGGTAAGGGCGCCAACCAGGCCGTCGCCGCTGCGCGCATGGGTGCGCGCACGTGCATGATCGGCGCTGTTGGGCGCGATACCTTTGGCGATGCGCTTGTGGCAGGGCTCCAGGATGCTGGCGTGGGCGTTGAGTTCGTGGCGCTTCGCGATGACGTGGAGACCGGTACCGCGACCATCATTCGCTGCGAGGGCGACAACCGCATCATACTGTCACCGGGCGCCAACCATGCGCTTGCGGGCGCGGACGTTGCCTGCGCGCTGAGGCGTCTGGTGGCCCATGAGCTCGACGGCGACGCCAGCGAGATTGCCCCGGCTGCCGGAAGCGTCTTTATCGCCCAGGGTGAATGTGACCTTGCAGCGACGGCCGAGGCGCTTGTTTGCGCTCATGGGCTGGGGTTCTATACGGTCTTTAATCCGGCGCCTGCTTGTGAGTTGCCTGCGGAGGTCTGGCCTGCGGTCGACTTGGTCTGCCCCAACGAGACCGAGTGCCAGGTGCTGACGGGCATTCTGCCCACGGATGATGCGAGTTGCGTCGCCGCGCTCAATGCGCTGCTCGACAAGGGCGCCGGAGCTGCGGTCATCACGCTGGGTGGTGCCGGCTCGGTTACGCTCGGTGATGACGGCGAGCTGCTGCGCATGCCGGCGCTTTCGAGCACGGTAGTCGATACCACGGCCGCCGGCGATACGTTTATTGGCGCGTTGGCGGCGGCTCGCCTAGAGGGCCTGCCGCTCTTTGAGTGCATGGCCGCGGGTGCTCGCGCCTCGGCAGTGACGGTGTCGCGCCTGGGCGCTCAGCAATCGATTCCCACGCGCGCCGAAGTTGAACATTGGTTTGGTTAAACGATAAAGACGGAGAAGCGGAGTAGAACAATGGCAATCAAGAAGCTGATCCTTGATCTGGATATGGGAGTGGACGATGCGATGGCGCTGGCCTATGCCATCGCGAGCCCCGAGGTGGAGCTCGTGGGCATCACCACGTGCTTTGGCAACGTGCGCGTCGAGCAATCGGCGCACAATTGCCTGGCGGTGCTCGATCTGCTGGGTCGCCCCGAGGTTCCGGTGTACCTGGGTGCCGACCGTCCTCTGCAGGCGACTGAGCCCTATACGCCGCCGGCGTCCACCGCGCTCATTCACGGCAAGAACGGCATCGGCGGCGCGAGCGTGCCCGCGTCGCCCTACGAGCCGGTGGGGGCGACCTCGGCCGACGGTAACGCTGCGGTCGATTATCTGATCGATGCCGCGCGCACCTATGGTCCCGATTTGGTCTACGTAGCGACTGGCCCGCTCTCCAACCTGGCGCTCGCCCTGGAGCGCGATGCGGCGGCGATGATGTCCATCGGCCGCGTGGTCGTGATGGGCGGCGCCCTTACCGTGCCCGGCAACGTGAGCGCGGGCGCCGAGGCCAATATGGCGAGCGACCCCGAGGCAGCCGACGCGGTGCTGCGCTCGGGCCGTAAGCTCACCATGGTGGGTCTGGACGTGACGCATCGCGTGGTGCTCACACGCCGCGACATTGCCGGCTGGACGGGCTCGGGCACCATGGCGGGCTGCGCATTTGCGAGCATGGTCGAGCACTACATTGGCTCGTACGAGATGAACGCACCCTACCTGGGTGGTTGTGCACTGCACGATCCGCTGGCCGTTGCCGTGGCGATCGACCCCACGCTCGTGGGTGCGCTCGGCTGCAATCTGCGTGTTGATCTGCTTGGCGAGTACCGCGGTCGCACCATCTGCGATGAGCGCCGCCTGTCCGATCCGGACAAGAGCGCGCTTGTGGCACTGACCGTGGATGCTCCGCGCTTCCTGTCCGAGTTCAAGACGCGTATGGCCCGCGTCCTTGGCTAAGTTGTCTTTTTGGGACGGGGCTTTTTTGACTGGTATGATTGGTGCGACCATTCGAACCAGCTAAAAGAGCCCGTCCCAAATTGACTACCGAGAGGATCTGCCATGGAGCGCATCGCGAGTTTTTCCGTTGACCATCTGCTGCTTGAGCCCGGCGTGTATGTGAGCCGCATCGACCGCGATCCGGCGACCGGTGCCGCCGTCACCACGTTTGACCTGCGCCTGACTACGCCCAACAAGGAGCCGGTCATGAACACGGCCGAGTGTCACACCATTGAGCACCTGGGCGCGACGTTCCTTCGCAATCATGCCGAGTGGTCGGGCCGCATTGTCTACTTTGGCCCCATGGGCTGCCGCACGGGCTTTTACCTCGTTGTGTTTGGCGAGGTGACGAGCGAGGAGATCCTGCCGCTCGTGCGTGAGCTGTTCGAGTTTGTCGCCGACTTTGAGGGCGATGTCCCCGGTGCCGCTCCCGAGGAGTGCGGCAACTACCTGGACCAGAACCTTCCCATGGCTAACTGGCTCGCGCGCCGTTACCTCGACCGCGACCTGGCCGATATCGACGAGAAGCACCTGCACTATCAGCAGGCATAAGGGCTTTATCGCCCAAAACGCGCGCATTGGGCGCCTTCGCTTATGCGGGGGCGCCTTTTTGTTGATTGGTCGGGACGAGCGTTCAAAATCGCTCATGTTTGTTCTAGAATGTTCGTATAGTCACATTTACGAACAGGAGTGAACATGCATATCTGCTCTGTCAACGATCCCGAGTTCAAATCCTATGGCAACGTTTGGAATAACGTTCCGTCCGAGCTCACGTCGCCCGTGCTCGAGGCGCTTTCTGCCACGTCCATTCCCGAGGGCAGCAAGTACGTAGCAAGTGCGCCGGAGCTCGAGGGCGTCAAGGATGCCGATAAACTGGGCTTTCTCATGTTTGGCGGCCGACCCTTCCAGCTGGGCTGGTGCAATGGCCACAACACGCAGCTCAACTGCCTGGAGTATCACCGCGCCAGCGAGTTCAACCTGGGCGCGCGCGACTTTATCCTGCTCGTGGCGCATCGCTGGGAGATCGAGGACGGTAAGCTCGACACCGCGTGCGTCAAGGCGTTCCGCGTGCCGGCGGGTACGGTCGTCGAAGTCTTCAACACCACGCTCCACTACACGCCCTGCATGGTCGATGACGGCGGCTTCCAGGTGATGGTGGCGCTGCCGGCGGGCACCAACGGCCCGCGCCCCGAGGCTGCATCCGACATGCCTGCTGCCGGCGACAGCTACTGCTACTGGAAGGCCGACAAGTGGGTCCTCTGCCACGCCGACAGCCCCAAGGCAGCCGAAGGCGGCTACGTAGGCCTCATCGGCAAAAATCTCGACATCACCGTGGACTAGCGCATCGCCCCAAACCACCACAAAGGTGCCTGTCTCCTTTGCGGTGGTTTGGGGCGGGCAGATATCGGGAAGTGCCAGACGGGGGAGGCTGCCGGGCGCCTTGCCGTCTGCGGATTTTGGGACATGTGGCCCGCTTTTTGAGCCTGCCTGTCGGTACACTAAAAGCACTATGGGTACCCGCGAGCGACATATCGGCAACGCGGCCGCCCGATCCGCACCCGTGGCGGATCCCAGGGGCGGCAGGCTCTTCGCCATGCCGCGATTCCTTGTTGGCATAACACATCAGGTGTACCGCCACCGCGTCTTTGCTATCGCCGGTGTCATCACCGCGATGTTCCTCATGCTTTTGGCAGTCTTGCCGGCGCTGTTCGCCTTCGACCCCAAACTTTCTAACGCCGTGCCCGCCTATAGCGAGGTGTCCGAAGAGGTCGTGGATGCGCTCGTCCATTCGAGCTCTCTGCCGTTGCTTGTTGCCGCAATTGCATTTTCGATCTGGGGCGTATCGGTCTATCTGCGCTGTTTGGACTATGTGTTGCGCCGCCGTCTTGTTGCCATCGCCACCATCTGCGCCCTGTGGATGATCGAAGTCATTCTCAAGTACAAGTCGTTCACGCCGTTCTATGCCACCGTGCTGTGGTACCTGTACTACGTGCCCATGACGCTCATTCCACTGCTCTACCAGTTGTGTGGTCTGCGCCTTGCGGGCCTGGAGCAACACCGCCTGGGTCGCCGCTACTGCGCTGCGCTGTGGATTGTGGCCATCCTGCTTATCGGATTTGTGCTCACCAACGATTTTCACCAGCAGGTCTTCCGCTTTGACCGTACAAGCGACACCTGGAGCAACGACTACACGTATGGCTGGGGATATTTCGCCGTCCTCGTGTGGACGGCCTTTAACTTCGTGGCCTTTTTTATCCTGGTTGGCCGGTCCTCGTCCTTTCGCATCCAGCGATTCTCGGGCACGGCGGCGCTCGTACTGCTGGGCGGCGCATTCTTTGCCATCTCATATGCTCTGCGCGTGCCCTGGGCATGGAGGCTCAACTTCTCGCTCGTCTATTGCGTCTTGTGCGTGGTGGCGATGGAAATCTGTCTCGATTGCGGTGTCGTTCCGTCGTATCACGACATCGCCGGCATCTTCGACACCTTGCCGCTCGACCTCAAAGTTCTAACGCGCGACCTGCAGGAAGTCTATGCCACGCCGGTGTCAAAGCCAATGCCGGTAGGCGTGCGCGAGGAGTTGCGGACCCAGGAGCACGGCCGCGCCCATGCCTTTGCCGTGGCGTCCGATCCCGATGTAATGTATCGTGCCTTTCCACTGCTGGGCGGATCGGCCCTGCTTGCCCAAGACGTGTCGGAGCTCAATGAGCTTAACCGTGAACTGGCACATCGTCGCATGGAGCTGCAGCGTCAAAACGAGCTACTCGCCGCCGACTACGACCTTAAGACGCATTTGGCAGATCAAGAGGCCGAGACCTTGCTGGTCCAAGACGTAGACCAGGCGCTTGCCCGCGCGCTCGAAGGGATGTACGACCTGCTGAGCTCGCTGCCGCCGTTGACCGATGAGGCATCTTCGCACGAGCGTTACCGCATGCTGCAGCGCGCCAAGATGCTCGTCGCCTATTGCAAGCGCAAGGGGTCGCTCACGTTGGCACAGCACGGGGAGAGCGGCTTTGATCGCGACCGCATTCAGCTCATTGCCAACGAGCTCGCAAGCGACCTGCGCACCATCGATATCGATTGCGCCTCGATTATCGCCATACGGCGCCCGATGCACGCCAGTACGGTAAGCGCCCTGTACGACTGCGTGTATGACTTTGCGTTTTTTGCCTACACCACCGACCATCCGGCGCTTATGTATCACTTGGGCGACCATGACCGATGCAGTGTCGAGCTGCGCGCCACGCTTTTTTCCAACGATGATGAAGATCTTTCGCAGACGCCCGCTGCGCAAGAGCTCGAAAGCGCTCTGCAGGGGCGCAACGTGGCATACCGCCTTGAGGGCGAGCCCGGCCAGCTGCGCATGATCGTTTTGATGCCGAGGGCGGGTGAGTGACGATGCAGATTTCGCTCATCCTTCCCCAAATCGTTGCGCTCGATGTTGTCTTTGCCCTGGCTGCGTGCCTGCAGACGATCCACGTCCCGCTCATCGCATCGCGCCGCTCGGCCTATAACCGTAAGGTGATTTGCGCCTACGAGGCGAGTCTTGTGCTTCACCTGATGATTTCGGCGCTCATCTTATTCGCGTCGTCTGGCTCGTATCTGGTGGCGCCGCTTGACGTTTGCGCCAGGGCAATGGGCGGAGCGTTGTGGCTCAATGCCGCGATCTTTGCCTATGGCGTGGCACTTATGGTGCGCTATCGTCGCCCCGTCATGCTGGTCGAGCTGCTGCTTGTTGTCGCCGTTACACCGCCGGTGGTTTTTGCCATGGGCTCGGCGTGGACCGTTGTCCTTATCGCAGAGGGAGCGTTCTTCCTGTTCCGCTCCATCGCGGCGCTCTTGATGGACGTCCGTAACCGCCAGGAGGATATCACCGCATTCTCGACGATTGAAACCATCAACGTGATTCCCGTGGGCATCCTGTATCTAGACCCGAGGGGCCGTCCGCTGCTCATGAACCGCTGCATGCGTAAAAACCTGGTGGAGCTTCATATGCCAACCGATCTGTGTGACATGAGCGGCACATGGAACGACCTGCGCAAACTTAGCATGCAAATGCCCGAAAGCAGTAGGAACCGTGTGCGGATTAATCTGGACCGTTTTGGTGAGGCGCGTGCGGTAGTCGAGGTCTCTCCCGCCGAGATTCGCCTGTTTGTGTGCGATCGTGTTATGGTTTCGGGCCGTTCGTTCGAGCGCATTATCGGTCTTGATGTGACAGAGTACGCGCATGCTCATGACCGCTTGGCGCAAGCCAACCACCTGCTTGAGCTTGCGGGCCAAGAGCTCCAGGCCCAGATCGAAGAAGTCAAAAAAGTTGCCGACAATGCGGCTTACCTACGTATGCGCGCCCGCGTGCACGATGTGATCGGGCAGCGCCTGTCCATTCTTCATCGCTATTTGGAGGAGGGGCGCCTGGATGACGAGTCACTCGAGCAGATTGACCCGTTGCTGCGCTCAATCGCCGCCGATTTGCGTAGTGACGGTGCCAGCGAGCCTGCAGAGCAGCTGGGCGATATCATCCATGCTTTTGGCCTGGTGAGTGTACAGATCGATGTTGAGGGTGCGCTGCCTGAGGACGTGCGTGTCGCCGCCGCATTTTTGCAGATTATCCGTGAGGCCTCGACCAATGCCACCAAGCATGCGCAGGCGCATCGGGTCCACGTGCGTCTGTGGCAGGAGGGGGCGGATGCTGGAGCCGTCGCGCGCATGACGATTTCTAACGACGGCTCCCCAGCCCCCGTATCGTATCGCGAGGGAACGGGTATCCCTGGTATGAGGCATGTCGCACAGAATCTGGGCGGCAGCCTTGAGGTCCATGCCGCCCCACCCTTTACGCTTACGGTATCCATTCCGCTCGCCTCCAGCGCCACGGTCCAAAGGAGAAGCTCATGATCCGCGTGTTAATTGTCGAAGACCAGGCCATCCTGCGCGAGAGCCTGGCGCGCTCCGTTGGCGACCAGCCCGATATGACCGTTGTTTCCGCCATCGCCGATGCCTCCGAGGCCTTGGGTGTCGCGCTCAGGGAGCGCCCGGACATGATACTGATGGACGTATGCACCGAACACGATTCAAACGGCATCGTGGCGGCGGCGCGCATCAAGGAGCAACTGCCCGAGTGTCGCATCATTATCATGACCGGCATGCCCGAGATCACCTTTGTCGATCAGGCCCGCGAGGCGGGCGTCGACAGCTTTGTGTACAAGAACGTCGGTATCGACGAGCTGTTCGCCGTGATGCGCTCCACGCTGGCGGGCTATTGCACGTTTCCCAAGCCACCCGAGAGCATTTTTTCGGGCACAGCAGCTCTCGACGATGTCGAGCTATCGATTTTGCGCCTTGCCTGCGAGGGCAGGAGCCGCCGCGAGATCGCGGCCGAGCTGTTTATGAGCGAGGGCACCATCAAGCGCCGCATCTCGGAGATCCTGAGTAAGACTGGCTACGACAACATCATGCGTCTTGCCGTGCATGCGGTGACCGAAGGCAGCATCGTCCCCAATATGGAGCGCCCGTAGTCGGTGCGCCGCCCGTGCTCCAACGCCAAAGATAGGTCGCCCGCCGTTTTGCATCAGAAAACGGCGGGCGACCTGCTTGTGCGAACGGTGCTGTCGGCGCAAGACGGCGGGGCCGCAGGATTATCTCCTGCGGCCCCGCCTGACATGTGCGCGGATGTGTCCGCCAGCCCGCGGCTGATGTTACGTGCCGTTACGCGATGGTTGCGCTGTAGGAAGCGACGTCCTCGTAGGAATCGGTCAGGTAGGCGTCGATGCCGATGGTCGTATTGACGAGGTCGTCAAGGCTGTCAAGCTCGCCGCTCGAGAACGTGAATGCCTCGGTGGCGTTGGTGCCGGGCATCAGGTGAGCCGAGAACCAGGGTTCCTTCATGGTGCCGTTGACGTTGGTCTTGCCGGAAGGAGCGTAGAAGGTCAGGTCCTTGTCGCTCTTGTTGGTGATGTTGACGACAAAGCCGATGTCGCCCCAGTCGTCCTTGAACTTCTCGGTGATGGTGATGGTGCACAGGTCGTCATCGGCGACGGTGACGGCGGGGGAGATTTCGATGCTCTGGACGTCGTCGTCTTCGACGGCCTCATCGATCTCTTCTTCCTTCTCGGCGTTCTCGCGATCCTTCTTCACCGTACCGGACAGATCCTTGTCGGACTTCGTAAAGATAAGCTTGTCGCCGTCCACCTCGAGGACGAGCTTGTCGTCCTTGAGCTTCAGGTCGTGCGACTCATCTTCGGCGGTAATCGTTACGGTGGTGGCGTCCTTGGCCTCCCATTTCAGGTCGGCGACCTCAAGGAACATGTCGAGGACGCCCGTGCCGTCTTCGTCGAGGATCAGGATACAGTTGAGGCCCCACTCCTTGAGCATATCCATGTACTCATCGGTGAGCTCTTCGCCGTCCAAGGTTCCGCCCGAGTACTGCCAGCTGCCGACGAAGTTGGCCTTGGGGTCCTTGCCGCCGCCGCTGCAGCCCGTCAGGGCAAAGGCGAGCGCCAGGACGCATGTCAGGAATGCGAGTACGGACTTTTTGAACGTTGTCTTCATGGTGTCCTCCTTCATCGAACGAAACTCATAGAAGCAAATGCGGGGGTGGCGGATCCCCCGCCAATTACCAGATAGAGGGGCTAGGGCCGGGGCGTTCCGCAGTTGCTGCAGAACTTGCCGCCGTTTTCGCTGCCGCAGTTGGGGCAGAACCACTTGGCCGGTGCCGGGGCGGGTGCGGGACTACCGCACTCGGAGCAGAACTTGCCGGTGTTGGTGGCACCGCAGCTGCAGGTCCATGCACCGGCCGCGGGGGCAGCGGCAGGAGCCGGTGCGGGGGCGGGTGCCGGAGCTGGCTGCGGGGCGGCCTGCTGCTGTGCCTGGCCGGCGGCGAACAGCTGGCTGGCGTTCATGCCGCCCATGCCGCCCGCCATGCCCATGCCCATAAAGCCGGCCATCGCGCCGTTGGGGTTGGCCGCCGCGGCGCGCATCGCGTCGCTCTGGGCGCTGGCGATGTTGGCGGCCGCCATGGTGGGATCGCGCATGACCGCGGCTTTCTGCAGGTCCTTGATCATCTGCTCGTCTTCTTGCGAGGCGGCGATGGAGTTGACGCCAAAGCTCACGATCTCGACACCGCGCAGGTCGCGCCAGTCGGCCGAGAGGACTTCGTTGAGTGCGCGCGCGAGCTCGGTGGTGTGGCCGGGGATGGCACTGTAGCGGATGCCCATCTCCGAGATCTTGGCAAAGGCGGGCTGCAGAGCGGTGAGCAGCTCGGACTTAAGCTGGCTGTCGATCTTATCGCGCGTGTAGCTATCGGTCACGTTGCCGCACACGTTGGTGTAGAACAGCAGCGGGTTGGTGATACGGTACGAATACTCGCCGTTGCAGCGCACGGAAATGTCGACATCCAGGCCAATGTTGTTATCGACCACGCGGAAGGGCACAGGCGAGGCGGTGCCGTACTTGTTGCCGATGATCTCCTTGGTGTTGATGAAGTAGACGCGCTGGTCTTTGCCCGCGTCGCCGCCAAAGGTAAAGCGGCTGCCGATATTGGCAAAGGTTTCCTTGATGGAGTCGCCCAGGTTGCCGCTGAAGACGCTCGGCTCGCTGCCGGTGTCAAAGACAAACTCGCCAGGCTCCAGTGCGACCTCGATGATCTTGCCGTTTTGCACCACGAGCATGCCCTGGCCGTCGTTGACGGCGATGACGGAGCCGTTGGAGATAACGTTGTCCTCGCCGCGCGTATTGGAGCTGCGGCCGCCGGTGCGCTTGCTGCCCTTGCAGGCCAAGACGTCAGCGGGCATCGATTCGCAATAGATAAATTCTTTCCACTGGTCGGCCATGACGCCGCCGGCGGCTCCCAATCCAGCTTTCAAGAGTCCCATGGTGATCTTCCTTTCTCGTCAAAGGCCGGGTGGTGTTGGTCAGGATGGTTAGTCGTCCTTGTCGTCCTTCATGACGACGGTGGTCTCGGTGTGGCTGAAGGTGTCGTGCTTCTCGGTCAGGTCGAGCTCGCCACAGTAGCAATCGGCGTGGGTGGCCTCGTTGGCCGTCTTGAGCTGGCCGACCAGCAGCACGTCTGCGATGACCACGATGATCAGCGGCGCGATGATGTTGATGAGGATGCCCTCGATATCAAAGGTGAGGTAATCCGGATCGAAGGCGTATTCCCCCATAAAGAGAATCTGGGAGAGGACAAACCCGATCACAAAGAACAGCACCGAGGCGATGGCGAGCTTGGGCTTGGAGCAGGGAAGCTCGCCGACCATGCGGCCGGTTTGGCCGTTCATGGCAAACAGGTAACTCTTGCCGTTCCACGAGGTAGAGAGCATCCACACGGGGAACAGGGCATAATCGTTTTCTTCCCAGGTGTAGTCGAGCTGCTTGCTTTCAACCGTGGCGTCGTCATACTCGTCGACGACGGTCTCGCGCAGGGCCGAAATCGTACTTTCTTCCATACGACGCTCGGCGCGCGCCTTGCAGGTTTCGCAATCCACGTCGTAGCGGTTGGCGATGTAGCCGGGCATATAAGCGACCGAGAACGGGCGCAGCGCGTCGTAGTCAAACGGCTCGATGGCGTCCATATGGCCGTCGGGCATCTTGGACGATCCGTCGACGGGCACGCGCTCAAACGAGATATTGCCCTTACGGTAGGCGTCGTAGTGGTCGGTGGTCGTGACGGTGCGATCGGATTCCTCGGTTACGATCTCGTTGGTTGCGTCGAAGCACACTTCGCCGTCCACGCGGGCACCGTAGAGCCAAAACGGCACGTAAACGCCTTGGACCTCGTCGATGTGGTTGCCGGTGACAAAGCTCTTGGGTAGCAGGATTTTGCCCTTGTAGTGGTCTTTGAGCGCGGCCATGACATCGTCGCGCCCGAGCTTAAACGGAATCACCAGGTCGGGTGAGAAGTCGCCCGAGAGCTGGCCGGGTGCCACGGCGGAGTTGCCGCAGTACGGGCAGGTGGTGACGGCGACGGTGCCGTCGGACACGAGCTCGGCGCCGCACGACGAGCAGATGTAACCGGCGTTCTGGGCCAACTTCTGCACGGCATCGTCGACAGCAGGCTTGGGGGCCGCGGCTGCGGCATCGGCTTTGGCATCTGCCTTGTCCTGGCGCTCGCGATAAAGGGCCCCGACTTCTTCGACTTCAAAACGCGAATCGCAGTAGTCGCAGACGAGCTTTTGCTCGGCACTGGCAAAGTGAAGGGGGCCGCCACACGCGGGGCACTGATAGTTGACGCTCTCGAAGGCCATGATCGGTCCTTTCGCTGCCGGAGGCTATGCGCCGATGGCGCCGCCGCAGTATTCGCAGCGCCCGCTGGCATCGGGAATGGTGGTTGCACCGCAGAAGGGGCAGGTGACCGCGGTCTTGGGGGCCTTAGCGGCCACGACGCTGTCGCGCGTTTCCTGACGCAGCTGCACCAGCGCGTCGCGGACCTCGGTTGCCTGGCGCTTGGCCTCGCGGTATTCGATGGAACCGCGCTGATCGATGGTGGAGTCGTTCACGCGCAGGTTGATCTCGGTAAAGTACGGCGTGTTGACGTGGATGGTCAGGTTAAAGTCGTAATCCAGGTCGTAGCGCGGCGGATTGTAGCTCTCGCGCTCGCCGTCTTTTGTCTCGCGATAGATTTCGGTGCGGTGCTCGTCGATATCCATATCGCAGCCGAGTACCTGCGAGAACTCGATGATGTCGGGATTTGCGTCGCGCCAGCGGCTCTGCGAAGTGATGATCAGCAGGCCCGCGTCTTCGTCGAGCATGATGTTGGTGCGCCCGGCCGAGAGTGTGCGCGTGGGGTTGAACGACGCCAGGCGCTCGGCATTGGCCTCGCGGTAGGCGAGTTGCTCGCGGATATCGTCCGCGGTGCTGGAGCGATAGCCGTGGAAGTAGGGGGAGAGCTTGCCGGCACACTCTTTGCACAGGTAGCCTTCGCTGATCTTGGTCTTTCCCAAAAGTCCCAGCTCGGTACCGCAAATCGCGCACTCTTTCTTTTCGAACATCTTGTCAAAGAAGCCCATGGCTGCCTCCCATCAACAGGTAGCGTGTGTCACTTTTGATGATGGGGGAGTGCGCAATCTTTCACGATACCCAGACGGCTCAAGGAGTCTCCACAACTGGGACACATGGCCCATTTTTGGCTAGTCGCTGGGGACACTCTTCGGCCACTCATTGGGGACGTACGCTGCTGGGGCAGTTGGGGCGACGAGCCGATGATGTCGTGATGTGGGATGGACTGGCACTTGCTACCGACGATTTTGGTGGGGATTTTGCACCCGCATGTTCCGATTCCGCGCCCGTGGAGGCAGCGGAGTTCACGCCCGATGAGTGCCTCGATGCCTTCGTTGCCGCCTTTGGGCTTACAGAGCGCGAGCGCGATATTCTTGAGGTCTTGGTCGTTTCGGACCAGAGCGTTCAGGACATCGCCGCAACGCTCTTCCTTTCGCGCTCAACGCTCTACCGTCACATTTCCTCGATCAACAAAAAGAGCGGCACCACCTCACGTGTGGCCCTTATCAACTTCTTCTGGTCCTGGACGCCCAAGGACTAGCTAATCCTCCAATAAGTTGCGGTGGAATAGTCCCTAAATCAAAGTCATGGGGCTTTAAACAGGAACTATTCCACCGCAACTGCTGAGGGGACAGACTGCGGCAGCGGCAGAGGCGTTGGCAGCTGTGGTAGTGGCAACGGCAGCTGGCAGGGTGTTTTCCGTCTGCTCGCTACAGCAGCTCGCCGTGGCGGGCAATGTAGCGGCGCTTTGCCAGCTGGGTGAGCGCGATATAGGCGGTAACGATGCCAATGAGCAGCCCAAAAAAGCTCGTGGGCAGCGTCATGAGGCCGAGCGCATCGGCGATGGGGCTTGCCGGCAGCCAGGTGACAAGCCCCAGGCCTAGCACGGTGAGAGCGCACAGTGCCGGCGCGGCGTGGTCACGTGGGCTCGGCAGATGCGGGGAGCGCAGCATGTGGACCACGAGTGTCTGCGACCACATGGACTCGACAAACCAGCCGCTCTGGAAGAGTGCAGCGAAGGTCGCCATACCCGCGACGTTGCCCGTCCCGGAGAGCTCGGACCAGCTTGCGCCCACGGTGGCGGGGCACACCACAAAGAAGAGCGCGGCGAAGGTCACGATGTCAAACAGCGAGCTCACGGGGCCCAGCTCGAGCATAAAGCCCTTGATGGACGCGGCGTCCCAGGAGCGCGGACGGGCAGTCCAGGCGTCATCGACGGTGTCCCACGGCAGCGCGATGCACACGATCTCGTAGACCAGCGACAGCAGCACCAGCTGCAGGGCACTCATGGGCAAAAACGGCAAGAACAGGCTTGCGACGGTCACGGACAGCACGTTGCCAAAGTTGGAGCTCACTGTGGTCTTGAGGTACTTGAGCAGGTTGCCGTAGGTGCGGCGGCCTTCGATGATGCCGCGTTCGAGCACGCCCAGGTCCTTCTGAAGCAAGATGATATCGGCGGATTCCTTGGCAATGTCGACGGCCGAATCGACCGAGATGCCGCAATCGCTCGCACGCATGGCGGCGGCGTCGTTGATGCCGTCGCCCATAAAGCCCACGGTGTGGTCGAGCATCTCGCGCATGACGCGCACCAGGCGTGCCTTCTGCAGTGGCGAGAGCTTGGCGAAGAGGTGGGTTTTCTCGGCGCGCTCGGCAAGTTCGGCGTCATCGAGCGCATCGATCTCGGAGCCGAGCAAGACGTTGCTCGCATCGATACCAATCTGCTCGCAGACGGTGGCGGCGACGCGGTCGTTGTCGCCGGTTAGGACCTTGACCGCCACGCCCTTGGCCTCGAGGGTGGCGACGGCGCCCGCGGCACTTGCTTTGGGTGGATCGAGGAAGGCCAAAAAGCCCATCAGCACCATGTCGCACTCGTCGACGATGCCAAACTCGCCCACGCAGCGCGGATTGGTCTTCTGCGCCACGGCAATTACGCGTAGGCCCTCGGCGTTAAGTCCGGCGATCTGCTTGCGAATCTGGGCGAGCTTCTCGTCGGTGAGCGGCTGAGCGATGCCATCGATCTCGACAAAGGAGCAGATCTCGAGCATTTCCTCGGCAGCGCCCTTGGTAACCATCTGGGTTTTGCCTTGGGCGTCGGCGACAACTACGCTCAGGCGACGGCGCGAGAAATCGAAGGGAACCTCGTCGACCTTGGTGTAGCGGTCGCGCAGGCTCTGGCCCAGCATGGAATCGGGTGCGACGGTCGAGGGCGTCACATCGGCACGGTCGATTACGGCCAGGTCGATAAGATTTTTGAGGCCGGTCTGGAAGAAGCTGTTCAAAAACGCATGGCGCAGCACGCGCGCGTCCTCGTTGCCATCGGTGTTGAGGTAGCGCTCGAGCACGATGCGGTCTTCGGTGAGGGTGCCGGTCTTGTCGCAGCACAGGACGTCCATCGCTCCGAGGTTTTGAATCGCCGGCAGCTCCTTGACGATAACCTGGCGACGGGCGAGGTCCTTGGCGCCCTGCGACAGGCTCGTGGTCACGATGACGGGAAGCATCTGCGGCGTGATGCCCACGGCCACGCTCGTGGCGAACAGCAGCGCGTCGATGACGTTGCCCTTGGTGGCGGCGTTGATGGCAAAGACGGCCGGCGCCATAACGAGCATCAGGCGCACCAGCAGCATGGAGACGCTCGAGACGCCGCGGTCAAACGCGCTTTTTTCG
Source organism: uncultured Collinsella sp. (assembly GCA_958429025.1). GTDB lineage: Bacteria > Actinomycetota > Coriobacteriia > Coriobacteriales > Coriobacteriaceae > Collinsella. Next base: position 25,531 of record CAUAIH010000003.1, on the reverse strand, counting down.
CCGCGCCCGTTGAGCATCTTGGCGATGCCGCCCAGGTAGGTGTCCGAGTCGGTGGCAACGACAAGCGCCATGGCGGCGCCGTTTTGCACGGAGGTGCCGGTAAAGACGATGTTCTTGCAGGCAGAGAGTGGCAGTGCGGAGCCGTCGGCGCCCTCGACGACGGTGACGGCGGTGGTCTTCTCGACGGCCTCGCTCTCGCCGGTGAGTGCGGACTCGATCACAAACAGGTCGCGCGCGGTGATGATGCGGGCATCTGCCGGCACCATATCGCCGGCAGAGAGACGGATTACATCGCCGGGGACGAGCTCGTCGAAGGGGATCTCGATGCGCTCGCCGTCGCGCAGGGCGGTGCAAGTGTTGGAGACCAGGTCCTTGAGGGCCTCGGCCGCATTGCCGCTGCGGGCTTCCTGGATAAACTTCATGCCGCCCGATACCAGCAGCATGGTGCCGATGACGATGACCGTGGAGGGGTCGCGCTGCGGTTCGGGCACGGCGAGCACGTCGATGTAGAGCGAGACCAGTGCGAGCGCGGCGAGGATGCCGGCGAAGGGATCGATGAACGCGTCGGCGATGCGGCGGGCGAGCGTTTTGGTCGTTGCCTCGATGGCGTTGGGGCCGACGGCGTTCAGGCGCTCAGTTGCCTGCTCGACGGTGAGGCCGTTTGCCGTGGCGTCAAGCAGTACGAGGGCGTCCTCGGCACTATGGGTGGCGGCGAATATGGTGTTCTTGGACAGGCCGGTATGAGCGGCAGGGCGCGCCGTGCGGCGGCGCTTGGAGATGGCTTCGAGTACCGTGACGGTTTTGAGCATCAGCATAGGGTCCTCCTTGTTGAGGGGAGTTAGCGTACGTGTCGTATTTGCTTCAAAAAACCTAGATGTCGCTCACGTCAAGCTCTTGAGCCCACAAAGGGTGCAGCGCGCCTTTGCGGTGGTTTTGGCGATCTGCCGGTGGCGTTTATGCGTGTGCGGAGTCCTCGCGGCGTGCCGAGGGCGACATGCAGGTTTTTCGACTAGGACTGCCTTCCATGGCACACCTCCTAAAGGCTGAGCGCAGCGCGCTTTGGGTATCTCGTACCCCTTTTTAATCCGCCCGTATTCTTGATGAGGGGGTTTGACATGTCAACCCCATTGTTCGGAAAACCATTCCCCCTGACAAAGCCTTTACAGAATGCCGTGGCCCCAAAGCGCGCCCGCATCGACGCTTCGCCTGCGCTAAACTGGAAGGCACGTACGCGATTACGAGAGGAGCCCGCATGGAGGCTTACAAGCAAGAGTTCATCAAGTTTATGGTCGAGTCCGACGTCCTTAAGTTCGGCAGCTTTACGCTCAAGAGCGGCCGTCAGTCCCCGTTCTTTATGAACGCCGGCGCTTACGTGACGGGCTATCAGCTCAAGAAGCTGGGCGAGTATTACGCCCAGGCCATCCACGATAACTTTGGCGACGACTTTGATGTGCTGTTTGGACCGGCCTACAAGGGTATTCCGCTGGCCGTCGTGACCGCAATTGCCTACCACGAGCTGTACGGCAAGGAGGTCAAGTACTGCTGCGACCGCAAGGAGGCCAAGGACCACGGTGCCGATAAGGGCAACCTGCTGGGTTATGAGCCCAAGGACGGCGACCGTGTGGTCATGGTCGAGGACGTTACCACCAGCGGCAAGTCCATCGACGAGACCTATCCCAAGGTCAAGGCTGCTGCCGATGTCGAGATCAAGGGCCTGATCGTGTCCCTCAACCGCATGGAGGTCGGCAAGGGCGGTGTGACCACCGCGCAGAAGGAGATCGAGGCCAAGTACGGTTTCCCCGTCGCGAGCATCGTCTCCATGGCTGAGGTCGTCGAGACCCTCTACAACCACGAGATCGACGGCAAGGTTGTCATCGACGACGAGCTCAAGACCGCCATCGACGCCTACTACGAGCAGTACGGAGCACGTTAGTTACGGCGTTTTACCAAACGCCGTAACTGCTCGACGCTGCGCGGGCCGCATTTGGACAATCTGACGTTCAACTTCAAGGGCGCGACCAGAAGGTCAGCGCCCTTTCGTTTCACGTCACCTTGTCTCAAATGCGACCCGCTCGCTGTCCGTTCTCTACCTGCGGCGTCGTCTTGCTCCGAATGCGGCTCGCTCGCTGTCGTTGCCGAAACATCGGCGTTGCCGGACTAGTCATTGGGGACGTTCATAAATGACTACTCAGGAATGAGCGTGGATAATCTCCCGTTTTTGGCCTGTGTGCAGGCTCAAAGTGGGAGATTATCCACGCTCGCTTTAATTTGCCTGGGTTGCGATGCCTATCTAATCGGCTCGGCGTCTTCCCTGAGAATCGAAAGATACTCTTCATACCCGTACTGCCGGTATCTCTGTCTTGACTCGTCGAGCGGACGGAGGATACCCAATTCTTCAAATGATTTGACGAGCGAGCTCGCGGTACTCCTGCCGATATCGAGTTGGACAGCGATGAATGCGGTGTCGACGATGGGGTGCTCTTCAAGAATGCCCAACAGCCTTTGCCCGTTTGCAGCAGTCCTTCCGAGATTTTCGGTAATGGTTGCTGTGGAACGGTTATGGAGGTCAACAAGGTTTTTTAAAGACCCTACCGAGTCCTCCGCACTCTCGAGAAGACTGTTGCAGAAAAACTCTATCCATTCCTCGTAAGTGCCTCTCTCCCTTACGGATGTGAGTTGCCGGTAGTACTCGCTTCGATTTTTCTTGAACTGGAACGATGGATAGAACAAGCAAGAATGAAGAACGCCATCATTGATGAGCATAAGTGTAATGAGAAGCCTGCCCAGGCGACCGTTTCCGTCTAGGAATGGATGGGCAATTTCAAATTGGTAATGGACGAGCGCCGCCCGCACAATCGGATCCATTTCGACTTGAGGCTCATTGATAAAGCGTTCGAGGTCCTGGAGCGTGTTACTCAAATCTTCAATGTTTGGAGGGACAAACGATGCGGTTGCAATGGTGCAGCCTGAGGGGCCAATCCAGTTTTGTGAGGAGCGCAGTTCGCCTAGATTCTTCTCCGTTCCGCGCACTCCGTCCAGCAGGACCGCATGAACTTGCCTAAGAAGTCTCGTGCACAAGGGCATCTTTTTGAGCAGTTCTACGCCGCGGTCGACAGCACGGACGTAATTCACGACGTCTGCGACATCTTTATGATGGAGTTGTGTTTGCGATGGACTAAGTAGGTCGTCAAACGTGCACTGGGTTCCCTCAATTTGCGAAGAAAGGAGTGCTTCTTTGCGCACGTACATTGTCAGATACATGTCGGCGTTGGGAACAAAGTAGAGCATGCCTTCAAGCTCTCCAAGCTTTCGTGAGCATGCGGAAAGCGTGCGATAGGTTTCCTCGGTGAGGTTTAGCTGCCTCAATGATTGCAAGGGCGTTGGAAAAAACGAATAGTAAGCCAATTTCCCCGATAGATTATTGCGGAGCGTTCCCTGGCCGTTCTCCTCGATTTGCATCGCGCCCTCCATATCTTTAGTGCCGGAAACTCGTTATTAGGCTAATCATATCAATTCTAATAACGAGTTTAAGGATTAAATAGTTATTAGAATTCATGTAAACAATCTAATGATGAGAAGTCGTTATTACTTGACCATGGAGCTCGGCTTGGTACAAGGGGGTCATCCAAAATGAACGTGGATAATCTCCCGTTTTTGGCTCGGTGACGGCCTCAAAGTCAAAGTGGGAGATTATCCACGCTCGTTAGTTAAGCGTCCGAAAATCCACACTCGCCAAACCTACCAAAAAGGGACGGGTTTATTTTGGCACGTTTCGGTCGGTATCAGGAAGTGTCAGGGACGGGGCGGCGGCAGGACTCGAGAGCGAAAAGAAGTATCGGGTTTGGTGCGCCCGCTTCTGCCCGTCCCGTGTGCAGGCGATACTCGGCTTATCGACCCGCGATGCAAAGGAGATGCTCGCCCCACGAACACTACCGGGAAGGGCTCGCGATTCGAGTCCCCACCTTAGCATTTGAACCATTTGGCACTATAATTACCGTAGGCATGCGCACAACGTTGCGCTTAATCAAGAGGAGAAAACATATGGGTCTGTTTGACATGTTCAAGAAGAAGGCTGAGCCCGCGGCTGCCGCTGCTCCGGCCTCCATCTCTGCTTCTGCTGGCGCCGACGTGCTGTGCTCGCCCGTCAAGGGCAAGGTCATCAAGATGGCCGACGTGCCCGATCCCGTCTTTGGTGGCGAGGTTCTGGGCAAGGGCTGTGCCGTGTGGCCCGAGGACGATCTGGTCTACGCTCCCTGCGACGGTAAGGTGACCGTCACCATGGGTCACGCCGTGGGTCTGCAGTCCGATAGCGGCATCGAGGTTCTGGTGCACGTTGGCGTCGATACCGTCAACATGAACGGCGATGGCTTCGAGGGCTTCGTCAAGGCCGACGACGTTGTGAAGGCTGGCCAGCCCATACTCAAGATCGACCGCGCCAAGATCGCCGCTGCCGGTTACAAGGACTGCGTCGTCGTGGCCGTGTCCAACACCGCCGAGTTTGCCGATGTCGAGCTCACCGTTGAGGCAGAGTCCGCCGTCGCCGCCGGTGACGCCATCGTCAAGGTCGTCCGCAAGTAAACTGCGGCGTCCAAAGGATGTGCAAGGGTGGTCGGGTTTTCCGGCCACCTTTTTTATTGCACCGTGGGGAAGCGTTTTATTGCACGTTGGGCGGGCTTGCAAACCGTTCGGACGCTAAAACGAACCGACCACGCCTTCGCGTTGCCGAGGGTGTTCATAAGTGGATAGTATGGGCTTACTTATTACAACGTGTGCCGCGTCCGGGAAGCGCGGTGCCGCTCATTGGGAGGAACAACATGAAAAAGAAGCTGCTGCTTGCGCCCCTCATGGCCGTCTTGGTTGCATGCGTGGTCGTGCTTTCCGGCTGTGGAGGTCCTTCGGTTGAGGAGCTCATCACCGAGGATCTTACGACGCAGTTTGACGAGGTCAAGAACGGTGGCGACGACTTCCTCTCTGGTCTGGAGGAGGCTTCGGGCGACGAGTTCGAGCAGCTGGGTATCGATCCCAAGGAGTATGCCAAGACCTATCTCGAGGGCTTTGACTACAAGATCGGCGACGTGACGGTCGACGAAGACAAGGGTGTCGCGACCGCCGAGGTCTCCATCACCTGCAAGTCCATGAACAAGATCGTCGAGGACTTCTCCACCCAGTATCAGGAGAAGGTTGCCGCGCTTGACACGGTTCCTTCCGATGACGAGCTGTACAAGATGGCCGGTCAGGTTATGGTCGATGTGACCAAGGCCACCGAGCCCAGGAAGACCACGGTTATCTTCAAGTACACCTGCAACGACGACGGTGAGTGGTCTGCCGACGACTCCGTCAACTCCGAGATGATGGATGCAATGCTGAGCTAGTTCGTTGCGGCGTTTTACCAAACGCCGCAACTGCTCGACGCTGCGCGGTCACCAGAGCGACAACTTGTCATTCAAAGAGGACGGCATGACCAGAAGGTCAATGCCGCCCTCTTTTCATGCCAATTTGTTCGCTCTGGTGACCGCTCGCTGTCGTTGCCAAAACATCGGCTTTGTCATGGCAGTCATTGGGGATGTTCTTAAATGACTAGTCGTTGGTGACGTTCTTGTTTGACTAGTCGTTTAAGAACGTCCCCAACGACTACTTTCCGCGCAACGGTATTGCGACGGCTGGGTTGAGCAGCACCAGCGTTACTCGCCCAGCACCAGCGCCGCGAGCTCTGCCTGGGTGTCCACCACGTAGTCGGCGCCGGTGGCTTCCAGCTCTGCGCGGCCGCGGAAACCCCAGCTGACGCCCGCACTCTTAAGGCCGGCGTTGTGGCCGGTCAGGATATCGACATTGGAATCGCCTACGTAGAGCGTGGTCGCCGGGTCGGCGCCTAGCTCTTCCATCACATGCAGCGTGACGGGTGCTTCGGGCTTGGGCGGAAGCGCATCGACACGGCCCTGCACCAGCGCAAAGCGCTCGGAACCAAAATACTTTTCGATAAGCGGAGCCGCCGAGACGTGGTCCTTGTTAGTGAGCACGGCAAGCTGAACGCCCGCGGCGCGCAAGCGGTCGAGCATCTCGATCGTGCCGGCATAGGGAGCGGTGTGGTCTTCCTTGTGCTCGCCGTAGTAAGCCCTAAACTCGGCAAGCGTCTGCTCAAACATGCGGCCGTCGCCTGCGTACTCGGCGGGCATAAAGCGCTCAACCAGCTTGAGCATGCCGTTTCCCACCTTGTAGCGGTACTCGTCAACGGCAAACGTGGGCCAGCCGTGCGCCTCGCAGGTATGGTTGCCGGCGGCCGCCAGGTCCTCGAGCGTGTTGAGAATGGTGCCGTCCAGGTCAAAGATCACATGGGAAAAAGCTGCTGCCATGGGTGCTCCTGCCGCTTGAGTTGTAAAACGCACCCCATGATACTGGGCATGCGTGCCGGGCATGTTTGGAATCTGAATATCTTTAATAGCCCTGAGCCTTTGTCGTTAGCAAATCCTCGGCAGCTGCTCTCCTACGAGCATGTGGAGGATGCGAGTCGATCCCCAGCCGGTGCGCACGCGCACGGCGGGACGGGCGCCCTCGGCAAGCGGCAGCACGCGACCGATGACGGCGGCATTCTCGCCGTAGCGGGCGGCGCGCATGGCGCTCAGCGCGGCATCGGCCTGCTCAGCCGGCACCACGGCAACCATCTTGCCCTCGTTTGCCACCTGCAGCACATCGTAGCCGAGCATCTCGCAGGCTGCCTGCACGTCGGGGCGCACGGGCACATCGTCCTCGTCGATCTCCATGGCAACGCCGCTGGCCTGCGCAAACTCGTTGAGCGTCGAGGCCAGGCCACCGCGCGTGGGGTCGCGGAAGCAGCGTGTGTCGGGTGCTGCGGAAAGCACATCGGCAATCAGGTGGTTGAGCGGCGCGGCGTCGCTTTCGATGGTGCTCGAAAACGCCAGACCCTCGCGTTGGCTCATGATAGCGATGCCGTGGTCGCCCAGTGTACCCGAGACCAGGATGACATCGCCGGGCTGGCAGTTTGCGCCGCTGAGCGCCACGCCCGCAGGCACCTCGCCCACGCCGGCGGTATTGATATAGACGCCGTCGGCCCCGCACCGCTCGACCACCTTGGTGTCGCCCGTGATTATGGACACGCCCGCCTCGTGCGCCGTCTCGGCCATCGTCTGCACAATCTGGCGGAGCCTATCCATGGGATAGCCCTCTTCGAGGATAAAGCCGCACGACAGGTAGCGCACGTTGGCGCCCGAGGTCGCGACGTCGTTGACGGTTCCGCACACGGCGAGGCGGCCGATGTTGCCACCGGGGAAGAACTGCGGCGAGACTACAAAGCTGTCGGTCGACATGGCGATGCGCCCGCTCGCGGGCAGCGCGGCGACGCCGGCATCGTTGCCTTCGAGCAGCTCGGGCGACCCAAAGGCATCCAAAAAGACCTCATCGATGATGCGTTTCATCATCTGGCCGCCGGAGCCGTGGCCCAGCAGGACGGTGCTATCGGTAACGCTATGGGACATATCGAAAACTCCAATCGTGGGTGGTGCCGGTGTGCGGGTGTGCCCGGGCTAGTCGCGGTAGCGGTAGTACGCCGCGCAGCTGCCCTCGGAGCTCACCATGCATGGGCCGACGGGGTGCTCGGGCGTGCAGGTGCGGCCAAAGAGCGGGCAGCTGCTCGGCGCAATGGCCCCGCGCAGCACGTCGCCGCAGCGGCACCCGCGCGGCTCGGCCGTCGCCTCAACGGGCACGTCAAAGCGAGCGCGGGCATCAAAGCGCGAGAACTCGGGGCGGATGGAAAGGCCCGAGTTGGCAATCAGCCCCAGCCCGCGCCACGTGGTATCGCACGGCTCAAATACCTGCTCGACCAGCTGGCGCGCCACAGGATTGCCGTCGGCATTGACGCCGCGACGGTAGGCGTTGTCGATCGCGGGTTGCCCCTCAACAACCATCTGGACCAGCATGCAGATACCCTGCAAGATGTCGACCGGCTCAAATCCCGTTACCACGCCTGGAGTCTTAAACTCGTCGACCAAAAAGCTAAAGGGCGCCAAGCCCGTGATGGTGGCGACGTGGCCCGGCAGGATAAAGCCGTCGATGGTGGTCTCGGGATCGTTGGCAATCGCGCATAGCGCCGGCGGCGTGGTCTTGTGGGCGCAATAGACCGAGAAGTTTTGGAGTCCGCGTGCATCGGCCTCCAAAATGGCGGCGGCGATGGTGGGCGTTGTGGTCTCAAAGCCCACGCCCATAAAAATGACCGGGCGATCAGGGTTTTGCTCGGCTATATCGAGTGCATCGAGCGGGGAGTAGACGATGCGAATATCGCGCCCCGCCGCTTTTTGCGCAGCGAGCGAGGTGGATGATCCGGGCACGCGCATCATGTCGCCAAAGGTGGTGATGATGGCGCCGTCTATGTTGGCGAGCGCGATTGCGTGGTCGATGTCGCGGTTGGCGGTGACGCAGACGGGGCAGCCCGGGCCGCTCAGCAGCTTGAGCCCTGCCGGCATAATGGAGCGAAAGCCATAGCGCCCGATGCTCACAGTATGCGTGCCGCAGACTTCCATAAGGTTGATGGCGCGGTCGCCGACAAGCTCATGAATGCGCTCGATGAGCTCGCGAGCCAGCTTGGGATCGCGGAATGCCGAGAAGTCGATACCGGAGCGCGCCGGCTGCTCGGCCGCCACTAGTATGCCTCGGCCGGGTTGGTGGCAAGCTGGTCTTCTTCGACCAGCTCGGACATGGCATTAACGAGCTCGAGCGTTTCTTGCGCTTCCTGCTCGTCGACAATCTGGATGCCAAAGCCGGCGTGTACGAGAATGTAGTCGCCAACCTGCGCCGTCGGCACGAGTCGCAGCGACACGGGGCGCTCGATGCCCATCATGTCGACGGTGGCCTTGAGGTCGTCGTCGCGTTTGACTACTTTACCGGGAACGGCAAGGCACATATTGTTCCCCTTTTATACGCTTTGCGCTGGACGGGCGCTCAATAATCCATCAGTTGATGGTAGCGCTCGCGGGCGCTGCGGGCAAACGCGCTACACCTGTGAGACGGCGGCTTGTGGGCTGGCCGAACAGCCTATTGCGGTGCGACCTGTGCGAGGCGGGTGCGTGCGACTGCCGCCTGACCGTAGGCGATGCAGCCGTCGTTGACGGGTACGGAGTGAGGAACCAAGACAGTGAGACCCATGCTTTTGAGCTCGCGGGTGAGGAGCTGGAGCAGAAGTCGGTTCATGAACACGCCGCCCGAGAGCGCGACGGTGTCGATGCCCTCGTGCACGCAGATATCGCTGGCGATGCGCGCCGAGGAGCGCGCGACGGCGACATGGAAGTCGAGTGCGAGCCTGTCGGCGGGCGCTCCGGCTTCAATTCCTCCCAAAAGTGCCTCAAAGAGTGCTTTCTGGTCTAGAACATAGGGGCCGTCCAGCCACGATGGGCAAGATGCGAAATAGCCGGCGTTGTCGTCGGGAAAATGGGCGATTTCGTTGTCGAGCGCGCGCCAGGCGGCGGCCTCAAGCTCGATGGCGGGTTCGCCCTCGTAGGTTGCCTTGTTGCAGATGCCCAGAATCGCCGCCGCGGCATCAAAGAGACGCCCCATGCTGCTGGTACGCGGGCTGTTGATGCCGCGCTCGATCATGGTAGCTGTCACGCTGCGCGTTTGCTCGTCGAGGCTGTCCAAAAGCCGAGCGGCACCTGGGTGCTCGAGCAGGCCGAGCTCACTGAGCAGGGCAAAGGCGTTGCGGCGGGCGTCGCGCACGGAGGCCGCCCCACCGGGGAGCGCCCAAGTGCGCAAATGCGCGGCGTGCTCAAAGCCGCCAAGGCTGGCAACAAGAAACTCGCCGCCCCAAATGGTCCCATCGGTGCCGGCGCCGGTGCCGTCAAAGGCGATGCCAAGGACACGCGCGTCGGTTGTAAGCTGGCCCGCGGCGATGGCCTCGGCCATTACGCTCGCGATATGCGCATGATGGTGCTGCACCTCGACGAGCGGCAGATTGCATTTTCGCGCCTGCTCGCGCGCCCACTGGCCCGATAGATAGCTGGGGTGCACATCGCAGGCCAAGGCGGCGGGCGCCAAGTCAAAGAGATCTTCCAAGCGCGTGCGCGCGGCGTTCCAGGCATCGAAGGTCCCGCCGTTTTCAACATCGCCGATATGCTGCGACACAAAACAGGTCGCCTCGCCGTTCGTCCCTTCACGCGTGAGCGCAATCGTGGCCTTTTGTTGTGGCCCGCAGGCGAGCACGCAGGACGGAGCGCCGTCGAGCGCCGGCAACGGCAGTGGCTGGGGTGCATATCCGCGAGCGCGGCGAACGGGCATAATGGCGCCGTCGACCACGCGCACTACAGAGTCGTCGTAGCGCGAGAGGATCGCGCGGTCGTTACCGAGCAGCGCGTCGGCGATGCCGGCGGCAACGAGGTGTTCCCAGGCAAGGTCGTCGTCGGTCTCGATGGGTTCTTCGCTCAGGTTTCCGCTGGTCATGACGAGCGCGTGCATACCGCAGGCTTCTGCCGCGGCAAGCAACAGATGTTGAAGCGGCGTATAGGGGAGCATGACGCCGAGCTCAGGAAGGTCGTGCGCGACAGATGGCGCGAGAGCGAGGGCGTCGGGGGAACTGCCGTTGCCCTCGTCAACAGTGCGCCGGCGCAGCAGCACAATGGGGCGGATGCTGCCGGCGAGCAGATCGCGTTCAGCATCGTCGATATGACACAGGCGCTCGGCATCGGCAAGACTGCGCACCATGACGGCAAGTGGTTTGTTGCTGCGGCGTTTGCGACGGCGCAACTCGGCCACCGCTTGCTCGTTGGCAGCGTCACAGGCTAGATGGAATCCGCCCAGGCCCTTGATGGCGACGATGCCACCGCTGGCCAGCAGCTCAACGCAGCGCTCGATGATAGCGTCGCTGGCCTCGCGTGTGGTGCCGACGGTCGGTGTCGCGGACGAATTCCCGCACGCATCGCCGTTTACAGCCTCGCGCCACGTAATATGCGGCCCGCAATCAAAGCAGGCATCGGGTTGCGCGTGAAAACGCCGGTCGAGTGGGTCGGCATACTCCGCGGCGCACTTGGGACACATGGGGAAACGGTCCATCGATGTGGCCGCTCGGTCATAAGGCAGCGATCGGATGATGGTAAAGCGTGGGCCGCAGTTAGTGCAGTTGATAAAGGGGTAGTGATAGCGTCGGTCGGCGGGATCGAACAATTCGCGCAGGCAATCGTCACAGGTGGCGATATCGGGCGAGACGAGCGTCGTGTGCGCGGTCTGGTCCTGCGATGCTACGATGCGAAAGCCCTGTTCATCGGCGGCATCCCAACCGTTGGCTGCCAGGTCCACAACCTCGACATACTCTATGCGGGCTGCTGCAGGTGCATGCTCAGAAAGCGCGGCAACAAAAGCATCGAGCGCATCGGCCGGAGCGTGCGCCTCGATATGCACGCCGTCGCCCGCATTGAGCACCCATCCACAAATGCCATGTGCCATGGCCTCGCGATACACAAACGGTCGCATGCCAACGCCCTGCACAATGCCCGTCACATGAATATGCACATGCCGCATGCGACACCCCTCATCAAAACCGACCAAAAAGGGACAGGTTTATTTTGGTGGGTAAAACTTCTAAACCTGCCAAAACAAACCTGTCCCTATTTGGCAGGTGCGCTGCGGAAATCCCGCTACAGCCCCAGGCTCTGCTTGGTGGCGGCGCACGTGAGCTCGCCGTGCTTAACGCCGCGCAGGCCCAGCAGGCGGTCGGCTAGTTCGTAGACGCGCTCGCCACGACCCTTGAGCGCCAGAATCTCCAAACAGTTGTGGTGATCCAGATGCACGTGCATGGTCGATACGATCTCGTCGGTGTAGTCGTGCTGCACCTCGTCCAGGCGGCGCGTCAGATCGCCGGTGTGATGGTCGTAAATCATGGTGAGCGACCCGATAACGTGCTCATCGGGCGTGCGCATCTGCTCTTTGGCGATCGAGGCGCGAATCAAATCGCGCACGGCCTCGGATCGGTTGGCCACGTCGCCGCGGCGCGCGATCTGTTCGTCAAAACGGCGCAGCAGGTCGTCGGGTGCGGTAACCGAAAAACGGACCAGCTCGGAGCCGGAACCACTACAGTGGCAGCCCGCGTCACCGTCCGCCCCGTGCGGATGCTCGTGCTCGTACCCGCAGCCGTGCTCGTGTTCGGCCACCTTACACCAGCTTCACGGAGCCGACGGAGTTGTGGTCGGCCTCGATGGCTTCCTCGTAGCCCTCGAGCGCGTCATGCGCCTCGTGGAGCGCGGCCATGGCGGCCTCGAGCTTGGCGCCGATGCGCTCCATGTCAAAATTCTCGGTCGCATGCAGCAGCTGATGGCTCCACTCGTGAGCGAGCTCGATGGTGTCGTCGACCTGCTTGACGCTCATGGCAAGCTGGCTCATGTTCATTCCGACGTCATGCATGGAAAATCTCCTTTTGTATGGGGCAGTTCAGTGGTTCAGATTTTACTACGCCCGCTCTGTGCGCAGCTGCATAAGAAAACGGGTGCGAGTCTGTGCGACCCGCACCCGTTCACTGGGGGCTGTTTGTGACTACCATACTATCCGTGGTTGCACTTGGTGCATCCAGAAGTCCGGCGAGCGGTGCAAAAGCGCTCATGGACGGCAGGCAGACGGCACCATGTAACAAGCGTATTACAGATGCTTCTCCAGCAGCGCCTGCAGCCTCGCCTTGGGCAGAGCGCCAACCGAGCGGTCAATCTCCTCGCCGTTCTTAAACACAATCAGCGTGGGGATGCTCATGACGCCATACTTCATGGCCAGGTCCTGGTTGTCGTCGACGTTGCATTTGGCAACGGCAAGCTTGCCCGCCAGCTCATCGGCAACCTCGTCAACGATGGGCGAGAGGGATCGACAGGGCCCGCACCACGGTGCCCAAAAATCGACCAGCACGGGCAGACTGTCGTTAACGATGGAATCGAAGTTCTCGGGGGTAATCTGATTAATGTCAGCCATGGTGACCTCCATAATGCGACGCGGTCCGGCCGCGTAAAACTCAGTACGACCGTGCTTATACCCAGCCGCCCGCAAAGCAACCACTCGCGGGCGGCTCTTTTATATAATGGTGGCCACGCAAACGATTGGAGAGCGCATGCCCACGTCACAAAGCCAGAAAAAAGAAGCCATCGCCCAGGCGACCGAGCAGGAGCTCGCATCGCTCGCGGGTCGCGGCGTGCGTATCGCGGGCAACGCGTGCTCGCCGATTGTGCTGGTCAAAGGCGATTTGGACGAGGCCGAGCGTTCGGGTGGCGAGCTTGCCGCCGGCCCGGATGGCGCGGCGTTGCGCAAGGCGCTTGGGGCCATCGGCTACGCGCCCGAGGATTTTTGCGTGCTGGCAAGCGTCGCCGGCGTGGGTGACGGAGCGATCGCGGTGGGCGAGACTCTGCCGTGCGAGCTGTTCCGCGAGGCGCTTGAGGCCTTGGACCCCGAGGCGGTGCTACTGCTCGACAACAACGCGGCTGATGCCATGCGCGAGACCTATGCCGATATGCTCGTGGCGATCGATGACTTCGACACCGCCATGCTCAAGCCCGGCCTGGTCGCCCATGTGCAGGGCCGCCGCGTGCTCGCGCTCGACGGCTTTGAGGCGGCACTCACCGACAAGGCCGCTAAGCAGCGCATGTGGGCATACATCAAGCAACTGACCCCGGCGGCCGCTCCGCTGTAGCGGATTGGCGCCGGCGAGCGATTGCCTGGCGGGCAAGGCGCGCCTCGAGATCGGCGCCGCACTTCTACATCACAGCGCGCAGCTCAAACCGATCGCCGCTAATGCGGAACTGACAGTTGCCATTCATGCGCTCCACGGCAAGTTTGATGCTCCTGGTGCCAAAGCCGTGGCCCGCATGCCGGGTCACGGGCATGCCGTCGACCATGCGCGGCGCGCGGTCAAACGTATTGGAAACTAACAGCAGCAGCTGGCCGTCCTCTAATCGCAGGTCAAGGTCGACGAATCGCTTTCCTTGGGGTGCGGCGCTTGCGGCGGTGATAGCGTTTTCCAAGGCATTTGAGAGCACGCTAAACAGGTCGGCGTCACCTACGTGGATGGTTTCGGGTACGGCGGCGCGCAGGTTGGCGGTAATGCCGTTTCTATTGATATCCGAGTTAAATGACGAAAGCGCGATGTTTACGGTCTCGTTGGCGCAGAAGCGGCGTACGGCGGTGCGGTCGCCGGCTTCGCAGAGTTCGTCGATGCGATCGAGCGCCTCGTCGGTGTGGCCCTCCTCAATTAAAGCGGCCAGGCCGCGTAGGAAGTGGCGCATGTCGTGGCGCAGAATCGACAGCTCGCGCCCAGATTGACGCCAAGCCTCGAGCTCTTTGATGGCGGCGCTGTCGCGGGTTTCGAGCATCCAGCGCTCTCGCTCGGCGGTTTCCTTTTCTTCGTATTCACGCAGGTAGACGGCGAGGAACATAAGGTAGAACGCGCAGAGTGCAAAGGCCAAAAACTCAACCGTCACCACCGAGCCCGAGTGGAACAGCGTGGTGTAGACGTTGGTGGCATAGTCAAAGACGTAATAGACGAGCGGCAGGATTAAAAGGATGCCCAGCTCGGTGGTGCTTTTAATCGCCAAGCGCGGACCGATGTCGCCGGCCCAATGCAGCAGGACGGCAAAGACGGCGAGTGTGGTCGCGATGCGCGCCAGATAGTACGCGATCTGAGAATCGGTTGCGGCAAATGCGGCGATGCCCATCCAATTGCTGAACTGGCAGCTCAGATAGGCACTCGTAATGCCGAGCACGGCAAGCAGCGGGCTCAGGCGGTAGCGCGCGCACAAATAGATGATGAGCGGCAGATGCACGACGAGCGGATATACCTGGCGGGCGAAAAGCTCTCCGCCGACGGCATTGGCGAGGCCAAATGCGCATCCGGTTACGGCGCCGACCAGCACCAGTTCAAGCGCATGACGCCGGTTGATCTCGATACCGCACAGCGCCGCCGAGGCAAAGACGCCAAAGAGCAACGTCGTGGCGTGGTGGATTGCCCAAAGGATCATTTCGACCGAGGAGACCATCAGTGTCTTCCACCCTCAAAGCGCACCGCAAAGTAGGCGTCTTGGAATCCCTGCTTGCAGCTGCGCGAAAGCGGGATGCAAGCGCCCGAGCGCATGACGATGTCCGTGCGGTCAAAGTGATCGATATTGCGCAGGTTGACCTGGTAGCTGCGGTGGCATTTAAAGAAGACCGCGTTTTGCTCCAAGCGGTCCTCGACGCTGCGGAACGACTCGAGTGCCTCGATATCGCGTCCGTCGCGCAGGTGGAAGACCACGTGCTTGTTGCGCGCCTCGGCATATTCGATGTCGGACAGGCGCAGGGCGTGGTAGCCAAAGGACGTTTTGATCACGAGCTCGTCGGTTGCCGCCGGGCGCATGCTCGAAAGCTCGTCGAGTAACTGCGCCAGGCGTTCGTAAGTCACGGGCTTGAGCAGATAGTCGAAGGCACGGACCTCGTAGGACTCCAGTGCGAACTCGGGCGACGAGGTGAGGAACACCAGGCGCACGGCGGTATCGGCCTGGCGCAATTCGCGTGCGGTGTCCATGCCGTTGACGAGCGGCATGATCATGTCGAGCAGAATGATGTCGGCGCGCGATGCGGCATGGCGGGCCAGTAGGTCCTCGCCGCGCGTGACGAGCGCAACATCGACCGCCGTGCCCGTCTCGGTCGACCAACGATCGATCATTCGGTGCAGTCTATCTAGAAAAGCGACGTCATCGTCGCAGGCAATAATCTTGAGCATTCGGCCCCCTTAAGTAGTTCGATTTTGCCACATCGGGCACGCGCCGCTTGCGGAGGTGCGGACCGTTTGCGCCCCACGGCGTGCAACTCGCGCCAAGCGGTATTGCGGTGGCGAAAGATGCCTCCTGCGCTATCGAGAGCTCGGCTAGCCTCAGCTTGCCAGTTCAAAAATGGACCTGCCACATGATTGAATCTTTATTTCAACTTTACACCTAGGTTTACAGCTGTCTTGTCAGCTGTAAACCTAGGTGTCATACTAAAGCCCCAAGATTCGCCAAAAGAGAGGGGCCTTGATGGCACAGAGCGCGAACATGGATGCGTCGGAGCTTGCACGCGATATCGCGGCCGGCCTGGCATCGGCAACGACGGCAACGGAGCGCGTGGCACTGGTGCCCGCAGAACTCGTCGAGGCCATTCAGCAACTAAAAACCCAACGTGACGCGGTAATCCTGGCGCACTACTACGTGGCGCCCGAGGTCCAAGCCGTTGCCGATTACGTCGGCGACAGCTTCTACCTGGCCAAGCTCGCCAAGAGCCTGCCACAGCGGACCATCGTGCTGTGCGGCGTGGAGTTTATGGGCGAGAGCGCCAAGCTGCTCAATCCCACTAAGACCGTGCTGCTGCCCGAGCCGGGCGCGGACTGCCCCATGGCTCACATGGTCAAGCGCGAGACGGTCGACGCGGCGCGCGCCGAGTACGGCGACGACCTGGCCGTGGTGTGCTACGTCAACTCCACGGTCGAGATCAAGAGCTGGAGCGACGTGTGCGTCACCAGCTCCAATGCCGTCAAGATCGTGTCCGAGCTGCCGCAGCAGCATATCCTGTTCATTCCCGACCAAAACCTGGGCCGCTTCGTAGCCGAGCAGGTGCCGCAAAAGCACATCATCCTCAACAACGGCTACTGCCCGCGCCATCACATTATCACCGTCGAGCAGATCGTCGACGCGACGGAGGCCCACCCCGACGCGCTCGTGCTGGCGCATCCTGAGTGCAAGGCCGACGTCCTGGCCGAGGCCGACTACATCGGCTCCACCGCCGGCATCATCAAGTACGCCGAGGAGTCCGACGCGAGCGAGTTCATTATCGTGACGGTCCGCGGCGTGCTCTACGAGCTCGAGCGCCGCTGCCAGGGCACCGGCAAGAAGTTCTACTTCCCCGCGGTGCAGCCCACCTGCGTCAACATGGATCTCATCACGCTCGAAAAGCTCGTGCGCTGCCTGGAGACGGGCGAGGGCGAGGTGCAGATCGGTGTGTCGGACGAGGCTGCCGACCAGGCAAAACTTACGCTCGACCGTATGCTCGAGTACGCAGCGCGCTAGAACAATGTGACATGAGGGGCAGTCCCTTATGCCACATTACAAGGGAGAGGATTCCTGTGAAAACCAAACAATACCCCGACATGGAGTGCGACGTCGTTATTGCCGGCTGCGGCGTGGCGGGCCTGTACGCAGCTCTCAACCTGCCGACGAGCACGCGCGTGATCATGCTCTCCAAGGGCTCGGTCGATGAGTGCGATTCGATGCTCGCGCAGGGCGGCATTTGCGTGCTGCCCGAAGGCTCGGACTACGATGCCTTCTTTGAGGACACCATGCACGCCGGCCACTACGAGAACCGCCGCGAGAGCGTCGACATCATGATTCGCTCGAGCCGCTCGGTCATCAACGACCTGCTGGCCATGGGCGTGGATTTTGAGCGCAAGGCCGACGGCAGCCTCAACTTTACCCGCGAGGGCGCGCACAGCCGTCCGCGCATCGCCTTCCATGCCGATATTACCGGCAAGGAGATCACGACCAAGCTGCTCCAGGCCGTTCGCAAGCTGGATAACGTGCAGATTTTGGAGCACGTGGCCATGACCGACATCCTAACGGGCGAGCGTGACGGTGCCACGGTGTGCACCGGCGTCGTCGCCGTTCCCGTGGACGAGAACAACTCGGTTCGTCCCGCCGACGAGCTGGTAAATACCGCCGAGGGCGCGCATGCCGGCGAGCCGTTTAAGATCCATGCCCGCCACACGCTGTGGGCAACGGGCGGCATCGGCGGCGTATACGACCATTCGACCAACTACCCGCAGCTCACGGGCGATGCCTGCTACATCGCTCAGGAGCATGGCATTAAGATGGAGCATCTGGACTACGTGCAGATTCACCCCACGGGACTGTTCTCGCCGCAGCCGGGTCGCACCTTCCTGATCAGCGAGAGTTGCCGCGGCGAGGGCGCGATTTTGCTCAACGCCGCTGGCGAGCGCTTTACCGATGAGCTTCAGCCGCGCGATGTGGTCGCCGCCGCTATTCGCGAGCAGATGAAGCAGGACGGTGCCGAGCACGAGTGGCTGAGTTTTGCCCCCGTCGAGCGCGATGTGGTGACCGGGCACTTTGCCAACATTCGCGCGCGCTGCCTGGAGGACGGTCGCGACATCTTGGACGAGCCCATTCCCGTTACGCCCACGCAGCACTACTTTATGGGCGGCGTATGGGTCGATAAGGACGGCCGCACTTCGATGCCAGAGCTCTACGCCGCGGGCGAGACGGCTTGCAATGGCGTTCACGGCAAGAATCGCCTTGCATCAAACAGCCTGCTCGAGGCGCTGGTCTGGGGTCGTCGCGCCGCGTGGTGCATGCGTACCGGCGAGTCGCTGGCCGTGGAGCAGGCGGGCGATCCCGCGCTCGATGGCCGTCATCGCGCTCTGAGCGCCGACACCCTGGCAATCGATGATTTGGCCCGTGCTGCCGGCACGCAGGCCGTGGAGGAGTAGACCATGAATCCCATTACCATGAAGCTCGTCGCCGATGATCTGATTCTGCAGGCCCTGCGCGAGGACATCACGTTCGAGGACGTGAGCACGGCGAGCGTGTGTCCCACGGCGCGCCCCGCCACGGTGGAGCTTATCGCCAAGGCCGACGGCATCATCGCCGGCTTGGATGTGTTTGCCCGCACCTTTGAGTTGCTGGATCCGCAGAGCTCGGTGCTGCTCGACGTTGCCGATGGCGACGAGGTGCACGCCGGCGACCATGTGGGTCAGGTGCGCGGCGACGCGCGCGTGCTGCTTTCGGGCGAGCGTGTGGCGCTCAACTACCTGCAGCGCATGAGCGGCATCGCTACCTATACGCACCAGATGGCTGCAGCGCTCGAGGGCACCAAGACTGTGCTCGTCGACACGCGCAAGACCACGCCGGGTATGCGCGTGTTTGAGAAGGCGGCGGTCGAGATCGGCGGCGGCAGCAACCACCGCTACAACCTGTCGACGGCCGTCATGCTCAAGGACAACCACATCGATGCCGCCGGTGGCGTGGCGCGCGCGATCGAGATGGCGCGCGCCCATGCGTCGTTTACCACGACGGTCGAGATTGAGTGCGAGAACCTGGACATGGTGCGCGAGGCTGTGGAGGCCGGCGCCGACATCATCATGTTCGACAACATGACCCACGACGATATGGCTGCCGCGATTGAGCTTATCGCCGGCCGCGCCAAGACCGAGTGCTCGGGCAACGTGGACGCCAGCAATATCCGCGCGCTCGCCGACCTGGGCGTTGACTTTATTAGCTCGGGGGCGCTGACTCACTCTGCGCCGATTCTCGACCTCTCGCTCAAGCACCTGCGTCTGTTGGACGGTAAATAATGGACGCCCGCGAGCGTCGCCGTGCCATCATGGCCGTGCTCGAGGGAGCCAAGGGACCCGTTTCGGGCAGCGCACTTGCCCGCGAGGTGGGTGTGAGCCGCCAGATTGTCGTGCAAGACATCGCTCTGCTGCGCGCCGACGGGCACGATATCGTGGCGACCAACCGTGGTTATGTGCTGCAGGAGGCCCCCAGCAGCCCCGCTGTGCCCACGCGCTTGGTCAAGGTTCGCCACAGCGTGGAGCAGGCGGGCGATGAGCTCACGAGTATCGTCGACGCCGGCGGCTCCGTGCTCAATGTGATCGTCAATCACCGCGTATACGGTAAGATCACGGCTGATCTGGACATCCGCAATCGCCGCGATGTCGAGCGCTATCTGCGCGATATCGAGAGCGGCAAGAGCTTTCCGCTGCTAACGGTGACCAGCGGCTACCACTTCCATCGCATTGCGGCGGAGGACGAACAGACCCTCGACGAGATCGAGGCGATGCTCAAGGAAAAAGGCTACCTAGCAGACCTGATGCCCTACGAAGACGATTTGTCCTAGTCGACGCCGCATCTATAAGTTGCGGTGAAATAGTTCCTAAAATCGGCATCCAAGACATAAAACAGGAACTATTCCACCGCAACTGCCAAGGGTCCCGCTCCAAATTAGCTGCCCACATATGCAAAAGGAGGCCTCCGCGGCGATGCGGAAGCCTCCTTTTTTTTGTGCACGGTGTACTTTTGAGTGTGCAAGTGGGGGAGTTGTTACTCCTCGACGATCTCGGTGATCGCGCCAGCGGGGCAAGCGTCCTGGCAAGCGCCACAGGCGACGCAGGAGTCCTCGTCAGCGACGGTAGCGACGTCCTGGAGCTCCAGAACGCCAGCGGGGCAGGAGTCGACGCAAACGCCACAAGCGATGCACTCGTCGGCATCAATTACGGGATGAGCCATGGTAGTTTCCTCTCTGTTGACCGACGCTACAGGCGATGCGCGCCGGTTTGATTCGGGCAAAAACATACCACGGGAGCGACCGTTTGCAATACCCTCTGGCCGGCATCTTCATACCGTTCGCCGAGTATGCCAAGGTTTACTAAAAAACGCGCAGGTGGGGCCGTTGAGCTGCATAAATGTTAGCTAAAGGTGACTTGAAATATAGGGCGATTGAGCGTGCTTGCGGAAACCGCATCCCATTATTTTGTCGAAAAACGGGTTGCAGTTTCCGGTTAGGCCCGCTAGCGGAAAATGCGAGCCGGTATCAGCTCTCAAAACGGGATACGGTTTCCGGTTGAGCCTTCAGACGGAAACTGCGACCCGGAATCCACGCTCAAACCGGGATGAGCTTTCCGCAAGACGGCCCCCAGGCACCCCCGGACGCAAACCTCAGCCATCTCTACATAGATCTCGATAGATTTGCCGAGAACTCAAACAGTGCGTCTACCTGCGCATTTAAGAACCTAAACTCTCAGCAATAAGAAATCTTATATGAATTGACTTAGATTTTGTATATTCCGGCCCATAAGGGGATACACTACATCCTGAAAGACAAGCCGAAGCGCCGCGCGACAGATCGTCGAGGCGGCGCGAACGCAAAAGAGAGAGGGAATTTCTAATGAGTAAGATTCTTGGTATCGACCTTGGTACTACTAACTCCGCAATGGCCGTTCTCGAGGGCGGTTCTCCGACCATTATCGTGAACGCCGAGGGCGACCGCACCACCCCGTCCGTCGTGGGCTTCCGTGCCGACGGCGACCGCGTCGTGGGTAAGGCCGCTAAGAACCAGGCTGTCACCAACCCCAAGAACACCGTGTTCTCCATCAAGCGCTTCATGGGCCGCAAGTACTCCGAGTGCACCTCCGAGATCAAGACCGTGCCGTATGAGGTCAAGGAGGGCCAGGGTGGCCGTGCCGTCGTCGACATCGAGGGCAAGGATTACACCGCCGAGCAGGTGAGCGCCATGACGCTCGCCAAGATGAAGGCCGACGCCGAGAAGTATCTGGGCGAGACCGTCACCGACGCCGTCATCACCGTCCCGGCCTACTTCAACGACGCCCAGCGTCAGGCCACCAAGGACGCCGGTAAGATCGCCGGCCTCAACGTCAAGCGTATCGTCAACGAGCCGACCGCTGCTGCTCTTGCCTATGGCCTGGACAAGCAGGGCACCGACCAGCGCATCCTGGTCTTCGACCTGGGCGGCGGCACCTTCGACGTCTCCATCCTCGACCTCGCCGACGGCGTGTTTGAGGTTCTGTCCACCTCGGGCGACAACCACCTGGGCGGCGACGACTGGGATCAGCGCGTCATCGACTGGATGGCCGATAAGTTCCAGCAGGAGAACGGTGTCGACCTGCGTCAGGATCCCATGGCCCTGCAGCGTCTGAAGGAGGCCGCCGAGAACGCCAAGAAGGAGCTCTCCGCCGCCCAGCAGACCACCATCAACCTGCCGTTCATTACCATGAACCAGTCCGGCCCGCTGCACCTCAATTACACGCTGACCCGCGCCGAGTTCGAGAAGATCACCCGCGACCTGCTCGAGCGCTGCAAGCAGCCTGTCACCAACGCCCTGCGCGACGCCAAGCTTAAGCTCTCCGATCTGACCGAGGTCATCCTCGTCGGCGGCTCCACCCGTATGCCCGCTGTCCAGGAGCTCGTCAAGACCATGACCGGCAAGCAGCCCAACATGTCCGTGAACCCCGACGAGGTCGTTGCCGACGGTGCTGCCGTCCAGGGCGGCGTGCTCACCGGCGACGTCGAGGGCATCCTGCTGCTCGACGTTACCCCGCTGTCGCTGGGCGTCGAGACCATGGGCGGCATCATGACCAAGATGATCGACCGCAACACCACGATCCCGACCTCCAAGACCGAGGTCTACTCCACCGCTGCCGACAACCAGACCAGCGTCGAGATCAACGTGCTCCAGGGCGAGCGCGAGCTTGCCCGCGACAACAAGTCGCTCGGTAAGTTCCAGCTGACCGGCATTCCGGCTGCCCGCCGCGGCGTGCCGCAGATCGAGGTCACCTTCGACATCGACGCCAACGGTATCGTCAAGGTCTCCGCTAAGGACAAGGGCACCGGCAAGGAGCAGCAGATCACCATCTCCGGCTCCACTGCTCTGTCCGACGACGAAGTCGATCGTATGGTCAAGGACGCCGAGGCTCATGCCGAGGAGGACAAGAAGCAGAAGGAAGAGGTCGAGGTCCGCAACCAGACCGACAGCCTGTGCTACTCCACCGAGCAGACCCTCAACGAGCTGGGCGACAAGGTTTCCGCTGACGTGAAGTCCAAGGCCGAGGCCGCTATCGCCGACGCCAAGAAGGCGCTCGAGGGCTCTGACGTCGAGGCCATCAAGGCCGCCGGCGAGTCCCTGCAGTCCGTGGCCTATGAGCTGGCCCAGGTTGTCTACGCCGACGCTCAGCAGCAGACCGACGGTGCCGCCGGCGCCCAGCCTGCCGACGATGACGTCGTCGATGCCGACTACGAGGTTGTGGACGACGAGGACAAGTAATCATGTCCGCCCGTAAAGCTCGCACGGAGGCGGCTGCCGCTGGCGCCGCCCCCGTTGACTCTGAGGAGAAGGACGTGAAGATTCCCGTAGAGGCCGTCGACGATACCGAGGCCAACGAGGCCGCGGCCGCCGAGGCTGCCGAGAACCAGGTAGAGGATTCCAACAAGGAGGCGACGATGACCGAGGACGAGATGGTGGAAGCTGCTATCCGCGCCGGTGAGGAAGCCGCCGACAACGACTTTAAGCTCAAGTTCGAGCAGGCCCAAAAGGAGCTCGCCGACGTGCGCAGCGAGCTCGATGCTGCGGCAGAGGCTCAGAAGGCCGCAGAGGACAAGGCAAAGGACGCCACCGAGCGCACCGCCCGTCTGCAGGCCGACTGGGAGAACTTCCGTCGCCGCACCGCCAATGAGCGTATCGCCGAGCGCGAGCGCGCGACCGAGAAGCTTGTCACCGCGCTGTTGCCGGTGATCGACGATATCGAGCGCGCGATTGACCATGCCCGCAGTCAAGAGCTTTCCGACGACTTTAAGCAGTTCGTCGATGGCGTTGACGCGGTACATGCCAAGCTGCTCGACGTGTTCGCGCACGAGGGCGTTGAGCCAATCGACCCCAAGGGCGAGGCGTTCGATCCGCTCGAGCACCAGGCCGTGGGTCGCGTCGAGGACGCGTCGCAGTACGACGAGACCGTCAACGATGTGTACCAGAAGGGCTACCGCATGGCGGATCGCATCCTGCGTTCCGCGATGGTGACGGTGACCTACGGTGGCGAGAAGCGCCCCGCACCGGAGCCCGAAGCGGCGCCCGAGGATGCTACGGCCGATACGGCCGAGAGCACCGAGGAGTAATTGAGAAGGGCCCCGGGGCAACACCCGGGGCCCTTTCTGGCCTAGTGCCATATGAAAGCATGAACCGTCGTCTGCATGGGCGGCGGACGTAACAGGAGAGGAGCTACGATGGCTGCAGGTAAAACCTTCTATGACATCCTGGGCGTATCCAAGAGCGCCTCCGACAAAGAGATCAAGAGCGCGTTTCGCAAGCTCGCGCAAAAATATCACCCCGATGCCGGCGGCGACGAGGCCAAGTTTAAGGAGATCAGCGAGGCCTATGAGACGCTTTCGGACGAGAAGAAGCGCAAAGAGTACGACCAGATGCTCATGTTTGGCGGTATGCCGGGCGCGGGCGGCGCGTATGGCGGCGGCTACGGTGCCGGCGCGGGTGCCAGCGGCTGGGGCGACATCTTCGACAGCATCTTTAGCGGCAACGGCGCCTGGGGCAGCGATTGGGGCTCGGGCTTTGCCGGGGCTGCGGGCGCTGCCGGTGCCGGCGCTGGCCGCAGCCGTGCTCGCAAGGGCGGCGACCTGTCGCTGACCGTCGATGTGACGGCCGAGGACGCGTTTCGCGGTGTGACGCACAAGGTCACCTATCGCATTCCCTCGACAGGTGAGCAGCAGACCATTACGGTCTCGGTGCCTGCGGGTGCGGTCGACGGCGGCAAGCTGCGCTACAAGCGTCGCGGCGAGTATGGCGTTGCGGGTGGCGAGCGCGGCGACCTGGTCGTGACCACGCATGTGGAGGAGCACCCGCTGTTTAAGCGCAAAGGTGCCGACGTGACCATGGAGGTACCGGTCTCGGTCTACGAGGCGGCGCTCGGCTGCACGGTGGACGTGCCGACGCCCGGCGGTGCGACGGTTCGTCTGAAGGTGCCCGCGGGTACCCAGACGGGCAAGAAGTTCCGCTTTAAGGAAATGGGGGCGCCCGACGTTAAGCACCGTGGCCGCACAGGCGCGCTGCTCGTCGAGATCAAGGTGCAGGTCCCCACGAACCTATCCGATGACGAGCGCGATGCCATGACCAAGCTGCGCGAGACCGACACACGCGACTATCGCGAGAAGGTCAACCGTTACAAGGCGACGTACTAGGGCGGTCGCGGCGCACGCCCGCGCCCACGGGCTTATGATGGACGATAACGAGACGGAAAGGGGTCAGGTAGCATGGCCGAGGACAATAGGAACAAACCGCTGTACATGATCAGCGTGGCGGCCGAGCTGACCGGCATGCACCCGCAGACTCTGCGCGTCTACGAGTCCAAAGGCTTGGTGAATCCCCAGCGCTCGGGCGGCAACACGCGTCTGTATTCGCGTGCCGATATCGAGCGCCTGGAGCTCATCAACCAACTGACCGACGAGGGCATCAACCTCGCCGGCGTGGTGCGCATCCTCGATATGAAGGAGCGTGCCGAGGAGCGCGAACGCGAGAACGAGAAGCTCCGCGCCCGCGTACGCCAGCTCGAGGACGAGCTGCACGAGTACAAGATGCAAAAGAAGATCACCGCCCTGGCCCCGCGCGACGGCTCAGTTAACCCCGAGCAAGTCATGCGCAAGCTGCTGGGCGCCGGCGGGGATTTGTAGTTACGCGGTTTTACCAAACCGCGTAACGGGCCGACGCTGCTCGACGTCCAGAGCGACAATTTGTCATTCAAAAGGCAAGGCATGACCAGAAGGTCTATGCCTTGCCTTTTTCATGCCAACTTGTTCGCTCTGGACGTCGCTCGCTGTCCGTCCTCTACCTGCGGCGTTGCCTTGCTCCGGATACGGCAGGGTAGTCATTGGGGACGTTCTTAAATGACTAGTCAAAGGGGACATTCTTGCGGCATTTGGCACTTGGGGACGTTCCTTTTAATATGAGCAGGACATTGTCAAGAGGCAAAATC
>CAUAIH010000002.1:0-189426 GCA_958429025.1 uncultured Collinsella sp. | reverse complement strand
TGGCTGAGCGGTATCGATACGCGGGTTCAACGGTATTATATTGACCACATAGATTTTTAACTTGCATTTCTACCCGCCCTTTTCGTAGAGTCGCCGATACGTGCTTAGCGCACCCTCGGCGCGTCCGGCAGGCTTTGCGAAATGGGATCCAGGAGACTTCGGCGCAGCATCATCTTGCGGAATGCTTCGAATGAGCCTCCCATCCTTCAAAAACAGAATCTCATCGCACAGCCTATCGACCGAATCCAAGATGTGGGATGACATGATGATGCACGTACCAGAATCGGCCAGCTTCCTGAGAATCTCGGAATGCAAGTCCACCCTGCTGGGGTCGAGCGCGTTCATGGGCTCATCTAATAGAAGGTACCGCGCGCCCGTCGCATACGCAATCGCCAGGGTAAGCTGCTGCTTCATGCCCTGGCTCAGAGTGCGGATCCTCATCTTCGCGAACTCGCCTATCTGCGTTTGTTCCACTATCTCTTCGATATCGCGAGCATGCGGCCACATATCGCAAACCATCTTGAGGTGATCTTCCGCACGCAATCCGGGATACAGCAGCGTCCCCTCACCAGGTGCATAGAAGATCATAGAACGGACCTCTCTCGCACCCGTACCCTGCACCTCATCCAGAACGATGCTCCCGTCCACGCGAGGACCCGGCAAACCTGCCATCGCACGCAGCAACGTCGTCTTTCCATGCCCGTTCGGAGCGACGAGACCGTAGACCGTACCCGGGGCAAACTCAGCGTTCACCGAATCTACGAGCACCTTCTTTCCATAAGAGATCGTCAGCGTTTGAAGGTCAATCATCGAGATCGTCCCCTTTCGATCTTTGGAACACTCAGGCGCACCATCAACGGAGATACGGCGCCCAAGACCACCAGCAGAGCGCCCGATGCGCCGGCGACCTCTCCAAAAGGCATCGCGTTCGTCCCTCGCCCAAGGAACCCAATCGTCCCCACCTGGGAAGCGGGATCAAACGAGGCGAATGGAGCCAGCAGCGCGACGCCCATGCCCACGCTTTCAACATGAGCGCTCAACGAACCCAACACCAAGAGAACCGCGCAAACCATTCCGGTGACAACGGGGTTGCGGCTAATCGCTGCTGTCAACGCAGCGACGACGGAAATCACGCCGTATGCCATGACCAGCAACGGAATACTGCACAACACCGCCTCCCCCACCGTGGACGTTGTCGAAGCTCCCGCCCGAATGAGAGCGACGGGATACTCCGATCCACCCGCACCGTTCTTAATCACGGACACAACGACAGCGGGAACCATCGACACCAAAAGCAGCACCAAGCCAAGCAGGAGAGCCAGCGCAACAGCCGTCAGAAAACGCACATGCGCTGTTGCGGGGATCTGGAGAACCAGAAGGGAACGACACTGCAGGTGGGTGCACGCGAGCGATGTGACAACCACGGGCAACAGAAAAATAAGGAGGGAAGCGCTGCCTGGAGATACGAAAGGAGGATTAATGGGGGCATCTTCGTACTTAACTCGTAAACCTTGGGGTCCGGCAAGCTCGCGATCGACTCAAGCAGAAGGGCGCGCGCCTCCGCACGAGAAGGAGTCTCCGGCTCGATTCCGATCGATTGCAGGAGAGTCGCATCTGCCGCGCCCAGCTCACCTCGAGCGCGCTCGTACGTCGCAAGGCTTCGAAACCCCTCCGCAGGCATAGGCGCATACACGAAACCCGAAAGAGCATCCCGCATGTCTTCCAGGGCCGCTTTGCCCTCGACGTCCATATTCGCAGCGTTCTGCTCTAGATACCGATCTATTGAACGGAGCTCCCCATCCCTATACCGAACAGCGGAAACGTTATCAGCGTCAGGAAACATCTCGACCAGAGCCGGGGCCAGCATCGTCGTCGACATTGCAATCGCGCATACGGCGAGGGTAGGAGAACGCAGGAGCAGTTTCCCCATCGTTCTTACGTATGCAACGGCGGAGGCACAAGCGCTCGAACGAGTTGCCGTTCTCGATGCAGTGAAGGAACCTCTCTCAAGACAAATCGGGGATATCGGGCACGCGCAGCCGCTCTTTCCAGCAACGCAAAGCAGGCTAATTGCCAGCACCTCGATCCCGATTGCACATACGAGGGCAATCGCGCCACGCTCGAAGCAAAGTCCAGGCAGATTCACTATCTGCGTTGTCGGGTACGGGCTATAGGCGCCGACGGTCAACTCAGTGTTCGCATACGTAAGGGGATTCAACAGGGCGAACTCACGTAAAGCGATGGATCTTCCGTAATACCCGGGAACCATCGTCACCCCCATCAGGGCACATACGAACACGATTCCAAGCGTAGGGTTATTGGCAATCTTCACGGCAAGGTGAACGACAAGCGAGATGAACGCTGCCACCAAGAATTGCAAGATGGCCGTCTGCGCGAACACCAGCCAAGCCGGTTTGATAACCGGAGTCGCATATTGAATGTAGCCTATCGGATAGAACGGCGAGCCCGGGCCATTCTTCACAAGCGCGGCGATTATCCCTGGAAGATTGATGGCGAGGACGGCAAGCATTGCAAAAACACTCGCCCATACGCTCGATGCAACAAGTCTACCCAGCTCGCCCATCGGTGCCTGGATGATGAGCTTTTCACGTTTGTTAAGACGCGCGGCAAGGAACGAGACGGCAACGGCCGTTGCGACCCATAGCAAGTACTCCTTCGATCCGTCATAATAGGTGTACTCTCCATCCGATATCTGCAGAAACGGAAGTAGGGGAGAGAGCGGTGCCAAGATAAGACGTCCCGCGGCAAGAGGGTACAGAAGCGCGGGCATGCTTGATGAAGAGGTATAGACACCGTCCTCCCCCGCATTCACAAGCGCATCCGCATAGGATGCTGACAATTCCTGCTCAACACGGGTTATTCCCGACTCGAGGTATTCGACCCGTCCGTCGATGCCAGCCGCGCTCCTGAAGACGGGCAGAGCACAAAGAGCCATCAACGCAACAACGACAACACAGAGCGACCTGGAGGAGAGAAGCGACCTAAAGATCGCCTTCGAGATTTTGAGCATATTCATCGCCAACCTTAACCTCATCCAGTCGGAACAGAGGGGCCGAACAAAATGCTCGGCCCTTATTACTTGCCGGCAAAGTCAATTTAACATAAACTGTTAAAAAGTAACCTGAGTTTTTTAAATTCTTCGGAGGTTATTATGAGTTCCGACAATCGCACTCCCCGGCTTCATTCCTTCCGCATCGCATGTGCGATAGCCTCTGCGACCCTTTGCGCCACCGCCATCGCACAAGTGGCGTTCTCCTTAAAGCCAGCAATCGAAGTGCTCGACAACCCTGTAATTGCAGACTCCCCCGCGTATCCAGCCCTTGCGATCTCGACATTGGTCCCTGCCGTCATCGGTATCGCTACGACCATCCTCAGCGCCGTTCTCGTGTGGACGATCAAGAGCGGAGACCCCTTCAAGAAAGGGTCTGCGACATGCTTGAAGGTGCTCGGCATTCTCTTCGTTGTTCAAGCTGCCACCAGCCTCTACGCCGGCTCACTCAAAACCTCCGTTTCGATGTTTGGCGGCGAGGGGGCCGTCGGCGCCCAAGAGATCGCTTCATCATTCGATTGGACCTCTCTGGTTCTCGGCATCGTCCTGTTCATGCTTTCCCAGCTCTTCTTGTACGCCCGAGAGCTGTACCTCGACTCCGACGAGATTGCGTAAGGAAACGCCATGCCCGTAATTGTTCGCCTCGACAAGATCATGGCCGAGCGAAAGATTTCCTCGAACGAACTTGCCGAAAGGATTGGAACCACGCCCGTGAACCTGTCCCGTATTAAAAAAGGGCATATTCGCGGCATTCGCTTCAACACACTCGAACAGCTATGCCTCGCCCTTCGTTGCCAACCCGGAGACCTTCTCGAAGTCATGAGCGAAGAGGATGCCCGAAAGGAGTTCGGACTCGATTGGTCCGCCGAGGATTAGAGGGCGGTCGTACTCGCCCTGCACACGGGGATGCGAATCGGCGAGGTCTGCGGCCTTCGGTGGTGCGATGTGGATTTCGAGACGGGCCTGATCTCGATCAGACACTCGGTGGCGTACGCGAAGGGAATGGGTTCGTTCATCAAGGACACCAAGACCCATGACGCCAGGGGTATCCCCATCGACCCGGTCGGCCTACTCCCCTTCCTGAAGGAGACCCACGAGATCGACTGCGGAAAGCTGCGCTTGCGCGGCCTTACCGGGGCGGTCGAGATCGGGGACTGCTACATCCTGTCGGAGCCGGGCGCGACCTTCGCGACGACAAGCTATATCCGCAGGGCGTTCAAGACGTTCTCGGAGACCAACGGCCTCATGGGCACCAACGACGAGCTGATCACGTTCCACGGCCTTCGCCACACGTTCGCAACGCAGTGGATCCGCCAAGGCGGCGATATCAAGGCGCTCCAATCGATCCTCGGCCACAAGGACGCCATGGCGACGCTCAACGTCTACGCCGACATCGAGCCCATCTCCAAAATCCATAACATGCTGCGCGCCACGCCGTGCCTTTGGCGCGGGCACCTCGGGCCGAGGGTCGATCCGGGTCCCATGTTCCAACAGAGGATCCAGGAGTCCATCGAGACGCTCCAGGCGTTCGGCTACGGCATCACCGAGCCGGACGACCGAAATATCGCCATACGCGACGTGAAGACGAACAGTTGGCTCTAGCTCACCGAGTACGCGGCAGTGCTGGGCCCATCCCAACTGAGGTCACGGTGGTCCGATAGGGGCGCCGCCCGCGGCATGCGCCGCGGAGCGGTATCCCCTACCGAAGGGCGGGGATGCCCTCCGCTTCCAGTTCGGAATCAGCCGTCGGAGGCGTTCGGCTGACTGCGGGAACGGCCTGTCCGCTCAATGTGTTCGGCTGAGATCGGAAATCAACCCAACACGAGCCGGACACGCGCCAGACGGCTCTTCCCCGTACGGCCTTCCCCCTTACGCTCATGTTGCAGGCATGTAACGCCGCAGCGAGCGCGCCTTTTTTGCGCCAGACAGGTACAATGATGAACACTGTACCGTAGCGGAGCGCCCCGCGCGCGCCGCAATCACGCGAAAGGGTTTCCCATGGCCGAGATCTCGTCCTCCCGCATCGTCATCACCGTCCTTGGCAAGAACCGCCCCGGTATCGTCGCCGGCGTCACCCGTGTTCTGGGCGAGGCCAACGTCGACATCCGCGACATTACGCAGTCCATTATCGAGGACATCTTCACCATGACCATGCTGGCCGACACCGCCGAGTCCAAGCTCGACTTCGCCGAGCTGCAGAAGGCCCTGGCCGAGGCCGGCGAGCTTTCGGGCGTCAACGTGTCCATCCAGCGCGAGGATGTCTTTAACTTTATGTACCGCCTGTAGCGAGCAAGCCGCCGGGGATAGCCTGACGCGCGCATGCCCATGCAAGCCACCCCGATGCGGCCCGGAGAGGAGCGCGCATGGCCTACGACGCCAAGAAAATCTATTACCGCTTCGATGACCACTTGAGCCGACTGGTTCTGGATTACGAAGCAAGCCGCCAGATTTCGCCTGAGAGCGAAAGCCTCTACCACGGCCTGCCGACCGACCCTTATGACGAGGGCTTGTTCGAAGAGCACAATGTCAAGCGCGGCCTGCGCAATGCCGACGGCTCGGGCGTGGTCGCGGGCCTCACTCGTATCTCGGATGTGCACGGCTACAACAAGGTCGACGGAAAGGTCGTGCCCGATCAGGGCAAGCTCACGCTTCGCGGCTACAGCATCGAGGATCTGGTCAACAATGCCCAGGCCGAGAATCGCTACGGCTACGAAGAAGTCGCCTATCTGCTTATCACGGGTTCGCTGCCCAACAAGGAAGAGCTCGACGGCTTCTGCGAGCGCCTAGGTGCCTTTAGACATCTGAGCGACGAGTACGTCAAAGAGTTTCCCATGACCACGGTGTCGTCGAGCATCATGAATGTGCTTCAGCGCGCCGTGCTGCTGCTCTACGCCTTCGATGCCGAACCAGACGTGATCACGCCCGAGCACGAAATCGACGTCGCCATTTCCATGCTCGCACGTCTCCCGCGCATCGCCGCCTTCGCACACATGGCCTCGGTCGCCAAGCTTCGCGGCTCCGAAGTTCACGTGCCGCACCCCACGCCCGGCCTCTCCACCGCCGAGACCATCCTACAGGTCCTGCGCGGCGGCATGGCGTTCACCCGCGATGAGGCGATGCTGCTCGACGTTATGCTCATGCTGCATGCCGAGCACGGCGGCGGCAACAACTCCACCTTCGCTTGCCGCGTGCTGTCGTCTTCGGCCACCGACCCGTATTCCGCCTACGCCGCGGCTATCGGCTCGCTCAAGGGCCCGCGCCACGGCGGCGCCAATGCCAAGGTCGTGTCTATGCACGAGGACATCCGCGCGCATGTCTCCAACTGGGAGGACGAGGACGAGGTCGCGGCCTACCTGGGCAAGATCCTCGACAAGCAGGCCTTCGACGGCACGGGCCTCATCTACGGCATGGGCCACGCCGTCTATACGCTCAGCGACCCGCGCGCCGAGGTCTGCCGCCGTTACGCGCGCTCACTGGCAGCCAAGAAGGACTTGGGCGAAGAGTTCGCACTCATCGAGCGTATCGAGCGCCTGGCACCCCAGGTCATGCGCGACCACGGCATGACCAAGCCCATCTGCGCCAACATCGACCTGTACACGGGCTTTATCTACAAGATGCTCGGCGTGCCCGAGACGCTCTTTACGCCGCTATTCGCCGTCGCCCGCATGGCCGGCTGGTCGGCGCACCGCATGGAAGAGCTCTTCTGCGCGCACCGTATCATCCGCCCCGCCTATCGTCCGGTGATCGAGCCGCTGGAGTACAAGCCGCTCGCCGACCGCTAGGACGCGGACCGTTATAGAACTCGAGCGTGGCCAGGGACCCAAGCCCTCGGCCACGCTTTTTATGCCAGTAGAAAGGGCTGCATCAAATGATTGTGTTTTCCGATATGGATGGGACGCTGCTGACGAGCGATAAGCAGATGAGCGATGCCACCTGGACAATGCTCGACGAGCTCGCACGTCGTGGCATCGAGTTTGTTCCCTGCACGGGGCGTCCGCTGTCGGGCATCTTTGAGCCCATTCTCGCCCATCCCGCCGTGCACTACGCAGTCTGCGCCAACGGCGCCAGCGTCTGGCAGCTCGACGACGATGTGCCCACCGACGCCTCGCGCGCCACGTGCATCTTGAGCCGTCCGCTCGATTGCGGCATTGCCCACCGCATCCATCGCATTGCCGCCGGCCACGATGTGACCTTCGATATCTTCGCGGATGGACAGTGTTTCCTCCCCCGTTCGCTTTACGGGCGCCTAGATGAGTTCTGCGGCGGCGATCCCCACATCGCGGCTTCGCTCAAGCGCACACGAACACCGATCGACATGGATATCGACAGCAAGATCGACGAAGTCGAGACGCTCGAACGCATCGCCATGTACTGGCACGACCCGGCCGATCGCGACGCCATCGCGGCGGCGCTCGACACGCTCGGAGGCATTGAGGTCACGCGTTCTTACGCCATGAATATCGAGGTCATGGGCGAGGGCGCCACCAAGGGAACGGCCCTCACGTGGCTGTGTGAGCATCTGGGCGAGCGTCTCGCCGACGCCTGGGCGTTCGGCGACAACATCAACGACATCCCCATGCTGCAGGCAGCGGGCCATGGCATGGCCATGATCAACGCCGAGCCCGAAGACCGCGAGGCCGCCGACGCCATCACCGAATACGACAACGACCACGACGGCGTCGCCCGCACCATCATGGCCGCCCTCGCCTAGTCACTGGGGACGTTCTTAAACGACTAGTCACTGGGGACACTCTTCGCAAAAAGCTGCTAGGACTGTCCCCCACTGCCGGCAGAAAAAGAACGTCCCCATCTGCCGGATTAGGAGAGACTCTCCAGCACGCGACGGAGCTCACGTTGGACGGCGTGGTCACGGTTACAACCCACCACGCGATCGGCCACCGCCTTGAGCGCGGGGCGCGCATTTTCCATCGCGCAGCCCGTGCCGACAAAGCGAATGATCTCGTAGTCGTTCATCGAGTCGCCAAACGCCATGACCTCGTCGCGTTCGACGCCATAGTGCTCCATGAGCTGCTCGATTCCCGAGGCCTTCGACACACCAGGCTGCATGGCATCGATCCATGCGTTTCCAGAAGGCGCAAAGGTAAAAAGCTGGCCAAGCTCGCGCTGCAGTACGTAGGCACTGTCCATAACGGCACAGTCATCGCAAAAGATACTCGCCTTGATGATATTTACGCTGGGATCGGGCAGCTCCCAAATGCGCTCGGCATTGGGAAGGTCCTTATCGACCTCACGCACGAACTTGCACTCGTCATCGAGCAAGAAGGACTTGGTTCGGTCAAAGAGCGCAAGATGCAGATTGGGAAATGTCCTGACGGCCTGGGCGAGCCTTCGAATCGCCAGGTGGGAATACACCTCACGGTCTACCATCTTACCGTCGGCGTAGACCTGGGCGCCGTTAGCGGCGACAAAGTCCATCTTGTCGCGAACGGGCGCAAAGAACTCGCACAGGCGATCGTAGCGACGACCTGACGATGCGGCGAAATGCACGCCATGCTCGTGTAGCGCCAGAATCAGTTCGTAGGTCTCGGGAGGCACCCGGCCGTTTTCGTCAAGCAGTGTGCCGTCCATATCGGATGCAATCAGTTTAAACATAGAAAAGCTCCCTTCGG
This sequence comes from uncultured Collinsella sp., assembly GCA_958429025.1. GTDB lineage: Bacteria > Actinomycetota > Coriobacteriia > Coriobacteriales > Coriobacteriaceae > Collinsella. The sequence continues at coordinate 180,726 of CAUAIH010000002.1, read as the reverse complement.
GCTTGATGGAATCGGACGTATATCCAAAATCACCGTACCCAAAGGGAGCTCAAATAAGACTCCGCGGGCGCAAACGTTACAAGGACCTAGCAAATAGCTCACGCGCGCCAGAGGCCCCACGGTCGCGGCGTCACGCGACACGCCAAAGAGTGTCCCCGACGACTAGTCGTTTAAGAACGTCCCCGATGACTAGTCGGCGTAGGTGAAGGTCGTGACGTCGAACATGCCCTCGGGGCGGATGCGGAGCGTCGGGATGACCGGCAGGGGCAGGAAGATGATGCCCATGATAGGGTCGAGCGGCGGCTCAATACCCATGGCGCGCGCCTTGACCATAAAGTCGTCGTGCTGCGCGGCAACGTCCTCGGCCGTGCCTTCGCTCATCAGGCCACCGAGCGCCAGCGGAATGCGCGCCACGACCTCGCCGTTGCGCACCAGCACGTGACCACCTTGGCCCACGGCCTCAACGGCGGCCATCATATCGGCGGCGTTGTCGCCCACCGCGCACACGTTGTGCGAGTCGTGGCCGATCGTGGAGGCAATGGCGCCACCCGTGATGGTGAAACCGCGCACCCAGCCGCGACCGATATGCTTGCCGACCAGGCCCAGGCCAGCGGGGCCGTCGCCGTCGGCGCCCTCGGCCTGCAGCGACACGCCGCGGCCATGGCGCTCAATCAGCATAATGCGACGCAAGTCCTCGTCAGTCTCGGGACGAACCATGCCCGTGATGGCCTTGCCCGGCACCACGTCAATCACGGCCTCGCCCGGCTTAAAGGCATAGTCGAATACGTCGAGCGAAAGCTTCGGCAGCTTAACGGAGGCACGCAGCTCATCGGCAAGGGCCGCAACCTCGGCCATCTCGGGTGCGATCTCGCCCACAAAGGTACCGTCCTGCGCCACCAGAGCACCGGCGGCATATACGCGATGCGGAGCCGTGGCAAACGTCAGGTCATCGAGCAACAGCAGGTCGGCGCGTTTGCCCGGGGCGATCGCGCCACGGAGCTCATGCGGGTCGCGACAGCCGTGGTCCAGGCCAAATGCCTCAGCCGTGGAAAGGGACGCCATAGAGATGGCGACCACCGGGTCGATGCCGGCCTCGATAGCCACGCGGCAGGCGTTGTCGATCATGCCGGTTGCAAGCGCATCGGAAGGGGCGCGGTCGTCAGTCGCAAAGCAGCAGCGGCGGGCGCGCGCGGGATTCTCCAGCAACATTGGAGACAGGTTGGCCAGGTCATGGCTGCACGTACCTTCGCGCAGCATCACATACATGCCGCGAGATAGCTTGTCGAGTGCCTCCTCGGGAATCGTCGACTCATGGTCGGCGATAATGCCCGCCGCGGCATAGGCATTGAGGTCCTTGCCGGCAACGAGCGGCGCATGGCCGTCAACCTGCCTGGACGGCGTCTGGTTGGCAGCATCAATGCGAGCACAGGTCTCGGGATCGGCCATAAAGACGCCCGGCAGGTTCATCATCTCGCCCAGACCAAAGACATCGCCCGGATGCTCGGCAAAAAACGCCTGCATATCGGCAGCCGAAATAACGGCACCGGCCTGCTCGTCGGGCAGCGCGGGCACGCACGAAGGCATCATGTACTTGATGGAGATGGGTGCGCGGCGGCCATCCTCAATCATAAAGCGCAAGCCGTCGAGACCGGCAACATTGGCAATCTCGTGGCTGTCGGCAATGGCGGTGGTGGTACCGCGCGTCGCGGCCATGCGAGCATACTCGGCGGGACGGATGTTCGAAGACTCGATATGCAGATGCCCGTCAATAAAACCGGGAGCGAGATAGCGACCCTGGCAGTCGATGACCTCAGTTGCCTCGTAGGTGCCAGCGGCATCGTCGCGACCATCGTAGAGCACGCCGACGATCACACCGTCCTTGACGGCAACGCTACCGGGCGCCACACGCTGGCCATACACGTCGACGATCTGCGCATTGGTAAACAGCCTGTCGACGGGCACGCGGCCCTCGGCGGCCTCGATCACAGACCTCATGACCTCAACGGACATACATACTCCTTTAACCGTAGAAAGCAGCTGCGGAACGGACAGGCCTTCACCGCAGCAAGTCAATAGCCATTGTATGCCCAAACGATGGGTCAACAATACGCCTCTCCGCTTAACGGCACACGCCGCTTGGCGCAATGAGGAGAGGTTGCTTTGCACCAATGACAAGGAGTGTCCCAAAGTGCCGGCACAAAAGGAACGTCCCCAAGTGCCAACAACGGAAGCGGCGATGTTTTGGCAACGACAGCGAGCGGGCCGCATTTGAGACAAGGTGACGTGAAACGAAAGGGCGCTGACCTTCTGGTCGCGCCCTTGAAGTTGAACGTCAGATTGTCCAAATGCGGCCCGCGCAGCGTCGGCCGGTCCGCCGTTCGTTAGAACGGCGGAACTAAATCAACTTGAAACCCTTGCGCTTGCCCACGGAGAGGGTGTCGCCCAGCTTGAGGGCGCTGGGATCGATGTTATAGCTCTTGGGAGCCACGGCCTTGCCGTTGATCTTGACACCGCCGCCGTCGATATCGCGACGGGCCTGGCCGGCGCTCGCCGAAAGACCCAAGTCCTTGAGCAGGCCGGCGAGGTAGATCTGGCCCTCGTCGTTAACAGTCAGCTCAACGTGCTTCTCGGGGAAGTCGGCGAGCTGGCCCTCCTTGAACACGCGGTCGAACTCGGCCTGAGCCTCGTCGCCGGCACCGGCGCCGTGGTAGGTGTCACACAGGTCACGGCCCAGAGCGCGCTTGAGCTCGTAGGGGTCGGCAGAGCCATCGGCCAGGGCAGCGTCGATCTTGTCGACCTCGGCCGGAGTGAGCGAGCTCGCCAGGCGGTAGTACTTGCCGATCATCTCGTCGGGGATGGACATGGTCTTGCCGAACATATCCTTGGGCGCGTCGGTCAGACCGATGTAGTTGCCATAGGACTTGGACATCTTACGTACGCCATCGGTGCCCTCGAGCAGCGGCATGGTGAGCGCGATCTGCGGCTCCATGCCCATCTTCTCCATGAGCTCACGGCCGGCGAGCAGGTTGAAAAGCTGGTCGGTACCGCCCATCTCCACGTCAGCCTTAATCATGACCGAATCGTATGCCTGCATCACGGGATACAGGAACTCGTGCAGGGCGATCGGCGTCTGGGACTGGTAGCGCTTGGTAAAGTCATCGCGCTCAAGAATGCGGGCGACGGTGAACTTGGAGCACACCTGCAGCAGACCGGCCAGATCCATCGACAAGATCCAGTCGCCGTTGTGCACGATGGTGGTCTTCTCGGGGTCCAGGATCTTCATGGCCTGGCTCACGTAGGTCTCGGCGTTAGCCTCGATCTGCTCCTGAGAAAGCTGCGGGCGGGTGGAATTCTTGCCCGAGGGGTCGCCGATCAGTGCGGTACCGTTGCCGATGATGAGGGTGACGTTGTGGCCCAGGTCCTGGAACTGACGCATCTTGCGCAGCGGCACGGCGTGGCCCAGGTGCAGGTCGGGGCTGGTGGGATCGACGCCGAGCTTGATGTTGAGGGGCTCGCCCTTCTCAAGCTTCTTGCGAAGGTCGGCCTCGGGGACGATCTTCGCAGCGCCCGAGGTGATGATACGCATTTGCTCGTCAACAGACAGCATTGGGTATCCTCCTTTTGCTATAGCACCCTCGCCGAAAACGGCGGTGCTGGAAGTCCATAAACTCTCATATGATAACAAACTGACGCGACGCAGCACCTACGACAGGAAAATCCTCGTCCTGCCGCATGCGTCGATGGCAACTGGCAGACGTGTACCGTCACGCTCGACCAGATAGCGCACCTGCCGACGACGCAAGCAGTCGCGGCAACGGACCTGTCCCGTCGCATCGGTGGCACAGACGCCCTCGGCGGTCAGCAGGCAGTGCTCGCACACCATAAGCTCGGGACGGGCGGCGTCGACCGGACCCAAGACGCCGGGTTCAGCGGCCAGTTCGGCAATACGCTCCGCATCATTGCCGAGCAACTCGGCCGGCAAGTACACCCGCCCCGCACCGAGTCCGCGCAGCCAGGTAAGCGTGGCCCGATTCGCGCAGAACACCGGCGCCGCCACGTCAAACGTCACGCCCAGCTCGCGAGCGATCACCACCTGTCCCAGGCTGCGGCAGACGACACGCCTGGCACGCTGCATCAGTGAGCGGGTCCAGTCAGCGTCACCCGTGCGGCACACTTCGTCAAGCACCACAACGGCGTCGGACAAATCGAGTTCTCCGCGCGGGTCGGCATCCATCAGCTGCCAAGCAAAAACCATGCGAGCGGGAACCGCGCACTCCACCAACTCCGTCGACGCACCGCCATCCACCGCAACGCCCTCAAAGGGCAGCACCTCAACGGCACGCGCAACGGGCGCAATCGCATCCGCCTCGGCCCGCATGCGCTCCAACACCGCCGCCGTCTGATCCAACACGCCGGCGCTGCGAATCAGGTATACCTCGCAGCCCGCGTCCACCTTACGCTTGCAATGCACGACGACGCGCTTCCCCGCTGCGGCATCCACCGGGCAGGGCACCTGCGGCCAGCGCTTGGGCACATCGGGACGCGCGTCGACACCCGGATAGAACCGAATCTCGAGCGTGTCACCCGCCGCCACGGCGGCGTCGAGCTCAACGGTCACCTCTTCGTGGCCCACAGCGACCAAACGCCCCACGCGCACGCCCTGGTTAATTGCGCGCTCAAAGCTCATCAGCTCGGCACCCGAACGCCCTCGCAGGTACGTATCGGTAAACCCACGGTTAAACGACCTCCCCAGCTCGCGTTCAAGCTCTTCCACGGCGTCGGGGTCCCACGCGCCGTCGCGCAGCATATCGAGTGCCCGGCGCCACACCCGCACCACGTTGAATACGTAATCGGGGTTCTTCATGCGCCCCTCGATCTTGAGCGACGCCACGCCGGCATCTACAAGCTCGGGCAGATGTGCAATACCCAGATAGTCGCGCGGGCACAGCAGGCGATCTCCCTCGACGGCGACAACGCTCTGTCCCGCCTCGTCCACCAGGTCGTACGCCAGACGGCACGGCTGCGTGCAGTCGCCGCGCATCGCCGAGCGCCCACGCCGCAGGGCCGAAAACTCGCACGCCCCCGAATAGCCGATGCAAATCGCACCGTGGCAGAATACCTCGATGGGCACGCCCGTGGCACATAGCGCCGCAATCTCGTCGACCGCCAGCTCGCGTGCCGTCGTCACGCGCTCGACTCCCAGCTCATCGGCGGCAAGCCGCACGGCGCCTTCGCTATGAACGCCCGCCTGCGTGGACAGGTGAATCTCGACCCCGGGAATCGCCGCGCGCAGCGCGCAGGCCAACCCGGCATCGGCGACAATCAGAGCATCGGCGCCCAGCTCCAGTGCATGAGCTCCCAACGCCACCGCGTCGGACAACTCATCGTCAAACACGAACACGTTGAGCGTTACGTACACACGCACGCCATGAGCATGCGCCACGGCACAACCGCGCGCAAACTCGTCATCCGTAAAGCCATGAGCGCTCACACGGGCGTTAAAGCCGCCCAACCCCGCATAGATGGCATCGGCGCCCGCGGCGATGGCCGCAAGCATCTGGTCGAGCCCGCCCGCCGGCGCCAGCAGCTCGGGCAGCGCCGCACCGGCAGCATCCAATCCAGTCTTGTGTTGTCCGCTCGGCCCCATCGTCCGAATCGCCATCGACAAACTCCTTACCAAGGTATGCATTCACTCTGAAAAATGCCGTCTTCCAGCATACACGAGGCCTCGCGCGCCCCGTTTGGTTTATCGTGTAATAACTTATGTCCATCCTGCCCCGACGGCACATCCGCCGTCCGGCACGACATACCTGGAGGTCAATATATGGGTCCTCGCCAACGACAGGGACGCAGCCGTTCAAAGACGCATGCCCTGCCCATAATCCTGCTCTCGTTTTTGGGCTTTTTGCTTATCGCGGGCGTGGCATTTGGCATCGGCATGGTCGGCAACGTCAACCGCTGGCTGTCCGATCTGCCCGACTACACCGACGCCAACGCGTATCTGGTGAGCGAGCCCACCGAGATCGTCGACTGCAACGGCAACAAGATCGCGAGCTTCTACACGCAAAACCGCAAGTCCATCACCAAGGACGAGGTCTCCCCCTACGTGCTGCAGGGCACCGTTGACGTCGAGGACGAGCGCTTCTACGAGCACGGCGGTATCGACCTGTGGGGTATCGCGCGTGCTGCGGTGGCAACCCTCGGCGGCGGGCACGAAGGCGCCTCGACTATCACCCAGCAGCTGGTGCGCAACACCATCCTGCAGGAGGAGCAGTTCGACTCGACCATCGAGCGTAAGGTGCGCGAGGCCTACATCGCCATCAAGATGGAGGACATGTACTCCAAAGACGAGATCCTCATGATGTACCTCAACACCATCTATTACGGCCACGGCGCCTACGGCATCGAGGCCGCAGCCGAGACCTACCTGTCCAAGAGCGCCGCCGACCTCACCCTGAGCGAAGCCGCGCTGCTCATCGGCCTTCCCAACTCGCCTTCGCAGTACGACCCCACGGTCAATCCCGACCTGGCGCTGTCTCGCCGCAACAAGGTCCTCGACAACATGCTGCGCCTGGGCCACATCACCCAGGAGGAGCACGATGCCGCACAGGCCGAGCCCATCACCCTCAACGTGACCGAGATTTCGGGCAGCGGCGTCGACGTATACTCACAGCCCTACTTTGTCGCCTATGTTAAGCAGCTGCTGGAGCAGGAGTTCTCGACCGACGTGCTATTTAAGGGCGGCCTGACCGTCAAGACCACCATCGACCCCACGATGCAGCAGGTGGCAGAGAATGCCGTCCGCGAGCAGCTCGACACGCTCTCACTCGACGGCCTGGACATGGGCATGGTCGTCGTCGACCCCAAGACCGGCTACATCAAGTGCATGGTGGGCGGCTACGACTACAACGCCGACGAGAACCACGTAAACCATGCCACGGCCAAGCGTCCCGTCGGCTCCACCTTCAAGGCCTTTACACTGGCAACTGCCATCCAAAACGGCATGAACCCCAACGTCACCCTCAACTGCAACTCGCCGCTCAAGGCCAAGGGCACCACGACCGAGGTCCAAAACTACGCCAACCATAGCTATGGCAACATCACGCTTAAGCAGGCGACGGCATACTCCTCCAACACCGGCTACATCCAGGTGGCGGAAGCCGTCGGCAACAGCAAGATCATCTCGCTCGTCAAAAAGCTCGGCATCGATCCCGCCAAGGACAACATCGAGGACGTTCCCGTCATGACGCTCGGCACCGGCTCGATCTCGCCGCTCGAGATGGCCGCCGCCTACGCGACGTTTGCCAACGGCGGCTACTATCGCCAGCCGATCGCCATCACCGAGATTGACTCTCGTACCGGTTCGGTGCTGTACCAGCACACCGACAATCCCTCACAGGTACTTACCGAGGGCGAGGCCGCCGCGGTCACCGATGTTCTGTCCGGCGTCATGAAGGGCGGCGGTACGGGTGCTGCCGGCGCCCTGAGCGTCAACCAGCCCTATGCCGGCAAGACGGGCACCACCGACAACACCACCAACCTGTGGTTCTGCGGCTATACCCCGCAGCTGGCGTGCGCCCTGTGGACCGGCTATTCCGCGGGCGAGATTCCCATCCAAAAATACGGCACAGACCTGCTGGGCGACAGCACCAACCTGCCTGTCTTTAAGCGGTTTATGAACACCGTTCTGACCGGTACCGAGCGCGAGGAGTTTGCGACCGGAACGGCGCCCACCTACAAGAACAACAGCGTCTGGAAGTTCTACGGCACCAACAACGCCAAGAAGACGGAGAACGACGACAAGGACGAGAACGAGGACGAAGAGGAAACTACCACAACGACTACCACGACGACCACGACCACCGAGACCACGGGTGGCGACACCACCGGCGGCACCGGTACGACCGGTGGCTCGACGGGCGGCTCAACTGGTGGTTCGACCGGCGGCGATGGCGGCACGCCTACGCCTACGCCTACGCCTACGCCCACTCCCGACCCCTCGCCCACGCCTGACGATACGGTCGGCTAGAAATCATCCGGCCATAAGCAACAAGGCCCCCGAGCAGCTTATTAAACTGCTCGGGGGCCTTTTAGTTTAAAGCGACCTGGTGGGCGGTCTTTATACCGGCAAACAAAAAAGGGGGTACCGACCAACGTCGATACCCCTTACAAGCCACTATGTCACGCACACAGTGCCGAGCGCACGACCCGCACGCCTACTTGCGAGAATTGCTCAGCTTATTGATCAGCGCCTCAAGACGCTCGCCGTCCTCGGCCGTCTGGGCAATAACCAAAATCGTATCGTTGCCGGCAAGCGAGCCAAGCACATCGGGCAGCTCTGCCGCATCAACGGCGGCGGCGATGCCGGAAGCCGTGCCAGGCTGAGCCTTGATCATAACCAGATTATCGGTGCGCAGAACGCCCGTTACGAGCTCGGAAACCATACGCTGCAGGTGCAGGTCCTCTGCCAGAACATAGATGCCCTCAGGGAGCTTACGCAGCCCCATATCGGCAATATCGCGAGAGACAGTCGCCTGCGTGCAATCAAAGCCCATAGCGCGGAGCTCATCGACCAGCACGCGCTGCGTGCGGACGTCCTTATTGCGCACAATATCTCTAATGGCATCCTGGCGCCCATTGCGTTTTTTAGCCATACAAACCCTCTCTCCAAAAGATGGCGGAGACAATCAATCAGTGATTGAATAGTTTAACGCTATTTGAAGGCTTTTGTGTATAAGAACGCATTTCGAAACAATTCTATGCAAATTTGTTTCGAGATGAGCCGTTTAGGCGGTTTTTGCGCCCGTCCGGTTAAGAAAAGCTGCCAGATGCGTACACATCACGCAGCGCGCGGGCTTGGCGCTGGCGATCGGCCCAAACAACAGACCGAGCCCCCGATGGTTATCCTTGAGCGCGGCGACCATCTGACGGGTTCGAGGCGCCTCGAGCATATCACGCATACGGGCGGAACGCTCGATTGACGACACCCCATGCGGGCTCAGACACAAATTCTCGATGCAGGCGACCAGTCCGGCAAAGTAGAACTTTTGGGTTGCCAGCTTGAGCCGACCACCGCTATCTGCTTCCGAGAGTGAGTCCGTAAGCTCGTCGAGCGCCCGGGTGTCATCGGATACCTTGGCATACATGGTGGGATCAAAGGCATCTGTAAGCTTAGGTGCCGCCGCGTGGAAACAAGCGTCGCCGCATCCGGAGACGCGCTGCGCCCGCGAGAGCGAGCACGCCATAAACCCAACTGTGCGAAACGCCTTGTCGTACAAAAGGCATGCCTCAAACAGCGGACGGCTATACATCACGCCAGAGGCCTGAACGACTAGGCCGCCTAAAATCAACTGGGACAGCCCGGTCACCATCGAAGATTTGCTATCAATGGAAATATGAGCAGCATCCAAGACGCGCGAATGGCGCTCTCGATGTGCATCATAGCGGTCGAGCGACACCGTGGGGAGCACTATGTCTGCCGTAGTATCGCACGCGATATCGACCATCTTGGAAAGGGACTGCGGAGCAAACCACTCATCGGCGTTCATGGCGATGATTTGAGAGCCGCGCGAGGCAGCAAAACCGGCACGAAGACAAGCGCCGCGCTTCGCGTCCTCGACGTCAATCAAATCAATATGGATGTCCCTGTCGGCAGCAACTTGAAGCGAATGGCGCACACCGGGCGCAGCATCGCGGCAGACAACGACAATCTGCAAATCGTAGAGGTCTTGGTTCTGGATACTCTCGAGCGCACGCATCGCATAGCTGGGCGAACCTTCTACCACAAGGATCACCGAAAGTCGCGGATGCGAGCCACGTCGAACCAAGTTATCCGTCCTCTCGACAGCAATGAATCAAATCGTGATTCATGGTACACCCCGGCAATAAAAGCAATGAGACACCGGTTGTATTGCACGCCAAGAACAGATGTTGCACACGTGCAGCCCACAGATGACAGGTATCGACGCACGACGCGTCGAGCCCTCCCCTAGTCGAGCACGACAAGCTCGGCGGGATCGTAATCCACGCCCATAAACGTAAGGCCGCAGGCAGGAGCCGTGGGGCCCGCAGCGGTACGGTCGCAAGCATCGATGACCTCGCGCATCCACTCGGGTTCACGGCGATGCATGCCAATCTCGACAAGCGTGCCCACGATCGTGCGGACCATCGAATGCAAAAATGCGTTGCCCTCAATGGTAAACGTCAGGATATCCTCGCCAAAGGCCACCTCATGGCCAAACTCGGCCCGCATCACGCAGCGGTGCGTAGGCTTGCCCACGGCAGAGGCGACCTTGCAAAAGCTCTTAAAGTCCTGCTCACCCAAAAGCGCGGGACAGGCCGCAGACATGGCCTCGACGTCCAAGGGATAGCGATGCCACCACACGGCACCACGGGACAGCACGGGGCGCGCATCGCGATCGGCAATACGGTACGTATACGTACGGGAACGCGCGTCAAAGCGTGCAGAAAAGCCCTTACGGGCCCTGTAGACCTCGTTTATGGCGATATCTTTAGGCAGCAGGGCATCCATAGCCCGCAGCCACCTACGGCGCGTAAGGGCGAGCTCAGCGTCCGTTACGGGAACGCTGATGTACTGAGCCACGGCATGCACGCCGGCATCGGTACGACCTGCGCACGTCAGATCGATCGGACGGCGAAGCAGCGTCTCGATGGCTCGACGCAGCTCACCCGCAACCGTCGTCTGTCCCGGCTGCTCGGCAAATCCGCTATACGACGAGCCATCATAGGCCACGCGAAATACGAGCGTGGCGTCAAGCTCGGAAATCGAATTGAAATCAGACGGCGCAGTCATGGGCGCTCCCAACAAACAAGTAACGGTATCGCGACAAAAAAAGAGGGGTACGCGAACGTACCCCTCGAATATAGCCTATGCAGACGGAAAGTCTACTCAGCGGTCTCCTCAGCAGGAGCCTCCTCGACGGCCTCGACCTTCTTGGGAGCAGCGGCCTTCTTGGGGGCCGGAGCAGCCTTCTTGGCCTTAGGCGTGCAAGGCTCGGTGACGAGCTCCATGATAACGATGGGAGCGTTGTCGCCCTTGCGGTTGCCGAGCTTCATGATGCGGGTGTAACCGCCGTTGCGGTCCTGCCACATGCCCTGGGCAGCCTTGTCGAAGATCTCGGCAACGAGCTGCTTATCGCCGAGCTTGGCGATAGCCAGACGACGAGAGTGCAGGTCGCCCTTCTTGGCCCAGGTGATGATCGGGTCGACGACCGAACGCAGCGCCTTAGCGCGGGTCTCGGTGGTCTTGATGCGGTCGTTCTCGAAGAGGGCCTTAGCAAGGCTCTTCTTCATGGCCTTGGTGTGGCTCGCATCGGTGCCGAGCTTCAGGCCCTTCTTAACGTTGTGACGCATGGTCTAGTTTCTCCTCAAATATGCGAAGCATTAAGCCTTCAGGCTCAGGCCCATGGACTCAAGCTTGTCCTTCACTTCCTCGATCGACTTAACACCGAAGTTACGGATGTTGAGCAGATCGTTCTCCGAGAACTCAACGAGCTGACGGACCGAGTGAATGCTGGCGCGCTTAAGGCAGTTGTAGGAACGGACGGAAAGGTCCAGATCCTCGATCTGCTTGTCCAGCTCAGCGTTGTCGTTGGTGACCTCGGGAGCGAAGATCGAAGCCTCCTCCTCGACCTCGGGGGTCTCGGCAAGGTTCATAAAGGCGGCCATATGCTGGTTAATGATATTGGCAGCCTGGACCACGGCGTCGCGCGGGGCGATGGAGCCGTTGGTCTCGATCTCGAGGACAAGGCGGTCGTAGTCGGTGTGCTGACCGACACGGCAAGCCTCAACGAGCTTGGCGCAACGGGAAACCGGCGAGTACAGCGAGTCGACGTGGATCACACCGATGGGATCGTTGTCGCGTTTGTTGGCCTCGCCAGAAACATAGCCGCGGCCATAGCCGATGCGCATGCTCATGGTGAGATGGCCACCCTCGGTGAGCGTAGCGATGTGCTGCTCGGGGTTGACCAGCTCAAACTCGGACGGAATAAAGAAGTCCGCACCGGTGACCTCGCAGGGGCCGTCAACCGAAATGGTGGCGGTCGCCTCGTCGGTCGTGCCGAGAGCCCTGAAGACAAGACCCTTGACATTCAGGACGATGTCGGTGACATCCTCGACCATGTTAGGGATGGTCATGAACTCGTGCTGCGCGCCATCGATCTGAATAGCCTCGACGGCGGCACCCTCGAGCGAGGACAGAAGAACGCGACGAAGGGAGTTACCCAGCGTATCGCCGTAGCCACGCTCGAGCGGCTCGACGGAGACACGAGCAGACGTCTCGTTGATCTCTTCGACCTGAACCTGAGGCCTAATGAATTCTGACATGTATTACCTCCAGCCTCAGCAGCCCGGATGGACTACTTAGAGTAGAGCTCGACGATGAGCTGCTCGTTGATATCACCGCTGATCTGCTCACGCGTCGGCAGAGCGAGCACGTTACCAGACAGCTTCTCGATATCGACCTCGAGCCAGCCAGGGACCTCAAAGCGCTCGGAGGAAATCAGGGCCTCCTTGATGGGAAGGAGGTCACGGAACTTCTCGCCGACAGCGACGACGTCGCCGGCCTTGACGCGGTAGGACGGGATGTCCACGCGCTTGCCGTTCACGGTGAAGTGACCGTGACGGACGGACTGACGAGCCTCTTTGCGGGTGCGGGCGAAGCCAAGACGGAAGACGACGTTGTCGAGGCGAGACTCAAGAATGATCATGAGGTTCTCACCGGTGACGCCGTTCATCTTACGGGCCTTGTTGAAGTAGCCGTGGAACTGCTTCTCCAGAACGCCATAGATGAACTTGACCTTCTGCTTCTCGCGCAGCTGCATGCCGTACTCAGATTCCTTGCGACGGCGCTTGGGCTGACGGATAGATTCCTTCTTGCTGCTGTAACCGAGCTCAGCGGGATCGATCCCGAGCTGACGGCAGCGCTTAAGAACAGGAGTCCTGTCGATTGCCATATTGATACGATCCTTTCAGTTACACGCGGCGACGCTTCTTGGGGCGGCAGCCGTTGTGCGGAATGGGGGTCTTGTCCTGGATGCTCGAGACCTCGAGGCCAGCAGCCTGGAGGGAGCGGATGGCGGTCTCACGACCGGAGCCGGGGCCCTTGACGAAGACGGAAACCTTCTTCATACCGTGCTCCATGGCCTGCTTGGCAGCAGCCTCGGCAGCCATCTGGGCAGCGAACGGCGTGGACTTACGGGAGCCCTTGAAGCCCACCTGGCCAGCCGACTTCCAGGAAATGACGTTGCCCTGGGGATCGGTGATCGAAACGATCGTGTTGTTGAACGTAGAACGAATGTGAGCCTGGCCCACGGAAATGTTCTTACGGTCCGCGCGCTTCAGACGGGCAGCGCGAACGTTCTTCTTAGCAGTAGCCATCTATCTAGCGCTCCTTATTTCTTCTTCTTAGCACCGATCTGACGCTTCGGGCCCTTGCGGGTACGAGCGTTAGTGTGGGTGCGCTGGCCGCGGACCGGGAGGCCCTTGCGGTGACGAAGGCCGCGGTTGCAGCCGATGTCCATAAGGCGCTTGACGTTCTGGTTGCGCTCACGGCGGAGGTCGCCCTCAACCATGATCTGGTTCTTATCGATATAATCGCGGATGGCGTTAACCTCATCCTCGGTGAGGTCCTTAACGCGCGTATCCACGTTAACGTTGCACTCGACGCAGATCTTCGTCGCAGTGGTGCGGCCGATGCCGTAAATGTAGGTCAGACCGATCTCAACGCGCTTCTCACGCGGGAGGTCGACACCATTAATACGGGCCAACGTAGTCTCCTCTCTTAACCCTGACGCTGCTTATGACGGGGGTTCTCGCAAATGACGAGGACCTTGCCATGGCGCCTAATGATTTTGCACTTATCGCACATCTTCTTGACCGAAGGACGTACCTTCATCGTTCTTCCTTTCGGTAGCGCTCAAACTACTTCCCTACTATCTACTCGCCCAGCCGCAGGCGTTTAAAACTATGGCTGGTCTTCACACACAATCCGACCGTAGGTTGAGCTAAGCCTGCAGTCGGAAATGGAGTGCGTGTATGCGTGCCGCTATTTGTAGCGATAGGTGATGCGGCCGCGGGTCAGGTCGTACGGGGAAAGCTCCACGACAACCCTGTCACCGGGGAGAATGCGGATGTAATTCATTCGGATCTTGCCAGAAATGTTGCACAGAACCGAATGACCGTTCTCGAGCTCAACCTTAAACATGGCGTTGGGCAGCGGCTCTTTTACCGTACCCTCGAGCTCAATTGCGTCTTCCTTCTTCACAAGCAATCATCTTTCTCTAGAAAACGACAGCGATTGAGTATTCTACAACACGTATGTACGCATCGTAATAACTTCGTAATGGCTCCACAACTAAGTGGAACTTGTTACATTTGAAATGTAAAACAAAGCCGTTCCCTGATGCCCAAGATCGCCTTGAAATGAGAAGGCATAGACCTTGGGGTCATGCCTTCGAAATTGAAAGGCGAGGTTGGGCATCAGGGGGCGGCGACTTTTACATTTCTCCGCCTTGGAGCGAACACCAAGCACCTTGGGCATCCGTGGTCAGAATCACCGGACCGTCATTGGTGATGGCGACGGTGTTCTCGTAGTGCGCGGCGGGCAGGTGGTCGTTGGTCGTAACAATCCAACCGTCGGAGCCCGTGCTCACATGGTTGGAACCCATCGTAACCATCGGCTCGATGGCAATGACCATGCCGGCCTGGAGGCGAACGCCCCTCCCCTTCTTTCCATAGTTAGGAACGTTGGGGTCCTCGTGCATCACGCGGCCAATGCCATGGCCCACATAATCACGAAGCACGCCGTAACCGTGAGACTCGGCGAGGGACTGAACGGCATAACCGACGTCCCCGATATGGTTACCGGGAACAGCCTGCTCGATGGCAGCCTTAAGGCAATCACGCGTGACCTCGCACAGGGCCTTGGCCTCGGGCGTGGGGGTGCCGACGAAAAACGTCCAAGCGTTATCGCCGACCCAACCGTCGACAACGGCTCCCGTATCGATGGAGATGATATCGCCATCGCGCAGGATCATGTCGGGGTTGGGAATACCGTGTACCACGGCATCGTTAATCGATGCGCAAATGGTTCCGGGAAACCCGCCGTAACCCTTAAAGGCTGGGGTGCCACCATGCATGCGGATAATCTGCTCCGCGAGCTGATCGAGCTCAAAAGTCGAAACGCCGGGGCGCACCATGGCTCCAACGTGGCGGAGCGCCATCTTAGATAGCGCTCCTGCCTTCTTCATCTGCTCGATTTGCGTTGCAGACTTAATCTTGATCATAGACCGAGAGCCTCTTTGACATCCCCGTACACGGTCTCGCGAGCCTGGTCACCGTTGACCGACTTGAGCAGACCCTGGCCACGATAGTAGTCGACGAGCGGGCTCGTGGACTTCTCGTAGACGTCGAGACGGTTCTTGATGGTCTCGGGCTTGTCGTCGTCGCGCTGATACATCTCGCCGCCACACTTGGGGCAGGTAGCATCGGCAGCGGTGCCGGTGTAACCGCAGGCGCGGCAGGTGCGACGCGAAGACAGACGATCGATAATGACCTCGGGGGCCACATCGACCAGAAGGGCGCAGTCGATCTCGCGACCCATGGCGGAGAGCTCGGAATCGAGCGTCACGGCCTGGGCGGTGTTGCGCGGGAAGCCGTCGAGGATGAAGCCCTGCTGGGCGTCATCGGCGGCAAGGCGCTCCTTGACAAGGTCGATCACGAGCTGATCGGGAACGAGCTCGCCAGCGTCCATGTACTTCTTAGCCTGAATACCAAGCTCGGTGCCACCCTTGACGGCAGCACGCAGCAGGTCGCCCGTGGAAATGTGAGCGACGCCAAACTCGGCGACGAGCTCCTGTGCGACGGTACCCTTACCGGCACCCGGAGCTCCGAGCAATACGAGGTTCATGAGCAATCCTCCTCTAGCCTATTTAAAGAATCCATCGTAATCATACATCTTGATCTGGCCTTCGAGCTTATCGACCGTGTCGAGCACGACGCCGACCATGATGAGGATGGACGTGCCGCCAAATGCCTGGATTAGCTGGTTACCCGTAAAGGAGAAGATGATCGAAGGCACGATGGCGATGAGCGCCAAAAAGACAGCGCTGGGAAGCGTAATCTTGTTGAGCGCGTTCTTGATGTAGGCCGCGGTAGCCCTACCCGGACGCACGCCCGGAATAAAGCCGCCCTGCTTCTTAAGGTTGTCGGCCGTGTCATCGGGGTTGAACACCATGGACGTGTAGAAGTACGCGAAAAACACGATGAGGACAACGTTAAGCACCCAGTTGAGCCAGCCGCGCGAAAGCGCAGAGGCAACTGCCTGGATCCAGCCGATGCCGGGGAAGAACACGGCAATCTGAGCCGGGAAGTACAGCAGCGCCGAAGCGAAGATGATCGGCACGACACCCGCGGTGTTGACCTTGATGGGCAGGTAGGTGGTCTGGCCACCCATCATGCGACGGCCCACGACGCGCTTAGCGTAGGAGACCGGGATGCGGCGCTGGCCGCGCTCAAGGAAAACAATCAACGGAATAACCAGCAGGATGATGGCGCAGATGATCACCATGGTGATGATGCCACCGGCATTGCCCTCGGTGCTGGAGAAGATAGCCTGCGGCAGACCGGCCATGATGTTCGCGAAGATGATCAGCGACATGCCATTGCCGATACCGCGCTGGGTGATGAGCTCACCAATCCACATGATCAGCATGGCGCCCGCAGTGAGCGTGCCGACGATCATGAGGTCGAAGATGATCTCGGGAGCGCCGGCGCCATTGAAGCTGATGCCGAAGCTCTTAAAGAGGAAGAGGTAACCAACGGAGTTGAGGATTGCCAGAGCCAGGGTGAGGTAACGCGAATACTGCGTAATCTTGGTCTGACCGACCTCGCCCTCGCGAGCAAGCTCATGCAGGGAAGGCACGACGGCCTGGAGCATCTGGAGGATGATCGAGCTGGTGATGTAAGGCATGATGCCCAGCGAAAACACCGACACATAGCTCAACGCGCCGCCAGAGAAAAGATTCAGGAGGGCCATAGCACCTGCGGCGACCGAATTGTTATCGGTCGAGAAAAGGCCCAGCATCCCCTGGAAGGGAATGCCGGGCACAGGAACGTGCGCACCAATGCGGTACACGACGAGCATAGCTATGGTAAAAAGAATCTTTTCGCGCAATTCTTTGATGCGGAAAGCATTCTTAAGACCATTTAGCACGGCAGCTCGACCTTTCCGCCGGCGGCCTCGATCTTGGCCTGCGCAGAAGCGCTGACCTTGTCGACCTTGACCGTGAACTTCTTGGTGAGCTCACCATTGCCGAGCACCTTGACGGGCTCGAACTCGCTCTTGGTGATGCGAGCGGCCTTAAGAGCGGCACCGTCGATCACAGCGCCGTCCTCGAACTTACGCTCGAGACGCTCAACGTTAACAGCGGTGTACTCGATACGACGGGGGTTGCGGAAGCCCGGAAGCTTGGGCAGGCGCATAGCCAGCGGAGTCTGGCCACCCTCGAAGCCGGCACCCTTGGTGCCGCCAGAGCGGGAACCCTGGCCCTTCTGACCGCGGCCAGAAGTGGTGCCGTGACCCGAAGAATTGCCACGGCCGACGCGCTTGCGGTTCTTGGTGGAACCGGGCGCGGGAGTAAGATCGTGAAGCTGCATTTGCTACTCCTCTACAATCTCGACAAGGTGCTTGACCTTGAAGATCATGCCGCGGACGGACTCGTTGTCAGCAATCTCGCGAACCTCGCGGATCCTGTGGAGACCGAGGGCACGGACAGTACGGACCTGGTCCTGCTTGCAACCGTTGGTGCTGCGGACCTGCTTGATCTTGATGGTGTCAGCCATGCTTAGTTCTCCTTACCGACGAACATCTCGGAGACCGTCAGGCCACGGCGAGCCGCGACGTCCTCAGGGCTGGAGAGCTCCTTGAGGCCCTCGACGGCAGCCTTGATGATGTTGAGGCCGTTGTCGGTACCGAGGGACTTGGACAGGACGTTCTTGATGCCAGCAAGCTCAAAGAGGGGACGCACAGCGCCGCCGGCGATAACGCCGGTACCCTCGACAGCGGGCTTGATGATGATGCGGCCGGCACCAAAGTGGCCGAGAACCTCGTGCGGGATGGTGCCCTGCTCGGTCACCGGCACGTGGAACATGTTCTTCTTGGCATCGAGAGATGCCTTGGAGATGGCCATGGGCACCTCAGCGGACTTGCCCATGCCAACGCCGACGTTGCCCTTGCCGTCGCCAACGACGACGAGAGCGACGAGGCTCATGCGACGACCACCCTTGACGGTCTTCGACACGCGGTTGATGTAAACGACGCGCTCCTCGAACTCGGAGGCCTCGCGCTGCTGCTTCTGATTACGAGCCATGTGCTACATACCTCCTAGAACTCGAGACCGGCGGCACGAGCACCGTCGGCGAGGGCCTTGACGCGGCCATGGTAGATACGGCCACCGCGATCGAAGGCGACCTTGGTGATGCCGGCCTCGATGGCGCGCTTGCCAACGAGCTGACCGACCTTCTCCGCAGCCTCCTTGTTCGAGGTGTGGGTGCCCTTGAACTCGGCCTCGAGGGTCGAGGCAGAGACGAGCGTCAGGCTGGAGCCCTTGCTGTCGTCGATGATCTGGGCATAGATGTTGGCGTTAGTACGGGTCACGCGAAGACGCGGACGCTCGGAGGTACCCGAGACCTTGCCGCGAACACGACGCTGACGACGCTTGAGGCCTTCCAGCTTCGCCTTATGCTTGTTCATACGTAAACTCCTAAAAAGGTTGATCTTGCCAGCACCTGACGGGGTGCTGGTCTTATGCGAGTGAGTCGGTTACGACTACTTGGCGGCCTTACCCAGCTTGCGGCGGATGTGCTCGCCAACGTAGTGGATACCCTTGCCCTTGTAAGGCTCGGGAGGACGATGGCCGCGGATCTCAGCGGCGATCTGACCGACCTGCTGCTTGTTAATACCCTTGACGTTCACGTGGGTGTTGTCGGGAACCTCGAAGGTGATGCCCTCGGGAGCCTCGACGATCACGGGGTGCGAGAAGCCCAGGGAGAACTCGAGGTTCTTGCCCTTCTGCTGCACGCGGTAACCGACGCCGGCGAGCTCGAGCTTCTTCTCGAAGCCCTCGGAAACGCCAACAACCATGTTGTGGATGAGGGCGCGGGTGAGGCCGTGGCGGGCACGGGTCTCACGCTCGTCGTCGGGACGGGAAACGGTGAGGACGTTGTCCTCGACGTTGATAGCGAGCTTCTCAAAGACATCGAGCTCGAGCTGGCCCTTGGGGCCCTTGACGACAACGTTGTTGCCGCTGACTGCCACTTCGACTCCGGCGGGAATCTGGACAGGCTTATTACCGATACGAGACACGGTGATCTCCTTTCCTTCTACCTACCGAGCGAATTACCAGACGTAAGCGATGATCTCGCCGCCGACGTTGTGCTTGCGAGCATCGCGGTCGGTCATGACGCCATGGCTGGTGGAAATAATGGCGGTACCAAGGCCACCGCGGACGCGGGGCATGTCGGCAACGCCGGTGTACTTACGCAGGCCCGGCTTGGAAATGCGGCGGATGCCGTTGATGACCTTAGCCTTCTTGGGACCATACTTAAGCGTGATGTGCAGAGTCTTCTGGGGAACGGTGTCCTCGACATCGTAGCCCTCGATGTAGCCCTCCTCGTGCAGAACACGAGCGATCTCGACGAGCTTCTTGCTGCTCGGCATGGAGACCGTGGCCTTGTTCACAGAGTTAGCGTTACGGATGCGCGTAAGCATATCTGCGATCGGGTCTGTAAGGTTCATACAGATTCTCCTTCGTTCTTGATGAACACGTGCTCTTGGTTCTTCGCCGCCCTTAACGGCAAAGCCTTTTTAGCGCGTTTTCCCTGTTCCAAACTGATGCTTGAAACGCTGGTAGTGACTTACCAGCTGGCCTTCTTAACGCCGGGAAGCTCGCCCTTGAGTGCAAGCTCGCGGAAGCAGACACGGCACAGGCCGAACTTGCGGTACACAGAGTGCGGACGGCCGCAGCGCTGGCAGCGCGTGTACTCACGAGTAGAGAACTTCTGCTTGCGATTGCACTTGACGATCATCGATGTCTTAGCCACTTATATCCTCCTCACATAGAGTATTGTTCGCCCCAAGCGCCGCCCCCTTGTGGGAACGGCGCTTATAGGGCAGGTGAACCTATTTCTTGAACGGGAAACCGAAGGCGTCCAGAAGGGCCTTGGCCTCCTCATCGGTGTTGGCGGTGGTCACGAAAGTGATGTCCATACCGCGCTGGTGATCGACGGAGTCGAAGTCGATCTCGGGGAAGATGAGCTGCTCGGTGACGCCCATGGAGAAGTTACCACGGCCGTCGAAGCTCTTGGCGGAGATGCCGCGGAAGTCGCGGATACGGGGGATCGCGACGGAGGTCAGACGATCGAAGAACTCCCACATACGGTCGCCACGCAGGGTAACCTTGCAGCCGATCGGCATACCAGCGCGCAGGCGGAAGGTAGCGATGGACTTGCGGGCACGGGTGATCATCGGCTGCTGGCCGGTGATGGCGCGCAGGTCGCGCACGGCACCGTCGATGGCCTTGGAATCGGTAGCGGCCTCGCCGACACCCATGTTCACGACGATCTTCTCAAACTTGGGGATCATCATGACGTTCTCGTACTGGAACTTGTCCTGAAGCTGCTGCTTGACCTCGTTGTTGTACTTGGTCTTCAGACGCGGCACATACTTCTCTTCTGCCATTGTTCACTCCTTCTTGGGGTTTTAAGCACGGGGCGTGGCCACGATGGGTTGTCCTCGTGCCTCCTGGCTGCATCCGCGCCGCTCATGGCATTTTGCGGTTTGGACTCGACGCAGCAGGAGCCGACAAAACAATCGGTACTATACGCGCATCGGGAGCGTATTTCCAGAAAAACCTCGTCTGCCTGCACAACTCCACAACTCCCCCGCACATAGTGATCCCCAAAAAGCAGTTGCGGTGAAATAGGGACTGTTGGGCGGCCTAACAGGCTTAAACAATCCGTATTTCACCGCAACTTATTGGTGGGGATCCGATTAGCGCTTGCGGGGGACGAGTTTGGTGCGGCGCAGGTGGATCATCTCGGCGGCGATGGAGATGGCGATCTCCTCGGGGTCCTCGGCCTCGATGGCAACGCCGATCGGAAGGTGCAGCTCGTCGATCTGGTCCTGCGTAAAGCCTTCCTGCTCCAGGCGGGCACGCACAAAGGCCGTCTTGCGGCGCGAGCCCAGACAGCCCAGGTAGGCAGGCTTGGCGCGCATGGCCTGAATCACCACGTCGATATCGGACTTGTGACCCGCCGTGGCGACGACCACCAGGTCGCGCGGGCCGATGGGGCACAGCTCGCTCAGGTTCTTGTAATCGACCAAGCGACGATCGTAGACACCGGGCACCCAATCGGGGGTCAGCGTGCCGGGGCGGTCGTCGCACGCCACGACGGCAAAGCCCGCCGCCGTGAGCACCCGCGCCGTCGCGGCGCCCACGTGGCCGCAGCCAAAGATATAGGTCAGGCCCTCGGGGCAGAGCGTCTCGATGTGCGCGGGAGGAATCTCGGAGGCGGCGTTTGTATAGGTAACCTTACTCCCCTCCTCCACCAGCGAAAGCCCGGGGCAACCCGCAATGGTGCGGCGCGATTCCTCGCCATGGTATTCAGTAGCGTCGCTTTCGAGCGCGCTTGCGATAAACGGCTCAAAGTCGATGACGAAGTCGCCGATACGTCGATACGTCAAGACGTCGGCAATTTCCTGGAACAACTGTGCCTGGATCGCATCCAGATGCAGATAGCACAGGCAGATGGCTCCGCCGCAGATCATACCGGTATCGGAGTTCTCGCCGCCCATGGTGTAGCGGACCAGACGCGATTGCCCCGCGGCCAGCAGCTCTCGCGCCTCGTCCAGCGCAAAAAGCTCGATCTTGCCGCCGCCGATGGTGCCCGCCTGGCTACCGTCGGCAAAGACGGCCATCCAGGCGCCCACGCCGCGCGGCGACGACCCCGCCGTGCCGGCCACGACCACGAGCTCGCACGTCTCGCCAGCACGCAGGGCGACAAGCGCCGCATTCACAACATCGAGCTTTTCCATTGCCGCCTTCTATCCTCTAAAGATATCGGTGAGCATAGCGAGTGCCTCGAGCACGCCGCCGCCGACCGACGTCGCCTTGTCCGAAATGTAGTTGATATAGCTGGCATCGCCGCGCGGATCGACATCGGCGCATTTAAAGCCCTCAGTCACCTGCACGCCGTTCGCCAAAAGCCCGCGCAGACAGCCATCGATCTGCGTGCACATGGGCGAATCGCCCGCATACCCGATCACATCGCCGGCACTCACGATGTCGCCGATCACATGGTCGGACCTAAACACGCCGGCGGCGGGGCTGTGGATAACACGCTCTTTGCCATATCCGGCGATGACGCCCGGCACGCCCGTGTTGGGCTGGGGCGAACCTTGGGTAATGACACGGCCCAGGAAATGCCCACGCATGGTTTCGATCACGGCGTCGCAGTCAACCGGCGCGGTGAAGCCCGGCCCCACGGCGATGACGGCAGGAGCCATGTCGCGCGTGGTACCCAGATTGCGCTTGGCCAGAATTGCGTCGACCACAGCCGCGGGCTTCAGTTCGTCGAGCATCTGTGCCTGGGGGTCCACCACCACGGCGACATCCCCCGCCTCGGTAATCTCAAGCGCCTCGGCCGACGTCTGCGCCAAGCGGGCGCGAATGCCCTCGACCTCGACCTCGCCCAGGCGAATGGCCTCGCAAAAACTGATTGTGCGACGGATGCACGTGGGAACCGCGATATCGGCCATGACAACTGACACGCCGGCGCGCACCAAGCGAGCGGCGACGCCCGTGGCGATATCGCCGGCGCCGCGAACATAAACGAGCATTCCCGGGGCACCTCCCTGTGCTACGGTTTGAGCAGAGTAAAAGCGGTTCGACCGCTACTCTGATGATTATTTATTATCACAGTATTATACGGCGGTGAACAGATGGAAACGGTTAGCGGCAATCTTGCCTCGGCGCTCAGGATCGAGCCGGGCATTACCGCGATTATCGGCAGCGGCGGCAAGTCGACATTGCTGCGTGCGTTGGGTCTCGAGCTCATGCGCGCCGGCGGCAGGGTGCTTCTCTGTACCACCACGCACATGTTTCCCGTCGCCGGCGTACCATGGGACGGGTCGAATCGTCGCCTGGACGCCGCGCCTTGGAAGCCGGGGGCCCTGCATGTTCCCGGCTGCACCTGCGAGGCATGCGCGGGCATGAACCGCGGAAGTATCTGCCAGGCGGGTGTTTTGGGCCCGGAGACAGGCAAGCTCTCCGCCCCCGTTGAGCCGCTCAACGAGCTGGCGCAGCGCTTTGACTATGTATTGGCCGAGGCAGATGGCAGCAAGCGACTCCCGCTCAAGGCGCATGCCGCCTGGGAGCCGGTAATTCCCTCCGGCACGGCCAACGTCATCTGGCTCGTCGGCGCCTCGGGACTCAGCAAGCCCATCAACGAAGCCGTCCACCGCCCCGAGCTCTTTTGCGAGCGTTGCGGCTGCGAGCTCACCGACATCGCCACGCCCGAGCGCGTCGCCCAGGTGCTCAATGCCGAGATGCGGATGCTGAACCTCAACAATGCCCGCATCATGCTCAACCAAGTCGACACGCTCAGCGACCCCACGATGGCAGATCGCTTCGAGGCAGCCCTCAACCGCCCCCTCATCGCCACCAGCCTCAAGTAGCCGGCCCCATCTCGTCAGTTGCGGTGAAATACGGACTGTTTGGCCGCCTGACGGCCGCAAACAGTCCGTATTTCACCGCAACTGCGGAGGGGACACGGCATCTTTGCTGCTAGCGGGGCACGTAGCGACCGGGCTGGGCTCCGGTAGGCTCGCCGTCGCGTGCCGCCAGCACGCCGTTCACAAACACGGCCTTGGCGCGGCCATGTGCCTCAAAACCCTCGAGCGGCGTGTAGTCCACAGCCTGATGCTGCGTCGCCGCGCTAATGGTCCAGCGCGCCTTGGGATCCCACACGCACACGTCGGCATCGGCGCCCTCGGCAAGACAGCCCTTACGCGGATACATGCCAAAGACGCGCGCCGGGTTCTCGCTCATCAAGCGGCACAGATCCTCGGGACCCAGCTGTCCCTCAAAGCTCGTAGCGATCGCGACAGGACGATGCTCCACGCCGGGCCCGCCGTTGGGAATCGCGCGGAAATCGTCGCGTCCGCGGTCCTTTTGCCCGTGCAGGTTAAAGCTGCAATGATCGGTCGCAATAGTATCGATCTCGCCGGCCACAAGCGCCTCGCGCAGCGCGGCACGGTCGCCGGCATGGCGCAGTGGCGGGCTCATCACATACTTGGCACCCGCAAAGCCGTCCTCGCCCTGTTCCAAGTAGCAAGTATCGTCGAGCATCAGATACTGAGGGCAGGTCTCGACATAGATGTTCTTCTGCCCGCGCGCTTTGGCAGCGCGAATGGCCTCGAGCCCCAGCTTGGTCGAAAGGTGCACCACATTGACTGGAGCATCCCCGGCTAAGTGCGCCAAATATAACAGACGACTCACGGCCTCGGCCTCGCACACATCCGGACGGCTGAGCGCATGTCCCTCGGGCCCATGAATCCCCTGCTCGTACACGCGCTTCTGCAGTTCATTCACCAGCGTACCGTTCTCGCAATGCACGCAGAGCATGCCGCCCACGCGTTTGAGTTCCTCCAGCACCTCGAGCGTCTCGGCGTCGTCCAGGCGCAGGTGGTCATAGGCAAAGTAGGTCTTAAACGACGACACGCCCGCCTCGCGCATGGCCGAAAGATCGGCGCGGTTGCGTTCATTCCACTCGGCGAGTGCCATATGAAAGGCGTAGTTGGCCGTGCAGGTTCCGTCGGCGCGGCGATGCCACTCGGCAAGGGCATCGGGCATGGTCACGCCGCGATCGGCCGTCGCGTAGTCCACGATGGTCGTCGTACCGCCGCAGGCAGCCGCACGCGTACCGGTCTCAAAGCTATCGGCCGTCCAATCCATGCCAGTCCAGCACTGCATGTGCGTGTGGCCGTCGATAAAGCCGGGGAACACCCAACAGTCGGTGGCATCCTGGACGGTATCGCCCTCGCCCGGCTCGATTGCCGCGGCAATCCGCACAATCTTATCGCCCTCCATGGCAAGATCGGCGCGGCGAAGCCCCTGGGGCGTCACGAGCGCGCCGTTTTTGATGATGATCATAATTGCTCCTTATTGATTGATGCAGTTGGCCACGCGATCAAAATACGAGCAGGCGGCGATATGCTCCGTTATGCGTTGCTGTCCCTTGGCGGTATCGACGTCCCACAGCTCGTAGGCACGCGCTTCGACCAGCGCAACGTCGACGCGGCCTTTAAGAATCGAGCCCCCGCCGTCCTTGCCCTCAAGACACATAAGCGCAGCGAACAGTTCCGCCGGGAAGAGCACCGGGCTCGAAGGCTCACCGTTGCACGCAAGACGCACCGGATGCTTGCGGCCACGCTCATCAAACGCGCGAACCATGGCCTCAAAAGAATCCGAGCTCACGAGCGGCTGGTCGCCCGGCAAAAAGAGGCAACCTTTCCAGTTGCGTTCGACTCCCCACGAAAGGCCCGCACGGACGCTTTCGCTGCGCAGCTCGCCATCGTGCAGCACGCACGGGCAATGTTTGTCCTCGCAAATCTGAGCGACCTCGGGCCAACGCGTCGAAACCACGACGTCAAAGCCCCGGGGAACCGAATCGATGGTCCGGGCAATCAGCGGCTCGCCATAGATATCGGCAAGCATCTTGTTAGAGCCAAACCGCTTGCCCTCGCCCGAAGCCATAATGACGCATCCAAGTTTCATGGTGATACCTCCCCTGAAACCATCGTACCCATAACTCGCGCCGCGGGCATCCACATCGAAAGCGCTTATTCCGCACGCCCGCGATGCAAAAAGGGGGCACCCCGCCGGTTGGCAGAGCGCCCCCTTTACATGGCTTACCTCAACCCGGCTTTAGGCCTGGAGCCAACGGGCGGTGTTGCGCTCGTCGAGGGCTTTGAGGGTAGCGGCGGGATCGGCAACCTTCTGCAGGAACATCATGGCAGCGATGGCGTACGGCTTGTAGCTGGCCTCCTTGTACATGCCCACGCGGTGCATGTCGAAGACGTCGGCGTTAACCTCGCCGTGCTCGCAAGAGACACCGGAGATGTCGGCGGGCAGCGGGTGCATAAAGATGGTGTCCTGGCCGTTGGCAGTCTTCTCCATGAGCTCGGTCGTGGAGCACCAGTCCTGATGGGTGGCGTTCTGGGCGAGCAGCTCCTTCTCGAGCGCGGCGATGCCGGCGTCGTCGCCCTCGGCGTACAGGTTGGTGCGCTTCTCCATGGCGGCAAACGGAGCCCAGCTCTTGGGGATCACGATGTCGGCGCCCTCGAAGGCCTCGGCCATGGTGTTGACCTGCTTAAAGGTGGTGCCGGACTCGGCGGCATAGCCCTTGGCGCGCTCGACGACCTCGGGCATGAGGTCGTAGCCCTCGGGGTGGGCCAGGGTGACGTCCATGCCAAAGCGGGGCAGCAGGCTGATCAGCGACTGCGGGCAGGACAGCGGCTTGCCGTAAGAGGGCGAATAAGCCCAGGTGACGGCAACCTTCTTGCCCTTGAGGTTCTCGAGGCCGCCAAACTCGTTGATGAGGTAGAGCATGTCGGCAGAGGACTGCGTGGGGTGATCGGAGTCGGACTGCAGGGAGATGAGCGTGGGACGGTGATCCAGAACGCCGTCCTCGTAAGCCTGCTGGACAGACTCGGAGACCTCGGCCATGTAGGCGTCGCCCTTGCCGATGTACATGTCGTCGCGGATGCCGATGACGTCGGCCATGAAGGAGATCATGGTAGCGGTCTCGCGGACGGTCTCGCCGTGAGCGATCTGGGACTTCTTCTCGTCCAGGTCTTGCAGCTCAAGGCCGAGCAGGTTGGCGGCCTTAGAGAAGGAGAAGCGCGTACGGGTGGAGTTGTCGCGGAACAGGGAGACGGCCAGGCCCGAGTCGAAGATCTTGGGCGAAACGTTGTTCTCGCGCAGCTGGCGCAGAGCGTCGGCGACGATGTAGAGCGCCTTGAGCTCGTCGGTGGTCTTGTCCCAAGTGTGCAGGAAGTCGCTGCCGTACATACCCTTAAAATCGAGGCCGTTCAGCTGCTCGACGAGCTCGGTAAACTTAGCGTCCATGGAAATGTCCTTTCTAAAGATGAAACGATCGCAATGAGTAGATGTGCTCCGGCATGCGCGTGTGACTAGAACATGCAGAGCACCATGACGAGGACCCGCCACCGTTGAGGAAGCATGGGAGATAACGACCGCGGGCCCCAAGTCAACAGGGGGTGCCGGGGACACGAGCGGCCCCCGGCTCAACAAAATCGAGGAATGGGACTAATCGATCTTGTTGTTGGTCAGACCGGCGCGGAACACGGTGGCGTCGCCATCGGCCTGGCTCGGATCGTAGAGGTTCAGGGCAGCCACGTACATGGCGGCAGCGGTGACCAGGTCGTCCTTGTAGGTGACCTCGTTGGGAGCGTGAGCCTGAGACTCGGCACCCGGGCCAAAGCCCACGCAGGGGATGCCGTAGCGGCCCTGGATGGAGACGCAGTTCGTGGAGAAGGTCCACTTGTCGCACAGCGGGCGACCGGTGCGCTTGTCCATGCTGGGCTCGCAGCCGATGCGCTCGTCACCAAACATGGCCTTGTGGGCGTCGACGAGGGCCTTGACGTGCGGAGCGGTCTCCTTGTTGATCCACGTGGGGAAGTAAGCCTCGGTCTCGTAGACCTCGCCGGTCCAGGACGGACGGTCGTACATGTACATGGAGACCTTCACGTCGTCGCCGTACTTCTTGGCGGCCGGCAGGTTGCGGATCTCGTCCAGGCAGGACTCCCAGGTCTCACCGGCGGTCATGCGACGGTCGATGGAGATGGCGCAGGAGTCAGCGACAGCGCAACGGCTGGGGCTGGTGTAGAAGATCTGGCTGACGGTGCAGGTGCCGCGGCCCAGGAAGCGGGCATCCTCGAAGTGCTCGGGATTGTACTTGGGGTCGAGCATCTTGACGAGGCCCTTGATGTCGGTCGACTCGTCGCAGCCGTTGTTGTTGAGGGCGCGGACGTCGGCGATGATGTCGGCCATCTTGTAGATGGCGTTGTCGCCGCGGTCGGGAGCGGAGCCGTGGCAGGAGGTACCGTGAACGTCAACGCGGATCTCCATGCGGCCGCGGTGACCGCGATAGATGCCGCCGTCGGTGGGCTCAGTGGAAATGACGAACTCGGGCTTAATGCCGTCCTTGTTGTAGATGTACTGCCAGCACATGCCGTCGCAGTCCTCTTCCTGGACGGTGCCGACGACCATGATCTTATAGCCCTCAGGGATGAGACCCATGTCCTTCATCATCTTGGCAGCGTAGGTAGCGGAAGCCATGCCGCCCTCCTGGTCAGAGCCGCCGCGGCCGTAGATGATCTCGTCGGTCTCGTAGCCCTCATAGGGATCGGCATCCCAGTTCTCGATGTTGCCGATGCCGACGGTGTCGATGTGGGAGTCGATGGCGATGATCTTGTCGCCCTCGCCCATAAAGCCCATGACGTTGCCAAGGCCGTCGACCTTGACCTCGTCATAGCCAAGGCTCTCCATCTCGGCCTTGATGCAGGCAACAACCTCACCCTCCTCGCAGGACTCAGAGGGGTGGGAGATCATGGCGCGCAGGAAGCGAGTCATATCAGCACGATGAGACTCAGCAGCAGCCTTGATAGCGTCGAAATCGAGTTCTTTAGCCATTGTTCATAACCTTTCAAACGAAGGAATCTACCTGTGAGGTGACGGAGCGATACCTATTTACTCCGCCCCAACGATTAGCAAGTGGGATATTCGCCTTCCCAAACAATGCGGCGATACTGGTCGGGGTCGGTGTCACCTTCCGTGGAGAAGCAGAGCACGGAGCTCGTCTTGTCCAGGCCGATGAGTGCCTTGAGCTCGGCGTACTCGGGATCGAGCATGATAGTCTCGACCAGGCCGGTAGTCACCGCGCCGGACTCGCCGGAGATGACGCGCGGGTCGCCCTTCTCGGGAGCGCCCAGGGTGCGCATGCCGCGAGCGGTGACCCAGTCGGGGCAGGACACGAAAGCGGTGGTATGGTTGCGCAGGATATCCCAGCCCAGGATGTTGGGTTCGCCGCAGCACAGGCCGGCCATGATGGAGGGCATGTCGCCGTCCACGATGCGCGGATCGCCGTCGCCGGCGGCAGCGCCCTTGTACAGGCAGGCGGCAGGCGCGCACTCAACCACGACGAAGGTGGGCGGGTTATCGGGATACAGGTTGGTGAAGTAGCCCACCACGGCGCCGGCGAGCGAGCCTACGCCAGCCTGGACAAACACGTGCGTCGGGCGGTTGATGGCCATCTCGCGCAGCTGCTCGGCAGCCTCGGAGGCCATGGTGCCGTAACCCTCCATGATCCAGGACGGGATCTTCTCGTAGCCCTCCCAGGCGGTGTCCTGAACGATGACGCCGCGCTCGCAGGCGTCGGCCTCGGCGGCGGCCATGCGCACGCACTCGTCGTAGTTGACCTCTTCGATGGTCACCGTAGCGCCCTCGGCGGCGATGTTGTCGAAGCGGGGCTTGGTGGAACCCTTGGGCATGTGCACGACGGCCTTCTGGCCCAGCTTGTTGGCAGCCCATGCCACGCCGCGGCCATGGTTGCCGTCGGTGGCGGTAAAGAAAGTGGCCTGGCCAAAGTCCTTGGCAAGCTGATCGGAGGTCAGGTAATCGAAGGTGCACTCGGCAACGTCCTTGCCGGTCTCGTCGGCAATGTAGTTGGCCATGGCAAACGAACCGCCCAGAACCTTAAAGGCGTTGAGGCCAAAGCGATAGCTCTCGTCCTTAACGCACAGGTTGGACAGGCCCAGGCGCGCGGCCTGACCGTCCAGGCGGGCAAGCGGAGTGACGGTATATTGGGGGAACGACTGGTGGAAGGCGCGGGCCTTCTTCACGTGGTCGAGGCTCATGATTCCCAAGTGCTTGTCATCGCTCTTGGGCATCGTGTTGCCCGCCCACTGGATCTTATCGGCCATACGGTGAACTCCTTAAGTCCTCTCTTGCCGGCCCCCGCATACGCGTTTCAGCCCGATCCCATTCACACGACTGAACTTTTATGTGGATGCCAAACAAAAAGTTTGTTAGTAATGTTCTATCACACTTTTTGATTGGTATATCTAACGAATTGTTTGTTGCCGTAATCGGTACTTTTTCGCCGCCGAACGGTCATGAATTGCCTTGTTGATGGATTTGTTTGCGGTCATGTGTGGTTTATGGCACAGTGAGCCCAAACTAATTTTTAGGAAGGTACCCATGACTCCCGCACAGATTGAGTTTTACAAGCGCCTCGCACACGGTCTGGCGCTCCAATTTGGCCCCAACTGCGAAGTCGTCGTCCACGATCTGGAGACCGAGGACGTGGACCACTCCATCGTAGTGATCGAAAACGGTCACGTCAGCGGGCGCAAACTGGGTGACGGCCCCAGCCATATTGTGTTTGAGTCCATGCACGAGGGCGCCACCGATGTACACGACCGCGAGCCGTACCTCACTAAAACCACCGACGGTAAGCTGCTCAAATCGTCGACGATCTTTATCCGCAACGACAAGGGCAAGCCCGTCGGCATTTTGGGCATCAACTTTGACATTACGCTTATGAAGGCTTTTGAGCGTTCGCTCGACGCCTTTACCGGCACCGGCGGCACAGGCTACACCGAGCCTGAGCCCATTACCAAGAACATCGGCGACCTGCTCGAGGACCTGCTGCACGAGTGCGAGCAGTTTGTGGGCAAGCCCGCGGCACTCATGACCAAAGACGAGCGCATTCGTGCCATTGGCTACCTCGACCGTCGCGGCGCCTTCCTCATTTCCAAGTCGAGCGAGCGCGCCTGCGAGTTCTTTGGCATCTCAAAGTACAGCTTCTATAGCTACCTCAATGAGGCCAAGGCGGCGGCCGGCGACAAGTAGGCACTCGCCTGGATTGCCCCTCCCCTTTTGGGCGCGAGTTCTGGAAAGCACGAATCCAAGACCGAGCCGCTTGGGAAGTTCCATATAATCGATGTCATTAGTATTTCGAAAGGATGGAACAGAATGGCGTTGAGCAAGGCATCATGCACCGGTCGCGGATTGATTCCGGCAATTGGTGGACATGTGCACCGCATGTTCGATGAGGGTGAAGACGACCTGTTTTCACTGAGCCTTGACGACGTGATGGATGATCGCCCGTGGACCGCCGACGAACTCATGGGCGGCGGGGCTCGCCCGTCAAGCCTCAATCCCGCACTTGCGCCTAAGCCCGCATCTGCGTCGGCTCCTGCGCAGTCGCCTGTTTCGACGCCCACGCCTACGCCCGCACCCACTTCGGCGCCCACACCCGCTCCCCGTCCCGCAAGCGACCCGTCCGAGACGGCGGCATTTCTCGCTGCAGCGACGCAGGGCAAATCGGCCGACAGCACCGTTATGTACAACGCCCAGCAGTTGCCCGTTCCTGCGGCACGCAAGCCTCCAGTTACAAGGCTCGATGAGCCCGTTGCCCATCAGGTTGCCCACGATTCCTGGGCTGCAGCCGATCTGGATGAGACCTCTACCGGCATGCCGGCGCTCAACGTTCCAGTTAACCCGCTTTTTGCCGCCAACACGAGCGCCGCGGACTATGAGGGCGATGCGGCATATTCCGATTATTCCGATGACTATGCTGGCAACGGTCGCATCGAGACCGAGGATTATGGCACCGCATCGAGCGATTATCTCAATGATCCGTACGCTGCCACGCCCGCACCGGAATATGACCCGGAGGCCGCGTCCGCGCCGGCGTATACCAAAAACACGGGCGAAGAGCGCTTCGCCGATTATTACGCCGAGGAAAAGGCGCTGCGTTTCTCGGAATTTCCGCAGGCAGTCAAGGTTACCTTTATCGCCATTATCATTGCCTTGCTCGGCGTCATTGCGTTTGAGGGATTCCAGCTGTTCCGCGGCCCCACCCAAGCGGAGTCGGAGACCCAGCAAAAAGAGGACGATAACCAGTACCTGGACATCAACACCCTCAAGGGCGACCCCAACGACGGGGACGACGAATAACAAATGCCAAAAATTGAGGGTCGTAGACCAAATCAACCCCGTACGCTCATTGCCGCACGGGGTTGATTTCTGTCCGCGTGCGCTGATAGACTCCATCGTGTCCGCAAGGAGCGGGCACGTTTTATCCAGAGTCGGGGTAGAGAGTTGGCTCCACGATCCCGACGCCAACCGGCCAAGAGGCACGGTGGCCCTGCCAACATCGATGAAAGGAGTCCGTATGGACAATTTCTCCGTGCGCAGCGAGCGCAGTTTCCACAACCTGGTCGTCAAGCCAAAACGAATGCATCTTTTGGACGGGCCGAGCGGCTATGCCTCGGCCATGGTCAAGAGCAGCCTCTCCCACCAGATGCGCTTTACGGTACAGAAGCTCGAGGAAGAGCTCTGTGCTGCCGGCAACCCGCACGTACTGCAGATCAAGCTGCTCGGAGACGACTCGCGCGAGCCGTCCAGCTGGGAGCTCTTTGCTGACGGCACGTGCATCGCGGACGGCTCGGGTGACTTTGCCCGCGAGTGCTTCTGCGATGGGGCCGAGGTGTTTTTGGACCTATGCCGAGATGCCGTCGAGGCTGCCGAGCTGCGCCATTGGAGTCAAAGGGAGTACGAGCTGCTGAGTGCTGCGCGTGGGGTTGCTATGGCGTAAGCGAGAGATCTCAGCAGTGTCACTAACGAGCGGAATCGATTTTTGCAATCAAGTCGTTCGCCCATGCCACGGCATCATCGACAGTCGGCAAAACGTTAAGTCCTTCCGCCTGGGAGAAATACAGTGAGTCCCAGCCCACTCCCCTCGAGATCATTGGAGGCCACTCCTGCTCCGCACGATACGCAAAGAGTCTGATACAGACCTCTCGAGTTTTTAGGTAATCAATTTCCCCGTTGGAAATTGCAATCTGGAGATCTATCAGATCATGGGCGCGCTCGCTGCCGGGGCTGCTCGCAGCATGAAGTTTTTGGGCAATCTGATGCTCGAGCCTCATGCACGGAACCGGCCCCGGTTCGGGAAACCCGAGACCTTTCAATATTGCCGCAGCTTCAGGCGAGGAAACCATATCGGGATCGTCGGCGTCGCCGATTTCGTTATGACCGACCTCAAGCGGCAGCGTCATCCACGATTTACCATTGTAGGCAATCTTGATTTCGAACGGACGCATGACGTAAGCAGTTGGAATTCCCTTCGGAGATGCGGGCTCCCTCGGAACAATGGCACCCGAGAATCCGTTCCAGCCTATAGTGAGCGAATCTTCAAGCTTCGTCATGTAATCGTTCAGTGAGGATGCCCTGGCGGTATCGAGGTCGCGCGAGAACCGCGTGGCATCCTTCCCAAAGCGAATCTTCAGGGCATTTCCACCCTTTGCGGCTCCATCGGGTAGCATTTGCCCAACAACAACGGCCGCAATGAGCCTTTTAACGCGGCCCGGTTCTTCGCCCAAATCAGTGCAGAGTCGGTCTATCGCTATGTCAAGGTTACGTCTGCTGGTTGGCTTCTTGACTTCCTTCACGACAGCTCCTTCATCAGTCTCTCATGCTCATTGGAGGTAATAAGGCCCTCGGCTTGAGCGTGCTTGGTTGCCTCGATGAGGCGTTCGGTCATAACGGACCCCTTACAAGCCTCAATCGCATCGGCAACGCATTGAGAAGGGATTCCTTCATAGAACGTCGTTTTCGCATTCTCTGGAGCGCACACTGTTTTTACCCAAGCCGGCAGTTTGCGGCGAATACGCTTTGGTGTTGCCACGGTCACGGCACGAGGATCAACAAGTGCAAGTGCGTGCATAGACAGCACTGATTCGCCCCACAGGAAACCCTCGTCACCAACAAGAGCCACTGCCTCCGCAAAGACGTCACGGGGCGTCGGAACCCATTGGGTGAGCTTGTACACCCCATGTCCTCGGCGCATCAATTTCCCAGTGGCACACCATCGGCTCAGTTCTCCGGTGGTTACGCCAATCTCGCGTGCCTGCGCAGCAGTCACGATGCCGTAGCCATCTGCCGCCAGTTCGAATATTTCATCAAAGTGTTTCATGTCAAAAGACTAACACTTTTGTATGTCTTTTGACATAGACATGGTCTTAATTAAGCATTAGAGATCTATTTAAATTCGTATAGCATTGCAATCGCCCTCTCTGAATTCGAAGCCCGCGCCGACAGCATGCGGAAGTAAAAAGTACCGGCAAGAACGATATCGAATGAAATCGCTCCCGCTGGCATATATCTTACCATATAAACGAACATGTGTTCGTTCTCATCAATTATCGATTTATCACGCGCCCGCTTTAGCCGCTGTCCGCGCGAATCGTCTTGCCGATAGCTCTTCGCCGACAGCGCTTGCATCGCAAGCGGCTCGGGTGACTTTGCCCGCAAGTGTTTCTGCGAGGGCGCCGAGGTGTTCCTGGATCTATGCCGCGATGCCGTCGAGGCTGTCGAGCTGCGCCAGTGGAGCCAGAGGGAGTACGAGCTGCTGAGTGTGGCGCGTGGGATTGCGGGGGTGCAGACGAAAGCAATTTAGAATAAGCATTCATATGCAGTCATCGAGTTCCTCCGCTGAAGCGCACTGCGAATAGTAACCTTGCCGTCGGCAATGGGCTTGTTGGCAAATCTGCACCGCTGAAGAAGATAGCAAGACCCCCAAACACAAGGGGGCTGCACATCTGCAGCCCCCCCTAATCCGACCGATTGCCAACCAGTCTATTCGGCATCCTTGAACTGAACTTCGTACTTTTTGCCCGTCCGATCACCAATCTTTGTGACGTACTGGCTCAAGAGAGTTTTAGCTCTTTCACGGGCGCTGCTCATCAAAGCTGAATTGCCCTCGGCACTTTTTATCATTTCATTTTGGGCTTCTTCAAGCGCAGCAGACTGATCAACTGTCGTAATAGGAGTCAGCAATCCGGTATCGCTATAGATATCAGAAAAGGTGCTCTCGTCAGCTTGGGGCTGACCGAGGACCTGCGCATTAGGGACTGTGATAGTTACGACATTGTTCTCATCCGGTTTACTGACATCTACCTTGGAGACGTCAACGCCCAGTTGCACCGTTCCGTCATACTCGAACCACGCTTTCTTATATCCCACGTTTATCCCAAACAACATATTGGTGCCGTCGTTATAGATTTCCGCGACATTATGGAATCTGCACTCAACGGTAGCAAGCTCAGCAATCTTCGTATAACCCGAAAAATCAGGCTCTTCGTCTTTTTTTGCGCAACCCGAAAGCCCAGTAAGTGACAGCGCTGCCACGAGGGCAAAGCATACCAACCATGGTTTACGCATTGGAGTCAGCCTCCCCCTTGTAATCGGCCAACGGTTTGAAATCAAGCTCGTACTTATCCTCGATAAGTGGCATCGTCAGCGCCTTTACGGTGTCCCGCAAGCTCGCGTCTGCCTGTTTTTTAATCTCTTTTTTATCAACTTCATCTGCGGCATCTTTGCGACAAAGCGACAGAACATCTTTCATATCTGCGGTTGCGTTTTCGGGAAGGTAGCCAAACTTACTATTGTCGAGTTGAGGCTCGCCAACCCGTGCTTTGGGGAGATAGGCGGTAACGACCTCATTCTCTTCGTCAATATCAAACTGGATGTCGCTCATCGTATACGATGCGCGAATATGAGCCTCGTATTTAACGCGATAGTCCACGCGATCCATCCAGAGG
This sequence comes from uncultured Collinsella sp., assembly GCA_958429025.1. Lineage (GTDB taxonomy): Bacteria > Actinomycetota > Coriobacteriia > Coriobacteriales > Coriobacteriaceae > Collinsella. The sequence continues at coordinate 144,953 of CAUAIH010000002.1, read as the reverse complement.
AACCTGCCGTGCTTCTCGACGATGCCGTGGTAGGTGTAATCAACCGTAGAAAGACTGTCGATATCTACAGCAGACTTAAGATCCGATGTCGTGAGGTACTGAGTTTCGTGGTTATCGGTTATCCAAGGAAGGACAACGCGAAAAAAACCGACAAGGGCCACCACTATGACCACGACCAACGCGATCTTTACTTTGGTCGATAGCTTTCCAAAAAGCTTGGCAACCTTCTTGCCCCACTTGCCATTCGCCTCGGCCGCTTCTTTTCGAGATGCTTCCACACACTCATCATGCCTGGAGGGACATTCGGGCTGAATGTCCCTCTCGTGTCTGCTATGTTCCAAAACAAACCTCACTCATACCGTTGAGTAGTAATCTGCTGGTAGAATTCTATCAGCAGTTATTGCACCCATTTCTTCCGGTTCGGTAGGAGGCAAAATGAAGCGGTTGTATGCAGTTTTGGCAGTTGTGATTGCGTTGATAGCCCTCGTTCTTCTCGCCAGCACCATTGGCATTATCAGCATCAGGCTTTAGCCCGTCATCAAATACCTCGCACCCATCCCTCAGCAGATTCAGCCTCAGCCTTCAAACTAGGCAACCACACCGGCATGCACAACGTCTGCGGGCTCATCGAGATCGGTGAGCCCGCTTTCCGCAATCTGGTTGCCAAAAGCTCCACATTAATGATTGCCCGCATCGACATTGCGATCGATGTACGGTCAGGGAGTGTTGATAAAAAGTGACTAAATGCTTGACGTGTGAGAACGTAAAAGCCTGCATCCCAAATAAGGTGGGATCAAGCGTGTGCGTCGGCTTCTTGGCAAGCAGAGCAATGGGCGTACAAGATGTTATGCGAGAGATAGCGATGACAGAGGCGCGCAAATAAGGTCGTAGATAGCAGCTCTCAATAGTCCCAAATTGCAACTAGCTTAAGGGCGCATCGAAATACATAGCTGCACGAATGCAGTCAGGACCATAGTGAAACCCGATACCATGACTACCAAACCGCAGCAGGCTCAGCACTAGTTGACAGTCCCCTTTTTAATGTGACACTCGATGCCGTGATCAAAACAAAAATCACGGACTTCCCTTGCACTATCACGATAGAAGCGGGCGCAGTCGTCGTAGGAGCTTGTTAGTCTGTCATAGTGCGTCCTGCCAAAAACAATTTTATCGACAAAAGAGATCTTGCGCAGCAGCGCATCCAAATCTTGCTCGCAGATATTTGGAGTCGGATATGGCTCCATGCTAACCCAAGTCTTACAGCCAGCCTTATGGAGAGACTCGAGAGCGGCAAGCCTGACTGAGTATGCCGCTGCACCGGGTTCCATCCTTTTCCGATTGTCCTCATCAAGCGACACCAAGGTAATTCCATAGGTGTTCAACGCCGCATTAGGCAACGCCGCAAGTTCAACGGGAAGCTCTCCTTTCGTCAGAATGCTGCACGGCTTACCGTACTCGTTAATGAGCTCAATTGCACCCAAGCTCATACTGCCAACTTCTGGATATCCGAGCATAAAAGGATCGGTTGTAAAGCACAGTTGGACCTGTTTTATCTCATCACAATAACGCGGCAACTCCTTGCGCAGCAGATCCAAAGTGTTGTCGACAAGGCTCGGCCGCCGCCATTCCTCGTATGTTTTGACACGCCCAAAACGTTTTGCCATTAAATATGCATAGCATGGGAAATTGCATCCATGCGAACAGCCTTGCACATGATTCATCGCCCAATCGCCATATTCAACTTTTGTACGGTAGAGCATACTTTTTCGATATATGTGCCCAAGTTGTTCCATTGTTCTTTAATTCTCTTCTCGCTGAACTTCCTCACACCAAAGATACGACCGACCTAAGCACTCATCTTGCTCGATAAACCTCGTCTTTGAGCGCAAAGCTCTTTTTTGGCTTTCCTTTCAAAGTGAACTTGACCGCACGCTCAAGAATACCTTCCTCAATCATTGGGCCCACATAGGTCTTCAAAATAGTATTGCTTCTGTCAAAGACTCCGCACTCGGAAATCAACGTGGCAGCAATATCACCCATTTTCATGTTTTGGTGAACGGGCATATGCTGGACAAAATCACTGGCCTTGGCCGCAATTACGGCAGTCTCAACATTGTGACCATCAACATCCACCGCAAATAATCCCAACTGCTTGCATTGCCGGTCGAGGTTGCGCTTAATCATGTTATCGTTCATCAGAACGCAACCGTCTGGGCTATTGGTCATATGGATCATTCTATATTTGACGAGCCCACCGACATTAACGCGTTTACTCATATCTTTGATAGGCATATTCGTTACATACTTATAGTAAGAACGCGCGTTGTTGCAAAAGAGTTCCGAGAGCGCATGTTCAGCCTGCCAAGCGTCGATCTTTCCAGCCTTATAACGAACGACCACTTCTTTCCAGTCACCACTTCCGATGCAGGCATTCAGACGTTCAACCCAAACGCTGGCTTTCGTGAGCTTACTAAAGTCGTCTTCCGGCAGTTCAACTTCATTTGGAAGTGACAGTGGCACTTTCATGGCAGCGCAGGCAACGCGGAATAAGCCAAAACTATTGAAGTTGACCAGGGCCTCCGTGTGAGCCATATTCGGCGAATTAGTTAGAAGATCGAGTCGTAGGTCTTTAACCCCGAATGGATCGATGTAATAGAAGACTGTTGAGGGCTTACCGCCTCCACAAACGCTAGTTTGTTGTGCCCGTCTTATAGCATCCTCGCAACTGGAAACGATAATTGGCGGCTTGATATAGCCGCTAGCTCCCTTTGCTTCGTTAAATGTCGATTCGAGATTCTTTCTAGATTCCGCGTTGGATTCACTAAGAATGAACTGGATGGGCGTCTTTGCGCGATTTTTCTTTGCAATTGCAAAATACTTAGAAAGGGCAATCAAGGGAGATCCTTTACTGCCATCGGCAAATAAACCCGCACCAGCAAAAGCATCGATATAAAGAATGCCGTTCCGTGAAGGTCGATACACTTTAGTGAAAAAAGGCGTTAGATAGCATGCCAGAAGATCATCCTTAGTCTCAGACCACGGATGTTTTGCCTGAAAGTAATCTGACTGATTTTTTGCCATGCTAAGCCCACCTTGCTCTTAGTCCTCATCGTCTACTTGAATTTCTCAACCAGCAGCTGCCCGATGGCGCTCATCATGGCGCGATACTTCTCACTGTCCTCAAAGAGGCTGGTAAAGGAGTCCGTGTTCTCCACATAGGCGCGGCGAGCCTCCTCATCGAACACCTTGGGCAGCAGGCTTGATTCGAAGACCTGTCTGCCGTCGCGACGGATGGTGTCGGCGACCTGCGGGTTTTCGACGATACGCTTCCACAGCGTGTCGATAACCACACGATCTCCCTCGGTGAAGTTGCCAGCCCACTGCTCGTTGAACTTATCCACGAGCACCTGCAGCGGGTCGCGCTTCTTGTCGGGCGTCACGGTCTTGGCCGCGCCACCGGGATCGAGCACGCCGCCGCCAGGCTCAAGCGAAATGCTGCCCTCGAACTCCTGCTTGAGCTTGTAGAAGCGCATCTCGACCTTGTCGTCCACAGCCTCGACGGGGATCTTCTCGACCTTGAGGAGGTGGCGCAGATAGCTTAAATACACGTATTCCTTATGCAGATCTCGGTCAAACATGCGCACGATCTGGGTGATGTAGGTGTACCACTTGCAGAAGCTACGCACCTTGCGACGAACCTGATAGCGTTCATCGTCGTCCAACTCGTTATAACGCGCGACCGCCGGCTTCAAGACGGCCGCGAGCTTACCCTGCACGTTGCTCTGCGATTTACCCTTGCCATCGGTGAAGACTATCTCGGCAGCGGCCTCGATGTCAGACTCGTCATAGAGCCCGTAGCCGCGAATATCGGTCTGCACCTGATAGAGGAGGTCGGTGTTAATCTGCTCGGAAAGCGACGTCTCGGTGTAGAAGCGTTCGAAAGCCTTCTGGATGTCCTCGGGCTTGTTCACGAAGTCGAGGATGTAGGTGTCCTCCTTGTCCGGGTGGATGCGGTTGACGCGGCAGAGCGTCTGGACGGCCTTCACGTCCTTGAGCTTCTTATCCACCACCAGCGTGTGCAGCAGCGGCTCGTCGAAGCCCGTCTGGTACTTCTCGGCTACGACGAGCACGTCGCCGTAGTTGTGGAACTCGGCCTTCGTCTGGCTCTCAGCGACACGCTGGCCGTCGTGGCCGACGTTGAGGGAAGGCTCGGTGTACTCGGGGCCGTCGGGACCGTCTGCAGGGTCACTGATGCCGCCGGAAAAGGCCACCAATACCTCGATGTCGTCGTAGCCCTTCTTCTGCATATAGCGTTTAATCTCGTGGTAGTAGCGCACCGTTGCCAAGCGCGATGCCGTGACCACCATCATCTTGCCCTTGCTGCGGATTTTGGTGCGTGTCACGTTGCGGAACGTCTCCACGATGAGCTCGGCCTTCTGGCCGAGAGCGTAGGGGTGCAGCTCCTTGTATTTGCGGAGCAGCTTGAGCGTGGGGCTGCCGGGCACATCGGGGTTGTCGGGGACCGTGCGCGCGAGCTCGACGGCCTCCGAATAGCTCACGTAGTTGGCGAGGGGGTCCATGATGAAGCCCTCCTCGATCGCCTGCCGCATCGAGTAGACGTGGAACGGGTGGAACGACCCGTCGGACCACTCATCGCCGAACATCTCGAGCGTCTGCTCCTTCGGCGTTGCGGTGAAGGCCACGAAGGTCAGGTTCTGATGACGGCCGTGGCTCGCGAGCTCGCTGGCGAGCTCATCCTCCCAGTCGGCGGCACCGTCCTCTGCCTCCGCCTCGATCTCTGCGTACTCCGCGAGTGCGTCGCGCTTGTCGGCAAGGGCGCTCTTGAGCTTGAGCGCGCTCGTTCCCGTCTGGGACGAGTGCGCCTCGTCGACGATGACGGCGAAGCGCTTGCCCTCGCTCTCGACCTGCTCGTAGATCACGGGGAACTTCTGCAGGGTCGAGACGATGAGACGAGCGCCGCCGTTGATGGCGTCCCGCAGGTCGGCCGAGGTCTTGTCCTTGCCGATGGTCACGACCGAGCCTATGGCGTGGTCGAAGCCCGAAATGGTCTCCTGCAGCTGGCTGTCGAGCACTCGGCGGTCGGTGACGACGACCACGGAGTCGAACAGCGGGGTGTCATCCACGAAGAGGGATGCCAGGCGATAGGCCGTCCAGGCGATGCTGTTCGACTTGCCCGACCCCGCCGAATGCTGCACAAGGTAATTCTTGCCCGTCCCGTTCGCGCACACGTCGGCGATGACCTTACGCACGGAGTCGAGCTGGTGGTAACGGGGGAAGATGATGCGCTCCTTCTTGCGCTTCACCTCGTTGCCGCGTGCATCGAGCTCCGTCTCTTCCTTGACCTCCAGGTGGAGGAACTTGTTGACGATGTCGAGCAGGCTGTCCTTCTGTAGAGCGACCTCCCACAGGTGGCTCGTGGCATAGCCGTCAGGGTTTGCGGGGTTGCCGGCGCCGCCGTCGTTTCCTGCCCCGGCGGAGCCCTGGTTGAAGGGCAGGAAGAAGGTCTTCGCGCCCTCCAGCTTGGTGGTCATATAGACGTTCTCGAGGTCGACGGCGAAAAACGCCACCATGCGCGTGTTGAACTTGAGACAGCGGCACCGCGGGTCTCGGTCCTCGCGCCACTGGCGCATAGCGTTCTCGACGTCCTGTCCGGTGAACTGGTCCTTGAGCTCTATGCCCACCAGGGGGATGCCGTTCGCATCCAGGACCATATCGATGGTCTGGTTACCTGTCTCGGCAAAGTGGAACTGGCGGATGCAGCGGCAGACGTTCTTGGAATAGCGGTCGACAGCGCTTTCGTTAAGTCCGCTCTCCGGCTTGAAGAATACGACCTTGAACGGGATCCCACGATGCTTGAAGCCATGCTTGAGCACCGCGACCATACCCAGGCGGTCGACGGCGTCGTTGAAGACCTTGGCAAATTTTGCCGTGGAATCGGAGTTGCACATGCGCTCAAAGCGCTCCCACGCCTTGGGCTGCGTTGTCTGGATGAAGTTGACCAAGGTGGCGGCGTCGAGCGCACGGTCACGGTGCTCCATGTAGCCGCTGTCGACCATCTGATAGGTGCCATCCTCGACGTAGAGGAGCGAGTGCCTGTCGTCGCACTTGAGGAAACCGCCCTCAGGCGAGCAGAGGGACGACTCTATGTCCTGCTCGAGGTTCTTTTCCTTTGTCTGCGCAGACATGCTACAGCCTCATCTCTCTCAGCTCACGACCGAAAAGAGCGAGCCACGGAAATATGCTCTTGTTTAGCACCATGTACATCTTCGCGCGCTGCTTTTCTGTCGGTGCCGTCCTCTTGTTGAACATATCCACCATGAACTCGTAATCGTTTCGGCCGTCGTAACCGTTGTACCTGTTGGGCGGAAAAGCGCCTTTCTCGTAAAGGAAGGCGTAGAGACACCGAGAGAACAGGTCTCTGTTCATGCCGTCGAGTCGTACGTCCGGCCTTCTTGCCTCGAGGGCCTCCAGCAACTTGATCGCCGCTTTCCAACCTTCAACCTCGTTCTTGAGCTCATCGTTTTCGAACTTCAGAATGCAGGTTGAGCCTATTGGTGAGAGCTCGTTCCCGTTGACAGAGTTTTTGATAGTGAACTCATACCTAATGCCCTCGTGCCCGCAAAGACAATCGCCAGAAGCGTCCCCATTGTCACGGCATCCCGTCACGTGCCATTCGGAGATAGCGGCATCCCACGTTTTTGACGATGACGCTTCCAACACGATGCGAGGGAGACGATAGGCATCACCCATTGGCTACACCTCCCGCTTTCCGGTGACGGCCTCGTAAATGAGCGACTGCTTGTATGCTTTGAGGTCGGCGATGATAGCCTGCTTGGCCCCTATCGACTCGGCAATGGAAGCATACAGGTCATCCAGTTCCGCCACGATACGCTGCTGCACCTCGATAGAAGGCACTGGCACCGCTATGTCAAACAGATCGCTTGTATACAAGCGCCTGAAACCATCCGCAACACCAGAGATGCGAATTATAAATTCATCAATCACTGCTGCTGTATGGAATACGTACTCAAGATATTTCAGTGAGGTTCTCCCCATATCGATGGCCTGATAAACGGCATATTCTGGGCTAATCAAGCCGTTGTAAGGCGACACATACATCACGCCGTAATACGCCTTTAGCTTATTGAAGACCAGGTCGCCAGCATGGACAATTTTGGCACCAACAAGGCTTGATGTCGGATTCGGTATGGACAGCTCAATAGAACGAAGCACTCCACGAGCGATCGTAATTGACAGCGGCTCTCCGATTCCGTCAGGAGATTTATCCTTAGACTCCTTCAGCACGTATTTGAGTTTCTCCCGCGGCGCTTCGTGCGAAACTCTGGTAATCATCTCTTCCAAACGTGCAGAGCGATACAGATTCAGCTCCTCGATAGACCGCTCGGCGGCGAAGACGGCACGGTCGATCTCGCCGCACTTCTCGTCCAGGAAGTCCGCGATACGGCGCTGCTCGTCGAGGGGCGGCAGAGGCACCATTTCCGACTTTAGCTCAACAAGTGAAATATTTCTTTGGATTGTGCCGACCCCTCGACTGCACAGCTCAAGCACCTGCACAAAAGGACCTCTAAATAGATAATTAGCGAAACGATCATCTATATTGCTTGTGTTTTTCTCGAAAACATAGTAAGCGGGGCTGACTATTCCGCGGTAAATAGATATCCCAACGGATCCACGCCATGCTTGTTGGTTGTTTAGAACAAAATTGCCCGGACGAACCAGCTGATACTTCAACAAAGATTTGCTTGGCTTATGTACCTGCACCCCATCAGAGTCCACATAGCGGATAACTCCACGATTCAAGTAGACCGAAAGGAGCTCTTCGCTCTCGCAATTTGTGATGGAGACCTGTGAGTACAGTCGTTTGAACGGTGCAAAAGTCCATCCCGCGGGCACCTCGCCGAGCCACTCGACGCCATTAACCTTCATCTCCCGCATCGCTAGCGCACCTCGCCGAAGAGCGCCTCGAGGCTCTTCTCAAGCGTCTTCTCGTGCTCGAGGATGCGCTTGGCGATCTCGTCAGCAGGTTCGAGCTCGGCGTACTTGTAGAACACGCGCGTGAATGGAATGGTATAGCCCACCTTGGTCTTCTTCTTGTCCACCCAAGCGTATTTGTTGTACGGGCGCACCTCGCGCTCGATATAGGCGTCGATGTCCTGGTTAAGGGGAATGTCCTCAGTGTCGGCCTTTGCCTTGTCGGCCTGCATCTTCCCGTGCTTGTTGAGGACGGGCTCCCCGCTCTCATCGACGACGGGACTCTCCACGGCCACGCGGTTAAAGCCGAACTCGACCGTCTCCATCAGACGCGCCTCGACAGAGACCTCCTGCCCGTTGGACCCTTCGCCAGTCCAGGTACCGTCGCGGTACTCGGAATACGCCCGGACGATAAGATCGCGGCAGGATTTGGTGATGTCATTCTTCTTGTCGCCGATGCCCTTGCGGCGCTTCTCGAAGCACTGGGAGGCGTCGATGAGCAGCACGTGGTCACGATGCTCGGGCGCCTTCGCCTTGCTGAAGAGCCACACGTATGTAGCAATGCCGGTGTTGTAGAACGAGTCGCAGGGCAGCTGCACGATGGCGTCGAGCCAGTCGTTCTCAAGCACGTAGCGACGGATGCCGTCCTCGCCGCTGCCGGGTTTGCCTTTGTAGAGCGGGCTGGCGTCTTGGATGATTGCCATCACTCCATCGTCCTTGAGCTTCGACAGCCCGTTGAGCACGAAGAGCATCTGGCCGTCGCCCTTGGCTGGGAGTTTCTCAACCGGGAAGCGCCCGCCGCCGGCGGTCTTGAACTCCTTCTCCACCGCAGCGGCCTGTGGGTTCCACGGGTCTCCGAACGGAGGGTTGGAGATACAGTAGTCGAACTTGAAGCCCTCGAACTTGTCGGCGGACAGGGTATCACCAAAGCGCATGTTAGCGTCGTCCTCACCGCGAATGAGCGCGCTCGCCTTCGCGATGCCGAAGGTGAACGGGTTGAACTCCTGGCCGTAGCAGGTCACATGAGCATCGGCGTCGAGCTGGCGTAGGCGTTCCTCGGTGCAACCGAGCATCTGCGAGGTGCCCATGGTCTGATCGTAGACCGTCTTGGTGATGCGATCGCCTTCAAAGACGTGCGAGTCCGCCTGGATGAGCAGGTCGGTCATAAGGTACACGATGTCGCGGCTCGTAAAGTGCGCGCCAGCATCCTCGTCGTAAGACTCAGAGAAGCGCTGGATAAGATTTTCGAAGATATAGCCCATATCCACCGCACGGATCTTATCGGGAGACATATCGGCCTGCGGCTTGCAGAAGTCGCAGATAATCTGGTAGAGCAGTGGGGCATCCGGGTCGGAGAGGCGTTCGATCTGGTCGGCGAACTTCATGCGCGCCAGGATGTCCTGCACGTTGTCCGAGAACCCGTTGATGTAGTCCTTGAAGTTATCCTCGATGTTCTCTGGGTCGGCCTTCAGTGTCTCGAAGGTGAACTTAGAGGTGTTGTAAAAGGGGTATCCAGAGGCTTCGCGCAGAAAGCCGTCCTTCACGGCAAGCGTCTTGTATTTCTCGGCAGCGACGAGAACAGCATCGTGTGTGGGAGCGAGACAATCATGAAAGCGCTTGATGACGGTCATAGGAAGGATAACCAGGCCGTACTCATGCGGCTTGTAGGGACCGCGCAGGGTGTCGGCGGCGCTCCAGATAAGGGATGCCTTCTCCTGAATATTAGCGCCAACGGCCTTGATGAGATCGTCGCTGTCTGCCATCGTTACTTCTCCTTCTTGGACAGATACTCGATGAGGCTCGTCTTTACGAGAGACGTGAAGCTAACGCCATTGAGAGCAGCCGCCTCCCTGGCGGCGTCGCGCATGTTCTTGGGAATGCGGACGGTTACTGCCACGTTCTCGCCGTCCACAAGGAAGCTTCTGAGCTCGCTCGGGGTTGCTTCTCCGTCGATAAGGTCGGCGTACTTCATGGGAACCTCCGCGATTGCATGATGCAATACAAATGCGCCTTTGATTCTAGCAAAGGACTGAAAACTAATAACCGTCTAGCACAGATGGATAGACAAGTAATTAACGCAAATAAGAAGGGAGAATAACATTCTGAACCGTCGTCTCTCCCGCCTGAAGGAGCTCGACGAGAACTAGTCGGCAACTCAAAAAGACACCGAGCAAGCCGCTAACACACTTATCACGTTCCACAAAGAGATGGGTAAGCATGACGCCAGCTTGGGCGAGGGCGCTAATGGCATAGAATTGCAGCCAGACTGCCTGAACCTATTCATCACTTGTTGCCGGCAAGCTGTTGAGCGGCGCGCCCTCGCCGGCGGCACCAAGGTGCTTCTGTATCTTCTCGATCCGCTTAAGGGTTGAAGTCAAATACCCAAGACCCTTCTTCAACTGCTTAAGCAACCTGCTATCCCTGCGATCCCCTTTTCCATTCTCCTTCTCGACATCTTCCTCAACACCAGCGATGCTGCGCTGCACGGCCTCGGCCGCTTTCCGCACCAAAATGGCCCCTTCATGCGGGCAGCGGTCAGTAGCCACATCAAGAAAAGCAAGGAGCCTCGAACATTCGACGAGCACGAACTGCGCGTAGTTCTCCCCCATCGATGCCGCCAAGGCAACGCCGCCGGAACCCAATAGACCAAGCGCGGCGCCGCCGCCCGTAATCAAAGCAGTGCCACCGGCCATGCCCATGCCGCCAGTGGCCAAGGCTCCGCCGCCAGCTGCAGCAAGGCTCGCATTGACAAGCGCAGCCCCGTGAAGGCCGACAAACGAGCCTCCGAAGATACCGACAGCAATATCCGGAGCGAGTACCGCGGCCGCCCCTCCTGCGCCTACGGCCGCCGCCACGACAATGACGCCGCCCACCAAAAGCTTTGGCAATGTACCTGAAAGCTCGCGGAAGCGTGTCCCGCAACGTTTCTCTAGGGAACGTACGGCGTCCAAATCAACTGCGTCTTGTCTCCTGGGAAATTCATCTTTAACCCAAGACCCACTCTCCTTCAAACCTTTGTATTCCTTCTTCTCTTCATCTCCCAACTGCGAATAGGGACAAAACTCGACTAACTCCTGCGCAACCAGCAAGGCGCGTACCTTACCGCCTCGCTGCCGTGAAATAGCCTCAAGGGCTCCGTACGCGTCCTCCTCGCTCAAAAAGTAGCCGTCTGCATCAATGCCTAGGCCATCCGCGACCGAATCCTGCCACGCGCGGGCCCAGCTCCTCTTTTGCCCTTTGCGCACTTCGTTCTTCTCGTTCCTGTAGTCGTAGTTGATGGCGACAAGCTCCAGCGAGAAGGCAATCCTCGTCGTTTCTCTATCTAGGCTATAAAAGTGGAATCCATCGAAGATATCCTGGCGGCGCCTGGCGCGCTCAGCCCAGGCCTCGGAAATTTCCTCCGCCATATAGCCCCAGTCGGCATGGAGGGCAAACGCAAGGCGTCCAACTCCGGCGTAGTTTATTCGCATGAAGAGCTTCTGGGCGAAAACGACCTTGTTCCCCTCGCATTCGATACCCGCCCTAACTGCTGCCGTCGCCAGATTTGCCAGAACGAACGAAGTGCTCGAAACCGTGACCATGCGAGTGAGGGCCCTGCTGTTGTAGGGCATGAAATGCGAAGCCTTGAGCTTGCGCAAGCCGGAGGCATCACTCACTTCGCAACGTTCTAGCTCGGCCTTGAGCCTTGAAAGCATGTAGAGACAGCGAACGATAACCTCGTTGGCCACGACTGCTGGCACCTGGCTTAAAGCCTGATCGAGAAGACCGACTTCCGTCCGAAGGTCGAAGCGAATGGGCTTGCCGTCCTCGGTTTTGAACGGCGTTCCGTTAAACAGCTTTGAGATCCATTGCTGAATGCGAATATCCTCGCCCTTATAGGCAATCTGCATGTCTTGAAAAACAGGCAGGGAGGAGAGCTCCTTTAGCAGGGACAGCACAACGCCGGGAATACCCGTCCCCTTACCGGGGTTTGAACTAGACCCCGCCATGTCGCTCACGAGATGCATCGCCCAGAACAGAGTACCAAACGCGATTTTCTCTGGAACGTTCCTGCCTATAAGAGGGCAGTCGGGATCGAAGGCGGCGGCAGGCAGGTCAAAGGCGACAAACCGGCCGGCCGTATCGGTACCATAGCCTTTGCACGTGAATTGCGAGAGAATCGAACACGCAAGGCCAACCAAGCTCGGGTGGTGCGAGAAATCTCGCAGATGATGTTGGAGCCCGCCGCCAAACTCGGCGGTCAGCTTGTCCGCGGCAAGAGGAAACTCTTTCTCTAGAAAGCGAATAGCGTCTTCTAGAGTTGCATCCGCCTTTGTCATACCCGCAGACTTGGCAATCGTAAGAACGAATTTGCCAACCTTCTCGTCGCCCCACTCTTTGGCACCCTCTAGGTTGAAGTCTTTCTGCCAAAGGATATTCAACGCGCCCGTGAGGAGCCCACTAACGGCTGCAAGTTCATAGTCGAACTTTGTAGCCTTTTCAGCCCGAGGGTCAAAATCAAAGAGGACCTCCTCCCCATCGGGAGCGTCCCTAAAACCAACCAGCACGGCGCTACCGTTCAGCGGCGCAGATGTAACTTTGGGCAGTTGAGGCATGGTGTAGACTATCTCGCCACCACTAAAAACAAGTTCGTCTGCCATACCGGCTTCCTCCTGCAAACGCGTAAAATCAGATTGCTCTACGCCGCCAAATCCCTCTTCGTAGAAGTATTCGAAAATCTCGGTGATGCAGTTGCTCAGAACCTCGTCGGGATAGTTCGCCACTGGCAGCCTATACACCTCATTGTGCACGATAACGCACACAGCGTCACGGGTCTCTGCCTATCCGTCCAGCGAATCATGTTAGCAAGCCGCTCTTCGATAATGGAAGCCATCTCGATGTCCACGCTCATGACCTGCTTGGTCCCAGCGAGTGTCAGCGCGCCCTTGAGTAGGATCTCAAGCACAGCCCTCTGATGCTGATTCCGGAATCCTTCGCGCAACCATTCCTTCTGCTTGCGCCCAATGGGCACCCGCCTACCTCCCCTCCGCCTTCAGCTTCAGCAGCAGGTCGCCCAGCTCGGGGCACTTCTTGGAAAGGCGCATCTGAGCTCGCTCGCCCATCCCCCACCGCTGGCGGATCTCCTGGACACGCGGACTCACGTGGTAGTCCCCATCCATCACCTGCTTGAGCAGCTTAGCGGTCACGCGCGCATCGGCCAGGGCGCTGTGGGCGTGGCCCGTCGACTCGTCGAACTCGATGCCAAACCACGTCGCCACATCACTCAAAGAGACGCACCCGTGGCTGCCCACGTCCATGATCGAGGTGTAAAACGCCTGCAGGTCGGCCCAGTCCGTAGGAAATGTGGAAAGGTCTATGTGCTTTGCCTGACACTCGGTCAAAAGCTGTCGCCGGTCCGCCCCGCTCCAGCAAACCACTTGGGCGGAGTAGCGACCGATCCAATCGCTGAGCCTTTTAATCACCATGTAGAGCGGATCGGCCATCGCGGTGTCCACGGCTGATATCCCCGTAAGCTCGCGGACGGGAGACGCAACGCCTTCGGCAAATTCCGTCTGCACAAACTGCGAGAACTCGCCCATAACGTTGCCATGGTAATCGAGCTTAACGGCGCCGACCTCGATAATCTCATTGCGCAGCCCACGGCGCTGGCGCTGCTTTGGCACCGGCGCAAACTCAAAGTCCAGCACAATCTGGCGCGCAAAGTTCGTCGTATCGATAGCCGAGATACACGGCGTCTTTTCAGCTGACACGGTTAGGGCCTTTCTCCGTTGCTTGCCGCTTGTTACATAAGCGGCTACATTGCCGTAAGGATAGGTGGCCGCGCGGACATGAAAGCTGGGCGCAATACCATGCGCTAATCACACGCCATGCAGACGGCCCCAAGAGAGTCGCCCGCTCTATTCAAATGGATGAAAAGATTTAGGCCCGGTGACTTGAATCAGCGGTCATCCCGGGCCCATCAATATGCAGTGTACCTACAGAGGGCTGGTTAATCAAACGGGCTTTCGGTGACGAAGACCTGCGCGTCTAGCCCCAATCGCCCAGCGCCGTCTTCTGCCGCCCTTACGAAAGGCTGCTATTCGAGGGAATCACGTTGCTGTTATTATCGAACATATATTCGTATTTATGACCGCGCTTTGATAGAATGGCAGTTGTTGACGGCAGTTCCATGTGCCGGGCAGCGCCCTCCATGCGACGGGAGGTGATGCCCATGACCGATCTGATTGATTTCGTGAAGCTCCTGACCGCTTTGGTCTCGCTCCTCACGGCGCTTATCGGACTTTCCGAGGCACTTAAGCAGCGTACGAAGCAAAAGAAGAGGGGTCGACGCCGTTAAGGCATTGACCCCTTAATCGAAGTAACGGCGCTGCCCAGCTATCCACAACTTGGGCTGCCGTCGACCTTATTCTACCCACGGACATTGAGTTTAACAAATGGTTTTTTCGGTAGCGAAGCCTCGGTCCCTCAGCCGCTCAGCACCTGCTTCCTACTCCAGCCACCATTCCATATCCACGGAGCACTCGACCTCGATAGGCTCTGGCTCCAGCACCGTCTCCTCGGAGCCTCCGGACGCCCCATCGGGAGCACACGCGGCAACACAGTATGTTCGACCATAGCCCGCCGCCCGACTGTTATACGAGATATGCTTGACGCCGCCCAGCATAGACCCCGCCGCAACGGCAAGTGCCTGCGCGTTGCCGCGAGCACGTTCAACCGCACGGGCAATCAGGGCGTCTTCCGCCGCGCGCTGATCCGCCAACTCAAATCGAATGCTCATGTCGGCATGTGACTCGCAGGTATTGAGTGCGGTCCACACAGCAGCAAAGTCAGTCGAATCGACAGGCGCGGCAACCGTACCGTACGCATAGTAGTTGTAGCCCACAATCGTCGCCTTCTTGCGCGTCATCTGCGCATAACAAGTGTACCGACAGCATGTTAATTCGCTATCCAAACCAAAGGGCGCCAGCGCGGCGGCTACGCGGGCGCGATCGGTGTTGTAATCCTCCAGGCACGATTCCTTGGTGGTGCGGCGACCACCAAAGCCAATGCTAAAGATCACGCGGTCGGGCATAACCTCGTCCTCTATCTCGGCGCCAACGCTCACATAACCGGTCTTATCCGTTGCCATGACATCCGTCCTTTCCACGAATGGCTACGTTGCGGTAAGCGTAGCCACCCGTGCGGACACAAAAATGGGATGCTGTGCCACGCGCGCCAGGCACGCGCCATGCAGATGGCCCCAAGAGAGTCGCCCGCTCTATTCAAATGGATGAAAAAGATTGAGGCCCGGTGACTTGAATCAGAGGTCATCCCGGGCCCATCAGAGCTCGTAGAGCTCTTGGTTGCTTTGGTCTCGCTCTTCACGGCGCTTATCGAACTTTCCGAGGCACTCAAGCAGCATTCGAAGCATAACAAGTCGCTGCCATTAAGGCACCGACCTCTTGACCAAGCAACGGCGTTTCCCAGCTCTCCAGAACTTGGGCTGCCGTCAACTTTATTCTATCCGCGAGCATCTGGTTTACCAAATGGATTTTCGGTAAAGGAAGCACGGCACGCCCGCAAAACCACTACGCCCCAAGTGCCGCCATGGGGATCACCGCCACGCCGTCGTCGCGTGTGTAGGCAATGCTCCCCTTTCCAACCACGACCGCCAAAAACGCCGGCGCGGCATTCTGGGCGGCAGGATTGGAGAGCACTTTCCTCTCCAGCGCCTTGAGATTTCTCGCTCCATCGTCTACTTTCGCATCACTCAGCTTGACCTCGATGGCTCCCCAACGCCCGTCGTGCTCAACGATCAGATCGACCTCAAGGCCCTTCTCATCTCGGAAATAATGGACACTGTTGTCGACACCGCCGTAGGTGGAAAGGAACACGCGCACGTCGCGCAGGACGAGATTCTCAAAGAGCATCCCCAGCGTTTGCATATCGCCAAGCAGCCGCTCAGGGGTAGCCCCCAGCAACGCCGCCGCAAGTGACGGGTCACAGAAGTAGCGCTTGGGGCGCACGCGAACGCGGGCCTTCGAGCGCATGGGCGGCTCCCATCCGCACAGGTCCTCGGTCAGTTTGAGCCTGTTGAAGAGGTCCAAGTACGCAGCGATGGTCCTCTCGTCGGGGCCCGCTTCACCATACGAGGCGTCCTTTATAAGCGTCTTGTACGTGACAGCCTGGCTCTCGTTCATGGCAAGAGCTCGCAAAAGGCCGTGTGCAAGCTCGGGCGACATGCCCTCGTCCAGCACGTTGACGTCGAGCACCGAGTGCACGTACTGGCTTGCCGTCTCTCGCGCAAGATCATCCGAAAGCCCAAGATTTGCAGGCCAACCGCCCCTGCAGCACCAGCGGGCGACGTCATCCACCGTGCTCTCGCGACGCTGAGGGGCAAAACCCTCGCCCTTAAAGAGGCTTGCCAGTGACACGAGAGGCTCGCCGTCGCCCGACTCACACAGGGCCATGGGACGCATTGACAGACGGGCGATCCTACCCGTGCCGGAATGACGAACATGGCTGCGCTCCTCGCTTTTGAGCGCGGTCGAGCCCGTGAGCAAAAGTGTCCCGCGTTCGTTGCCGCTCGCATCCACGAAGCGCCGGGCGGCATCCCAAACCTCGGGCACCTCCTGCCATTCATCGACCAGATGTGGCGCATCGCCGATGAGCGCCAGGCTTGGATCGACCTCTGCCGCCGCGCGCTGCGCAGGCTCATCGAGCCTGGAGACGCTCGCCGAGCGAGAGAGCGCCGTCCAGGTCTTGCCGCACCATTTTGGGCCGTTGATCTCCACACAGCCAAACGCTCGCATAAGGGTGTCGAGGCGCTCCTCTATGAGCCGGGGCCTATATCCCTTTTGGGTCAATCTCTTTGGTGCATCCATAGACGGCCGTCCCTCTCTATCACGCGATATGCGAAATTACGCCATTCTCAATGCTGATTTTACGCTACTTTCAATGTAGTTTTTACGCCATGACAGATGCAGTTTTTACGCTATTTTCATTGAAGGTTTTACGCTTGGCATCCTTAGCGCGACCCATTCCGAGCATCACATCAGAGCGCGCTTGGTTATCTCCGCTCGCACATCTCGGCAAACGAAATCAGCTTGGTATCTCCCCTGTTCGCCGCAGCTTCCTGACATCCTTGCGCAAAGCCACGCTTCGAGAAGATCACGTAGCTTTTGTGCTGCCGTCTAAAGAGCTCGCTTCGGTGCACGAGCTTTTGCAGCACGTCTTCGCCCGCCGGTTCATTGCGCCATTTGCACTCCGCAAACAGCGCAGCGCCCTCGCTATCGTCAACAATCAAGTCGATTTCTTCCTGCGTATGTGTGCGATTATCCGTCCCCCACCAGCGCCCGACGCTCGCCGGAACCACATCGAGCTGGCCCGCGCGCGCGAGTTCGTACACGTATTGTCTGCATATAAGCTCAAAGACCGTACCCATGTAATCCGATACGTGCGGCTCAATGCGCTTATACGCCATCTCGGCCATATCGTTTTGAATCAGCCCAATGTTCTGCGGCACAAACTTGTACCAGAACCTAAACATCTGGTCGCTCAGCAGATACACGGCTCGCTTATTGCTCGTCTCGTTTAGGGGCAGCTCGCGCTCGACAATCCCAAGCGACGCCAGCTTATCCACATAGCTCTTTACGTTGCTCGCAGGGATTCCCGTAGAGCTCGCAATCTCTGAGATCTTCGAGCGCCCCTGAGCAATTGCTTGCACGATCGCATCATATTGCTCGGGATTGCGGCACTCTTGCAATAGCAGGTTACTCGGCTCCTCAAAGAGATAGCCCGTAGGAGTAAGAAAAAGACGTTTGATGTTGTCCTTGAGCGGTGCGGCGGGATCGACTTTCTCGATATATGCAGGAATGCCGCCCGTCATGCCATAGCAAACTGCAGCGTCTTCGCGACTCATGCTCTGCCACAGGCCGAGGGTCGTCGTAAAATCGAGCGGCATGATCTTAAACTGGGCCGTACGCCTACCGTATAGCGGGCTCTCGTAGCCCAACACCCGCTCTTCCATGAACGAAAGCGACGACCCGCACAGGATAAGCATGAGCTTGGTCTCTTTGTACAAGTGATCGATCTTATCTTGCAGCAACGAGCTGATCTCGGGATTCGATTGGGCGAGATAGGGATACTCGTCAATCACGACAATCAAACGTTCCGCGCGAGCCATGGTGGCCAATGCATCAAACGCTTCGTCAAAACTACGAAACGACACGCTTGCAGCACCAACCGAACCCGCAAGTATCGCCTGGCTAAAGCCGTGCAGGTTTGCCTTTGCATTGGTACGACGAGCTTGAAAGTAAATAGCCTTCTTGTCTTGGATGAATTCTGTGATAAGGCGCGTTTTACCTACACGACGACGGCCGTAAATCACAGGCATCTCAAAGGAGCCCGTGCCATACAGTCGATTGAGCTCGGACATTTCCGCCGTTCTTCCGATAAACATAGGGCCATCCTTCCTTTACGTTATAGCTAGCTATATTATACCGTCCTATAATATAGCTAGCTATAACGTAGTTCGACAAGCGACGCACGCAAAAGGGGCGGTATACCACCGCACGTGGACCGTTCCGGAAAATGTATCCCGTTCTGGAGCCTGGTTCCGGGATACAGCTTCCGGTTGAGGACCGATCCGGAAAGCACGACCCGTTCCGAGGCTTGAATCCGGAATACAGTTTCCGCTCCAAACAAAAGGCCCCGGCTCGCGATGGAGCTGGGGCCAAAGGCGCAGCATATGCAGTTGGTGTTGAACGCGAACAGCCCGTCAGCAATGGTCGTCCGCGCCCTACCCTACCCGCGGTTGCGGACGCGGCTGTAGGGCGTATCCACCATGGGCAGATTTGGACGCAGCTTGCCGTCAAACGCGCGGTAGGCGTTCTGTACGGCGGGCGCCGTGGGGATCGTTGCGATCTCGCCGATGCCCTTGCCGCCGTACGCCACAGGCAGCAGCTCGTCCTTCTCCACGTAAATGGCGTGGATATCCGGAATCTCGGGCGCACGGAACAACCCGAGCGTACCGTACCTTGCCTGGGGTACGCAGTCCTTGAGCGGCCAGTCCTCGGTAAGCGCATAGCCCATACCCATGAGCACGCCGCCTTCAATCTGACCCTGGATGGAGATGGGGTTGACCACCTTGCCGGAATCGTGCGCGGCATAGACCTCGCTCACGCGGCCGTCATCATCCAAAATGACCACATGCGTGGCAAAGCCGTAGCAGATGTGGCTCTTGGGGTTGGGAACGTCAGCGCCCAGCTTGTCGGTCGGCTCCAGGTACACGTAGCCAAACTCGCACCCCTCGAGCGCCTTGATGGCGGCCGCAGGATCCTGAGGATGCATGCCCTGGCCG
Organism: uncultured Collinsella sp.; assembly: GCA_958429025.1. Lineage (GTDB taxonomy): Bacteria > Actinomycetota > Coriobacteriia > Coriobacteriales > Coriobacteriaceae > Collinsella. The sequence continues at coordinate 125,599 of CAUAIH010000002.1, read as the reverse complement.
GCGACGAGTTCCTGCGTGTGCAGCTGATAGGCGCGACCGTCGTCGTACTCGATCTTGACGCCGTCGCCATGCGCGCTCACGGGAGTATCGGGTGCAGGCTTGCCGGCCTCGATGTCAAGCATGGCATCGCGCAGCAGGAAGGCGGCACCGCGCACGGCCTCGCCGGTCACGACCGTCTGACGCGAGCCAGACGTGGTGCCGGAGTCGGGAGCGTTCTCGGTGGAGCACTCGCCATTGGCGATGCAGCGAAGCGGCAGACCGCAGGCCTCGGCAACGTCTTGCAAAAAGACGGTGTTACAGCCCTGGCCGATGTCGGACGTGGCGGCGTAGACCACGGCGCGGCCATCCTCGATGCGGATCTTGCAGCGGCCGGCATCGGGCAGGCCCACGCCCACGCCGGCGTTCTTCATGGCGCAGGCGATACCGGCGTGTCCGGGATGCGCGTAGTAGGCATCCTTGACCTCGAGCAGCGTCTCCTTCAGCGCCGTGGAACAGTCGGCAATCTGGCCGTTGGGCAAAACTTCGCCCGGCTCGATGGCGTTACGGTAGCGGATCTCCCACGGATCCAGGCCGACCTTCTCGGCCAGCAGGTCGATCAGGCTCTCGAGCGCAAACTCGGACTGGCAAACGCCAAAGCCTCGGTACGCACCGGCGGGCGGGTTGTTGGTGTAGTAGCCAAAGCCGCGAATGTCGGTATTCTGGTACTTGTAGGGGCCGACGGCATGCGTACAGGCGCGCTCGAGCACCGGGCCGCACAGCGACGCGTAGGCGCCGGTATCAAAGTTGATCTCGCAATCCAGGCCGGTAAAGTTGCCCTCGGCGTCGCAGCCCAGCGTAAAGGTGCCGTCCATGGCGTGGCGCTTGGGATGGAACGCGAGCGACTCGGCACGCGTGAGCTTGCACTTCACGGGACGCTGGAACTTATATGCGGCGAGCGCGGCCAGATGCTGGATGGACACGTCCTCCTTGCCGCCAAAGCCGCCGCCCACGAGCATGGTCTCGACGACCACGCGCTCGGGCTCGCTATCCCAGCCAAACATGTGGGCGCACTCTTTACGCGTGTCGTAGGCGCCCTGGTCGGTCGACTGCACCTTGACGCCGTTCTTGTACGGGAAGGCGACGGCGCACTCGGGCTCCAAGAAAGCATGCTCGGTAAAGGGCGTAGTAAAGCGCTGCGTCACGGTGAACGCGCTCTCCGCCAGCGCCTTGGCGGCGTCGCCACGCGTCACATGGCGGCTCTGGCACACGTTGTCCTTGAGCTCCACCGTGTTGCCAAAGGCAAAGAAACTGTCATGCAGGCGCGGGGCGTCGGCAGACCTGGCCTCGGCGATGTTGCGCACGGGCTCCAGCGGCTCGTAATCGATCTTTACGAGCTTCTTGGCCTTCTCGAGCGTCGCCTCGTCCTCGGCAACCACCAGCGCGATGGCGTCGCCCACGCAGCGGGTGATATCGCCCTGGGCGATCATGACGTCCCAGTCCTGGATAAGGTGGCCGACCTGGTTGACCGGCACGTCCTCGGCTCGCAGGATGCCCACCACACCGGGCAGGGCCTCAGCCTTGGAGGTGTCGATGGAGAGCACGCGGGCGCGCGGATACTTGGAGCGAACGGCGCTGGCATAGGTCAGGCCCGGCTGATCGAGCTCGTCGATGTCGTCGGGATACTTGCCCTCGCCGAGCACCTTCTTGCGCACGTCGATACGGAAGGCGCGCTTGCCCACGCCGTAGTCATCGCCGCGCTCCAGATCCTCGTCGATCTGCTTTTCGCCACGGAGCACCGCAGCTGCCAGCGAGATGCCCTCGATAATCTTCTTGTAGCCGGTGCAACGGCAGACATTGCCGCGGATGGCGTACTTGATCTGCTCCTCGGTGGGCTCGGGGTCCTCGGCGATGAGCGCTGCACCCGCCATGACCATGCCGGGGATGCAAAAGCCGCACTGCACGGCGCCCACGGCGCCAAAGGCGTACACGAAGGCCTCGCGCACGTCCTCGGGCAGGCCCTCGACGGTCACGATGTTGCGACCGGCGGCAAGAGCAGTGGTCAGTACGCACGCCTTGACGGCCGCACCGTCCACGTGGATGGTGCAGGTACCGCACGCGCCCTCGGAGCAGCCGTCCTTGGCGGAGTGAATGTGCAGGTCGTCGCGCAGGTAGCGCAGCAGCGGTTTGTTTTGGGTCGTCGTGCGCTCGACGCCGTTAACGGTAAAAGTGAATTCCTGTGCCATGGTGATTCCCTTCTACACGCCGGCGGCGATGCCGGTGCGGTCGTGGATAGCGCCATGCGGGCAGACGACGGCGCACATGCCACACGACAGGCAGTCCGCGCCGTCGATATGGGCGCAGTTGTCCTCGATGCGGATAGCGCCGGCGGGGCACTTTTTGGCGCACATGCCGCAACCGATGCAGCTCGTGTCGCAGATCTTGCGGGCAATGGCGCCCTTATCGGTGTTGTTGCAGCGCACCAGGATGTTCTGGTAGCCGGGAACGAAGGCAATCACGCGCTGCGGGCACGCCATGCCGCACAGGCCACAGCCCGTGCACTTGGAGCGGTCCACACGGGCGACGCCGTCGACCAGCGCGATGGCACCGTGGGGGCAGGCCGTAACGCAAGCGCCACAGCCAATGCAGCCTTCGCTGCAGCGGGCGTCGCCGCCTGCGGAAGCACAGCCGCTTCCGCAGGCAACGTAGGCCACGTGATGTTGAATGGATTTGGCCATAAGAGACTCGCCTATTTCTTAAGAAGGTACGAATAGTTGTCGCGCACGGCCCTGATGGTCAGGCGGACGGCCTCGGGCAGACCGGTGTTGACGGCATCGACCGAGACGGTGCGGACCGTGCCGGCGACGCGGACCTTAAAGTGGTCCTCGTCCACGGCCAGGAAGCCCTCGTTCTCGGAGTTCTCCATGTCCTGATCGCTCCAGAACAGGGTGAGCTTGTCCTTGTAGGGACGGCCCTCCTGGTAGGGGCAGAACACGGCGCAGTTGCCGCACTCGTTGCACATACCGTCGACGTGGACGACCTGATGCTTGGCCAGGCCCGGCACCTTAACGGCCACGTTGGCGCGGTTGGGGCACACGTCGCAGCAGACCTCGCACACCGAGCCGCAGCCCAGGCAGCGGGTCTTGGTGCAGTTGCGCTTGTCGCGGCACAGCGACCCCTTGCGCTCGTAGCAGGTGCCCTCGCGGCCAGCCTGCTCGTTGCAATCGGCGTACTTGTTAAAGTCCACGCCGGCGATGGCACGGGCGACCTCGGCGGCGTCGGCAATAGCCTCAACCACGGTGGCAGGACCGCGACGGCAGTCGCCCGCAGCCCAGACGCCCTCGACACCGGTGGAAGTGGCGGCAAGGCGACCGCGACGGTCGTGCTCGACGCCCGCGGCATCGTACAGGCTGGCGTCGATGCCCTCGCCCACGGCGCAGATCACCGTGGTGGCGGGAAGTTCCACGGTCTCGCCCGTGGCGACGGGGCTGCGACGGCCGCTTGCATCCGGCTCGCCGAGCTCCATAACATCGCAGGTCAGCACGGCGCCGTTGAGTGCCTTGGGCGCCAGCAGCTCGCAGAACTCAACGCCGTCGGCAAGAGCAAGATCGAGCTCTTCCTCGTCGGCGGGCATCTGCTTCTTGGTGCGGCGATACACCAGGCGCACGTTCTTCACACCAGCCAGGCGCTTAGCCACGCGGGCCGCGTCCATGGCGGTGTTGCCGGCGCCAATGACTACGACGTCCTCGCCCAGCTCGAGCTTCTCGCCCCTCTTGGCGGCCTCGAGGAACTCCAGCACGTCGAGCTCGGCGCCCTCGCCCAGGCCGGCGGAACCGGGCATCCAGGCACCAGTGGCCACGACCACGTCGGTGAAGCCCTGGGCCTTGAGCTCGTCGATGGACTCCACGCGGGCGTTGAGCTGCACCTTGGCGCCAAAGGCCAGGCAGAGCTCTGCGTCGTGGGAGATATCGTCGCTCGCAATGCGGAACTCAGGAATCACGTGACGGACCACGCCGCCGAGCGAATCGCGAGCCTCAAAGATGGTGACGGGCACGCCGGCGCGCGTCAGGAAGAACGCCGTCGCCAGGCCGGCCGGGCCGCCGCCGATAACGGCAACGTTGCGCTCGCCGTCGTTTGCGATGGCCTGGGCGCGTAGCTTGGGCAGCACGGCGGTCATGGCCTCGCGGGCGGCCTTGAGCTTGTTGGCGCGGATCTGGGCGCCCTCGGGCTCGTAGAACGCACGCTCGCAGGCACGGCCGCAGGGATGCGGGCAGATGGTGCCGGTAATGAACGGCAGGGCGTTGCGCTCGATGATGATGTTGAGCGCGTCCTCGTAGCGGCCCTCGTCAACAGCCGCCAGATAGGCGGGAATATCCTGCTGGATGGGGCAGCTCGTGCGGCACGGCGTGGTAAAGCAGTCGGAAAGCGGGCTCTTGCCGGCGACCTTGCGGTCGGGCAGCGGGCGCAGCGGCTTCTTGTAGAGCGGGTTGGTGAGCGAGTCGGTCTGGATTGCGGTCACGGCCTCGAGCGAGACGCCCGCGAACGGCTTGCCATCCAGGTCGGTAAACTCGCCGGCCATCTGGCTAAAGCGCTCGTAGCCACCGGGCTTGAGCACGTCGGTCGCCAGGGTAACGGGCCAAATGCCGGCATCGTACAGGGCGCGGATGTTGTAGACCGTGGCACCGCCGGAGTAGCTGATGCGCAGTTTGCCATCGAACTGCTCGGTAATGCGGCGGGCGGCCTCGATGGTCAGCGAGAACAGCGAACGGCCGGACATGTACATCTCGGTGGAGGGCAGCTCGTTTCTCGTCACGTCGACGGGGAACGTGTTGGTCAGCTTGACGCCGAACTCCAGGCCGCGCTCGGCGCACAGGGCAATCAGGCGCTCGAACATGGGCACGGCATCGGCCCACTGCAGGTCCTCGCGGAAGTGCGTGTCATCGAAGACGATGTAGTCAAAGCCCAGCTCGTTGAGGCGCTGACGTGCAAACTCATAGCCCAGCAGCGTGGGGTTGCACTTGATGTAGGTGTTGAGGCCCTTCTCGGTGATGAGATAGGTCGCGATGCGCTCGATCTCGGCCGGCGGGCAGCCGTGCAGGGTAGACTCGGTGATGGAGTTGGAGACGCGCGCCGGGATGGACTCGACAAACGCGGCGTCAACATGCTCAAACTTGTCCAGGTTAGCGAGCGCCCACGTGCGGCACTCATTCCAAACCTCGGAGCCGCTGGCGTCCTTCATGCCCTCGATGTAGGCGTCGACCTTGGGGCTCTTGATGCCCTCGAGGTCATAGCCCACGGACATGTTGAAGACAAAGCCGTCCGGGCTGCCCAGGCCGTACTCGCGAGCGATGAGGTGGCAGGCAAACCATGCCTTCACGTACTCGGCAAAGGCCTGCGGAACCTCGAGCTCGGTCGACCACTCGCAGTTGTAGCACTCGTCCTGCGCCACGATGCAGGGCTTGTTCACACACTTGGAGAGCTCCTCGCCGTCCATAACCTGAACGGTCTTGAGCTCAAAGAAGCGGGAACCGGCCACGTAGGATGCCACGATGTTCTGGGCAAGCTGCGTGTTGGGGCCGGCGGCCGGGCCAAACGGAGTCTCGATGCGCTCGTCAAAAATGGGAAGCGCGCCCTCCTGGTTGGTCGTGACCATCTTGCGCACGCCAAAGACGGCGCCCTGAGTCTTGTGCTCCTCGATGATCCAGTTCATCAGCTGCGAAAACGGGATCGGCCTCATGATGTCGCTCATAGTGAGCTCCTCTCTGTAACGCCCGGCGAGACCGCGCGGCGGGCGCAAATACGGTGTAGCGCTAGCACAGCGCCGGCGACCCCGCGGAGGTCGCCTATACGCGCGTCGGATGCGGCGAAACATCCGACGCGCGCGAATCTACTTGTAATTAGTAGGCGCGATCGTTGAGCGTGCTCCAGAGCTTCTTGGACTCGGCCATGGTCCACGCGTTGATCTTGTCCTCATCAATGCCAACGAACTCGCGATCCTTGTACAGGACGCGGCCGTTGATGATGGTGGTGCGGCAGTTTTTGCCCATCATGCCAAAGAGCATGTGGCCGTCGATGTTCTCCTCGCTCAACGGCGTAAAAGGCTTGTAGTCCATAACGATGACGTCGGCGGCAGCGCCGGCCTCGAGCACACCAAGCTTGCGATCGAAGTACTTGCTCGCCATCTTGGCATTGTTCTCGAACAGCATGGTCATGGCCTCGCACCAGCCCACGTTGGGCATAGCGGCGTTGTGACGCTGAATGATCAGGAAGACCTTGAGGCTCTCGAGCATATCGTGAGTGTAGGCGTCGGTGCCCATGCACACGGGAATGCCGCGGCGGAAGAACTCGAGCACGGGGGCACAGCCCACGGCGTTGCCCATATTGGATTCGGGGTTGTTGACGAGCCAGGTGCCGGACTCCTTGACGATGTCCATCTCGGCAGGTGTCACGTGGATGCAGTGGCCGAGCATGGTGTCGGGACCGAGCAGGTTGTGCTGCAGCAGGCGCTCGACGGGGCTGATGCCGCCGCGGTTGAGGCGGGAGTCCCACACGTCATTCATGCCCTCGCACACATGGATGTGGAAACCGGTCAGGCCGTTGTTGGCCTCGGCCATCTTGTCCATGGTCTCGTCCGAAAGCGTAAAGGTGGCGTGACCGCCAAACATGGCGGCGATCATGTGGTTGTCGTTATCGCGACGCTCCTTGGCGGCCCACTGGGCAAACTCGGCGTTCTCGGCAATGGCCTGGTCGCATTTTTCCTGACCGCGGCGGTCGGAGACCTCGTAGCACAGGCACGAACGCATGCCCAGCTCCTGAGCGGCGTCCTTAATGGTAAAGAGGCTGCCCGGAATCTCGCAAAAGCTCGCATGGTGATCGAAGATCGTGGTGACGCCGTCGCGGATGGAATCCAGAATCGTGGCATAGGCGCTGGCCTTGGTGCCGTCGAGCGTCAGGTTGTCGTCGATCTTCCACCACTGCTGCTCAAGATTCTCCAGGAAGTTGGTGGGGTTGCAGCCCTTAATGGCAAGGCCGCGGGCCAGACCCGAGTAGATGTGGGTGTGGCAGTTGATAAGTCCGGGCATGATGAGGTTGCCCTGGGCGTCGACGTACTCGGCATCCGGGTACTTGGCCTTGAGCTCGCGCTCGGGGCCCACTTCGACGATCGTATCTCCGTCAATGGCGACCGCACCGTTGGGAATGAACGGAGTCTGAGCGTTGCGGGTAAAGACGGAACCGTTAGCGACCAGAAGCATAAATGCTCCCTTCAACATCAGGGGCGGGGTTTGACACCTCTGACATGGCGGAAGTGCGAAGCGCCGGCCTACACCGGAAACGGGCCCTCTCCCGTCAACGCTTCACCAAAGGGACGAGCCCTTTGAAGTGCGGCTTGGCGCCGCATGGCGCCGGCGGACGAGGCGATGCGTCCGCCGGCGAATAGCACCGAATTGGTTACTTCTTGCTCTCGGGCAGGACCAGATTCACAGCGGCATCCTTGGCGGCATCGATGTGCTGAGCCACGACCGGCGTCTGCGGAAGGATCAGGTTGAGCACGATGGCCATGATGGCGGTGGGGGTTACGGCGTTGGAGCCGATGACGGTGGACACCCAGGTGGGCATGCCCTCGCCGGCAAGGCAACCGCTGGCCATCCAGATACCCAAGCCAAAGACAACGGAGGTGCCGACGATGGTGGTGGTGCGCTGCGTGAGGCCCTCGCGGGTGAACATGCGCACACCGTTCATGGTGATGGTGCCAAAGACGCCGACGGTCGCGCCGCCGATAACAGGCTGCGGGATGGCGGAGAGCACGGCAGAGAGCTGCGGGAACAGACCGGCGATGGCAAAGACGGCCGCGATGATCACAAAGACCCACTTGTTGACGACCTTGTTGGAGCAGATGATGCCCACGTTCTGGCCAAGGGCGCTGGTGGGAAGACCGCCCAGCAGGCCGCCGACCATAGAAGTGAGGCCCTGGGACACGATAGCGCCAGAGAGCTCGCGCTCGGTGGGCATACGGTCGATGGAGCCCAGGCAGGCGGCGGAGACGTCACCGATAACCTGGATGGCAACCATGGGGAACACGACGGCGAGGGTAATGCAGACCTCGGGATCAAACTCGAGCGCGTAGGGCATGAGCTTGGGAAGAGCGAAGACCTGAGCGGTGGCGACGCTGGAGAAGTCGATCATGCCAAAGGGGATCGAAACGATCATGCCAACGATCATGCCAAAGAACACGGATCCCAGCTTGAGCGTGCCCTTTCCAAAGTTGGCGAGCGCGAAGACGACGGCGAAGGTGATAAGAGCGACGCACCATGCCTGCGGGGTGCCCCACAACGGCGTGCCCATGCCACCGGCCATGTATTTGACGGCCGTGGGATAGAGAGAGACGCCAATGGAGAAGATGACCGTGCCGGTCACGACGGGCGGGAACAGCCACTTAATCTTGCTGTAGGCCAGACCAAAGAGGACCGCGACGGCACCGCCAACGATCTCGCCGCCCAGCAGCGCGCCAAAACTAAAGCCCGAGGCGCCCATGGCCTGAAGGGCCGGCAGGAACGCGAACGAAACGCCCATGACGATGGGCAGGCCGCCGCCAATGCGACGGAAGGGAGCGAAGGCCTGAAGGGCCGTGTCGATCGCCGAAAGAATGAGTGCAACCTGAATGATGTCGGTGCTCTGCTGGCTATTAAAGCCGTAGACGCCGGCCATGATGACCGCCGGGGTAATGATGCCGGCAAACGATGCCAGTACATGCTGAAGGGCACACGGGATCATTTCCTTAACGGGCGGCATGCCTTCGCGAGTGAACAGGGCTTCAGTGCCGTTCGTAACCGTCTCCTGGGTCATTTGACCACCAATCCTCGAAATAGTTGTTTTCGCATCTAACGCTCTATTGTGACGCAGTGCGAGGTTGAGGTTGTGCCTTCGTTGCATATCGTATTAAAGATGATTCTCATTCTCAATAATAATTTTTTGTTATCAGACTATTCTTCAGCTGAGATAATGCATTTCCGCAGGTCAGGAAAGTGTCTGGTCAAAATGACATCTTACTTTTCTTTTGGTCAACCGTTTACCGCTAAATTCCTACCGTTCGTCTGTATTACGCAATGTACCTGCGGATATACGAGTCAATAGACACCGTGTTACCATGATAAAAAATTGTTATGAACACTTCGATAGAACCCAAAGGAGTTGCCCGTGAACGAGACCGTACGCCGCTTTTTGCCGATGGTCGATTTCCTGGAGCAGGTACTCGGTAAGAACAGCGAAATCGTGCTGCACGATTTCTCGGATCCCGACCACGCCATCGTCGATATTCGCAACGGCATCGTGAGCGGCCGTAAGGTCGGCGGTCCCGCCACCGATCTGGCACTCAAGATCATGCACGATGGTAAATATCGCGATCTGCCGTTCATTACGGGCTACGAAGGCCGCGGTGCCGGTGGCAAGACGCTGGAGTCGGCGACGTACTTCATTCGCGAGGACGGCGAGATCGTCGGCATGCTCTGCGTCAACACCGATCTTTCGGCCGTGCGCAACATCAGTGCCATGGCCCAGCAGCTTATGGCCTGCTTTGACGCCGCTCCCGCACGCACCGAGCCCTCCCCCATCGAGGTCGAAAGCCTTTCGGAGTCCACGCAGGAGCTCATCGACCGCAGTATTTCCGAGCTGCTGAGCGCTCGCGGGCTGGATGTGACGTCGCTTGGTCAAAGCGACCGCGTGGAAGTCATTCGCCACCTCAACGGCAACGGAGTGTTCATGCTCAAGGGCGCCGTAGCCTGCGCCGCCACCGCGCTGGGCATCTCGGAGCCCAGCGTCTACCGCTACCTGCAAAAAGTCCGCAAGGAAGGCTAACCCGCTGACTCCTTGGGGACGGAGGAAAACGGATCATTTTTGTCGCATCGCTTGACAAAAGACCCTGCAGTTCACACGCACTGCAGGGTCTTTTTGCATGTCATGTTTAGTTGTTGCCAACCCCTTAGAGAGCGGCGACGACCTCAATCTCGACCAGACCGCCGGCCGGAAGGGCGGCAACCTGGAAAGCGCTGCGCGCGGGGAACGGAGCCTCGAACTTGGAGGCGTAGATCTCGTTCACGGCAGCGAAGTCGGCAATGTCGGCCAGATAGACCGTGGTCTTAACGACATCGGCAAAGGTGGCGCCGGCAGCGGTCAGCAGGGCCTCGACGTTAGCAAGGGACTGCTTAGCCTGGGCCTCGACGCCCTCGGGCATCTTGCCGGTTGCGGGGTCGATGCCCAGCTGGCCGGACAGGAACACCATGTTGCCGGTCTGGATGCCGGGGGAATACGGGCCGATGGCTGCAGGTGCGTTATCGGAAGACACGACGGTCTTGCTCATGTTTTTCTCCTTACGATCAGATAGAGAGCGTGAGCGCGGCGTTCACACCGGGAGGCACAATTCGGTCTGAACACCGCGCTTGATTTGGGATAGTACTCAAGGTTTCCGCGCAATGCAAGATTATTATCACGTTGCGAGAATATTTTATCGCCCAACGGTGCCTGTCGGCCGCTGAACGGCACGACCGGACAGTGAAGCTCAAAATGATCCGTTTTCCTCCGCCACCTATGGATCACCTGATCCGCTGGGGACGGAGGGAAACGGATCATTTTTGCTGCAAGGGCTGCTGAAGACTTTGTCCTGCTTGGGCCACAGGGCTCGTCCGCCGCAACAGCACCACTATACTTTTGAATATCTGAGCATTTTGAAAGGCAGGATATGACCGCAACCGCCAGTAGAACCACCAACCGCAGACCCGAGCTCTTGGCACCCGCCGGAGGCCCGGAGCCCTTTGCCGCCGCGCTTGCTGCCGGGGCAGACGCCATCTACTGCGGCATGGGCAGCTTCAACGCTCGTCGCAAGGCCACCAACTTTACCGACGAGGCCTTTGAGCAAGCCTGCCGAGCCGCACATCTAGCCGGGTCGCGCGTCTACGTCACGGTCAACATCGTCATCAAGCAGTCCGAGATGAGCGATGCGCTGCAACTCATCCATCGCTGCTCCACGCTGGGCGCCGACGCCTTTATCATCCAGGACTGGGGCCTGTTCTTTGAGGTCAAGCGCACGATGCCCGGCATCGAGACGCACATCTCAACCCAGGCGAACATCCACGACGATCGTGGAACCCTTTGGTGCCGCGAGCAGGGCGCCGACCGCGTGACCCTCTCGCGCGAGCTTTCCATCGACGAGATTGCCGCCATTCACGATGCCGCGCCCGATGTGGACCTTGAGGTCTTTAGCCATGGCGCCATCTGCTTTTGTTACTCGGGCCTGTGCCTGCTTTCGAGCTTTGCCATGGCGGGACGATCGGCCAACCGTGGCATGTGCGCCCAGCCCTGTCGCCTGCCTTACGAGCTGATCGACGAGAACGGTCGCGCGCTCTCCCCTGCCGGTCGCGAGCGTGCGCTATGCCCGCGTGACACCAACACCTCACAGCTTGTTCGCCGTCTGTATGACGCCGGCGCCGCATCGCTCAAGCTCGAGGGTCGCATGAAGGCGCCCGATTACGTGTACTCCATCGTTGATGTGTATCGTCACGAAATTGACGACATGCTATCCGGAGCCACCGTTGCCAAGGACGAGGAAGCTGCCCGCCAGCGCCAGCTCAAGCGCTGCTTCAACCGCGACTTTACGCACGCCTATCAGGACGGCACCTCGGGCGACGAGATGATGAGCTATGAGCGCTCCAACAACCGCGGCCAGATTGTGGGCACGGTGCTGGGCAGCCGTCTGGCCAACCGCGACGTGCGCGGGCTCAAACCCGACGACCGTCGTCGCCGCGCCGCCATCGCCCGCATTGAGTTGTTTGAGCCCGTGGGCAAGGGCGACCTGCTGGAGCTTCGTCACGACAATGAGTTTGACCAGTTCCTGACCACCATCGCTGCCGAGGATGCCGCTGCCGGCGACATCATCGAGTGCCGCGTGCCCCGCAGCATGCCCGAGGGCTGCCGCGTCCGCGTGATTCGCAGTCAGCGCGCCATCGACGCCGCCGGCGCCGCGCTCAAGCGCGATGTGCTGCGCCGCCGAGCTGTTGACGTGTCCGTCGTGGCGCGCCTGGGCGAGCCGTTTACCGTTACGCTCACCTGCTGCGACGACCCTTCGCTTACGGCCACGGCCACGGGCTTTACCGTCGAGGCTGCCAAGACCCGCGCCGTCGAGGCATCCGATCTGGTTGAGCACGTCGGGCGCATGGGCTCCTCTCCCTTTGAGGCCGCAAGCTTTGACGTTTCGCTCGACGCCGGCTGCGGTATGGGCTTTTCCGCCGTGCACAAGGTGCGCGCCGCCGCTTGTAAGGCGCTGGAAGAGGCCATTCTGGCACCGTACGAGGAGCGCGCGAAAACGCTCGAGCTGCCGGCGATTGTAACCAGTGATTCCCGCCCCGCGCCCGAGCACTACCGCGATGAGCCGCAGATCTGCGCCACCGTCACCTCGCTCGAGGCCGCCGAGGCCGCTCGTGCCGAGGGTGTAACGCGCATCTACATGACCACCGACGCGCTCGATGCGGCCGAGCTCTCCCCCGCCGATGCATTTGAGCAGGGCATCGTACCCGTGCTCGACGAGGTCTGCCGCGCCGTTGACCACGTACGCGTCGACCCGTGGGTTGTTGCCGGCGCCACGGTCGCTATTGGCAACATCTCTGAGCTTGCCCTGGCCGCCCAGGTTGGCGCCACGGCCGAGATTCGCTCTTGCCTGCCGGTGCACAACACGCCCTGCATGGAGGCGCTTGCCGGGCGCGGAGCCGGTGCGTTTTGGCTCTCGCCCGAGATCACGCTCGACGAGATTGTCTCGCTCGGCGCCGCCGCGCCCGCGGCTCTGGGCATCACCGTCTTTGGCCGCCCGCGCGTCATGACAAGCGAGCATTGCATTCTGCAGGTTGCCAACGGCTGCATCCACGATTGCGCCAACTGCCGCCTGCGTGCCCGCAAGCTCTCGCTCAAGAATATCGACGGAAAGGTCATGCCGGTGCGTACCGACATCCACGGCCGCTCACGCCTGTACGACGCCTACCCCATCGACCTCACGCCTCAGGTTCCTCAGCTGCTCGATGCCGGCGTGCGTCGTCTCATGGTGGACGGAACGCTACTCGAGACGGATGAGATCGCCCGTGCCGTCGCTCGCGTCCGTCGCGCCGTCGAGGCAGCTCAAGCCGGCCGCAAGCCCGCCGCCCGCCTGCGCGGGGCGACTTCGGGCTGCATGTTTGTGGGAATTAGCTAACCGAAAGGCTTACACGTGAACGAAGAACCTCAAGTCCTCTACTGCGACGCCTGGCTTATGGCCATCGACAAGCCCGCCGGCATGATCGTCCACGGCGACCGCACCGGCGAGCGCACGCTCACCGACTACGCCAGCGACCTGCTGCTGGCGATGGGCGACGGCTTTGCCGCGACCGACATGCAGCCGCTCAATCGCCTGGACCGTGACACCACCGGCGTGGTGCTGTTCTCGCTCGACAAGCAGACGCAGCCCGCCTTTGACCAGATGATTATCGACCACGCTTTCGAAAAGCACTACCTAGCGCTCGCCGAGGGCAAGATCGACTGGAACGAAAAGCTCATCGACAAGCCCATCGCCCGCGACCGTCACGACAGCCGCAAGATGCGCGTCGGCGCCAGCGGCAAGCCCTCTCAAACGCGCGTGAAGGTGCTCAAACGCCTTAAGAGCCGTCGTGGCCTGCCCACGCGCTCGTATATCGATGTCGAGTTGCTCACCGGCCGCAAGCACCAAATCCGTGTGCACCTGGCAAGCGAGCATCATCCCCTGGTTGGCGACGACCTGTACGGAACGCCGCGCCCCTGCGGCCTGATGCTCCACGCCCACAGCGTGTCCTTCACGCATCCCGTAACCGGCGAGCACATCCACATCGAAGCCCCCTGCCCCTGGGAGCCCTAAACCACCACAATCGGGACAGGCACCTTTGTGGTGGTTTTGCCGCAATGGCTCAGCCGCGGTCCCAAAACGTCTCGATCTGTAACAGTTAGAGCCCATTTTCCGGTCGGTCTGTTACAGATCGAGACATTCGAATCCCCCTCAAGGGAAAATCTCAATCTGTAACAATAACTCGGCAAAATCGGTCCCAGATGTTACAGATTGAGACAAAGGGACGGTGCGGTTCGGAAGTATCTCACTCTGTAACATCTAACCCACTTTTAACGGTCCAGTTGTTACAGACGTAGACAAACCGGTAGACAACGAAAGCGGCAACGCCCGTGATGGACGTTGCCGCTTTTCTATTGAGAAAACTACTCGGTTTCCGTTGCTAACCACCACAATGGGGACAGGCCCCTTTGTGGTGGTTTTGGCCTTAGCCCGTCCCCTGCTGCTAGACCGTGATGACGTTGTCCATTGCCCGGTACTTGGCGGGGACCTCGCCTGCGGTAATAATCGTTGCATCGCGGAAGTCCGCGAACTTGACGGGCGCCACCATGCCAAATTTACTGGCGTCCGAGATTACGAAGCGTTTGGCGGTATGGCGCATCGAGATACGCTTGACCTGTGCTTCCTCGATATCCGGTGTGGTGAGACCTTGCTCGGCCGCGATGCCGTTGGATCCCCAAAAGCCGCAGTTGAAGTTATAGCGGTCCAGGGTTGCCAAGGCATCGGGGCCAACGAGCGCCTCGGTCTCGGGTTTGAGCTCGCCGCCCAGCACCACGGTACGCATGCCGCGCAAAGCAAGGTGCTGAGCATGGAGCACGGAATCGGTCACATAGGTGACGCCGTCGAGACGCGGAAGATGCTCGATGAGCTTGAGGGTCGTTGAGCCCGAATCGATATACACAAAGCTATCGGGCTCCACCAGGGCCGCGGCACGAGCACAGATGCGCTCCTTGTCATCGTTATGGAGATCACTGCGTTCGCTGATCGTCAAGTCGCGCGTCACGTGCGCGCGCTCCAGACTCGTCGCACCTCCGTGCACCTTGGCGATACGGTGCGCGCGGTCGAGCGTTTGCAAGTCACGGCGAATGGTGGACGGTGTCACGCCCAGGGCCTCGGCAAGTTCCGGCACGGTAACCGAGCCGGCCTGCTGCACCATCGACACGATCGCATTGAGCCTATCTTCCGCAAGCATCGCTTACTCCTCCTCGGGGTACACGACTCCCCAATCGGCGCGGAGCTTGGTCATAAGCTCCATAACATCAGAAGCATAATCCAGCAGCTCGCGCTTGGAGTCGTCGCCGGCAACGGCCTTCTCAAGATCGGCCATCTCATAGCAAAGGGCGTAAGCTTCGGTGCCGGCGTGGACCTCCTCGCGGTGGCCGTCCACAGTCCACACGATGGTCGCGTGATCGGCGCGCGGATACTCGTTGACCTCGATATAGCACTTGTCGAAGCTGATGACCGAGCGCTTGGGCTGCTTGGAGTGGAGCGTAAGGCTCACAACACCCAGCTGCTGCTCGGCGTTACGGCAGACAATGCCGCCCGCAACGTCGACACCGGTCTCACAGGTGTTGCCCAGCGAGACAACCTCAGCGGGCTGGCTCGCCATAAAGAGGCGCATAACGGAGAGCGCATACACGCCAATGTCGAGCATGGCGCCACCGGCAAGGCTACGGTTGTAGAAGCGGTTGGTCAGGTCGCCGTACTCCTTATAGCTGCCAAAGTTGAGCTGAGCGAGATTCATGCGGCCGAACTCGCCGACATCCATGCGACGACGCAGCTCCTGATACAAGGGCATGTGAAGCACCGTGGTGGCGTCCATAAGGACCACGTTGTGCTCGTCGGCAATGGCGCGGGCCTCGTCAAGCTCGGCGGAATTGAGGGTAATGGCCTTCTCGCAGAGCACGTGCTTGCCAGCTGCCAGAGCGGCTCGCAGATAGGTGATATGCGTGTTGTGCGGCGTGGTGATATAGACTGCGTCAATGTCCGGATCGGCGTAGAGATCCTCGACCGTGCCATAGACCTTCTCAACGCCATACTGCTCTGCAAAAGCCTGAGCCTTGGACAGCGTGCGGTTGGCAACGCCCGCGAGCTTTCGGCCGGCAAGGGCGAGAGACTGAGCCATCTGGTTGGCGATAACGCCACACCCAATTACAGCCCAACGAAGCTCGGGAGCCGTAAAGATGTCGTTTGGGAACGGCTGATTCTGGACCGAGGCAAACGCCGCCTTTGCGGCTGCCTCGGCGTCGAGCGGAGCCTGTTTGGAATCTGCCATGATGTGCCTCCTGAGTCATCGGAAGTCCTTCATTTCTAACAAACCTATAGTCGCACAATTGCGCGCGTATCTGCTCGTGTTTGCGTATTTATTTGCTTATCGGTCATTATTTAGCCATAGTTGGCAGATGTTTGCGCGGCTATGCGCATTGTCGCGCAAGGCTATGCGCGTAAATGCGCATGCGACGATCCTTGTGAAACATAAAGGGGCGGAACACCAAAGCCCTAAAAGACAGACCCAGCTGTATTACTTCACCCCTCTGGGGGCATCAGACATCAAAGGATCGTCCCAAACTGCCGGCACATAG
The DNA here is from genome assembly GCA_958429025.1 of uncultured Collinsella sp. Classification (GTDB taxonomy): domain Bacteria; phylum Actinomycetota; class Coriobacteriia; order Coriobacteriales; family Coriobacteriaceae; genus Collinsella. The sequence goes on along the minus strand of CAUAIH010000002.1, from coordinate 109,153 downwards.
AGACTGTCCCCCCAACGACTGGTCATTTAAGTCTGTCCCCAATGAGTAGGGATAGAAAAAGGCCCGGGTGCCGTGGGGCATCCGGGCCTTTGCTAGCAACTTGATGTTGCGGGCAGCTTAGAACTTGTGGCCGCACTTCTTGCAGACGCGCAGCTTGTTCTTGCCGTCCTTCTCGTGACCGACGCGGGTAACCTTACCGCACTCGGGGCAAACGAGATTGACGTTGGAGGCGTCGATGGGAGCCTCCTGCGAAACGATGCCGCCCTGCTGGTTGGCAGCGTTGGGCTTGACGGCCTTCTTGACGACCGAAACGCCCTCGACAACGACCTTGTTCTCGGCGGGAAGAGCACGCAGGACAACGCCCTGCTTGCCGCGATCCTTACCAGAGAGAACCTGGACCTTATCGCCCTTCTTGATATACATATATCTCCCCTAACTACAGGGTCTCGGGAGCGAGCGAGACGATCTTCATGTACTTCTTGTCACGAAGCTCGCGAGCGACAGGCCCGAAGATACGGGTGCCGACGGGCGAACCATCGTTGTTGATGACAACGCAGGCGTTCTCATCAAAGCGAATGTAGGAGCCATCCTTGCGGCGGATCTCCTTAACGGTGCGAACGACGACGCAACGGACAACGTCCTTCTTCTTGACGTTGGCGCCAGGGGTAGCCTCCTGGACAGCACCGATGAACACATCGCCGATGCCTGCATAACGACGCTTGGAACCGCCAAGCACCTTGATGCAGCGAATCTTGCGAGCGCCGGAGTTGTCGGCGACGTTCAGCATGGTTTGCATCTGAATCATGGTAGATGTTCCTCCGAACTAAGAACCGAAGAGAGGTGCGCAGCCTTTATGCGGCCCGTGGTATGCAAGCCAGGCATACGCACATCTTCGGAAACGTACAAGTCGTAAGAGCGACTGCTTATTTAGCGCGCTCGACGACCTCGATGAGGCGCCAACGCTTCATCTTGGACATAGGACGGGTCTCCATAACGCGGACGGTGTCGCCCACGCCAGCCGTGCACTCCTCGTCGTGAGCGTGCAGCTTCTTGGAGCTGGTCATCATCTTGCCGTACTTGGGGTGACGCTTGCGCTCGGTGATGGTGACAACGATGGTCTTGGCACCGGAGACGGAGGTAACGACACCCGTACGGACCTTACGCGAGTTACGCGAATCAGTCATGTTCTCTCCTTAGGTCCTACTCGGCGACAGCGGACTTCTCCGCTGCGATCTCGCGGGCGCGCTGCTCCGTGAGGACGCGAGCGATGTCCTTCTTCACGGTGTTGACGCGAGCGGTGTTGTCCAGCTGGCTGGTGGCCATCTGGAAACGAAGGTTAAAGAGCTCGGCGCGCATTTCCTTCAGCTTCTCAACGAGCTGAGCGTCCGAGAGCTCACGAATCTCTGCGGGCTTCATTAGTTCTCCTCCTTGGCGGCGGCGGCGTCCTCAGCAGCCCACTTGGCCTCGAGAGCGGCCTCCTCAGCCATCTCCTTCTCGATGCGCTGCTCAGCGTTCTTGGCAGCAACAATCTTGGTCTTGATGGGAAGCTTGTGCTGTGCAAGACGCAGAGCCTCGCGAGCGACCTCCTCGGGCACGCCCTTGACCTCGAACATGATGCGGCCGGGCTTGACGACGGCCACCCACTCCTCGGGGTTACCCTTACCAGAACCCATGCGAGTCTCGGCAGGCTTCTTGGTGATGGGCTTATCGGGGAAGATCGTGATGTAGACACGACCGCCACGCTTCATGTAGCGGGTCATGGCAATACGAGCGGCCTCGATCTGACGGTTGGTAATCCAATGGGCCTCGAGAGCCTGGATACCAAACTCGCCGAAATGCAGCTCGGTATTACCCTTGGCCTGGCCCTTCATGGAGCCACGCTGCACCTTGCGGTGAAGAATACGCTTAGGGGCAAGCACTACTGACCCCTCCTCTCGGAGTTACGACGACGAGGACGGGAAGAGCCCTCGAGTGCAGGGTTGGGAACAGGCTGGCCCGGGAGCTTCTCGCCCAGGTAGATCCAGACCTTCACGCCGCAAGCGCCCATGGTGGTGCTGGCGACAGCCGTGCCGTAGTCGATCTTGGCACGGAGGGTGTGCAGAGGCACGCGACCCTCACGGTACCACTCACGACGGCCCATCTCGGCACCGCCGAGACGACCGGAGCACTGGATACGGATGCCCTTGGCGCCGGCCTTGCGGGCGGACTGGACAGCCTTGCGCATAGCGCGACGGAAGGCAACGCGGCCCTCGAGCTGCTCAGCGATGGACTGAGCAACGAGGTTGGCGTCGAGCTCGGGGCGCTTGATCTCGACAACATCGACGGAGAGCTGGCCCTTGGAGACGCCAGCGACCTTCTCGAGCTCGGTACGGAGGGTATCGATCTCGGCACCCTTCTTACCGATGACAACGCCGGGGCGAGCGGTGAGGATGATGACCTTCACCTTGTCGCCAGCGCGCTCGATCTCGACGCGGGAGACAGCTGCGCGGGAAAGACGCTTCTCGAGGTACTTGCGGATCTCGAGATCGTTACCGAGGGTCTTAGCGTAATCCTTCTCTGCGAACCAGCGGGAGCGCCAGTTCTCGGTGATGCCAAGACGGAAGCCGGTGGGGTAGACTTTCTGACCCATACAGCTTTACGCCTCCTTTCGAGGAGCAACGACGACGGTGATGTGGGAAGTACGCTTCAGAATGCGAGAAGCGGAACCCTTGGCGCGGGGACGGATGCGCTTAAGCGTCGGACCCTCGTCAACATAGGCAGCGGCGACAACCAGGTTGTCGGCACGCAGACCGTTGTTATTCTCGGCGTTCGCAACGGCGGAACGGAGAACCTTCTCGACATCCACGGCGACGGCGCGGTCGCAGAAGTGGAGGATGTCGAAGGCCTGAGCGACAGGCTTGCGGCGGATCAGATCGACCACCAGGCGGGCCTTGCTGGGGGAAACACGCACGTACTTAGCGACGGCGCGAACCTCGGTGGCCTCAGTTTCAATAGACTTAGTTGCCATTTACGGTTAACCCCCTATTTGGCCTTGTGGCCACGGAACGTACGAGTCGGCGCGAACTCGCCGAGCTTGTGACCAACCATGGACTCGGTAACATACACGGGCACATGCTTGCGGCCGTCGTGGACGGCGATGGTGTGACCAACCATCTCGGGGAAGATGGTGGACGCGCGGGACCAGGTCTTCACGACGTCCTTCTTGCCAGCCTCGTTCATCGCGGTGATACGCGAGAGAAGGCGAGTCTCCACGAACGGGCCCTTTTTGAGACTTCTGCTCATAAGTGCTTTCTCCTAAAACTCGGTATCCGAAATTACTTCTTACGGCGACGAATGATGTGCTGGTTCGAGACCTTCTTCTTCTTGCGCGTACGAAGGCCCTTCGTCGGCTTACCCCAGGGGGTAACAGAGGGACGACCAGAGGTGTGGTTCTTGCCCTCGCCACCGCCGTGCGGGTGGTCGACAGGGTTCATGACGGTACCGCGGACGGTCGGGCGCACGTTCATGTGGCGCTTACGGCCGGCCTTGCCGATGACGATGTTGGAGTGATCGGCGTTGCCGACCTCACCGACGGTGGCGCGGCAGGTAACGAGGATGCGGCGCATCTCGGAGGAAGGCATACGGACGATGGCGTACTTGCCCTCCTTACCCATCAGCTGGCAGGAGTTACCGGCGGAACGGGCGATAGCGGCGCCCTTGCCCGGCTGGAACTCGACGGCGTGGATGAGCGTACCGACGGGGATGTCGGCGAGGGGCAGAGCGTTGCCCGGCTTGATGTCGGCGTCAGAACCGGACATGATGGTCTGACCGACCTCGAGGCCCTTGGGGGCCAGGATGTAGCGCTTCTCACCGTCAGCGTAGTGCAGCAGAGCGATGCGAGCGGAACGGTTCGGATCGTACTCGATCGTGGCAACCTTGGCGGGCACGCCGTCCTTGTTGCGCTTGAAGTCGATCACGCGGTAACGACGCTTCACGCCGCCGCCCTGGTGGCGGGTGGTGATGCGGCCGTTGTTGTTACGACCGGCCTTCTTGGGCAGGGGCTCGAGAAGAGACTTCTCGGGCTTGGTGCAGGTGATCTCGGAGAAGTCGGAGATCGTCTGCCAACGCCTACCAGCGGAGGTCGGCTTAAGGTGCTTTACAGCCATTACAATCCCTTTCAATAGGAATCCGTTAGCCATCGCAGACAGGGATTCGAGGTTCTGCCTCGGGTGCGATGACACCGGACGTATACACGGTTCCGGGCGTGTCCATTTTATACGCCCAAAACCTTGAGCTCTCGCCTCCCCTATTTGGGAGGCATGAGCTCACTCAACAGCAGCGAGTCTTAGGCCTGGTTGCCAAAGACCTCGATGGTGTCGCCCTCGGCCAGCGTGACGATGGCCTTCTTCCAAGAACGGGTCTTGCCGGCGACATAGCGCACGCGCTTGGTCTTGGGCTTGACCGTCAGGGTGTTCACGCGAACGACCTTGACGCCGAAGATCTCCTCGACAGCGTCCTTGATCTGATACTTGTTAGCATCCTTGGCGACCTCGAACGTGTACTTGTTCTGCTCCATGCCGGAGAAGGAACGCTCGGACACGATCGGACGGATGATGATCTCGTGGGCGGTCATTTATGCAAGCACCTCCCCGAAGTGAGCGGCGATGTCGGCGGGCATCAGCACAGCGTTGTTGTTGACGAGATCGTAGGTGTTGGCCTCGTCGGCGGTGATGATGAACGTCTTGGGAATGTTGCGGAACGACAGGTAGACGTTGACGTCCTCATCGCGAACGATGATGGTCAGACGCTTGCCCTCAAGGCCGAGAGCCTTGAGCATGGCAACGGCAGCCTTGGTGGAAGGCTTCTCGAAGCCGTAGTCGTCGACGAGCACGAGCTCGCCATCGGCCAGCTTGGCGGACAGCGCGGAGCGCATAGCCAGCTTGACCTCCTTGTTGTTCATACGCTTAGCGTAGGAACGGGGCTTGGGGGCGAAGACAACGCCACCGTGACGCCACTGGGCAGCACGGATGGAGCCCTGGCGGGCACGGCCGGTGCCCTTCTGACGCCAAGGCTTCTTGCCGCCACCGGAAACCTCAGAGCGGCCCTTAGCGGACTGGGTGCCCTGACGCCAAGAGGCCATCTGGCACTTGACGATGTGGTGCATAACGTGGATGTTCGGCTCGATGCCGTACACCTCAGCGGCGAGCTCGGCCTCGGCGACCTTCTTGCCCTCGCTGTTCTTTACTTCAAACTTTGCCATTTAAGTGTTCTCCTTGGTATGACGCTGGGCTAAATGGGCTGGGCCCTTAGGCCATACGGATGGCGACGAGACCATTCTTGGCACCCGGGACAGCGCCCTTGACCAAGATGAGGTTCTGCTCGGCATCGATGCGGACAACGGAAAGGTTCTTGACGGTAACGCGCTCGTTACCCATGTGACCGGCCATCTTGACGCCCTTGAGGACGCGCGCAGGATAGGCGCACTGACCGATAGAACCGGGGTGACGCTGGAAGTGAGAACCATGCGTCATAGGACCGCGGCGCTGACCCCAGCGCTTGATGCGACCCTGGAAGCCCTTACCCTTGGAGGTACCGATGACGTCGACCTTCTCGACATCAGCGAAATCAGCGACGGTGACGACCTCGCCGACCTTGTGCTCCTCGCCGTTCTCGACGCGGACCTCACGAAGGAAGCGGACAGGCTCGACGCCAGCCTTGGCGAAGTGACCAGCCATGGGCTTGTTCACGTTCTTGGCCTTGATGTCGCCGAAACCGATCTGGACGGCATCATAGCCGTCGGTTGCCTGAGTTTTAACCTGCGAGACAGCGCAGGGGCCAGCCTGGATGACCGTGACGGGAACGACGTTGTCGTCCTCGTCCCAAACCTGGGTCATGCCAATCTTGCGGCCGAGAATCATGCTGATCAAGATATGATCCCAACTCTCGCGTGGTCTTGGGACAATGCGTACACCACCGAGCGTACGCCCCTAGAGGACCACTACTTACACGACGTGCTCCCCAGCCTTGTATTTCGCCCGGACTACCTGACAACCCTATTAAGCAGGCATTTTGTCCAGCCAGAATACTCCCCTGGTTTCACACAGCTGTTTAGTATACACGGCTGCGGGCGTATCCATCGAGATTCATATTTCACTCACATTGTTTACGCAGGTAAAGTGCGTGGAGTCGCCTGGGCTTGGCAGAGGGGCGGCGAAATATATTAAGTTTGCTGCTCTACAGTCCTGCGCAAGACGGAAAGCACATTAAGTGCTTTCCTTTGCGTGCGGAACTCGCGACAAACTTAATATATTTCGCCGCCCCTCTGCCAAGCTCGGGAGACGACACGTTGATGTCTGCTTAACTCTGCTCGCTCAGCTAATTACTTTGTTGGGGGTCCACTATTTGCTGGAGGGTGAACTTGCATTGAGACGGTTCGCCTTCTGCTTGTGGCTTTGCCTCATCGAAATCGAAGATCATGATGGCGCAGTTGGGGAGTTTTGTTGGGAGCTCGAAGCCCTCTGGGGCTGCGGCCTTGATAAATTGGCGGCTGGCGCTGCCGTGGCTTACTGCTAGAAGGGTTTCGATGCCCTCGGAGCCCATGATATTGGTGAGAGTGTCCACCATGCGTTCTTGCAGCGCCTGGCTTCCTTCTCCTCCGTAAGGGACCAAGTCCTCGCCCGGATCCCAGACGTCGGTGGGTAGCGCGTCGTGTGGGCCCTCTTCGAAGGTGCCGTAGCAGCGCTCGATGATGCCTTCGCAGGGCTCGACTGCTGCGTCCGGGCCGAGGAGTTCGGTAGCGACGAGCTGAGCAGTGTCCATGGCTCGGCCTAAGGGCGAAGAGACCACTTTGTCGGGGACAACGTCGTGGCCCTTGAGCCATGCGGCTGCCATTCCCGCTTGTTTGCGGCCCAGGTCGGTCAGCGGTGAATCGCAGCGGCCCTGGACCAGCTTTTTGACGTTGAACTCCGTCTGACCGTGGCGGAGTAGATACAGCTTCTTCATGCTCTCCCCTTCTGCATAACCTGCTTTGCCGGCACAGCCTTACTCGTGGGTATGCCCTACGTAGTCTTCGTCGATCGTAATCTTGGCAATCGACTTGGGATATTCCGATTCGACCCGTTGTGCCAGCGCGTGCTTTAAGTCTTCGGCACTCATCTGCAGATCCGAGGGACGCACGCAGTCAAAGATCACGTTGGTGTGCGTAGGACCCGGCACACAGCGTAGGTCATGAATCGAGAGGCGGTTATCGATCTCCTGAGCCATGGCGTGAATGCGCAAGCGCATGCTCGCCACCTTTGGATCGTCGGTCACGATGGGGTCGTAGTGAAGTGTGACAATCATGCCGTCTTCGTTCCTAAACGACTGCTCGATGTTATCGAGCGTGTCGTGACTTTCCAGCGGGCTGGCCTCGGCCGCCATCTCGGCGTGCGCACTTGCAAACTTCCTGCCCGGGCCGTAGTCGTGAACCATCAAATCGTGAACGCCCAAAACGCCGGGATAGCTCATGATCTTGTCTCGAATGTGCTTGACCAGCTTAGGATCGGGTGACTGGCCCAAAAGCGGGCTCACCGTATCTTGAATAAGTTCAAGGCCGCTCCAGCCAATATAGGCGCCAACGGCAAGGCCGACCCATGCGTCAAGATTGATGTGCGTCACCTGCGAAACAATCGCACATGCCAGCACGGCGCCTGTGGCAAGGACATCGTTCTTGGAATCCTGCGCGGTCGCATGCAGCGTCTCGGACTCAATGCGATCGCCGAGCTTTTGGTTGAGGGCCGCCATCCAGAGCTTTACGACCATCGAAAGCACTAGAACTGCCACCAGGGCAAGCGAGAACTCGACAGGTTCGGGGTGGATGATGCGCTCAACCGAGGACTTCACCAGCTCAACGCCGATCAGCAGCACGAGCGCCGCCACGACCAGACCCGAGAGATACTCGTAGCGGCCATGTCCGTAAGGATGCTCGGGGTCGGCGGGCTTGCTCGCCAGCTTAAAGCCCAGCACGCTCACGATATTCGAGCTGGCATCGGACAGGTTGTTCATGGCATCCGCCACAATCGAAACCGATCCCGACAGCACACCAATTGCGCCCTTCGCAGCACAAAGCGCAACATTAGCGAGAATACACACCATGCCCGTCAACGTGCCCACGCGCGCACGGTCGCCCTGCGCACGACGAACGATCCACTCGACCATCTTCATCAGCCCCCACGGTACTGCCTATATATATCTATTGCTCAAACGGATTGTAGTGTAGCCACTTTGTCCTTCAGATACAAAAAGGCCGCGACCCACACGGGCCACGGCCTTGGAGCATGGCAAAGGAATCGTCCTTTTGTCACACAGGTTTATGCGCTTGCTTCAGCAGCGCTCGCCACTGTTTCGGGCGAATCGGCTTCGTCTTCTGCCACCTGCCCCTTCGTCGGTACCACGCCAAAGCAGTAGCTCAGCGCCGCAGACACCGCAAATGCCACACCGCCGGCAGCGCAGCACCACAGCAGGTTCGAGATGCCGCCCGTGGCAAAGCCAATGACCATGAGGACATTCGTCATGCCGATGGTATAGGCCGTAACGTGGCCCACGGCCGCAACAAGGCCTCCGACGGCGCCGCCAATGGCCATGCACGTCAGGCACCTGCCATATTTAAAGCCGCAACCGTACAGCGCCGGCTCGCTTACGCCGCCAAGAACACCCGAGATTGAATAGCCCAGCATGAGCGCCTTCTCGTCCTTATCCGCAACGCGAAGCGACGCGCCAAAGGGCATGCCCCAAACGGCGAACGTTGCCATCGTCGCGGCGATCAGGATGCACGAATCCGTTCCCACACTCATAAACTGCGCATAGGCGAGCGATAGGACAACGTTGCTGACGCCGGCGATCTTTAGGAACTCCCAGCCCGCGGCAAGCCCCATGAGCGTGAGCAGCGACACGATGCCACCGGAATTGCCAAGCATAAACATAAGCTGGCCCAACAGCATGCCCAGATAGCTGCCCGCCGGCGCCGTAATGCACAGCGAAACCGGAACCATGACAAGCATGGTTGCAAACGGAACGAACGAAAACGCCACGGCCTTAGGGATAACGCGCTTAAAGAAACACTCCACTCGCCATAGCACGGGCACCGAGATGAGAACCGGAATAACAGTCGTCGTGTAATCGTTGACCGGCGCGGGAAGCAGACCATACACGGAAGTCATCGATGCCCCCGTCGTCGATGCGGCATCGACGAGCTTGAGCAGATCGGGCGCAATCAATACGCCGCCCAGCATCATACCCAGCTGCTCCGAGCAACCGAGCTGGCGGGCGGCCGCCAACCAAGATAGATGGGCAAAAAGTAGTAGCCGGCGTTATAGAGCCAACTGTAGAACAGGCGATAGATCTCGGAATCGGCAGACCACAGGCCCAGCATGCCTTCGCCCATAATGACGGCGACGGTGCGGAACAACGCCGCGCAGACAATAAACGGCAGCGCCGACATCATGCTTTTGGACAGATAGTCCACCACGGCCATGGCGTTTGATGAAGCCGTCGTTGTAAACGAGGTGTTAGAAACTTGCGACATGGAACGCCTTTCCCAATGTGACATGCGGGCTGCCCCTTTGTCACATCGTGCGGTACCGACCGATTGCGCGGTACTTTTCGTAGCGGAGGTTTGTGAGGGTCGCGTCGTCGAGTTGCCCAAGCGTATCGAAGGCATCAAATGCCGCGGACATGACGGCACCGGCGATCTCCTCATGCGACAGGCCCCTATCGTCAACAATGCCGTCGATGATGCCGAGCGCCAACAGATCGGGGGCCGTGAGCTTAAGCGCCTCGGCGGCCTCATCCGCGCGCTCGGTATCCTTCCACAGGATCGACGCACAGGCCTCGGGGCTCACGACCGAATAGGCCGAGCTCGAGAGCATCAGGATGCGGTCGGCCACGGATAGCGCCAGCGCGCCACCAGAGCCGCCCTCGCCTGTCACCACCGAGACAATCGGCGTCTTAAGGCCGCTCATCTCCATGAGATTCTGGGCAATCGCCTCGCCCTGGCCGCGCTCCTCGGCACCGATGCCGCAAAACGCGCCCGAAGTATCGACCAGGCACAGAACCGGTCGACCAAACTTTTCGGCCTGGCGCATCAGGCGACGCGCTTTGCGGTAGCCCTCGGGATGTGCCATACCAAAGTTGCGACGCATGCGCTCTTTGGTCGTGGTGCCGCGCTCGATGGCGATGACCGTTACGGGGCGTCCGTCTTTCCAGCCAATGCCAGCCACCACAGCAGCGTCGTCGCCAAAGTAGCGGTCGCCGTGCAGCTCCACAAATCCATCCAGGCCCAGCGAGATCATCTCGCCTGCCGTGGCGCGATCTGCCGAGCGGGTCTGCTTGACAATCTCGAGCGCGGTTTTTGGTGCGGTCGAGCGCTTGAACAAGTGTCCCAGCTTTTTGCCACGGCGACCCGTATGCACGATCTCATGCGGTGCCCCCAGGCCGGGCGCGTGCCCTTCGTGCAGCGCCAGCAGCTCGCCTACCGTGAGCGCAATCTCGCCACGCGGAACAACGGCATCGCAAAAGCCGTGCTCCAGCAAAAACTCGGAGCGCTGGAATCCCTTGGGCAGGCGCTTGTGCATGTTCTGCTCGATCACGCGCGGGCCGGCAAATGCCGTCAGGGCATCGGGCTCGGCCAGGATAATATCGCCCTCCATGGCAAAGCTCGCGGTTACGCCTCCGGTCGTGGGGTCGGTGAGCACCGTGATATACAGGCCGCCCGCCTCGCTATGGCGCCTAACCGCCGCAGAAATCTTGGCCATCTGCATGAGCGAGGTCACGCCCTCCTGCATGCGGGCGCCACCCGATACGGTAAAGCCAACGACCGGCAGTCCCAGCTCGGTCGCACGCTCAAATGTGCGGCAGATCTTCTCGCCCACCACGGAACCCATCGAGCCCATCATAAAGTTGGCGTCCATAAAGAAGAGCGCCGTATCGCAACCGCAGATTTTGCCCTTGCCGCACACAACGGCATCGCGCTCGCCCGAACGTTCGCTCACGCTCTTGAGCTTGTCGGCATAGCCGGGAAACGAAAGGAAGTCCTCCGGCGCCAGACTGGCATCCCATTCCTCAAACGTGCCCTCGTCAATCGTCATGCGCATGCGGTCGCGCCCGCTCACGCGAAAGTGTTTGCCGCAACGAGGGCAGACCTCGAGGTTGTCGTGCAGGCGCGCCTCATCGATCACGCGGCGGCACTCCGGGCACTTGATAAACACGTGGCGCGCGGGAAACTCGGCGCACGACTCGGTCATCGGTCCCTCGAGGACGTTGACCGTCTTCGCTTTTCTATTCATCAGCATAGAGATGCCCCATCAGATCGGTGTGATACATGCCCGACAAGAACTCGTCGTTTGCCAGCACGTCGAGCTGCAGTTCGCTGTTTTCGCTCACGCCTTCAATCACGAGCTCGCCCAGGGCCGAGCGCATCTTACGAATAGCGCCGTCACGCGTGGGCGCACACACGATGAGCTTGCCGAGCATAGAGTCGTAGTACGGCGGAACTTTCGCACCGGTAAATATGGCGGAATCCCAGCGTACGCGCGGACCACCCGGCACACGCAACGCGGTGACCGTTCCACATGACGGCAGAAAGTCCGGCGTTTCGGCATTGATGCGGCACTCCATGGCGTGGTTGCGGACCGGCATGTCCTCCCGCTCAAAGGGCAGAGGCTGGCCGGCTGCCACGCGCAGCTGCCACTTGACCAAGTCGGTATCGGTCACAAACTCTGTAACCGGATGCTCCACCTGCAAGCGCGTGTTCATTTCCATAAAGTAGAAATTGCCGTCGTCCGAATACAGAAACTCGATGGTACCGGCTCCTTCGTAGCCGACGGCACGAGCCAAGTCACGCGCTGCCTTGTGCATGCGAGCACGAATGTCGTCGTGTCCGTCGAGGCACGGCGCGGGGCTCTCCTCGATTAGCTTTTGGTTGCGGCGCTGCACCGAGCACTCGCGCTCGCCGAGCGAAAACACATGGCCCTGCTTATCGGCCATAATCTGCACCTCGACATGGTGCGCCGGCGCGACGAACTTCTCCATGTAGCACTCGCCGTCGCCAAAGACGGCCTCGCCCTCGGCACGTGCCTCGATGAACGCCTTTGCCGCATCTTCCACGCGCTCGACCTTGCGAATGCCGCGACCGCCTCCACCCGCACGTGCCTTGATGAGCACGGGGCAGCCAATGCGCTCGGCCTCGGCTGTCGCCTCCTCGGGGCTTTTGAGCAAATCGCAGCCCGGCACGATGGGCACGCCCGCCGCGGCAGCCGTTCGACGTGCGGCGTCCTTGTCGCCCATGCTGTCGATCACCTCGGCCGAAGGGCCGACAAACGCCAGACCATACTTGTCGCAGTCGCGCACGAAGCTCGCCTTCTCGGAGAAAAAGCCATAGCCGGGATGAATTGCCTTAGCTCCCGACTTTACGGCACAGGTGAGCACGGCATCGTCGTTGAGGTAACTCTCGGCAAGACGCGGGCCGCCGATGCAATACGCCTCGTCGGCAAGCTGCACGTGCAGCGCGTCCGCATCGGCCGTGGAATAAACGGCGACGGTCTTGATACCCATATCGCGGCACGCGCGGATAACACGGACCGCGACTTCGCCGCGGTTGGCGATGAGCACTTTGTCGAACATGAAGCCTTCCTTAACTTTCGTGCATGAGTGCAAAAGACATATCGGCGCGGCAGCAAACCTCACCGTTGACGCTCGCGGTGCCCGTCGCAAAGCGGAACGGCCCGCGCGCACGCGTGATGGAGCACACCAGATCCACCGTGTCGCCCGGACGCACCGGACGCTTAAAGCGCACCTTGTCCAGACTCGTGTAGAACGGCGTCGCGCCGCGCGCCCCCTCATCGCCCATCAGCAGTACGCAGCAGTTCTGGGCGAGCATCTCGCACTGAATCACGCCGGGGACGACCGGGTTTCCCGGAAAATGCCCCTGCAAAAAGTACTCGTCGCCCGTAATCTTGATCTTGCCGTGGGCCTCGTCGCCCACCAGCTCGGCCTCGTCGAGCAAGAGCATCGGCTCGCGATGCGGTAACAGCTTCTTGAGCTCTTCTTTGTTCATGGATATCACCTATCCGATCCTCATGAGACAGCTGCCAAACTCCACGAGGTCGCCGTCGGCCACGCAGATCTCGAGCACCTCGCCGTCCGCCTCGGCCGTCACCTCGTTGAGAACCTTCATGGCCTCGATGATGCAGAGGGTCTCGCCGGCCTTGACCTTGGAGCCCACGTGCACAAACGGCTCGTCGCCCGGCGCCGGGGCAGCATAGAAAACGCCGACCATGGGAGCGGTCACCTCGGTGCCCTTGGGCTCCGGTGCGGCGGCAGGTGCCTGCGCGGCGGGCTCCGGTGCGGCAGGCGCGACTGTGGGAGCTGCAACTGGAGCGGCCATAGCGCTCGGCATGGGCATGGGCACGGCAACCGGCTGTGCGGCGCTCGCGCGCTCGAGTTCGACCGCGGTGCCATCGGGCTCCTCAACGCGTACGCGCGTGAGGCCGCGGTCCTCCATAACATCGGCTATCTCGGCAAGTCTTTTGGAATCCATGCTCTAGCTCCTCGTATATCTACGCAGCGCGATGGCGGCGTTGTGTCCGCCAAAGCCCAGGTTGGTCGAAAGCGCCCAGGTAAGGTCGGCGCGAACCGCGCGATTCGGCGTGTAGTCAAGATCGCAGGCGGGATCGGGCGTGTGGTAGTTAATGGTCGGCGGCACCACGCCCTGCTCGAGCGCCATGGCGCAGGCCATGACCTCGATGGCGCCCGTGGCACCGATCATGTGGCCGGTCATCGACTTAGTCGACGAGACGTGCGCGGCGCGCGCCGCGTCCTCGCCGAGCGCACGCTTAATGCCCGCCGTCTCGGACGAATCGTTGAGCTTGGTCGATGTGCCGTGGGCATTGATGTAGAGACCCTCGGATGGCTTGACGTCGCCCTCGGTCACCGCCAGCGATATCGCGCGGGCAATGCCGGCAGCCTCGGGATCAGGGCTCGTGATGTGATAGGCATCATCGGTGTTGCCGTAGCCCACGACCTCGGCATAAATGTGCGCACCGCGCGCCTGCGCATGTTCCATGCTCTCGAGCACGAGCACGCAGGCGCCCTCGCCCATCACAAAGCCGTCGCGGTCTGCATCGAACGGACGGCAGGCCGTCGCGGGATCGGGGTTGGTGGTCAATGCGCGGCAGGACGTAAAGCCCGCAACGGCATCGGGGATAATTGCAGCCTCGGCGCCGCCCGCGAGGATCGCGTCGGCATAGCCGTGCTTGATGGCGCGGAACGCCTCGCCCACCGCATGGGCCGAGGTGGCGCAAGCGGTCACGACGGGCAGGGTCGGCCCCTTTGCTTTGTGACGGATTGCGATGTTGCCCGATGCCATGTTGGGGATCATCATCGCGATCATGTAAGGCGATGCGCGGCGGGGCCCACGGTCGGCAATCGTATGGACGTTGTCGACGAGTGTCTGCATGCCGTCCACGCCCGAGCCCACGTAGACGCCCAGGCGCTCGCGATCGATGGCGCCTTCGACATCAAAGCCCGCATCGTGCATCGCCTCGTCCGAAGCCGCCATCGCAAACTGAACGCAGGGGTCGAGATGCTTGGCGTCACGCTTGCCAAAGTACTCGTTGCCGTCAAAGCCCTTGACCTCGGCTGCCACCTTGACGGCAAACGCATCGGTATCGAAGTGCGTGATCGGGCCGATGCCGCACGTGCCGGCGCACATGGCCGCCCAGGTGGCAAGCGCGGTGTTGCCGAGCGGCGACACGGCACCGATACCGGTGATTGCAACTCTCTGTTCCATCATGGTCTCCTCATCCAAGCCGTTCTTCGGCCCTGGTTTCTACATCGCCATTCCGCCGTCGACGCGTACGACCTCGCCCGTAATGTAGGCAGCCGCATCGCTCGCCAAAAAGCGCACCACGCCGGCCACTTCCTCGGGGCGCGCCATGCGCTTTAGGGGAATCTGCTCCTCGGTTGCCGCGCGAACCTTCTCCGAGAGCTTTGCCGTCATATCCGTCTCGACAAACCCGGGTGCGACCGCGTTCACTCGTACGCCGCGGGGCGCAAGCTCGCGCGCTACCGCCTTGGTCAGGCCGATGACGCCCGCCTTGGAGGCAGCGTAGTTGGCCTGCCCGGCATTGCCCATCAGGCCCACAACCGAGCTCATGTTGATGACGCAACCGCCGCGCTGGCGCATAAAGGTCTTGGTGAGTGCGCGCGTCGTATTGAACGTGCCCTTGAGATTGACATCGAGCACGCGGTCGAAGGCATCGTCACCCATACGCATGAGCAGGCCGTCGCGCGTGATGCCGGCGTTGTTGACGAGCGCCCAAATGGAGCCAAAGTCGTTGAGGACCGCTTCCACGCACGCATTGACGGCAGCGGGGTCTGCCACGTCGCATTGATATGCGCGCGCCGTGGCGCCAACCATCTCGCAGGCTCCGCATGTCTCGCGCGCGGCATCGACGCTACCGGCATAGACGACGGCAATATCAAAGCCGTCCTCCGCCAAGCCAACCGCACAAGCGCGGCCGATTCCCCGCGAGCCGCCCGTGACCAGTGCCACACGGCGTGAGTCGTTGCGCTCGAGCGCGCCGTTGTTCAAGTTGCCCATGTCATTCCTTTCGGGTTACAGCCCTGTGGGCTATGCGAGCTCATCGGCAATAGCTGCGACCTGCTCGGCCGTTTCGCACGAATAAACGCGAACGTCGCTCAGCGTACGCTTGACCAGGCCCGACAGTGTTTTGCCAGGACCGACCTCAATAAATGTGTCGATGCCTTGATCCTGCAGAGCATGCAGCGTGTCGACCCAGCGCACGGCATGACTCACCTGGTTGGCCAGCACCTCCGATGCCGTCTGGGGGTCCGCCGGATAGGGCGCCGCTGTCATATTTGCCAAAACAGGAATGAGCAACGGGGACGGCGCATGACCGGCCTCAATATATGCGGCAAGGCCACAGGCCGCCTCGCCCATATAGGGGCTATGAAATGCACCCGACACCGCGACCTTCATGGCGCGGCCGCCAGCCTCTTTTACTAGGACGTCGAGGGTCTGCAGCGCATCGGGCGCTCCGGCCACAACCGTCTGCTGGGGGCTGTTGTAGTTGACTGGCCAGCAGTCCACGCCGGCCTGTTTTGCCAGGCCCTCGACTTGCGCCGCATCGAGCTTGATGACGGCGCGCATGCCGCCCGGATGGCGCTCGGCAGCCGCGGCCATCAGCGCCGCGCGCTCGCACACAAGCCCAAAGCCCGCTCGCGTATCGAACGCCCCCGCAAAGGTGAGTGCAGCGACCTCGCCCAGCGAGAATCCCGCACAGGCGGCAGGCACCACGCCGCGCTCGCGCAGGGCGACGGCGACAGCCAAGTCGTGCACGAACACGCAAGGCTGCGTGTTCTCGGTCTGCGAGAGCTCCTCCTTGGAGGCGCTCCGGCACTGCTCGCTCGTCCCCGGGCGCACCTCATCGGCAATGGCGAACACCTCGGCAGCCGCCGGCGATGTCTCGATCAAGTCGACGCCCATCGCGGGGTGCTGGGCACCCTGGCCGGCAAACAAAAACGCTACGCCACCCATGCGCACGCACCCTTCAGGACGTGCTCGGCGCCATCGACCAGGTCGTCAACGATTTCGCGTGCGCTCTGGCGCTCGTTGACCATGCCGGCAATCTGTCCACACAAAAACGAACCCTCTTCGTAGTTGCCGTCCTTGGCGGCCTTACGCAGCGCACCGGTTCCCATAGCACCGAGCTCCTCGGCACTCGCGCCGGAACCCTCGCTCTTGGCATAGGCGTTGGTGAAGGGGCTCTTGAGGGCGCGCACTGGATGTCCCGTCGAGCGACCGGTCGCACGCGTCGAAGTGTCGTTGGCCTTCAGGACCATCTCTTTGTACTGCTCCGAGACGGTGCACTCGTCTGCGACCAGAAAGCGCGTACCCACTTGCACGCCTTCGGCGCCCAGCATAAAGGCGGCCGCCACGCCGCGGCCGTCGGCAATACCGCCGGCGGCCACGACGGGAATGTCAACCGCATCGACGACCTGCGGCACCAGTGCCATCGTCGAGGTCTCGCCAATATGGCCGCCCGATTCGGTACCCTCGGCAACAACCGCCGTGGCTCCACGACGTGCCACGAGGCGCGCCAGCGCCACCGAGGCAACGACCGGGATGACCTTGATGCCCGCCTCGTTCCACGCCTTCATGTACTTGGCGGGATTGCCGGCGCCCGTCACGACGACCGGCACTCGCTCGTCAATCACGACCTGTGCAACCTCGTCGGCAAACGGGCTCATGAGCATGACGTTGACGCCAAAGGGCTTATCCGTCCTGGCGCGCAGCTCGTGAATCTGGTCGCGAAGCCAGTCGGCGTCGGCATTCATGGCCGCGATGATGCCTAAGCCACCCGCCTCGGACACTGCGGACGCCAGCGAGGCATCGGCAATCCAGGCCATACCGCCCTGGAACACGGGCTTTTCGATGCCGAGCAGATCGCAGAGAGGAGTCTTGAGCATCTCTACTTCTCCAATGCCGCCTCGACCGTATCGGCGAACTCGCCGACCGTCTTGGGGTTCTCCTCGGTATCGAGCTGGATGCCAAACTCGTCCTCGACGGCAACGAGGATCTCGACGGTGCCCAGGCTGTCGAGACCAATCTCCTCGAGCGTGGACTCGGGCTTCATCTCGACATCGTCAAGACCGGCGGTCTCGCGGATAACGTCGCAAACGCGCTCAAAGGTCTTCTGATCTGCCATGGTAGTTCTCCTTTGGTTGTGCCCTAGGGCGTTTTTATTTCCTATGTGCGACTACTTCCAACGAAGCAGATAGCCACCTATATCCAGACCGGCGCCAAATCCAACCAAGGCGATGGTGTCGCCTGTGTGAAGTGCACCGGCGTTTGCCAGCCGGTCGAGGGCAAGCGGAATGCATGCGCTCGAAATGTTGCCGGTCTCGCGCAACGTGCGAACCACGCGCTCGTCCGGCACGCCCAGGCGCTTGACCGCCTGGCTCAGGATTCGTTCGTTAGCCTGATGGAATACAAAATGATCGATGTCTTCGACCAAAATGCCCGCATCGATCGCAAGCTTATGGACCGTGTCGCAGATGGCGTTGACGCCGAACTTGAACACGCGGCGGCCATTCATGGACAGCACGCTCGCGCTATCTGTGGAAGCCTTAAACGGCGAGGTACCGACCAGACCGGGAACGCGCAACGTCTCGACGTCGGGCGCCGTCGAAAGCTCAACGGCAAGGGGGTTGTCTCCCCCAGCTTCAATCACTGCGGCGCCTGCCCCATCGCCAAAAAGCACGCAGGTGGCACGGTCGGTCCAGTCGAGCGCGCGCGTCATCTGCTCGGCAGCAACAACAAGCACACGCTCGGCACGGCTGCGGGCGATATAGCCCTCGGCGACATCGAGCGCAAATACGAAGCCGGCACAAGCCGCCGAGACATCGAAGGCAGGGCACGTCGCGCCTAGTCGCTCAGCAACGGCACACGCCTCAGCGGGAACAAGGTGGTCACCCGTCGTCGTCGAGCAGACGATCAGATCCAGCTGGCTCGCGTCGATTCCGGACACCTGGAGTGCCCGCTCGCTCGCCGCTACGGCAAGGTCGTCAAGTGACTCGGTGGTGCAAACGTGGCGGCTCTTGATACCTGTGCGAGTAAAAATCCACTCATCCGAGGTATCGAGGAACTCAGACAGCTCGTCATTGGAAACACTGCGCTCAGGAAGTGCCGAACCTGTTCCAAGAATCGTGAAACCCATCACTAACCTCCTTTGAGTTGTTGACGTGTTTACATCGACCAAGAGAGGATAACGCATTTCAGTCTTTGTTGACGTGTTAACATTAAATTGTCTAAATGCGACAAAGGCTTCACATTGTGTCTATCTCTCGACACCATTGCGTCATTCACTTATTCAATAAGGAGGTAGCAGCCGCTATGGATGCCCAATTAACGATTGTCGACGTAACCGGATCGACCAACGATGACCTGCTCGAGGCAGGAAAACAGGGTGCGCCGCACGGCACAGGACTTGCCGCCCGCGCGCAAACGGCAGGACGCGGCCGGCGCGGCCACAAGTGGGATTCAACCGCCGGCAACCTATTGCTTTCGATTGTCCTGCGTCCATGCGTTAATCCCGCAAAGTACTCTGGTCTTGCCGCCGTCAGCGGCCTAGCGGTGCTCGAAGCACTCGAAAAGCAGGGTCTTGCAAACGAGATTCGCCTTAAATGGCCCAACGACCTAGTCGCGCGAGGACGCAAGCTCGGCGGCATTCTGGTCGAGGCCGCACGCGATAACGAAGGCAAACCTTTCGCCGTCTGCGGCATTGGCGTCAACGTAAACTACACGCCCCAAGAGGTGCCCGATGGCGGCCTGGCGGCAATTGGCCTCTCGGACCTCAACGAGAGCGTTCCCGCCGTCGACAAGCTCCTCGATGAGGTCTATCACGCAGTTATAGACGCTGTAGATGCTTGGGCAGAGCACCTCAACGCCAAGGAAGAAGACGCCGGTCCGCTCGCGCCCGTCCACGACGAATATATCGCTCACCTCAATTGGATCGGGGAGCACGTTATCGCCCGCTCCCCCGCTGGGGACGAGCTGGCGCGTGGCATCTTTAAAACGGTCGATGGCTTTGGTCGCGCGTGCATCGAAACGGAAGACGGCTTTCGATCCTTCCATTTTGAGGAGGCATCGCTGCGTCCCTTGAGCGAATAGGGCGCCGCAACCACCTACTCGACAGCATTACCCCGCAGTCCAAACCATCATTCAAAACAAAAGGGCCCCGCTGCCGTTACGGCAGCGGGGCCCTTTAAGCTATGAGCGATATCGCTTAGAGCTTGATGTCGATGTCGACGCCAGCGGGGAGGTCGAGACGCATGAGCGAATCAACGGTGCCCGAGGTGGGGTCGAGGATGTCGATGAGGCGCTTGTGGGTGCGCATCTCGAACTGCTCACGGGAGTCCTTGTTCACGTGCGGCGAGCGGATAACCGTGTACAGGTTGCGCTCGGTGGGCAGGGGGACAGGACCGGAAACGCGAGCGCCGGTCTTCTGAGCGGTCTCGACGATGAGCTTCGCGGACTGATCGACGACCTCGTGATCATAGCCCTTGAGGCGAATGCGGATCTTCTGGGTAGCCAACTTAAACCTCCAAAGAGTGCGAGAGATGTTCTCGCGGATTACGTAACAGGGAGCTCGAACTTAGGCGTTCTTGCTCATGACCTCGTCCACGATGGACTTGGGCGCGGGCTCATAAGAGTCGAACTGCATCGTGTAGGATGCACGGCCCTGGGTCTGGGAGCGAAGGTCGGTAGCGTAACCGAACATCTCGCCCAGCGGCACCTTGGCACGGATGAGCTTGCTGTTCTTGCGATCCTCCATGCCCTCGATCTTGCCGCGGCGACCGGAGAGGTTGCCCATAACGTCGCCCATGTACTGCTCGGGGGTCTCGACCTCGACAGCCATGATCGGCTCGAGCAGCTGCGGATCGGACTTCTTGAGGGCGTCCTTGATAGCCATGGAACCGGCGATCTTGAAGGCGGCCTCGGAGGAGTCGACCTCGTGGTAAGAACCGTCGAACAGGGTGACCTTAACGTCGAGGACCGGGAAGCCGGCGATAACACCGGTGTTCAGGGCCTCCTGGATGCCCTTGTCGATGGACGGGATGTACTCCTTGGGCACGACGCCGCCGACGATAGCGTTGACGAACTCGTAGCCGAAGCCCTCCTCCATCTTCTCGAGCTTGATGACGGCGTGGCCATACTGACCGCGACCGCCGGACTGACGGACGAACTTGCCCTCAGCCTTCTCGACGTCGTGACCAGCGGTCTCGCGGTAGGCAACCTGGGGCTTACCAACGTTAGCGTCAACCTTGAACTCGCGGAGCAGACGGTCGACGATGATCTCGAGGTGCAGCTCGCCCATGCCGGCGATGATGGTCTGGCCGGTCTCGTGGTTGGTGGACACCTGGAAGGTCGGGTCCTCTTCGGCGAGCTTGGTCAGAGCCAGGGACATCTTGTCCTGCTCGGCCTTGGTCTTGGGCTCGATGGCAACGTCGATAACGGGCTTAGCGAACTCGATCTTCTCGAGGACGATCTCCTTGCCCTCGGCGCACAGGGTGTCACCGGTGGTGGAGTTCTTGAAGCCGACGCAAGCGACGATGTCGCCAGCGGCAGCGTCGTCACGGTCGATACGCTCGGCGGCGTTCATCTCGAGGATGCGGCCGAGGCGCTCGCGCTGACCGTTGGAAGCGTTGACCACGTAGGAGCCGGACTCGGCGCGGCCGGAGTAAACGCGGACATAGGTGAGCTTACCGACGAACGGGTCGGTCATGATCTTGAAGACCAGGCCGGAGAAGGGCTCGTCGAAGGAAGGATGACGCTGAATCTCCTCGCCGGTGTCCGGATCGGTACCGGTGACGGCCTCGACGTCGAGCGGGCTGGGCAGGTAGTCGACGACAGCGTCGAGCAGCTCCTGAACGCCCTTGTTCTTGTAGGCGGAACCCACGAAGACGAGGTTGAGCTCGTTGGCCAGAACGCCCTTGCGCAGAGCAGCCTTGAGCTCCTCGACGGTGAAGTCCTCCTCCATGAGAATCTTCTCCATGAGCTCGTCGTCAAAGCTGGCAGCAGCGTCGAGGAGCTCCTCGCGCTTGGTGGCAGCGATGTCGGCAAACTCAGCCGGGATCTCGTCCATCGGCTCGGGGTAGGTCATGCCCTTCTCGTCGGCCTTGAAGTCCCATGCAGTCATGGTGACCAGGTCGATGACGCCCCAGAAGTTGTCCTCGGCGCCCATCGGGACCTGAGCGGCCACGGCGTTAGCGTCGAGACGATCCTTCATGGTCTCGATAGCGTTGAAGAAGTCAGCGCCCACGCGGTCATACTTGTTGATGAAGGCGATGCGGGGGACGTTGAAGGTAGAAGCCTGACGCCAAACGGTCTCAGACTGGGGCTGAACGCCGGCAACGGCGTCGAAGACGGCGACAGCGCCATCGAGGACGCGCAGGCAGCGCTCGACCTCGGCGGTGAAGTCAACGTGGCCCGGGGTGTCGATGATCTGGATGCGGTAGTCCTTACCGTCCTTGTTCCAGAAGCACGTGGTAGCAGCGGACGTAATGGTTACGCCGCGCTCCTGCTCCTGAACCATCCAGTCCATGGTGGCAGCGCCCTCATGGACCTCACCGATCTTGTGGGTCTTACCGGTGTAGTAAAGAATACGCTCGGTCGTGGTGGTCTTACCGGCATCGATGTGGGCCATGATGCCGATGTTACGGGTATCGGAAAGCTTGTACTTAGGCTTAGCCATGTTAGTTCCTTACCTTAACTTACCAACGATAGTGAGAGAACGCGCGGTTGGCCTCGGCCATCTTGAAGACGTCCTCACGCTTCTTGACGGAAGCGCCCAGGCCGTTGGAAGCGTCGAGAATCTCGTTGGCGAGACGCTCGGCCATGGTCTTCTCCTTGCGAGCGCGGGAGAAGTTGACGATCCAGCGGATACCCAGAGCGGTGGAACGACGGGAGTTGACCTCCATCGGGACCTGATAGGTAGCGCCACCGACACGCTTGGGCTTAACCTCGAGCGTGGGCTTGACGTTGTCCATAGCCTTCTTGAAGGTAGCGAGAGCGTCGCCACCCTCGGACTTCTCGGCAACGATCTCGAAAGCGGTGTAAACGATGCGCTCAGCGGTGGCCTTCTTGCCGTCAAGAAGGACCTTGTTGATGAGCTGAGTCACCAGGCGGTTGTTGTAAACGGCGTCAGGCTGAACCTCACGACGATTAGCTGCTGCACGACGCGGCATGTGAAATCTCCTTAAGTGTCTACCGTGCGGCGCTTAGGCGGCACACGGCGAAAGTATCAAAACGTTATCTGGCTTATTTGGCCTTGGGGCGCTTAGCACCGTACTTGGAACGGGCCTGCATACGGTTCTGGACCGGAGCAGCGTCGTAGGCGCCACGGATGACGTGATAACGGACACCAGGGAGGTCACGGACACGACCGCCGCGGACGAGCACGATGGAGTGCTCCTGCAGGTTGTGGCCCTCACCCGGGATGTAAGCAGTAACTTCGATGCCGTTGACAAGGCGAACACGGGCAACCTTACGAAGAGCCGAGTTCGGCTTCTTGGGGCTCGTGGTGAAGACGCGGGTGCACACGCCGCGCTTCTGGGAGTTGTGCTGCAGAGCAGCGTTCTTGGACTTCTTGGGCACGGAACGACGGCCCTGGCGAACCAGCTGGTTAATAGTAGGCAAAGCGTACTCCTTCTCGAATGATTCCAGCTTTCTGTAAAGTGCAACGGCTTGAATCGAGGGGTCAGCATCCCCCTACGAAACACGCAGTTCGATAGGATACGTGCCGTTAGCTGTGCCGTCAACAGACCACGCCGCCGGGCGTATCCCAAAATTGGCACATTTCCGCAAAGCCTACACAAAAGGAATCCCCTCCTGTGCGCGGGGGTGGATTCCCGGGCCGGGCGGCACAGGGGTTAAGTTTGCTGCTCTACAGTCCTGGCTCGCACGGAGGCCACATTAAGTGGCCTCCGGCTCGTGCGGAACTCGCGACAAACTTAACCCCTGTGCCGCCCGGCCCGGGAATCCGACGTGCTCGTCGGGGCAACGTTACCTTCCAAAAAGGGACAGATTTATTTTGGTCGGTTTTATCTGGGGAAACGTCGCGCTCCAGCGGTGATCTGCTCTCATCTGTCGCATGGAAATCGGCGGCGTTTTCGGAAGTATGCGGCAAATTTTGAACTTGCTGAGCGCACAAGGGTTTTGCGATAACAAACCGGCAGGTAGAACGCTTGAGCATATGCGGTGTGGTCGGCCTATCGGGATTTTGCCGCATACTTCCGAAAATCGGACGAATGTCGCTCGCTTTAACCGCCCATTTAACGCAAAATGGGCCGCCTCCCCTAGTAGGAAGCGGCCCCAAATCTTACGAATAGACGATGGTAAAGGGTACTTCTGTTTCGGTCTCTCCTGTTGATGTGTACCTCGTGCCCTCAAGGGTTACCGAGACCACTTGATCGACATTGATCAGTTTTGTCGGCACCGAGATGTTCTCTCCACTATTGCGCGTCATCGAGACATAGAAATTGTACGCGCCCGCAGCATCGTCTTCGATAATCTGCTCCGATCCATCCTTGTAGGTAACGGTCAACTTTTTCGTGACTGCGTCAATGCCCAGATCGTCGATGTGCGTCTGGATGGAAAACGGGCTGATCTCGAGAGGCGAGTCATCGGAGCGGAGTTCCTTTGTATCGACGTACGCTCCAACGCTAAACTCGGGCGTCGATGCCTCGAACAGCTTCGCGTCCTCACCTTCGCCCTCAGTCCAGCAGATATTCCAGGTGACCGCATGTCCCAAATCTCGCTCGCGATTCCACGAGGCAAAGTACATCGTGCCATTAATGACCGTGTCGCTTGATGTGTCCTTATCAATTGTGCAGCGTGTGTCAGCCCATTCCTCGCCGAAGTTCATGCTGGGTGTACCGATGCCTTGTTCTTCTTCACCATAGAGAACAAGTTCGCCTGTCTCTGCTGCCGGCTTGTAGTAGTTAACGCCATTTGGATTGGACAACGTAAACGTCACGGCTCCGCAGCCGTTTTGGTCAATAGCCATCTCATGGATATCAAGCGTATAGCCGTTACCCTCGACGGACAGATTAACCTCCTGGACTGCACCCTCCAGGCTTTGGGGCGCGATGCCATCACCAAACTCTCTGGTGTAGGTATATTTAGTTCCCGATGAGCCTCCGTTGGTCCAGGTAATGGAATCCCCATTGCCGTGGTTTCCCCAGGCTGAGGCAAAATAGCTGGAATTGACAACGGCGTAGGCGACCCCTCCGGTCGCCAACACTCCGGCAAGACATCCGATTACGGCAACATACAGAGGTTTCGCGTGACCCTTTCGACGAAGCGGCTTTCCAGCCGCAGCATCAATAACACGGTCGGCAAGATCGCTATCGGCTTGGATGGACTCGAAGGCCTGCTTGATTTGATTGGATTTCACGGTCGCCCTCCTCTAGGATGAATTTGAGCTTCGATCGACCGCGAGCTAAACGCGTTCGAACGGTCGCGGCTGGTACATGCAACAACTCGGCAATCTCTGAGGTCGAAAAGCCCAGATAGTAATAGAGCACGATGGGAACACGGAATCGCTCCGGAAGTCGCATAACGTCTGACAGGACCGCCTTGGTCTCATCCTGCGCTGTCGAAAGCGACTCGGCCAGGTTCTCAATATCCTCCACACGCCTCCATGGCTTTCGAAAGAGCGATTTACATTCATTGATCGTGACCCGGATAAGCCAGCGGCGAAGATGCTCCCAACTCTCAAAATGTCCATCGCTTTTAAGCAGCTTAAGAAAGACATCCTGGGCAACATCGTCGGCGTCGGCACAATCGCGCAGGTACGTCAATGCGATCCGAAACACGACATCCCGGTGATCTTCGACCGCCTGTCTAAATGCCTGTTCTTCCATAATCACCTCCCGGTGACGTTAATGATTCTTGCTGAGGCCCTCACCATAGATACGCTTTGACCGAACGAAATGTTTCAAATTCAAGAAGGAATAACCTACCAAAAAAAACTCTGCCCCTTATTGGCAAGGGATCGACGGAACGCAACAGGTTGAGCATACGCAAGCGAGCGGCCCCCAGAGCGTACAAGGTGGCATGAAAAAGGCAGGGCATTGACCTTTTGGTCATGCCCTGCCTTTTGAATGACAGATTGTAGCTCTGGGGGCCGCGCAGCGACGGAGATCGCCGCCGTTCGTTAGAACGGCGGAACTAGTTACTCCTCGTCGTTGTCCTTGGCCTCTTCGGCGTCGTCGGTGTCCACGAGCTGGTTGAGCAGCTCATCGAGAGAAGCCATGTCCTCGTTGATCGCGCCGTTGGCGGGAGCCTTCTTGTCGTCGATCGGGGCGCCCAGGAGCTCCTCGTCGGCGTCGGCGTGATGCGTCGGAGCGGAGGTACCCAGCAGGATATCGTCCGGACCGTCGGGGCTAAAGACCATCTGCAGCAGCTGCGAGAGGTCTTCCTCGTCGGCAACGTCGTCGTTGTTCTCGAGGATGTAGAGCAGATCGTGGGCCTCGAGGCCGTCACGGAGCTCCTCGATCGCCTTGGCACCGATGCCATCGATGCGCAGCAGATCCTCCTCGGACTTGCCAACCAGGTCGCCAACCGTCTCGATGCCGACCTCGCTGAACTTGTTGGTCCAGCGCTGCGACACGCCCAGGTCGTCGAACAGGTACAGGCGAGCCTTCTCGGCGGAGATGGTGTGGCCGTTGCGGGTGAACGAACCGTCAGCACCGCCGAACTCGTCGTAGCCGGCCCAATCGAGCTGCTGCGGGAGCTGCTCGTCCAGGTCCTTGAGCTCCACAGGAGCCCACTCGGGCAGCGACTTGGCGTTGGGCGAAGCCGGGCCGTCGATGTCCACGTAGCCGTCGGCCGTACGATACGTCAGCTTGGCGTTGGCGTACGGCTTGAGGCCGGTACCGGCCGGAATCTTCTTACCGACGATGACGTTGGACTTAAGGTCGAGCAGGTGGTCGACCTTGCCCTCGATGGCAGCCTCGGTAAGGACGCCAGCGGTACGGATGAACGAAGCGCTCGACAGCCAGGAGTCGATGTTGGACGCGACCTTGAGCGTACCCAGGATGACGGGCTCGGCCACGGGAGCCTGACCGCCCAGACGGGCAACGCGCTCGACCTCGTCAGCGAACTCGTAGCGGTCGACGTACTGACCAAGCAGGTACTTGGAGTCACCGGGGTTGGTGATCTGAACGCGACGCAGCATCTGACGTGCGAGCACCTCGATGTGCTTGTCGTTCAGGTCGACGCCCTGGCTGGTGTAGACGTCCTTGACGCTCTCGACGAAGGTGTGCATCGTCGACTCGATGTCGGTCAGCTTGCGCAGGTTGCGGAAGTTGACGAAGCCCTTGGTGATCTGGTCGCCGGCGCGAACCTCGCAGCCGTCCTCGATCTCGGGCATAAAGCGCACCGAAGCGGGGACGCGACGCTCGTCGAGGACACGGGTGTGGTCCTCGGAGTCAGTGAGCGTCAGCACGTACTCGGACTTCTCGGGCTTAATCGAGAGGTGACCGGAGTACGGAGCCAGCTCGGCCTCGCGACCCAGGATCTTCTCGTTGACGTTGCCGACGATATCGAACATACGGCTGACCGTAGGCAGACCCTGCGTAATATCGTCGACGCCAGCGACGCCGCCGGAGTGAATGGTACGCATCGTAAGCTGCGTACCGGGCTCGCCGATGGACTGGGCGGCAATAATGCCGACCGCGGTACCGATGGCGACCGGACGACGGGTGGAAAGATCCCAGCCGTAGCACTTCTGGCACACGCCGTACTTGGAGCGGCAGGTGAGCAGCGCGCGAAGCTTGACCTTCTTAAGGCCCGCATCGACCATCTTCTGGATGTCGGCGACCTTCTCGATGTAGCCGTCCTGCTCAAAGAGCACGGTGCCATCGGGAGCCACGACGTCCTCAATGAAGCAACGGCCGACGAGGTCGGTGTTGAGGTCGGTGGTGCCGGGGATGATGAGGTTGTAGGTGACGCCCTCGTGCGTACCGCAGTCCTCCTCGCGGACGATGACGTCCTGGGCCACGTCGACCAGACGACGGGTCAGGTAACCAGAGTCCGAGGTGTGGGATGCGGTATCGACCAGGCCCTTACGGGCGCCGTAGGTCGAAATGAAGTACTCGAGCGGCAACAGGCCCTCGCGGAAGTTCGCCTTAATGGGAAGGTCGATCGTCTCGCCGGACATGTCTGCCATCAGGCCACGCATGCCGCCGAGCTGACGCAGCTGGGTCTTAGAACCACGGGCGCCGGAGTCGGCCATCATATAGAGCGGGTTCTCCTCGTCGAACAAGTCGAGCATGAGCGCTGCAACCTTGTCGGTACAAGCGGTCCACTCGTTAACGACTTCGATGTGGCGCTCCGTCTCGTTGATGAAGCCCTCCTCGAAGTACTCGTTGATCTGGTCGACGTTGGCCTGGGCGCGATCGAGCAGCTCCTGCTTCTCGGCAGGGATGAGAGCGTCCCACACCGAGATGGTGAGGCCGGCGCGGGTAGCGTAGTGGAAGCCGGAGTACTTGATGGCGTCGAGGATCGGGCCGACCTTGGCCTCGGGGTAACGATCGCAGCAGTCGGCAACCAGCTTGGCCACATCGCCCTTGACCATCTTGTAGTTCATGAACTCATAGTCTTCGGGCAGGCACTGGCGGTTGAAGATGATGCGGCCGATAGAGGTCTCGAAGCGCGCGGTCTTGTTGCCGGTGACGTCGTAGTCGACGAACTCGTTCTTGCCGTTCTTGACGCGGAAGATACGGGTGCCGTCCTCGTTGATGACGTTGGCATCGGCAGCGGACACGCGAACCTGGATCTTGGCCTGCATGTCGACCTCGGAACGGCAGTCATAGGCGTGCAGCGCGTCGTCGAAGCTGGCGAACACGTGGTTCTCGCCCGGCAGACCCTCGCGGACCTGGGTGAGGTAGTACACACCAATGATCATGTCCTGCGAAGGGATGTTAACCGGCTTGCCGGATGCCGGCGAGCGCAGGTTGTTCGCAGAGAGCATGAGCACGCGAGCCTCGGCCTGAGCCTGGCTGGATAGCGGCACGTGGACAGACATCTGGTCGCCGTCGAAGTCGGCGTTGAAGGGCGAGCAGACCAGCGGATGCAGGTGGATAGCCTTGCCCTCGACCAGCACCGGCTCAAAGGCCTGGATGGACAGACGGTGCAGGGTCGGTGCACGGTTGAGCAGCACGACGCGGCCGTCGATGACCTCTTCGAGGATGTCCCACACAAAGGTGGCACCGCGGTCGATAGCGCGCTTGGCGCCCTTGATGTTCTCGACCTTGCCAAGCTCGACCAGGCGCTTCATGACGAAGGGCTTGAAGAGCTCCAGCGCCATGGTCTTGGGCAGACCGCACTGGTGCAGCAGCAGCTTGGGGTCGGTAACGATTACCGAACGGCCGGAGTAGTCGACACGCTTGCCCAGCAGGTTCTGACGGAAACGACCCTGCTTGCCCTTGAGGGCCTCGGCGAGCGACTTGAGCGGGCGACCGCCACGGCCAGAGACCGGGCGACCACGACGGCCGTTGTCGAACAGGGCGTCCACGGACTCCTGGAGCATGCGCTTCTCGTTGTTCACGATGATCGCAGGGGCATCCAGGTCGAGCAGGCGCTTGAGTCGGTTGTTACGGTTGATCACGCGACGGTACAGGTCGTTGAGGTCGGACGCGGCGAAGCGGCCGCCATCGAGCTGGACCATCGGGCGCAGATCGGGCGGAATGACCGGAATGACATCCAGGATCATGTTCGCGGGGCTGTTGCCGCCCTTCAGGAAGGCGTCAACGACCTCGAGGCGCTTAACGGCCTTCTCGCGCTTCTGCTTTTGGGAGTCCTCGTCGGCGATGATAGCCTTGAGCTTCTCGGCCTCGGAGGGGAGGTCGATGGCAGCGAGCAGGTCGCGAACGGCCTCGGCACCCATACCACCCTTGAAGTACATGGAGTAGTAACGGGTCATCTCGCGGAACAGCGGCTCATCGGAGATGAGGTCGCGCTCGGTGAGCTTCATGAAGGCGTTGAAGGCGTCCGTGCGGAGCTGCTTATCGTCCTTGCACTCTTCCTCGATGTCGACGATGCCAGAGGCGATCTCCTCGGGGGTCAGCGGCTCCTCGTCGGAGAACTCGTCAAAGTTCTCGGGGTTGCCCTGCTCCTTGAGGGACTCGATCTGGCGGGCGCACTCGGCATCGATCTCTTCCAGATCGGCGGCGAGCTCCTCGCGCAGGTCGTCAGCGTCGGCCTCGCGAGCTTCGTAGTCGACCTCGGTGATGATGTAGCTGGCAAAGTACAGAACCTTCTCGAGATCCTTGGACTTGATGTCGAGCATACGACTCATCGGGAAGCTCGTGGGGCTCTTGAAGTACCAGATGTGGGACACGGGAGCGGCGAGCTCGATGTGACCCATGCGCTCGCGACGAACCTTGGCCGAGGTGACCTCGACGCCGCAGCGCTCGCAGACGATGCCCTTAAAGCGGATGCCCTTGTACTTGCCGCAGGAGCACTCCCAGTCCTTGGCGGGACCGAAAATCTTCTCGCAGAACAGGCCGTCCTTCTCGGGCTTGAGGGTACGGTAATTGATGGTCTCCGGCTTCTTGACCTCACCGTGCGACCAGGAACGGATCTGGTCGGCGGAGGCAAGGGAGATCTTTACCGAGTCAAAATCAGTAGCTTCGAAATCTGCCACAGTCAACTACTCCTTATCAGTGGTCGTGGCGGCGACAGCCTCGGGTGCCTCGGCGGTCTCGGCATCCTGGGCCTCGACGTCGGTGTCAACGCCGGCGAGCGCAGCCAGGTCGTCGAGAGCAGAGGTTTCCTCGGCGGTCACAGGGGCGGAGGCGTCCTCGTCGGCATCGTGCATGGGCTCGATGTCCAGTGCGAGGGAACGGATCTCCTTGACGAGAACCTTGAAGGACTCGGGGATACCCGGAACCGGGACGTTCTCGCCCTTGACGATGGACTCGTAGGTCTTGACGCGGCCCACGGTATCGTCGGACTTGACGGTCAGGATCTCCTGCAGGACGTTGGCAGCACCGTATGCGTACAGTGCCCAAACTTCCATCTCGCCGAAGCGCTGGCCGCCGAACTGAGCCTTGCCGCCCAGCGGTTGCTGGGTAACCAGGCTGTAAGGGCCGGTCGAACGGGCGTGGATCTTGTCGTCGACCATGTGGCCGAGCTTGAGGATGTAGGACGTACCCACGGTAATAGGCTCGCGGAACTCCTCGCCGGTGCGGCCGTCGAACAGGCGGGTCTTGCCGCGCTCGTCAAGCTGGGTGACAAACTCGGGGCGCATGTGATCGCCAAAGGCAGCGGTGGCCTTGTTGAGCATGTTCTTGTTGGCGCGACGGATGACCTCGGCGATCTCGTCCTCCTTGGCGCCGTCGAAGACGGGCGTCGAGACGAAGAACGGACCGGGGACATACTTGTCGGAGTCGGCCTGCTCGGTATCCCAACCGCACGCAGCAGCCCAGCCAAGGTGGCACTCGAGCAGCTGGCCGACGTTCATACGCGAAGGAACGCCCAGCGGGTTGAGGATAACGTCGATCGGGGTACCGTCAGCCATGTAGGGCATGTCCTCGACCGGCAGAACGTTGCAGATAACACCCTTGTTGCCGTGGCGGCCGGCGATCTTATCGCCCTGCTGGATCTTACGACGCTGGGCGACGTAGACGCGCACCTGCTCGTTGACGCCGGGGGCCAGGTCGTCGCCGTTCTCGCGGCTAAAGCGGACGACGTCGATGACGCGGCCGTAAGCGCCGTGAGGCATCTTAAGGGAGGTGTCGCGGACGTCGTGGGCCTTGGCACCGAAGATGGCGCGCAGCAGGCGCTCCTCGGCGGTCAGAGCGCTCTCGCCCTTAGGCGTGACCTTGCCGACCAAGATGTCGCCAGGGCCGACCTCGGCGCCGATGCGGATGATGCCGTCCTCGTCGAGGTTGGCAAGCATGTCCTCGGAGAGGTTCGGGATCTCGCGGGTGATCTCCTCGGGGCCGAGCTTGGTGTCGCGGGCGTCGATCTCGTGACGGGTGATGTTGATGGTCGTCAGCAGGTCCTCGGCCACCAGGCGCTCGGACACGACGATACCGTCCTCGTAGTTAAAGCCTTCCCACGGCATGTAGGCCACGGTGAGGTTCTGACCCAGTGCGAGCTCGCCGTGATCGGTCGAAGGACCGTCGGCCAGAGGCTCGCCCTGCTCAACGGTGTCACCAACGCGAACGAGCGGACGGTGGTTGATGCAGGTGGACTGGTTGGAGCGCTGGTACTTGGCCAGGTGGTACTCGTCCATGCCGCCGGCATGCTTGACGATGATCTTGGCGGCGTCGGCAAAGATGACCTCGCCGGCGTTCTTGGCCAGGGTGACCTCGCCGGAGTCCAGAGCGGCGCGACGCTCCATGCCGGTACCGACATAGGGAGCGGCGGGGTGAACCAGCGGCACGGCCTGACGCTGCATGTTGGCGCCCATCAGCGTACGCTTGGCGTCATCGTGCTCAAGGAACGGGATCAGCGTGGCTGCGACGGAGAGCATCTGACGCGGCGAGACGTCCATGTAGTCGACGTCCTCGACGGGCACGTCGGCGGGAGCGCCGAAGGAGCCGTCGAAGTCGCGGGTACGGGCGATCACGGTGTGCGGACGGACGATCTTACCCTCGGCATCGGTCGTGATGAACTCGTTGGTCTTGGGATCGAGCGGCGTGTTGGCCGGCGCGATGACGTGCTTCTCTTCCTCGTCAG
Source organism: uncultured Collinsella sp. (assembly GCA_958429025.1). Classification (GTDB taxonomy): domain Bacteria; phylum Actinomycetota; class Coriobacteriia; order Coriobacteriales; family Coriobacteriaceae; genus Collinsella. The sequence continues at coordinate 76,860 of CAUAIH010000002.1, read as the reverse complement.
CGGTCATCCAGTCGATCTGATCGGTGGCAACGCCGTTCTCGACGCGACGGAACGGGGCCTCGATGAAGCCATACTCGTTGACGCGGGCGTAGAGGGCGAGCGAGCCGATCAGGCCGATGTTGGGGCCTTCGGGGGTCTCGATCGGGCACATGCGGCTGTAGTGCGAATTGTGAACGTCGCGGACGGCCGTCGGCACGTTGGTGCGGCGGCTGGAGCCGGACTTGTGGCCGGCAAGACCACCAGGGCCGAGTGCGGACAGACGGCGCTTGTGGGTCAGACCGGTCAGGGGGTTCGCCTGGTCCATGAACTGCGAGAGCTGAGAGGAGCCGAAGAACTCCTTGATGGAGGCCACGATCGGGCGGATGTTGATGAGCGACTGCGGGGTGATCTCGTCGATGTCCTGGGAGCTCATGCGCTCACGGACGACGCGCTCCATACGGCTCATGCCGATACGGAACTGGTTGGCGACGAGCTCGCCGACGGTACGGATGCGGCGGTTGCCAAAGTGGTCGATGTCGTCGACCTTGAAGCCCTGCTCGCCGGCAGCGAGGGACAGGAGGTAGCGCAGCGTCGCGACGATATCCTCGTCGGTGAGCACCGTGACCTCTTCCTCGGTGGTGAGGTTGAGCTTCTTGTTGACCTTGTAACGACCGACGCGGGCCAGGTCGTAGCGCTGCGGGTTGAAGAGCAGACCCTCGAGCAGGCTGCGGGAAGCGTCCACGGTGGGAGGCTCGCCCGGGCGCAGACGACGGTAGATCTCGATGAGGGCGTCCTCGCGGGTGAGGGCGGTGTCGCGCTCCAGGGTGCGCTTGATCACATCGGAGTTGCCGAGTAGCTCGATAATGTCGTCGTTGGTGACGGCGATGCCAAGGGCGCGCAGGAACATCGTGGCGCTCTGCTTGCGCTTACGGTCGATGGAGACCATGAGCTGGTCGCGCTTGTCGACCTCAAACTCAAGCCAGGCACCGCGGGACGGAATGATCTGGGCCTTGTAGATCTGCTTGCCCGAATCCATCTCGGAGCTGTAGTACACGCCCGGGGAGCGGACGAGCTGCGAGACGACGATACGCTCGGTACCGTTGATGATGAAGGTGCCCTGATCGGTCATCATGGGGAAGTCGCCCATAAAGACGAGCTGCTCCTTGATCTCGCCGGTCTCCTTGTTGGTGAGACGGACGTCGGTCAGAAGCGGAGCCTGATAGGTCATATCCTTCTCGCGGCACTCCTCGACGGTGTGCGCGGGGTCGCCGAACTGATGCTCGCCGAAGGTAACCTCGAGAACATGGTTCTGGCTCTGGATGGGGCTGGATTCCTTGAACGCCTCACGAAGACCCTCGTCCTTAAAACGCTCAAAGGATTCCCTTTGAACAGAGATAAGGTTGGGGAGCTCCATGGCCTCCGGGATTTTCCCGAAGCTGACGCGCTTGCGCTCAGTGGCAGTATATGCGTAGGTCACCAGGTTTTTCCTCCTTCACGGAAATGCTCGGTGGGTTGGCGAGGCATAGCTTCGCCAGTTATCGCAACCTAATAGTTTATCAGGTACCGACCGTTGGGCAAGAAAAGCCTTGACGCGATTGAGTTTTTGGAGTAGCAAAGTTTTTCGACAGAAAATACGCAGGTAAATGTATGTGTATCGAACATCTGTTCATATATTTTCTGTGAACAGAGAGTCGACAATCGAAGCTCTTATAAAAAACGGGCGCGAACCGAGGTCCGCGCCCGTAAATGTCGATGTCCGAAGGCTTACTTGCGCATCAAGCCGCCGCGCTCGTCGATGGCGTCCCAGAAGGCGCCGGCAAAGCGAGGATCGCTTGCAGCCATGAGGGCGTTGGTGGCCATCCAGCCAGAAGGCGTGCCGGTGTCGTAGCCCGACAGCGGGTCGATGACGACAGCGTACATGGCCTCGCGGTCGAGCGAGCGGGCCATGGCGTCAGTCAGCTGGATCTCGCCGCCCTTGCCGGCCTGCTGATCGGCCAGCAGGTCCATGACCAGCGGGCTCAGCAGGTAGCGACCGACGATGTACAGGTTGGACGGAGCCGCCTCGGGAGCGGGCTTCTCGACCAGACCGCCGATGCGCCAGACAGCGCCCGGCTCGGCATCGGCAACGCCCTCGGCGCCCTCGAGCGAACCAACGCGCTCGCCGGCGATAACGCCGTAGCGGCTGACTTCCTCGGGCGAGCAAGCAGCGACGGCGATAACCGAAGCGCCACCGTGCTCCTTGGAAACGGCGAGCATCTTGTCGCAGATGTCGCGATTAGGCACAACGTAGTCGCCCAGAAGAACCAGGAAGTTCTCCCCCGCCACGGCGTCGACAGCAGAGCGAATAGCATGACCGAGGCCCTTGGGCTCATACTGATAGCGAAAGTCGACCGGCATACCGCCAGCGTGGGCGACGGCGTCGGCATAGGCGTTCTTGCCGCGCTCGCGCAGCAGGTTCTCGAGCGAGCGATCGGGCTGGAAGTAGTTCAGTAGCTCGGGCTTACCGGGAGAAGTAACGATGATGGCATCGTCGACCTCCTCGGGGTCGAGCGCCTCCTCGACGACATACTGAATGACGGGCTTGTCGAGCACCGGCAGCATCTCTTTGGGCGTGCACTTGGTGCCAGGTAGAAAACGCGTGCCAAGACCGGCGGCGGGGATGATTGCCTTCATGTTATTCAAAGATCCTTTCGCAGGCGCAAAAGCGCCCCATGCGTGCGGCACACAGCCGCAGACCAAATTGCGATACCCAAGCATCTTACCGCTGGAACTATATGTCGCTACAAGGCAGAGACAATTCTTCAGCAGGTCAACGCAAATTATTGCTCGAATGGTGCAATTTTATTGTCCAACGGCAGGGCACCCGATACGACGCAAATCACAGAACATGGCAGTTTGAGCAATCGATGTCGAGGGACCGAAAAACAAAAAAGACGGGGCTCGCAATGCGAACCCCGTCTGCAAAGAAATCTGGCGAGAAAGCCTGATTACTTGAGGGTGACAGCAGCGCCAGCAGCCTCGAGCTTCTCCTTGGCAGCCTCGGCGTCCTCCTTCTTGGCACCCTCGAGAACAGCCTTGGGAGCGCCCTCGACGACCTCCTTGGCCTCCTTCAGGCCAAGGTTGGTGAGCTCACGGACGGCCTTGATGACCTGGATCTTGTTGTCGCCGAAGCCCTCGAGCACGACGTCAAACTCGGTCTTCTCCTCGGCCTCAGCAGCGCCAGCAGCGGGAGCGGCGACAACAGCGGCAGGAGCAGCGGCGGAAACGCCGAAGGTGTCCTCGATAGCCTTGACGAGCTCGGAAGCCTCGAGAAGGGTCATTTCCTTAAGAGCATCGATGATCTCATCGGTGGTAAGCTTAGCCATTTCTAAGTCCTTTCGGTTTCCGTGCGGATGCACGGAGATCAGTTAAAACACGGCGCGAATGCGCCAGGGGTGCGGCGTTGCCGCCGCGGGTGAAAACAGCGACTAGGCTGCCTTCTGCTCGGAGACCTGCTGAATCGAACGAGCGAGACCAGAGGAAACGCCGTTGACGCAGACAGCGATGTCGCGAGCGAAACCGGAGATGAGACCGGCGATCTGGCCGAGAAGCTGATCCTTGGTGGGCAGCTCGGCGATAGCCTTAACATCATCAGCGGAAACGGCCTTGCCGTCGGAGATACCGCCCTTGATCTCAAGGACGCCCTTGGACTTAGCGGAGAAGTCCTTAAGGGCCTTAGCGGCCTCGACCGGCTCGGTCTCGTAGAACACATAAGCGACGGGGCCGGCGAGAATCTCGTCGATCTCGGGCTGCTCCTGGTTCTTGAGGGCGATCTTGACCAGGTTGTTCTTGTAGACCTTCATCTCGGCGCCGCACTCGCGAAGCTGATGACGCAGCTCCTGAGCCTGCTTAACCGTCAGACCGTTGTAGTTGACGACGAACAGACCGGCGTTCTCGGCGATACGGGACTCGATCTCTGCAACCTTGTCGATTTTGTACTGCTGGGGCATGAATTACACCTCCTCGAATTCTTTCCGGGCACGGTCCGCCACAAGGACGTGACGGGGGCATGTCCAAAAAGAAAGCCCCCGCGCTGCATGAGCGACGGGGGCGAGAAGACATATCTACTCGACCACCTCGGCTGGCGGGATGTCCCATTAAGCTCGCGGGCGATGCCCGTTTGCACCGGCTGTCTCTGGCAGCGGATTCGTGCGTGAACCGAAAGTATTATGGCGGGGACCCCGGCGTCGGTCAACGGAAAACCGGGCTGCACACAATTCCACCATCCGGCACGCGCCGCCGAAGGCCAGGCGCAAGGTTTCCGCTCGGTCAGGTCCTGGGCTCGCTCGGAAAGCACATTAAGTGGCCTTCGGCTCGTGCGGAATCTACGAAACCCTTGCGCCTGGCCTTCGGCGGCGCGGCCTGCGTCAACTATGGGGCAGCCCGGTTTTCCGTTGGCCGGCGCGCCCCACTCATAATGCTTGGGTCGGTGGGCTGATGTGTTGCGTCCCTGATGGCTACAGGGTTGAAATGAAGGTGGACAGGCGATTTAGGCCTTCGTCCAGATCTTGGTCGGAGACGCAGTAGCTGAGGCGGATGTGGCCTTCGGTGCCGAAGCAGTCGCCCGGGACTAGGGCTACGTTTGCTTCTTTGATGGCTTTGATGCAGAAGGCTTCGCTGGTTAGGTCGAACTTTTTGATGCTCGGGAAAGTGTAGAAGGCTCCTGCGGGCTCTACTGCGTCGAGGCCCATAGCGTTTAAGGCTGCGAGCACGCGTTTGCGGCGGGCTCGGTAGACTTTGAGCATGGGGGTTGGGTCGACGGTCAGGGCTCGCGCTGCTGCGTCCATCTCAAATGAAACGGCACTCGATACTAGGTATTGGTGTGCTTTTGCGATCTCGGCGATGACGGGGGCTGCCGCTGCGAGCCAACCCAAGCGCCAGCCGGTCATGGCCCAGGGCTTGGAGAAACTCTCGATGATCACTGTCTGCTCGCGCAGCTCCGGGTGTCGCTGGGCGAAGCGCTCGTAGCCATCCACATAGACCAGACGGTTGTATACGTCGTCGCAGACTACGTAGATGCCCGCCTGCTCCGCTACGCGCGCCACGGCGTCGAGCGATGCCGCGTCGAGGATGCAGCCCGTAGGATTGTTGGGCGAGCAGATGACGATGGCCTTGGTCGCCGGTGTCACGCAAGCACGAAGTGCGTCCTCGTCAATCTGGAATTGCGCAGGCTCCGTATCCAAAAAGACCGCTTTGGCGTGGTTGGCAACGACGATGCTCTCGTACAGGCCAAAGGCCGGCGTGGGGATAATGACCTCGTCGCCGGGGTTGAGCATGGCCATAAACGTTGCCGACAGGGCCTCGGTCGCGCCGTCGGTCAGGATGACCTCATCGGCAGAATACGTAAGGCCCGCATCCCCCATGTAGGCAGACAGCGCCTCGCGCAGGGCGGGGCGACCGTTGTTGGGCGGATAGTGCGTGTCGCCGCGGTCCAACGAAGCAGTCACCTCAGCGCTAATCACATCGGGCGTAGGAAAATCGGGCTCGCCGAGCGCGAGCGCAATGCATCCCGGATGCTGGGCGGCGAGCGCATTGATCCGGCGGATGCCGGAGGGCTTGAGCGTGGCAAGCGAGGTATTCATGGGCAGACGCATGGCGTTCCTTTCGTAAGGGTTGCACTAGGATAGCGCGGCGGAGCGCCACCAGACGGTGTAACCTAAACGGAAACCAACCGGAAAGGAGGCGGCATGGAGACGACCGCGCGCGGCGATGTACCAAAAACACTGCATAACATCGCGTTTGTCAGTATTCCCGAAAGCGCCGATCTTGAGTTTTTGCTTTGGGACCTGCAGGATGCCATCGCCGCCTATGCCCGGCTTTCCGACACCGTACTCCCCCACCCGGTTGACTTGAAGGCGGATGATGCCGGTGCAGTCGATGGCATAGTGCTCGCTGTTGATGATGCATTTGACGATGAGGCTATGATCGCTGTCGAGCAGATACTCGATCGCCTTGGGAATACAGAAACACGCGTCTATGTCGTCGTCCAGGCCCTGTCCAACAACGCCAAGCAGACGGACGAAGTCCTCGACCGCCTGTATCGGGCATGTCTTCTACGTGACCTGCCATGGTGCGACGGCGTTGTCGTCTGCACCGGCACCGGCATCGCAGCGCTTCGCCACTCCCCGCGCATGGGTCTCTTGCGTCGGCCATTTTCGGAAGCGATGGATAAGCTTGTGGGCGCCGTACGCATGGGCTGCTCCATTGAGCATGCGCAGCTGCTTGGCGGTGGCAATGCCGGAGGCGTCGATGCCGACGGCATGGTGCGCGTCAAGCCCGCGCTGCCCGCACCGATCTGGCATGCCATCATGAAACGCCTCGGCACCCGCGCCCAATCAGATATCTAAATTACAGAGCGCCCCAGTCAACGGCCTCGCGCCAGCGCCCAACAAGGCGCTCTAGGCGCCATGCCGCATTGGCGGGACTTGTCGACGGCAGAACGATGGCCGGCAGCCCGGTGCGTTCTTGTAGATAGCGCTTGTAGAGCCGGCCAGCTGTACCACCGTTGCATATCACCTGCTTAATGGGAGCCGCGTCGGTAATGCGCTCGATATGTGCCGGCACAACGTTTTTGATGCTGGCGTCACTCGAACCCTTAATGTCGCAGCTCTCGATCACATCCCACAGGGCCACGCCGCCGTTCAGCAGCATGGACCGCTTGGCGGCAATGGAGGCATCAAGCGTCGCGGGCTCACCGCTTGCCAAAGGGTCGCCCTCGTTGGGCGGCACAGGCACACCGAGGCACGCGGCCATCACGCGCCAAAAGCGATTCTGAGGGTTGCCGTAATAAAAGGAATTGGCGCGCGAAAGCACCGAGGGAAACGACCCGAGCACCAAAACGCGCGAGTGCTGGTCGAACACGGGCTCAAACCCATGCTCAATATGTTGATAGCCCTCGTCAGATACGGCCATGGGCTAGGCTCTCAACAGATAGCGCACCTCGTAGGGTGCAAGCTCAAGGGTACCCGTCAGCTCGACCGTGGGCGCATCGTCGGCAAGCAGGTCGACGAAGGACCCGTTGAGCTCGCCGGCGCCAAAGGTGTAAGGCTCACCCACAGCATTCACCGCCACGAGTACCGTCGCGCCGTCACAAGCGCGCTCGAACAGCAGCTGCTTGTTCTGGATCACCACGTTGCGATAGGCACCGTAGTTGAGAGCACGGGCAGCCGCGTCGTCGGCCGAGCGAAGGTGCGCAAGCTGCGTGATGAACGCCGTCAGCTCGTTGGGCGCAGGCTCATTGAGCGCAGGTCGCAGCGCCCAGTCGCCATCGGGGCCACCCTTTTCGCCGGCAATTCCCCACTCGCTGCCATAGTAGACGCACGGGATGCCCGGCATGCCAAAGAGCATGCCGTAGGCGGGACGCAGACACGACTTGTCGGTGAGGATACTTGCCAGGCGCGGCACATCGTGGTTGTCGACAAACGACAGCAGATGTTTGCCGCGGTAGATGCACCACGGATCGCCGCCAAACTGGCGGTGCAGCGAATGGGCGATCTCGAACATGTTGACCGAGTTAAAGCTGGAGTACAGGCCCTTGTAGCACTCGTAGTTGGTGCAGGAGTCGAGCATCTCGTCGTTGACGATTTGGTTGTAGTCGCCGTGGAGCGTCTCGCCGATCAGCACAAAGTCGGGCTTGAGCTCACGGGTAAAGGCGTGCAGGCGGCGCATAAAGTCGCGGTCGAGCATATAGGCAACGTCCAGGCGCAGGCCGTCGACGCCAAAGACCTCGGCCCAGCGGCGCACGGACTCGAGCAGGTAATCGACCACAGCGGGATTTTGCAGGTTGAGCTTCACAAGCTCAAAATGGCCTTCCCAGCCCTCGTACCAAAAGCCATCGCCATAGCAGGAATCGCCGTCAAAGCTAATGTGGAACCAGTCCTTGTACGGCGAGTCCCACTTGCGCTCCTGCACATCGCGGAAGGCCCAAAAACCGCGGCCGACGTGGTTGAAGACGGCATCGAGCACCACGCGGATGCCATGGGCATGCAGCGTGTCGCATACGGCGGCAAAGTCGGCGTCCCCACCCAGGCGACGGTCGATATGGCGCAGGCTGCGTGTATCGTAGCCGTGGCTATCAGATTCGAGCGGTGGGTTGATGAGCACAGCGCCAATACCGAGTTTTTGCAGGTAGTCGGCCCATTGGGCGACCTTCATGATAGGAGCATCGGGGTTGGGCGCGGCGTTGGCAGCCTGGGCGAGCTCACCCTCGGCAACGGGCGCGGCGTTTTCGCGCGGAGCCCCGCAAAAGCCCAGCGGATAGATCTGATAGAACGTCGTCTCGTATGCCCACATAACAGCCTCCCGGTAAGCTCAACACAACGACATCCATTGTATGCCCAGCTTGTATCCTCTCCCCCAAAATAAGTTGCGGTGGAATAGTTCCTGTCTGGGCCTTCAGAAGCCTTAAACAGGAACTATTCCACCGCAACTGATGAGGGGACGTGATTAGGCGACGGGCTTGGCGCGGCGGATGGCCGGAAACAGCACGGTGATGGCGAGGATGACGCCCACGACGGCAATCGCCCCGCCCACAAAGCCGATCCAGGCGATACCGGGACCCGAAACCACGGCTCCGCCGATCGCGGTACCCGTGCCGATACCGAGGTTGAACAGGCCCGAGAAGATCGACATGGCGACGGCCGACGAATCTGCCGGCGTGTGCTTGATGAGCTCGGCCTGAAACGCCACGTTAAAGGCCGTGGCGCAGCAACCCCACAGTGCGCAGACGGCAAGCACTGTCACGAGCGACGATGCGGCCGGCCCCATGAGCAGCAGGGCCACCGGCACGCCGGAGAGCGTGATAGCAAGGAACGGAAAACGGTGCCCGTCGAACAGGCGGCTGAACAGCCAGCTGCCCACCAAGCCGGAACAGCCAAACGCCGTCAGCGTCATGGTGATGGCGCCCGCATCGACGTGCGCGACCTGCGCCAGGAAGGGCTCGATATAGCTGTAGCTTGCGTAATAGCCGGTCGCCATGAAGACCGTGACTGCGTAGAGCGCGATGAGGAGCGGGTTCTTGAGCAGCTCGGGCAGCTGTTTGACGGTAAAGCGCTCACCCGCCGGCATGGCCGGGAACACCGCTGCCTGGTAGACGACCGCGATGGCTGAGAGGCCCCCGACCACGGCAAACGTCATGCGCCAGCCCACGGCCAAGCCAATGGCGCGACCGAGAGGCAGGCCAAAGATCTGCGCGATGGACGAGCCCGTGGCGATCATGCTGATGGCGAGCGCGCCGTGGCGAGTGTCGACCAGGCGCGAGGCCATAATCGAGGCGACTGACCAGAACACGGCATGTGCGCAAGCGACCACCAGGCGCGCGCAGACCAGGATGGGATAGGTCGGCGCCACAGCGGACAGGAACTGACCGAGCGAGAACACGGCAAGCACGCCCAGCAGCATCCGCTTAAACTCGAAACGCGAAGCGAACACCATGAGCGGCAACGACAGCAGCATGACGCCCCAGGCATAGACCGAGATCATGATGCCCGCCTGGGCCTCGGTGAGCGAGAACGACGCGGCGATATCAGTCAAAAGGCCGATGGGCATAAACTCCGACGTGTTGAACACGAACGCACAGCAGGTGAGCCCGACGAGTGGGAGCCACTGCCTGAGCGTGATGCCGTCTTGCCTTGCCTGAGTCATATATAACGTCTCCAATCGTTTTGAGCGGAGGCGATTATATAGCAACGGCCCCGCATCCGTCAGTACAGAAGCGGGGCCGAAAACAATTCGATACACAGAGGTTGCGTCGTCAATTCATAACTAAGCCAACCCCAGCAATATGCCCGCCGAATGCACGACAAACGCCACGATCCAGGCAACGGCGACCTGAAACGCGAATACGGCCACGGCATAGCGCGCGCCCAACTCGCTCTTGACAGCGCCGATAGCGGCCACGCAAGGCGGGTACAGCAGCGTAAAGACCAAGAACACGTAGGCGGTAAACGGCGAAAACATGGTTGACAATGCCGCGGGCGAGGTTGCACCCAAAAGCACCGTGAGTGTCGAGATGACACTCTCCTTGGCGATAAGTCCGGTGACGAGCGCCGTCGAGGCGCGCCAGTCGCCAAAGCCGAGTGGGGCCAACACCGGCGCGATGATGCTACCCAGACCGGCAAGTAGACTCTGCGACTGATCGGCGACCACATTAAAGCGAATGTCGAACGTCTGAAGGAACCAGATGACCACGGTAGCGGCAAAGATAATGGTAAAAGCCTTGGTAATAAAGTCCTTGGCCTTATCCCATGCCAGCATCACCGTCGTCTTGACGCTCGGCAGGCGGTAATTGGGGAGCTCCATGATAAACGGCACCGGGTCGCCCTTAAATGCCGTGCGGTTGAGCACCAAAGCCGCGATGCAGCCGACCACGATACCGATCAGATAGAGCGAGACCATGGCGGGAACCGTCGCCTGCGGGAAAAAAGCCCCGCACAGCAAGCCGTAAACCGGCAGCTTGGCTGAGCAGCTCATAAACGGCGTGAGCATGACCGTCATCTTGCGGTCGTGCTCGGATGGGAGCGTACGGGTCGACATGATAGCCGGCACGGTGCAGCCAAAACCGACGAGCATGGGCACGAAGCTGCGGCCCGACAGGCCAAAGCGACGCAGCACCTTATCCATGACAAAGGCTACGCGTGCCATGTAGCCGGAGTCTTCCAGAATGGAGAGGAACAAGAAGAGCACGACGATAATCGGTAGGAAGGTCAGCACGCTGCCCACACCCGTAAGTACGCCGTCGACAGCCAGTGAGCGCACCACGTCGTTGGTTCCGAATGCCTTGAGGCCCGCATCGGCCGAGGCGATGATGGCAGCGATACCGTCCTCCATGACTCCCTGCAACGCCGCGCCAATCACGCCAAACGTCAGCCAAAAGACGAGGCCCATGATCACCAGAAACGCCGGAATGGCTGTGTAACGACCTGTCAGGATGCGGTCAATCTTGACGGAGCGCACGTGCTCGCGGCTCTCGTGCGGCTTGACGACGCAACGCCCGCACACGTCGCCGATAAAGCTAAAACGCATATCGGCCAGCGCAGATAGGCGGTCGGTGCCGGCCTCGCCCTCCATCTGGGTAATGATGTGCTCGATAGCGTCGAGCTCGTTGCGATCCAGGTGAAGCGCCTCGGTTACCAGCTCATCGCCCTCGACCAGCTTGGTCGCCGCAAAGCGCACCGGAATGTGCGCCGTCACGGCATGGTCCTCGATCAGGTTAGCAATACCGTGGATGCAGCGATGCAGCGCACCGCCGTCCGGGCCGTCGGGCGCACAAAAGTCCAGGCGACCAGGGCGCTCGCGGAACCGTGCCACGTGCAGGGCGTGGTCCACCAACTCGCCGATGCCCTCGTTGCGGGCAGCGCTAATGGGGACAACGGGCACGCCCAACAGGCTCTCGAGCAGGTTGACGTCCACGGCGCCGCCGTTGGCGGTCACCTCGTCCATCATGTTGAGCGCGATGACCATAGGACGGTCAAGCTCCATGAGCTGCAGTGTCAGGTACAGGTTACGCTCGATGTTGGTGGCGTCAATGATGTCGATGATGGCGTCCGGGCGCTCGTCAAGGATGAACTGACGGCTCACGACCTCTTCGCCTGTGTACGGCGACAGGGAGTAAATGCCGGGCAGGTCGGTAACGCTCGCCTCGGGATGGTTACGGATGGTGCCATCTTTGCGGTCGACCGTCACGCCGGGAAAGTTACCGACGTGCTGGTTGGAGCCCGTCAGCTGGTTGAATAACGTGGTCTTGCCGCAGTTTTGGTTGCCGGCGAGGGCAAAGTGCAGCGGCGCGCCCTCGGGCACGGCCGTCTTTGCCGCACGGGGCGAATACGTCCCCTCGCCCAGGGCCGGGTGGTCCGTCGTGCCGATTGCGGCGTTAACGCGCGGGCCGGTATCGGTGTCGTGCACATCCACGAGCTCAATGCGTGCGGCATCGTCCTTGCGCAGCGTCAACTCGTAGCCACGTAGGCGGATCTCGAGCGGGTCACCCATGGGGGCGTACTTCATCATGGTGACTTCGGTGCCCGGCGTTAGACCCATGTCCAAAATATGCTGTCGGAGTGCCTGATCGTCCGATGCCACCGATGCGACAACGGCGTCCTTTCCAATCTCGAGCGTATCGAGCTTCACGTCCGTGCTCCTCCCCCGACGCCCACAGGGCGTTGCATTTAGTTTACCTTGGCTAACCGTTTGCCACGGCTAACCAATTGTAACCATGCATGATAGCGCGAACGCACAACGACGTTCAATCGACAGATTGCTGCAAGGACCGTCCCCAAGTGCCGGCACAAAAGGAACGTCCCCAAGTGCCGCATCTGGGCCATGGCAACGCCGATGTTTTGGCGCGAACAGCGAAAGCCCGCCAGGGCGAGCAAGGTGCCCTGAAACGAGGCGGCATTGACCTTCTGGTCATGCCGCCGAAGTTGAAAGGCAGATTGCCGCCCTGGCGGGCTTGCAGCGTCAAGTGGTTACGGCGTTTGGTAAAACGCCGTAACTAAAACCCGTGGCGCTCCAGGAAGCGGAAGGCTAGGCGGATCCAGGGACGGACTGCCGCCTGCTTGTCCTCGTTGTCGACCGCGGTGTTGGCGTTGCCGAGCGAAAGGCCGTGACCACCCTGGTCGAAGACGTGCATCTCGCATGCAACGCCCTCCTCGGCCATGCGCTGCGCAAACGGGTAGACCTGCGCGATCGGCGCCGTCTTGTCGTCGGACACGCCCCACACAAAGGTCGGTGGCATCTGACGCGAAACATGCGTGGTGGGGCAGATGTCGGCCAGATGCTCGTCAGTTGCCTCGCCGCCCGTCACCATCGACAGGTAGTCGTTGAGCAAATCGCGCCCCGTCTTGCCGCCCGTCTTGGGCACACGCAAGTCAATGCGCGGATCGCGCGTCTGCATGTCACGCACATAGGCAAAGTCGAGCAATGGATAGCCCAGCACCACGGCATCGGGACGAATGTCGTCCGGACGCGCCCCGGCAAGTGCCGCGAAGGGGCCGGTCTTCCACTGTGTTGCCAGCGAGGCGCAAATCATGCCGCCAGCAGAAAAGCCCACGACGCACACGCGCTTAGGATCGACATGCCACTCGTCGGCGTTGGCGCGCACCGTGGCGACCATCTTGGCAAGATCTGCCTGGGGGTGCGGAAAGCTCACGTCACCCGTAGAACTCGTGACATAGTTGAGCACAAAGGCCTGGTAGCCGCGATCCAAAAATGCAAACGCCACCGGGTCCTGCTCGTGCGGAGCGATATGCGTAAACCCGCCTCCGCCGCAGATGATCACCGCGGGGCGGCGGCCATTCGGTTTATCGGGCAGCGGCTCGGCACCCAAATACGTAAACGTCGCCGGATAATCCTCGGTCGGCTCCTCGCCCCACAGCGCATGGTTCTCGACAATCATATGTGCTCCCTTCGCGCAAATTATGCGCCCTTGTTTTTCGCCTTCAAGCGTACCCCACTTGAACCCGTGGCGCAGAAACACTCCGGCAATAAGTTTCCCTTCAACTGATATATCACATAATCCCAGTTCAGAGGTATCGTTGAGCAGCGTAGAATAGGGGCGTTGACCAAGCCGCGAAACACATGTGAAACGTTTCCGGCAAACCAAACGCGCGATATGCGCCTATTTAAGTTGGAGGCAACTATGGGTCTGCTCGATTCGCTTAAGTCCACCTTCACCTCGACCGGCGAGGCGTCCGTTCCGCCCGCAGCAAGCTTCGCTACCCGCGAAGGCGTCATCTATGCCCCCGTCAACGGCGTGCTCGTCAACCTGAACGAGGTTCCCGACGAGACGATCGCCTCGGGCATGCTTGGCCAGGGCTATGGCATCGAGCCCATTACCGGCACCATCTATGCGCCCGCCAACGGCCGCATCGGTGCCACCACTGTCACCAACCACTCCATCGGCATGATTACCGAGGACGGCCTGCGCGTGTTCATCCATGTTGGCCTGGGCACCGTGGAAATGAACGGCAAGGGTTTTGCCCGCTTTGTCGAGATGGGCGATGTGGTCAAGGCAGGCCAGCCGCTCATCAGCTTCGACCGCGAGGCCATTAAGGCCGCTGGTCACGAGGACATCGTGACCGTCATCGTCTCCGAGCTCGATCGTCTTAAGAGCATCGACCATGTCGGCGAGTCTGGAACGCTTATCGGCGGCAACCCGCTCGTCAAGCTGGGCGACCCGCTGCTGGTTGCCAAGACCAAGTAGCCAGGCCCCACGCCACACAGCCAAAAGGCACCTCGTCAAGCGCCCGCGACCATTTGGCCGCGGGCGCTTTTCGTTTGAAAAACCATCCCGCCAATGCTTTATCTGTATAGCTCAAATGAGCCGAGCTGCTAGAATATCGAACTGTATGGATAACTATCATTCAACCGTTATGGGAGGATACGTGAACCGCACCAAAATCGCGCAGCTCTATGCCGATGCCGAGTCGCTCGGCGGCCAGACCGTCACCGTCGCCGGCTGGGTCAAGTCCGTCCGCGACATGAAGAACTTTGGCTTTGTTACGCTCAACGACGGCAGCTGCTTCCGCGACCTGCAGGTCGTCATGAACCGCGAGGCACTCGACAACTACGACGAGATCGCCCATCAAAACGTCTCGGCCGCACTCATTTGCACCGGCACCGTCAAGCTGACCCCCGATGCGCCCCAGCCTTTCGAGCTTTCTGCCACCTCCATCGAGGTCGAGGGCACGAGCGCCCCGGATTACCCGCTGCAGAAGAAGCGCGCAACCGTCGAGTTCCTGCGCACCCAGCAGCACCTGCGCCCGCGCACCAACCTGTTCCGCGCCGTGTTCCGCATCCGCTCTGTCGCGGCTGCCGCCATTCACCGCTTCTTCCAGGAGCAGGGCTTTGTCTACGTCAACACCCCCATCATCACCACGAGTGACTGCGAGGGCGCCGGCGAGATGTTCCGCGTGACCACGCTCGACCCCAAAAATCCGCCCCTCACCGAGTCCGGCGAGGTCGACTGGAGCCAGGACTTCTTTGGCAAGCATGCAAGCCTCACCGTGTCCGGCCAGCTCAATGCCGAGAACTTTGCCATGGCCTTTGGCGACGTGTACACCTTTGGCCCCACCTTCCGTGCCGAGAACTCCAACACCACGCGCCACGCCGCCGAGTTTTGGATGATCGAGCCCGAGATGGCCTTTGCCGACCTGAACGACTACATGGATAACGCCGAGGCCATGCTCAAGTACGTCCTCAAGGACGTTATGGCAACCTGCACCGACGAGCTCAATATGCTCAACAAGTTTGTGGACAAGGGTCTGCTCGAGCGCCTGGACCATGTCGCCAACTCCGACTTTGCCCGCGTTACCTACACCGAGGCCGTCGAGATCCTGGAGCAGGCAGTCGCTGCTGGCCACCAGTTTGATTACCCCGTGAGCTGGGGCATCGACCTGCAGACCGAGCACGAGCGCTTCCTGACCGAGGAGCACTTTAAGCGACCGACTTTTGTGACCGACTACCCGGCCGAGATCAAGGCGTTCTACATGCGCATGAACGAGGACGGCAAGACCGTCGCCGCCGCCGACTGCCTGGTGCCCGGTATCGGCGAGATTATCGGCGGCTCCCAGCGCGAGGAGCGCCTGGATCTGCTCGAGGCCCGCATCAAGGACCTGGGCATGAATCCCGAGCAGTACAAGTACTACCTTGACCTGCGCCGCTACGGTTCCTGCAAGCACGCCGGCTACGGTCTGGGCTTCGAGCGCTTGGTCATGTATCTGACCGGCGTGGGCAACATCCGCGACGTCCTGCCGCACCCGCGCACCGTGGGCAACGCCGACTTCTAATCGTCGGACGCTAGCTCGCGTCGCCACACGCCAATGCTCATCGCATAAGCGTCTCTCGACATCAGTCGAGAGACGCTTTTTTCAACAGCATCCGTCAAGCTTTTGGCAAGGTTTTGGTCAGTTGAGCAGGGCTGTTGAAAACTCAACCCGCCGTTTGCCGACGACTACCGACCGCCCAGAGCGCCCTGCGCCCCTGGGAAAGCCCCACGTCCTAGGCTCCATACCGTCGCCACCCAAAACGGAAAGGACGTGGGCACCATGACCGAAGCCGCTGTTGAAACCTACGACACCACGACGAGAGGCGCCGCCTCGATGGCAGCCTATCGCGCCGTTCGCATCCTGCAGCTCTTGAGCGAAAACACCGGCGAGGACAAGGCCATGCTTTCCGATGAGTTGATCCGGCGCCTCGCCCATCCCGACGACCCCGCCCGCATGCCCATCTCGGCGGCGCGGCGCAGCATCTACACCGCCATCTCCGCGCTTCGCCATGCCGGATACGAAATTGAGTACAAACGCGGCGTGGGCTACAAACTTCTTACCCGTCCGCTCACCGATGAAGAGATCATCCGGCTCCACGGTATGGTCATGCGCAACCGCTCCACGCCTATCGCTATCCGCAAGAGCATGGCGCAGCACTTAGTTGCCATGGCGAGTGCCGACGTTCGCGGCTACCTCGATACACCCGAACCCGTTCCGAGCGCAGGCAGCAAGGCTACCAAGGCAACACGCACGCCCATCAAGCGCATCGACACGTGCGAGCTCGTCGAGCAGGCCATCGACCACGGAACCACGGTGAGTTTTGATATTTCGAGCGTCACGGCACGTGGCGAAACCGAAGTAGCACGGATGACACTCCGCCCCTTTGCCATCAGGCAGCGCGATGGCATCTCGTATTTGCTGGGAACGGTCTATGACGCCCGAGGTGCCGATGACACGCTGCGCACCGTAGAGATTGGCCGCATGAGAAACGTCACCACACGTCTCCTCGACGGCAAGAAGCTTTTCGCCGCCCTGGACGAGGAGGAGGACGCCTCCGCTGCATAAGACCCTCCGCCGCCCATTCGACTACCCGTACCGCCCATCCGATTCTGTATTAAAAAACCCGCCAAGTTATTGTAAAAATGGACATCCGCGCTACTATAGTTCCACTTGCACTTTGTTTGAGTGCAGTGTTTCCAGCCATTTCTATACTGGGGGTAACGATATGAAGGACATCACCATCAGCCGCAGGAGCCTTCTGGTATCTGCTGGCCTGCTCGCGCTCGCTCCGCTCGCCGGATGCGGCGGCAACTCTGGTTCCGGCTCTGCTGCCGCCGGTTCCGACTACACCGTCGGCGTTCTGCAGCTCACCGAGCACTCCGCACTCGACGCCGCCAACGACGGCTTTGTCAAGGCCATCAAGAAGAGCGGCCTTAAGGTCAAGATCGACCAGAAGAACGCCCAGAACGACCAGTCCACGTGTAAGTCCATTGCCGACAAGTTTGTGGGCGACAACGTCAACCTGATTTATGCCATCGCCACGCCCGCCGCGCAGGCTGCCGCCGGCGCCACGGCCGATATCCCCATCGTGGGCTGCGCCATCACCGACTACGCCGCCTCCGGCCTGGTCCAGGACAACGACAAGCCCGGCACCAACGTCACGGGCGCTTCCGACCTCACCCCGGTCGCCGAGCAGCTCGAGATGATGCAGAAGGTCCTGCCCGACGTTAAAAAGGTCGGCCTGCTCTACTGCACCGCCGAGTCCAACTCCGACGTCCAGATCAAGGCCGCCAAGAAGGAGCTCGACAAGCTGGGCCTCGAGTACACTGACTTCACCGTCTCGAGCTCCAACGAGATTCAGTCCGTCGTCGAGTCTGCCGTGGGCAAGGTCGACGCGCTGTACTCCCCCACCGACAACACCATCGCCGCGGGCGCCTCGCAGGTGGGCCAGATCTGCAAGGAGAACAAGCTTCCCTTCGTGACTGGCGAGGAGGGCATGTGCATGGCCGGCGGCCTGTTCACCCTCTCCATCAATTACGAGGATCTGGGCTACGCCGCGGGCGAGATGGCCGTTAAGATCCTGAAGGGCGAGGCCAAGCCCGAAGACATGCCTATCAAGCACCTCTCGAGCAAGGACCTGGTCGTCGTCAAGAACGACGAAATGGCCGAGGCCCTGGGCATCGACCTTTCCGCTCTGGACGCGTAATGCCATACGCGGCATGCGCCTAGAGCCCGTGCTCGCGCTTTAGCCGCGTTATTCAATATCTGAGCCACAGGGGCGGGCGCTGTAGACCGGCGTCCGCCCTGCTTGTTTCAGGTAAAACAAAACGTCTGTCCGCAGCTCTTCTATGCATTGTTACCGCTATTATGGTGAATCACGTGTCCACCCTATCCTAGGAGGTATGAAGCATGCTCATTGCATTGCAGGGCGCCGTTTCGCAGGGCGTCCTCTGGGGCATTATGGTGCTTGGCGTGTTTATCACGTTCCGCCTGCTCGATATTCCCGATATGACCTGCGACGGCAGCTTTGCCCTCGGCGGCTGCGTCTGCGCTGTGCTCATCGTCAATAACAACGTCGACCCGCTGCTCGCCGTGCTGGCCGGCATGTGCGCCGGCGCCATCGCGGGCGCCGTCACGGGCATTTTGACCACCGTCTTTGAGATTCCCGCGATCCTCGCCGGAATCCTCACCCAGATCAGCCTGTGGTCCATCAACCTGCGCATCATGGGCAAGTCCAATACGCCCATTCTTGCCAAGGGCACCGTGTTTTCGGCCGTCAGCAATATGACCGGTCTGCCGCAGTCCACCGTTGCCATCATCTTGGGCATCCTGCTCGCCGTGGCTATCGTTGCCATCCTGTATTGGTTCTTTGGCACCGAGATCGGCTCGGCGCTGCGCGCCACCGGCAACAACGAGTACATGATCCGCGCCCTGGGCGTTAACACCAACTCCACCAAGATGATCGCCCTCGTGCTCTCCAACGCCCTCATCGGGCTTTCGGGCGCGCTCATCTGCCAGAGCCAAAAGTACGCCGACATTGGTATGGGCACCGGTGCCATCGTTATCGGTCTTGCCGCCATTGTTATCGGTGAGGTGCTCGGCCGTCTGCTGCCCGGCGGCCTCACGCAGTTTAGCGTCCGTCTTGCCTCCGCCGTCTTTGGCTCCGTGGTGTACTTCCTTATCCGCGCCATCGTGCTGCAGTTGGGCATGGACGCCAACGACATGAAGCTGCTCTCCGCCGTGATTGTCGCTGTGGCCCTGTGCGTGCCCGTGGTTTGGGAGCGCTATAAGCTCCGCAGCTCCTACACGAAGGGGGATGAGGCAGATGCTTAAGCTCTCGCACGTCAAGAAGACCTTTAACAAGGGCACCGTCACCGAGAAGCGCGCGCTCACCGGCGTCGACCTCACCCTGAATGACGGCGACTTTGTAACCGTGATCGGCGGCAACGGCGCCGGCAAGTCCACGCTGCTCAACATGATCGCCGGCGTGTACCCGCTCGATTCGGGCGTTATTGAGCTCGACGGCACCGACATCTCGCGCCTGAGCGAGTCGCAGCGCGCCAAGTACCTGGGCCGCGTGTTTCAGGACCCCATGCGCGGTACCGCTGCCGACATGCAGATCGCCGAGAACCTGGCCCTCGCCAAGCGCCGCGGCCAGCGTCGCGGTCTTTCGTGGGGCGTCACCAAGGCCGAGAAGGACGAGTACGTTGAGCTGCTCAAGCGCCTGGACCTTGGTCTGGACACGCGTCTCAACGCCAAGGTCGGCCTGCTCTCGGGCGGCCAGCGCCAGGCACTCACCCTGTTGATGGCCACGCTCACCAGGCCGCGCCTGCTGCTGCTCGACGAGCACACCGCGGCCCTCGACCCCAAGACGGCCTCTAAGGTGCTCAACCTGACCGAGGAGATCGTCGACGAGAACCACCTGACCACGCTCATGGTCACGCACAACATGAACGACGCCATCCGTCTGGGCAACCGTCTGATCATGATGCACGAGGGCCATGTGATCTACGACGTGGCCGGCGACGAGAAGAAGTCGCTCACCGTGGCCGACCTGCTGCAGAAGTTCGAGGAGGTCTCGGGCGGCGAGCTCGCCAACGACCGCATGCTGCTAAGCTAAAACCTGCCAAAAAGGGACAGGTTTATTTTGGTAGGTTTTATCTGCGCAAACGCCAAAACCGCCGCAAAGGGACAGAGGCCCTTGCGGCGGTTTTCGCATATTATGTCGATAATCCGATATTCAACCAGACATTCTGGCTAAGGACTAAGGAAACTGCCATGAAAAGACTCCCCCGCCTTGCGTTAACCGCCGCGTTGTTTGTCGGCGCGCTCGCAGGCATCCCAAGCTTCGCTTTTGCGGGGAACCTGCCCGCCGCTATTGACGGCTCCGTGACCGTCATGCACACCAACGACATCCACGGCAGCTACAAGTACAGCTACAACGCAAGCAAGGGCACCGGCACGGTGGGCTTTGATGGACTGGCGGTTCTCTATAGCGCCCAAGGCAACGCCCCCGATCTTTTGCTCGATGCGGGCGACACCTTCCACGGACAGTCCTTCGCCACCATGAGCGAGGGCAAGAGCATCGCCGAGCTCATGGACACCTTCTATGCCGACGGCTACGACGCGACCACGCCGGGCAACCACGACTGGAGCTACGGCGCGGACAAACTCCGCACCATGACCGGCTACAGCACCACTGGCACGCCCTTCGCCATGCTCTGCGCGAACGCGAAGTCTACGAGCGGCGTATGGAGCTCGAGCATCACGAAGACGCTCAATCGCACCTGGGAGGATAGCGAGGATCAATCCACATTCGACTACAAAATCAAGGTCGGCGTCGTGGGTGCCATGGATGAGTCGCTAGGTTCCTCGCTGCGCGCGGACCTGGTCGCGGGCACCAGCTTCTCGAGTGCCACGAACGCCATCAATACCGAGGCAGAGCAGCTGCGCAAGGAGGGCTGCGATGTTGTTGTGTGCATCGCGCACACGCTCGACGCCAAGACCTTTGCCACGCGACTCCGTGGCGTCGATGCCCTTATCGCAGGCCACGAGCACATCAACCTTAACGAGAAGGTGACGGGAGCCGACGGCAAGACAATCCACGTTGTCGAGGCGGGCAGTGCCTTTGCCGAGGTGGGACTGCTTTCCATTCCGTACAAGTACGACACCAATGGCACCGAGTCGACCGACGATGACACGGTCACGGTCCCTGCAGACGGCAGCGACGAGAAGCTCTACACCGCCAAGAACGTCAACGACCTTTTGGCAGACCCCGACAAGGGCTCCGACTACCAGAGCCGCCTTGAGGCCGTCCGCAACAAGATCAAGCCGCTCGACGAGGACTTTGAAAACGAATCGAACAAGGTGCTCGGCACATCCACCACCAACTATTTCTACGGCGAGGACGCCGCAGGCACGCATGGTTGGGAAATGGTGCGCACCACCGATTTCCGCCCCAGCAAGGAGGACGACACCACCAAAGCCCAGACCATCGGCCACGTGATTTGCGGCTCCTATCTTGCCTTGACGGGCGCAGACCTCGCTATCGAAAACGCTGGCGGCATCCGCGGCGGCATCGCGGCGGGCAACGTGACCGCCGGCAACGTCATCGCCATCTCGCCCTACGGCAACACCGTGGAGACCTGGACCATGACCGGCGCGGACTTCCTCGCAGCGCTCGAGCACTCGCTACAAATCAGCGACGAGTGCAATCACAGCTACGAGCTTCAGCAAGCCTACGTGGCAGCCGGCCATACCGAGCAGGAGGCGCAAGACAAGTACAAGTGGCGCGATGACTCTGGCAGCGTCCTCTCCTTTGGCGGCATCAACGTGACGATTGATTGGACGCAGCCCGAAGGCAAGCGCATTGTGAGTGCCACACTCACCAAAGACGGCAGCACGCTCGACCCCGCCAAGACCTATACCGTCGCCACCAACAACTACATCATTACCAACACGACCGATTTTCCCACCTTTGCACACGCCACCAAGTACACCGAGTGGGGCACGTGCGAGGCGGCGCTGAGGGCACTGATCGGGCAGGACAGCTGGGAGAGCAAGATGGCCTCGCTCGCGGGCACCATCAGCTTTGGCTCCGCTGCCGTGGACCCCACGCCCACACCGGCCCCGACTCCTAAGCCCTCGCCTAAGACGGACACGGCGACCACGAAGGTCATCACCAAGAAGACGACCGGTAAGCTCGCCGCAACGGGAGACCGCACGCTGGCAGTAGTTGGCGCGTGCCTTATCGGCGGCATCATCGTCATCATGCTCGGCATTATCTGGAAGCGTCGACGCTAAGCTACACCGCCGGGCCTTGCAGCCCCACCGCGTAAACTTTATATCGAGCACAGAAGCCCGTCCGAATTTGATCGGACGGGCTTCTTGGTGGGTATCATGGTTGGACGATCATTAGGAGGTTTCCCTACATGGAATTGTTTGAGCCGATTCTTCATTTCTTTGAGCAACGGTGGGTCCACAACATCATCTGGGCCGTCATCTTGGCGATAGGCACCGCCGTCGCCGCCAAGGTCGTATCCAAGACCCTGAACCATCTGCTTAACCGAGACGATAACCCGCTACCGGCATCGAGTATCTTCATCAACATCGCGCGCGCCGTCATCTGGATGATCGGCGGCAGCTTTATCCTCGACAACTGTTTTGGCATTAATGCAAACGCCCTCGTCGCCGCTCTTGGCGTCGGCGGCATCGCCATCTCGCTCGGCTTTCAGGACACGCTGTCAAACCTTATCGGCGGCATGCAAGTGACCTTTATGGGCATCATCAAACCCGGCGACAATATCGAGGTCGGCGGCGTATCCGGCGTGGTCCAAGACATCACTTGGCGCCATACAACGATTGAGGATGCCTGTGGACAGACCATCATTGTGCCCAACTCCAACATCTCCAAGAACACGCTCGTGCATTTGATGCCCTTTGGACGCGTGGCCGTGCCCGTTGCCGTAAAGGACACGTCTAAGTGGGCTTCCCTTGACGTGCTGGCAGACGAGCTCACGAGCGCAACCAAAACGGCCGTCTCGCCCATCTCGGGCTTTGACAAAGAGCCCTACGTGCTCTTTAGCGAAATCGGCGACTTTGGCATCAAAGGAAAGATCATCTTTATCGTCAGCGACGACAGCACCACTTTCACCGCTGCCGACGCCTGCATCCGCGCCATCGCCCCCATCATCGCCTAAACCACCGCAAAGGGGTCAGGCATCTTTGTAGTGGTTTTCATTCGTGGTACCATGGTTCATATAGTTGTTTAAACGACTAAGGGAGCAACATTATGGAAGAGGCCTATCGTCAAGCACGCAAGCGCGGCGAGCAAGGACGTCGACGCGCCATTAGCCAAAGCGAGCATCCATACCTTACGGACCTCGATAGCTTGGTTGCTCAGCTCCCCTTAGGTCAGCGAGAGAATGTCGGCCTGCGGGATATTCCGCTCGAAATGGTCGTCGGCACGGTCACCAAGGGCCGTCAGTCCGCCTTTTCATGCAACTTTATGCCCCTGCTTCCGTTTAGCACCGAGTTCGCCCGCAAGTGGTCCAACCTCTACGACATCCAGGTGACCGAGGGCTATCGCGACCCCGTCATCGTCACCGAGTTCATGCATCGGTTCTATGTCCAAGAAGGCAACAAACGCGTCAGTGTCCTCAAATTCCTAGACGCCCCGACGGTTTCGGCCAAGGTCACCCGTCTCTACCCCGGCACATGGGATTCCGTCGAAAGCCGCCTGTACGGCGAGTTCTGCGCGTTTTGGCGCGTCTGCCCCCTATACGAGATCGAGTTCTCGCGTGAGGGAAGCTACGAAACGCTCGCGAAGATGCTCGGTCAGAACCTTATCGAAAAATGGCCGCAGAAAAAGGTCGACTACCTGCGCCACACTTTCCTGCTCTTTAAGCGTGCCTACCTTCGCGCAGGCGGCGATCACCTGGACATTACGCCCGCCGACGCCATGCTCGTCTACCTCAATGTGTACAACCAGGACCGCCTGCTGGATACGCCAACGGATATCGTCGTAAACCACCTGTGCAAGATCTGGCGCGAGCTGGTCATTGCCGGCAAAAATGACGAGGACAAGGTCGATCTTGTCGAAGCACCGAGCGTCGACGAGGAGGAGACGCCCGCCAAGTCCACCTCTGGCGTGCTCAACTTCTTTATGGGCAAGACCGTCTACTCGACGGCCAACCCCCTGCGCATCGCCTTTATCCATGAGTTCCCCTGTGCGACGTCGAGCTGGGACAGCCTGCACGACCAAGGGCGTCAGTATCTCGATGAGCACTTTGACGGTATCGTGCGCACCGAGGCGTTCGAGGACTGTCACGATCCGGACATGTTCTACGCCGCCGTGGAAACGGCTGTCAAACATGGGGCAAACGCCATCTTCTCGACCTCGCACCGCCTGATGGAATACACGCTCAGGGCTGCCGTTGAGTATCCCCGGGTTCGGTTCCTCAACTGCTCTATCGGCCTTCCCCATCAAAGCGTCCGTTCGTACTTTGGCAAGATGTACGAGGCCAAGTTCCTCCTGGGCGCCCTTGCCGCCAGCATGGCGGACAACCACCGCATCGGCTACCACGCGTCGGTCTTCGCCTCGGGCGCACTCAGCGAGATCAACGCCTTTGCGATTGGCGCCTCGCTGCTCGACCCGCGCGCGCAGGTCATCCTCACCTGGGGCGATGTTCCCGCCGGTGGTCTTGCCGAAGCCATGTGCCGCGAAGGCGTAAGCGTCATGACCGGCGCTGACATGTCAAAGTCGCTCGAAGACCCAACGGCCTACGGGCTTCACCGCTTGGTCGACGGCAAAGTCACCGGCATCGCCATGCCCGTATGGAACTGGGGCCGTTACTACGAGCTCATCGTTCGCAGCCTTCTGCACGGCACGTGGGACGAGACCAGCGACGACAACCAAGTGCGTGCCGTCAACTACTGGTACGGCATGAGCTCCAGCGTTATCGACATCCGTTACGCTCCGGGCCTACCCTACCAGACGCGCAAACTCGTGCAGTTGCTCCGCAACGGCATTGTTGAGGGATCCATCAACCCCTTTGGCGGCGAGCTCCATAGCCAGAACGGCGTGGTACAGATCGAAGGCTTCCCTCCGCTGCCGAGCACGCAGATTGTCGAGATGGATTGGCTGGCGGACAACGTGGTAGGCACCATTCCGCAGCTCGACGATGAGCCGAAAGTCCCTGCCCTATGAAAATCCTTGCCATAGCCGATACCGAAGAACGATGCCTTTGGGAGTGCTTTCGCAAGGAACGCTTTGAGGGAGTCGACCTGATTTTGTCCGCCGGCGATCTGGACCCGGACTATCTTGAGTTTTTGGTTACGGTCATCAACAAACCGCTCATCTACGTGCGCGGCAATCACGATGACCGCTACGCACGTCATGCACCGGGCGGATGTATCTGCGTGGAAGACAGCGTGTACACGTACCGAGGGATTCGCATTGCGGGCCTTGGCGGGTCCATGCGTTATCGCGACGGCGCCAACATGTACACCGAACGCGAGATGTCCAAGCGCATGCGTAAGCTGTCGCGTAAGGTTAGGATGGTCGGCGGGTGCGACATTCTGCTTACCCATGCACCCGCCGCCGGTATGGGCGATCTGGACGATCTGCCGCATCGAGGATTCGAGTGCTTTAACACAGCACTCGAATCCTGGAATCCCGACTACATGGTGCACGGGCATGTGCACCAAAGCTACGGTTGCGATTTTCAGCGCGAGCGGCAGCATGTGTGTGGAACGACGATCATCAACGCCTGCGGCTATACGCAGTTTGAGCTCGACCAGACGCGCTACCCCATCCGTGGCTGGCAGGCAGCCTGGCTCAATTCGCAAACCATGCGCCGCGAGCTCAAACGCCACGATGCCATCGAGTCCTCAACAGCCAGAACACCCTGGTAACCACCACAAAGAGGACACTGTCCCCTTTGTGGTGCTTTTGACGCGATAGTAAGAAACCCGGTCCTGCACAAGGCAGAACCGGGTTTCTTTAGCAATGCTTGCTTTGCTCAGGCAGTAACTAGCAGTTACTCAGCCAGGAAGTCACGCTGGACAGCGGGATCGACCTTGACTCCAGGGCCCATGGTGGAAGACACGGAGATGGACTTGACATACTTGCCCTTAGCAGAAGAGGGCTTGACGCGCAGGATCTCAGTGTACAGGGCAGCGTAGTTCTCGACGAGCTGCTGCTCAGAGAAGGACTTCTTGCCCAGGGGCACGTGGCAGATGCCGTAGCGGTCGGCGCGGTACTCAACGCGGCCAGCCTTGAGCTCGGAGACCATCTTGGCGACGTCCATGGTCACGGTGCCGAGCTTGGGGTTCGGCATGAGGCCACGGGGACCAAGGATCTTACCGATGCGGCCAACCTTGGCCATCATGTTCGGCGTAGCGATAGCGGCGTCGAAGTTGATCTCGCCCTTCTGAATCTGGGCGACGAGCTCGTCGGAACCGATGATGTCGGCGCCGGCAGCCTCGGCCTCGCGGGCCTTCTCGCCCTCGGCGAAGACGGCAACACGAACGGTCTTGCCGGTGCCGTGGGGCAGGGAGATGGAACCACGGATGTTCTGGTCAGCCTTACGAGTATCGATGCCCAGACGGAAGTGGGCCTCGACAGTCTCGTCGAACTTGGCGGTGTCGAGCTCCTTGATGAGCTTGGCAGCCTGAAGGGGGGTGTAGAGCGTGGCGCGGTCGATCTTCTCGGCAGCGGCGTTATAGCTCTTACCATGCTTAGCCATGTGCATTACCTCCTGTGGTTAAACGGGCGTGAGCCCTCCCACATCGTATCGTGTGCCCTATTGCACACATTTAACGGGCGCCCCGGTCGGAGCACCCGTCGTTACCATAAGAAATCGCTACTCAGCGATGGTGACGCCCATGGAACGGGCGGTACCGGCGATGATCTTCTTGGCGGCGTCAATGTCGTTGGCATTGAGGTCCGGCATCTTGATCTCGGCGATCTTGGTGAGCTGCTCCTGGGAGAGCTGGCCAACCTTGTCGGCCTGGGGCTTAGCGGAACCAGACTTGAGGTTCAGCTCCTTCTTGATGAGGTGAGCCGCCGGCGGGGTCTTGGTGATGAAGGAGAAGGACTTATCCTCGTAGACAGAGATCTCAACGGGGATGATGTCGCCCTTCTTGTCCTGCGTCTCGGCGTTAAAGGCCTGGCAGAACTGCATGATGTTCACGCCAGCAGCGCCCAGGGCGGGGCCGACGGGAGGAGCGGGGTTAGCTGCACCAGCAGGAATCTGGAGCTTAATGACGTTGGCAACCTTCTTCTCAGCCATGGTCATTCCTTTCGAATCACGAGTGTGAAGTACTTGCTATATCGTAAGCACGCACGTGTTAGAAGCACTCCTGAGATGAGCAGTCACAGAAGAAGCACGCTCGCGCGAACGGACGAAAACTTAAGCGATGACAGCGACCTGGTTAAAGTCGAGCTCGACCGGCGTCTCGCGGCCAAAGATCATCAGCGTGACCTTGAGCTTGCCAGCCTCGGTGTTAACCTCGGAGACCTTGCCATCAAAGTCGGTAAGCGGGCCATCGGTGACGCGGACGGACGTGCCGACCTGAATATCAACCGAGGTGCGCTTGGGCGAATCGCCCTTACCGGGACGACGAGTCATCTTATTGTACTCATCGCGGGAAAGCGGTGCAGGCTTACCGTTGCCGCCCAGGAAACCGGTGACGCCGGGCGTGTTGCGGACACACGTCCAAGCATCGTCATCCATCTCCATGCGGACCAAGACATAACCCGGGAAAATCTTGGAATCCTTGGTCTCGCGCTTGCCACCCTCTTTAATCTCGGTGACGCGCTCCATAGGAATCTCGATATCAAAGATACGGTCCTGCATGCCCATGGTCTCGATACGATGCTCGAGATCGGACTTTACGCGGTTCTCGTATCCGGAGTAAGTGTGAACGACGTACCAACGCTTAGACATGGTTTAGCCCCTCAATCCAGAGAACAGAGCAAGAGCCTCGCCAAAGCCAGCATCGAGCAGAGCGATGACGACGCCGACGACGACCAGAGAAGCGCAGACGACGACCGAGTAGTTCACGAGCTCCTTCTTATCGGGCCACGTGACACGCTTCATCTCGGACTTGACCGAAGCGAAATACTTCTTGGTGCGGGCGAAGAAACCAGGCTTCTCGTTCTTCTTGGACTTCGCAGCCTTCTCGTTCTTCTTGGCAACGGCCTTCTTGGCCTCAACCTTGGAGTTGGCGGCAGCGCTGTTGGCAGGTGCCGACTGCTGAGCCTTCTTCTTGTTCTTCTTGTTGGCCATTTGGGTTACCTCCGCGCAATGCGCTTATACATGAGTAAACCGTAAGCCCCCAAGTGGGAGCTTACGGAATAATGACTGGCACGCCAGGAAGGACTCGAACCCTCAACACTCGGTTTTGGAGACCGATGCTCTACCAATTGAACTACTGGCGTATGTGACTAGAGACTAGCGAGTCTCTTTGTGCAGCGTGTGGTGACGGCACCAGGGGCAATACTTCTTGATCTCCATACGATCAGGCATGGTCGACTTGTTCTTGGTGGTCGTATAGTTGCGGCGCTTGCACTCAGTGCACGCAAGAGTAACTAGAGTACGCATGTATCCTGAACCTTTCATTTCCGCCCCGTACGGGCACGAGTTGTTACTTTATCAGCTCCACGTAAGTGCTGTCAATGAAAACCTCGAGTCAATTGGTTCTCGGTGGATCCATTCATATTTGGAACACATCAATGAAGCCATCGAGAGCTAATCGACGGTGCATCCAGGACCATTATCGATCCTCTCGACACCAGCAACGGCTCAATATCCATTGCAGAAAAGAACCCGGCACCCATATAAGTGCCGGGTTCTCTAAGTCAGCTATATCAAAGAGCTAATTTACTCAATGATCGTGGAGACGATGCCCGAACCGACGGTGTGGCCACCCTCGCGAATAGCGAAGCGCAGGCCCTCCTCCATGGCGATCGGGTGGATGAGGTCGCCCTCGATGGTGATGTGGTCACCAGGCATAGCCATCTCGGTGCCCTCGGGGAGCTTGACCGTACCAGTAACGTCGGTGGTACGGAAGTAGAACTGAGGACGATAACCATCGAAGAACGGGGTGTGACGGCCGCCCTCCTCCTTGGTCAGAACGTAGATCTCACCGGTGAACTTGGTGTGCGGGGTAACCGAACCGGGCTTGCAGAGAACCTGGCCGCGCTCGATGTCCTCACGCTTGATGCCGCGGAGCAGCAGACCGACGTTGTCGCCAGCCTCGCAGAAGTCCATGGACTTACGGAACATCTCGATACCGGTAACGACAGTGTTCTGGGTATCCTTGATGCCGACGATCTCGACGGGCTCGTTGAGCTTGAGCTCACCGCGCTCGACACGGCCGGTAGCAACGGTACCACGGCCGGAGATGGTCATAACGTCCTCAACGGCCATCAGGAACGGGAGGTCGTTGTTACGAGCAGGCGTCGGGATGTACTCGTCGACAGCCTTCATGAGCTCGCGGATGGCGTCCATCCACTTGGCGTCGCCCTCGAGAGCGCCCAGAGCGGAGCCACGGATGACGGGGATGTCGTCGCCGGGGAAATCGTACTCGGAGAGGAGCTCACGGGTCTCCATCTCGACGAGGTCGATGAGCTCGTCATCGTCGACCATGTCGCACTTGTTCAGGAAGACGACGATGTAGGGAACGCCGACCTGACGGGCGAGCAGGATGTGCTCGCGGGTCTGAGCCATGGGGCCGTCGGTAGCAGCGATGACCAGGATAGCGCCGTCCATCTGAGCAGCGCCGGAGATCATGTTCTTGACGTAGTCAGCGTGGCCCGGGCAGTCAACGTGAGCGTAGTGACGGGCAGCAGTCTCGTACTCGACGTGGGAGACGGAGATCGTGATGCCGCGCTCGCGCTCCTCCGGAGCCTTGTCGATGTTCTCGAACGCAGTGAAGTCAGCCTTGCAGCCCTCGGTCTCGGAGAGAACCTTGGTGATGGCAGCGGTCAGCGTGGTCTTGCCGTGGTCGACGTGACCAATGGTGCCGATGTTAACATGCGGCTTAGTGCGCTCAAACTTCTCTTTGGCCATAAAGCCCTCCTCTAAACAGGTCGTCCCCGGACGGGACTTTGCCTTTATACCATAGTGGCCTCTCAACATACTATTGAGAAGCCACCGTGTTACCTATGGTAGCGGTGACTGGATTCGAACCAGTGACGCCACGGGTATGAACCGTGTGCTCTAACCAACTGAGCTACACCGCCGGATGGAGCCTGCAACCAGACTTGAACTGGTGACCTCTTCGTTACCAACGAAGTGCTCTACCGACTGAGCTATACAGGCACTTGACGGGTGGGAGCTATAGGATTCGAACCTATGTAGGCAGAGCCAACGGGTTTACAGCCCGTCCCCATTAACCACTCGGGCAAACTCCCAATCGTTCAAGTATCCGCAGGTCCTTTGGTCTTTTGGACCGCCGCCCCCGCGAACGAAGAAGATAATACGATGCCACCTTGGGGGCTGTCAACGAAAACCTCTAGATACACGGTGCCGGGCGTATCTATATAGCCGTGACCTGCGGTTTTATTGAGTTTGGATATGAAGGACAGTGGTTTTGGATACTGAGGTGACGTTTCCCAAGGTAACACTTTGCTGTAGTGGAGTACACCTTCAGTATCGAACTTCGATACCAGCTTATTTGCACCTATATATAGGTCGAGATCGGGGCTGCCCAGACAGAAGATTGCTCTTCCCAGGCAAAATCGAGCGTGGATTTTCTTCCGTTTGAAATCGAGCGTGGATAATCTCCCACTTTGCCGTGCCATCGAATCCAAAGTGGCAGATTATCCACGCTCATTCACTAGGCGGAAGATTTTCCACGCTCGTGTGTCCGATAATCCACGCTCGATGACGATGACCAACCTCGCCCCGGCCTATGTCTCGACCTGTAACAGTAAGAGGGTTATTCCTCCCCTATCTGTTACAGATCGAGATGTTTCGCAGAAACCCCCGCTTACGTCTCATTCTGTAACAGTAAGAACGGTTTTCAGCCTCTTCGTGTTACGGATCGAGATGTTATCGGCCTTCCCTTGGCAATGTTTCGATCTGTAACTATAAGGAGGGTCTTCAGCCCACTCGTGTTACGGATCGAGACAAACCTGAAGCTTGGTTGGCGCCAAACACGCTGACTTATCGACATAAATAGAAACGGGCCCTGTCCCACAAGGGAACAGAGCCCGAAACTCTCATGGAGCCAGTGACAGGAATCGAACCTGCAACCCACTGATTACAAATCAGTTGCGCTACCGTTGCGCCACACTGGCACACTTGGCGCTTTCGCGCGAAGCCTGTTAAGAATAATGGAATTGCGGACGGGGCGCAACAGGCCGCACGGCGTTATATAAATATGCAAAATCCAGCAACAGCGCGTACCAGGCCCGTTCATTTCTGTCAGTGCGCCCTCAATCTTAAAACCATTCGCCAGAACGAATAGTTTTAATTACAATTGGCTATATAAAACTATTCGTTCTGGCGAAGGGTTTCGCGATGTTGACTACCAAGGAAGCAGCCGAGCTGCTCGGCATCAGCCCGCGCAGGGTGCAGGAGCTCATTAAGAACGGCGCGCTGACCGCCCGCAAGGCTTCTGGCGTGTGGCTCATCGACAAAGACAGCGTAGACGCGCGACTCCGCTCCGCAACCAAAAGAGGGGGACGACCTCGTCGTGGGCATGGGAAAAGCGAAGTCGCATTTACCCTCATGAACCGCACGCACGAAGTAGCCCAACTGGTCTACAGCACATCGCAAAAAGACTTCACCCACATCGGCGCCGACGTCGATTACGCCCACGCCCCTATTGGAGTATTTGGCCCTAATAGCCCCATATCGCTCGACTCCTTCCGCATCTGGTGGCGCGGCCGCGGTATCCCGCTCGCACGCATTGGACTAGCCTCCCTGCTTGCAGAAGCCGCAGTCGATGTTCCCGATGAACTCGTCCAGCGAAATCTTGGCCTCTCCTTATCCGACCAGTATTGGATTAGGCCCCAAGACTCCGGTCTCGCGTGGGAAGATATCAATTTCTTCAATAATGCTTTTGACGACGTCTCTCTCAGCATCGCGCCCTTCGCCCCAGAGGGCAAGGCAGCTGCCGCAAAGCCCGATAACACCTCGGACGGCAATCTTCAAAAGTACTGGACATGCGAGGATGACCGTCGAATCCTCCACAAGGCAGGTGCACATCTAAACCAGGAACCTTATAACGAGCTGGTGGCGACTGCACTTCACCGTCGCATCCTAAACGCTTGCGATTATGTGCCTTACTCGCTCGAGGGCACGGGCACTTCCGCCCTGAGCATATGCGATGTCTTCTTAACTGATGAAGAAGAGTATGTCCCTGCGTTCTATGTAAACCAGCATGCAAATGCAGACGAGCGACTAACCGATTACGAACGGTATGTAGCAAACTGCGAGGAGCTTGGAGCGACGGATATAAAAGACGCCCTTGACCGCATGATCGTGTGCGACGACATCATCGCCAACTACGATCGTCATTGGCGTAACTTTGGCCTTGTGCGAAACGTAAACACGCTAGTCTGCAGACCTGCCCCTATCTTCGATTCGGGCTCATCACTCTGGTGCAACATATCACTAGAGGAGCTTAGGGCGGGAGAGCACAGTTTTACCAGCGCACAATTTCATTCAAGCCCCGCCAAACAAATGTTGCTCGTCGAGGACATGGGCTGGTTTGACGGCGACAAACTCGAGGGTTTCGTTGACGAGGCAATCGAAATCCTATCCAAAAACGACGCTCTTACAGCGAGACTGCCTTATCTAAAAGAGGCGCTAACATGGCGCCTCGAAAGAATGATCGACATCGCTGAATGGAGTTAGCGAGACAGCATCGCCCCGCCAACTCCCCTACCTCCCGCGCAGAGCTTTGAGCTTGGCCAGGGCCTCGGGGCTTAGACGGCTGCCCAGGGTCATCTTGATCTGCGGGGCCTCCTCGGCCTCGTGCACGTCGTTGTCGATCTGTTTGATCTCGTCCACCAGCATACGGCTCGAGATGCGCGTGACGCCCTTGCCCATGACGACGGCCTGGATCGTGCCGTCGCTCGATACCACGGAGCACGCGCGGCCTTCCTCGCGCGCCTCGATGCAGAGCTTTTGCACCACGGTATCGGCAGAAACGCCCGTCGGCGAAAACTCGATGCGCACGCCGCGGGCCGGCAGGTTGGGGCGCTCGTTGGAGATATTGCCCGCGCCGTCGAACACGATCACGGCCTCGTAGCGGCCCTGGGCAAACGCAGCTACGTCATTAATGAGGGCGGTGCGTGCCATATCGTGAACGTCGCTGGAATACGGATCGTCTGAATGGTCGTACACGAGCTTTTCGTAGCGCGGCGTGCAGTGGATCACGTTGTAGCCGTCGACCACCAGCAGCTCGGGCTTATTGGAGTGCACCGTCGAGACCGGGTCGGCGATGGCCTGCGCAAACGCATTGCCGCCCACGCCGTAGGTCGCGGCCGAAACAATCGGCTTGGCCGAGCCCTCGCCAAAGCGCTTGGCCTTGGACTTGGCACGGTTCTTTTTGGACATGCGCTACTCCTCCCCCATGAGCTCGCCGACGTTGCAGCGCAGCCACTCAAAGCACAGCGCCGTGGTCGCCTGGGCAACATTGAGGCTCTCGGTCATGCCGCGCTGGGGAAGCTTGGTCAAAAAGTCGCATTTCTCGAGCACCAGGCGCGAGATGCCGTCGCCCTCGGAGCCCATGACGAGCGCCACGCGGCCCTCGAAGGGAGCATCCCAGCAGCTGCCCTCGGCGTGCTCGGAGGCGCCGCCCACCCAAAAACCAGCGGCCTTGAGGTCATCGAGTGCACGGGCAATATTGGGAACCTGCGCGATAGGCAGATGCATGACAGCACCGGCCGAGGTCTTGTAGCTGCCCACGGTCACGCCGGCGGCACGCTTGTTGGCGATGACGACGCCGGCCGCGCCCACGACCTCGGCGGAGCGCACAATGGCGCCAAAGTTACCGTCGTCGGTCACATGGTCGAGCACGACGACAAGCGCCGGACCGTCGCCTGCGCGGTCGAGAATATCGGCGACATCAGCATAGGGGAAGTTGCCAACCTCGAGTGCGATGCCCTGATGAGCGCCATGGCTCGACAGCGCGTCGAGCTGCGCACGCGGCACATACTTAATGCGGACGCCCGCGGCGTTGAGGTCGTCGACCAGGCGCGACAAGGCGGCATCGCGCTCTCCACCCTCGACAATGAGCGCGCACTTGATGGGAAAACCAGTGCGTAGCGCCTCGGCGGCAGCACGACGACCTTCGATAAACTCGCCCTTGGGAGCCTGGACAGCGTCGCGGTTGCGATCGCGCTGCGGACGTGCGGCCTGGGCGCGATCGCGCTGGCCCTTGGGAGCGGCAGCGCGGTCATTGCGGCGAATCGGACGCGAGCCAGAAGCAGCCTGCTTGCCGCCACGAGGCGCACGCTTGCGATTGTCGGCCATAGGACGGCCTCCTTAAATAGATAACGAACAAGAATCGACCGTCCGAGCCACGGCACCTTGCCTTTCAATCGTCGGGCATGACCACCAGGTCTATGCCCTCCTCTTTCAAGGCAATCTGCCGCACCTCGAACGGTCGACAAATACTAGAGACTCTTAATACGAGTGCCCGCGGCCGTATCCTCAATGGTGAGGCCCAGGTCCTTGAGCTGGTCGCGGATGGCGTCGGCCAGATCCCAGTTCTTGGCGGCACGGGCCTCGGCGCGGGCCTCGAGAATCTTGGCAGCAGCCTCGTCCACGTCGTCGCCCGTGTAGGCGACCAGGCCGGCGGCAACGCCCAGCAGGCCCAGCGGCAGCTCGACCTTGGGCTCGGGAAGCTCGACGCCAAACGTATCGAGCAGCTCGACCAGCGTATCGGCGGCGGCCAGGGCAGCGGCCTTGTCGGCAGCATCGCCCGCCTGCTCCAGGTACTGGTTGCACTCGGTCACAAAGCCAAAGACAGCACCCATGGCACCGGCGGTGTTAAAGTCGTCATCCATGCACTCCTTAAAGGTGGTGCGGGTCTCGGCGGCCTTGGCGGCAAACGCCTCGGCAGCCGCTTCGTCGGCATCGGCCGTCGCGTGGTTCGCGGCCCAACGCAGGTTCTCGACCGTACCGGCGATACGCGTGAGCGAGTTCTCGGCACCCTCCAGGCGCTCCCAAGAAAAGTCGAGCGGCGAGCGATAGCTCGTCTGCAGCATCAGCAGGCGCAGGGCGGCAGCGGAGTGCTGCTCGAGGACCTCGGCCAGCGTAAAGAAGTTGCCGAGCGACTTGGACATCTTCTCGCCGTCTACCAGCAGCATGCCCGTGTGCATCCAGGTGTTGGAGAAGCCCTGGTGCCAGGCGCAGGTGGCCTGAGCGCACTCGTTCTCGTGATGCGGGAAGGCAAGGTCGGAGCCGCCGCCGTGGATGTCGATCGGAGTGCCCAGGTAGCGATGCACCATGGCGGCGCACTCGGTGTGCCAACCGGGACGGCCCTCGCCCCAGGGGCTCGGCCAGCTGGGCTCGCCGGGCTTGGCGGCCTTCCACAGGGCAAAGTCGAGCGGGTCGTTCTTGTCCTCGTTCTCCTCGATGCGCGCGCCAACCATAAGGTCGTCGATGTTGCGGCCCGAGACCTGACCATAGTTGGGATCGCTGCGCACGGCAAAGTACACGTCGCCGTTATCGGCGGCATAGGCATGGCCCTGCTCGATAAGCGTCTTGATCATGGCGATCATGGGGCCGATCTCTTTGGTGGCACGAGGACGCACATCCGGATCGAGCACGTTGGCGGCGCGCATGACGCCGATGAACTTGTCGGAGAACTCCGTTGCGACCTCGGCGGCAGTGCGGCCCTGCTCGTTGGCGCGCTTGATGATCTTGTCATCGACATCGGTGAGGTTCTGGGCGAATGTGACCTCGTAGCCGCTCGCGATGAGCCAGCGGCGGATCACGTCAAAGCTGATGAACGTGCGGGCATTGCCGATGTGGATGTTGTCGTAGACCGTGGGGCCGCACACGTACATGCGGACCTTGCCGGACTCGATGGGCTGGAATTCTTCCTTTTTATGGGTAGCGCTGTTGTAGATACGCATTCGTTACTCCTTAACGGTTTTCTGTAGCAGGCAGACGGCCCAGGCGCCGATTCCCTCGCCCTGGCCTTCCCAACCGAGCTTTTCGGTCGTAGTGGCGGCGACGCCCACGTTTTCGACGTCAACGCCCAGGGCATGGGCAAGGTTGGCGCGCATGGCATCGCGGTGCGGGGTGATCTTGGGTTGCTGACAGGCAATGGTGCAATCGGCATCGACAAACTCGAAGCCCAGCTCGCGCGCATAGTCCATTACGCGGGCGAGCAGCACCATCGAATCGGCACCCTCATAGGCGGGGTCGGTATCGGGGAATAGCTT
This sequence comes from uncultured Collinsella sp., assembly GCA_958429025.1. Classification (GTDB taxonomy): domain Bacteria; phylum Actinomycetota; class Coriobacteriia; order Coriobacteriales; family Coriobacteriaceae; genus Collinsella. The sequence continues at coordinate 40,662 of CAUAIH010000002.1, read as the reverse complement.
GCCGATGTCTCCCCCGCGACAGGCGCCCAGAATGGCGTCGGCCAAGGCGTGCGCGAGCACATCGGCATCCGAGTGGCCCAGCAGGCCGCGCTCGTAGGGAATGTCGACACCGCCGATGATACATCGACGCCCCTCCACCAGACGGTGAACGTCGTAGCCATGGCCAATGCGCAGGTTACTGAACATGGGGAAGGTCCTCTCCCTCGGCCATGCGGCCAAGCAGGATCGCGGTTACGGGACGCAAGTCCTCGGGCACCGTCACCTTAAGGTTATCGCGCGGGCTCTGGACGCAGCGGACGCGCCCACCCATGCGCTCGACCAGCGACGAATCATCGGTGCCGGTAAAGCCCTCGGCAATGGCTGCAGCGTGGGCGCGCTTCATAGCATCGACGCTAAAGATCTGCGGCGTCTGCGCGGCCCAATAGAGCTCACGCGGCGGCGTCTCGACGATATTGTCGCCATCGACGATCTTGAGCGTGTCGATCGCGGGCTGGCCGCACACGACACCGTCGAGAGCACGGTCGCTCACGAGCACGTCGATAGCGTGGTCGATGGCCTCGGTCGCAATGAGCGGACGAGCGCCATCGTGAATGGCGACGTATTCAAAGCCCGCCGGAACCGCATGCACGCCGGCACGGGTGGAATCCTGACGGGTATCGCCGGCATCGGCAAAGCTGATGGGCGTGTCATAGTCAAACGGGTCGATGGCCAGGCGGCGCATCTCGGCACGGCGCTCGGCAGGACACACCACTACAATGTGGCCGACCTTGTCGCTACGATCGAACGCGCGGATGGACCAGCTCATAAGCGGACGGCCCGCCACGTTAACGAGCTGCTTGCCGCCGGGGTTACCAAAGCGCTGGCCGCTGCCACCGGCAACGACCACGGCGCATACGGGCGCCATTATGCGTTCCCCTGTTTGGTGCCCTTCATGCGGTACAGCGAGTCCGCAAGAATGGCAGGGTTGTTGACGCCAAAGTCGCCCAGGCGCTCCGGATCCTCGCTGATGTCATCCATGAGCTCCTGCAGCGAGCCGTACTCGTCGACGATCTTCTCGGCCACGCCGTCGCGCACGACGGACACGCGCGAAAGCGTGCGCAGGCCCAGCGGTGTCATGACGGAGTCCTCGTCCAGGTCGTCATAGCCCAGAACTGCCGCCACGTGCTGCGGGTCAGACAGGTCCTTAGGCGTCATGCGACTCAGCTCGGCGCGAATCTTCTCGGCGTTGGCCTCAGAGGAATCGCTTGCGTAGTCGCGGATCATCAAGTCGTATTCGGTATCCATGCTGGAGCCCGCGAGCTGCTCAAGCTGCATCTGCACGAGCTTGCCCTGGTTACCCAGCTTGACGATGCAATCCTTAAGCTCGGTCTTTGCCTGTTGCATGATCTCGAAACTCGAGAAAATGCCGGTGATGTCGGCGAGCGTGACGTAGTCGTCGAGCTCGAGGGCCGTCAGGCGCAGCAAGGAGCGGTCGAGCGACTGACGGGTGGTCTGGAGCGTGGCGACGAGCTGGTTGACCGAGCTCATGATGGTGGTGACGGGCTGGATCTCGTAGCTCTTGCCGTGAACGTACACGTTAACGACGGCGCGACGGGCCGAGACCGAGATCACGATGGCATCGGTGAGCACCGACATGCGAGCGGCAGTACGGTGACGCATGCCCGTCTCACTCGTGGCAAGCGAGGGATCGGGATTGAGGTGGAAGTTGGCGCGCAGGATCTGGGTGAGGTCGCCATCGATAACGATGGCGCCGTCCATCTTGGAAAGCTCGAACAGGCGGTTCGAGGTAAACGAAATGTTGAGCGGGAAGCCGTCGTTACCGGCAGCGAGCACGTTTTCGGTGTCGCCGACGCAGATAAGGGCGCCCAGGTGACCGGCGATGATCATGTCGAGGGCGGTGCGGATCGGCTGACCAGGTGCCGTCAGGCGGATGGCCTGTTCCATACGCTTTTGCAGCTCGTTCTTATCCAAGGCATCGCTCCCATCGTATACGCTCCATAAACGTCAATAAGTTTCTCACGGTTTGCCCCTGTGACGCCCGCAAAATCCGATGCTTACAGAATGAGCGAACACAGCTGAGAGCCCAATCCAAATGAGCTGCTTATGTGGTAGCATCGGGATTCGCATAAATGAGGGAGTAGTCGCGTGATCGGGTTCGCCTCCGGTGGCGCGGCAAGTCAACACACTGGCCGATGCGGCCTGGCTTGCCTTAATGAACGAGACTCGTGGCTGTGCGCGCAACGCGTACGCCACGGGTCTTTTTTGTTACTCCCCCAAGAGGTACACGCGGGTCCGCCCGCAGAGAGGGAGCCAGACTATGGGACTCGCAGAGCTCGTGTTGCTCGCCGTTGGCCTTTCGATGGACGCCTTTGCCGTTTCCATCTGCAAGGGCCTTGGCATGAAGAAGATCAACCTTAAAGTCGCCGTGGTGCTCGGCCTGTTCTTTGGCGGCTTTCAGGCCGGCATGCCCGTAATCGGATGGGCGCTCGGCAGTCAATTCATGGGCTTCATCGGACCCATCGACCATTGGATCGCCTTTATCCTTTTGGCCTTCATCGGCGGCAAAATGCTGTGGGAAGCCTTTACCGAAGACGAGGATGGAGGCGACGGCAAGGATGCCGAAAAGATTGACCTAGGCGAGTACCTGATCCTCGCCATCGCCACCTCAATCGACGCCCTGGCCGTGGGCATCTCGTTCGCCGCGCTTTCGGTCGACATCGTTCCCGCTGTATCGCTTATCGGCGTCACAACGTTCATCTTCTCCGTTGCCGGCGTAGCGATCGGCCACACCTTTGGCGCGCGCTACGAAAAACCCGCCACCATCGTGGGCGGCGTCGTGCTCATCCTCATCGGGCTTAAGATCTTGCTTGAGCATCTGGGGATCCTCGCGATATAAAAAACGCCTCTCATAAGCCAACGTCAATGTAGGAGTCTCATGCAGAGTTTTGCATAATGCCTATTCGTGCAGACTTTTGCATGTCATACTAATATGCAAAAGTCTGCACGTTAGGAGATAGCCGTGGATACCCTTCCCATCACCACACCGCGCCAAGCTGGCATCTACGTGCGCCAGGCACGCGAGACTCAGGGTCTCACCCGTGCCGCCCTCGCCAAAAAGGCCGGTGTTTCGGAGCGCCTGCTCGCATCGCTCGAGCTGGGAGATGCCACGGGCATTCGGCTCGACAAGCTGTTGACCGTCTTTAACGCACTCGGCATAGGTCTCTTTGCGCAAAGCGATAACGACTCCATCGCATCACCCTCCGAACATCCGATGACGATAGCGGACCTCCCTATCGCGAACTCGAATGCCCTGCCAAAGCCAAGCGTAGGCAGACGACCCGCTCGACAAGGAACGCCAGCTTTCTATGGTGCCTTGCTGGCCCAAATCGCAGCCGAGCAAGGCCTTTCCGGCACTTCAGACCTCTCCTTTGGCTGTAAGGTTGTGAAATAAATGGCAGAAATGGAGCTTGCGACCCTCATTTGTGGCGAAATCGCCGGCACTCTCCGCCAAGACGAGCATGGACTCTGCAGCTTTGCATACGCCCCAACCTATCGCGGAGCACCGTTATCGCTAACAATGCCGCTTTCCAATCGCACGTATGGCCATAGCATCGTCCGCCCGTTCCTATTTGGCCTTTTGCCCGACAGTCAAGAGCAGCGTCGCGCTATTGCCACCGAGCATGATGTTGCATCCAACAACCCCGTCGCCCTCTTGTGCCATATCGGTCTAGACTGCGCGGGGGCCGTTCAGTTTTGTCGAGCCGATCAATTAGACGCCGCCCGCGGCAGGGTCTCGGCATACCGCCCGCTTACCAATTCTCAAATCGCTCACAAGCTCAAAGCAATTCGCGATGACGAAAGAGAGACATGGATGGGCTCCAACGAAAGCTGGTCCCTGGGCGGCAATCAAGGCAAATTTGCACTAGCTTGGCATGATGGCCAATGGTGCGAATGTCTAGGGTCATCCCCCACTACCCATATCTTCAAAAATGGTGTCGTTGGGTTCAAACATCAGGCCTTAAACGAATTCGTCTGCATGAAAACGGCTCGGCGTGTTGGCATTCCAACTGCCAACGTCTCCTATTACACATTTGAAGACGAAGCCGCGCTCGTCGTTGAACGGTACGACAGAATGGTCAATAGCAGCGGAAATATCGAAAGGCTGCATCAGGAGGACTTTTGCCAGGCGCTCGGTGTATTGCCAATCCAGAAATACACCGCCGACGGAGGACCAACTACACGAGACATCCAAGAACGACTGATTAACACAGTCCCCCACCACATGAATCTTGTGCTTTTTACCTATATGTTGTTCTATAACGCCATTATCGGAGCGCCTGACGCACACGCTAAAAACTACTCGCTCATCCTTGGCAAAGGCACAAACGCGGCGCTCGCACCCATGTACGATGTCGCATCGGGGCTGGCATACGAGCGCATGCGCCGCCGGGTGCGTCTTGCCATGAGCGTTGGCGGCGAAAATCGTGTGGGGCGCATCGGTCCAGGCGCTATCCGCCAATACCACGGTATGGGAGATCCCGCGCTGGAGGCGACGCTCACCGATGCCGGGCTATCCGAGAAGTTTTGCTTTGCGACCATGATGGACCTCGCCTACGAGGTGCCCATTTGCATGGAAGAGGTCATGGACGAATACGCCGACCTGCCCGGCATGGCGGACCTGCGCAAGCATATGCTCGGCCCCGTCCGCGAAAACTGCCAGCGCACCCTCGACCTCATCAGGGCAGAAATGGACTAGGTGGCCGTAATTTCGCAATTATCAAACAAAAGAGAGGGGGCACCCGTCGCAAAAGACCGGGTGCCCCCTCTCATAATGTCATTTGCAATCCGCTAGCACGTGGCTCGGACTGCTGCTAGCGCAACCTTTACGCAGCGAGGCGCTTGAGGACGTCGATGAGCAGCTCGTAGAAGCGCTCGGCAGAAGCGAGCTCCATGCTCTCGTCCGGGGTGTGGACGTCGGAGAGCGTCGGGCCCACGGCGATGGCGTCCAGGCCGTGTAAGGCCTCGGCAAACAGGCCGCACTCAAGGCCGGCGTGAATGGACTCGATGCGCAGCTCGGAGCCAAAGAGCTCACGATAGCTCTCGACAAAGACGTCGCGGACCGGCGAATGCTCGGCATAGCTCCAGCCGGGATACTCAAACTCAAACTTGGCGTCGAAGCCCAGGACATCGGCCAGCGTCTGCAGGCGGTCCTTGAACTCGTTCTGCAGCGAGGTGATCGAGGAGCGCGGGGACAGCATGATCTTGACCTCGTCGTCAGAAGTGGCAACCACACCGATGTTGGAGGAAACCTCGACGGAGCCGTCGGTGGCGACGTTGCGGCGAATCACGCCGTTAGGGGCAAGACGCAGGGCGCGGATGAGGGCAAGTGCGGACTTCTGGTCCATGGCCTCGGCCTCGGCGTCGTCGGCAATCTCGACGGTGCAGGTAAAGCCGGGGTCGAAGACCTCGAGCTCGGCAGTGACGTCGGCGATGATGCCCTTTGCGATCTGCGCCGCGGCCTCGGCGGCAGCGTGGTCGGCATAGACCAGAACAGCCTTGCACTCACGGTTGATGGCATTGTCCTTAGTGCCGCCGTTAAAGCTGACGATGGCGGGCTCGCCGGCAACCATCAGGCGGTCGATGATGCGGGCCATGATGAGGTTGCCGTTGCCGCGCTCCAGGTTGATGTCGGAGCCGGAGTGACCGCCCAGCAGGCCGGAGATGTCGAGCGTGAGGGTGCTACCGGTCTTGTGCTCGCGCGCGATCGGGCAGGTGTAGGTAACGACGACGCCGCCGGCGCAGCTGACGGTGGCAACGCCCTCTTCCTCGGAGTCAAGGTTAATCATGGTGCGGGCGCTAATCTGGGACTTGTCGAGCGTCTCGGCGCCGACCAGGCCAGTCTCCTCGTCAGTGGTGAATACGCACTCGAGGGCGGGGTGAACGATCGAATCGTCGTTGAGGACAGTGAGCATAAGCGCGACGGCGATACCATTGTCGGCGCCCAGAGTGGTGCCGTTAGCGGTGAGGACACCGTCCTTGACGACCAAGTCGATACCGTCGGTCGTAAAGTCGTGCTCGACGGAACCCAGCTTGTCACACACCATGTCGATGTGACCCTGCAGCATTACGGTCGGGGCATTCTCGGCGCCGGCAGATGCGGGCTTGCGAATGATGACGTTGTAGACCTCGTCCTGATACACATCGAGACCGCGCTCCTTGGCAAACGCAACCAGGAAATCGCTGATGCCCTTCTCGTTGCCAGACCCACGGGGGATCGCGCTGACCTCCTCAAAGAAATGGAACAGCTGAGCGGGTTCGTAGCCGGTAATCTTGTAGTCCATGGTGCCTCCTTGGCGCAACTGGTTAGACAGTAAGACATGCGACTTGTATATTCCCAGACTTTGCGTGCATAAACCAGTCGAAAACGCCGAGCGCCCCCGCATCATCGGCTAACGGTGGACCGTATAGCGTAACGGTCACAACTTCCGCAGCTCTACAAATCGAGGCGCCCTTTTCGGAGCGCCTCGATTGCGCGTATCAAATTGTCGCCACGCCCTACAGCGCGCCGGAACCGGCTTGCATCATGCCGCCGGGACCCGAGGTCACGCCGCCGCTCACGGGCGCGGCGTTGCCGGTGTGCGGTGCCGCCGGGGCGGTATCGCCACCGAGCGTGCCCGCCGGACGCGGTGCCGGGATCTCGCCCGTGCCATGGCTAAAGACAAACTTGCCATCGGCCACGTCGCACAGGACGGTATCGCCCTCGCCCCACTCGCCGGCCAGGAGCTCCTCGGACAGCGGGTCCTCGATGAGCTTTTGAATAGCACGGCGCAGCGGACGCGCACCGTTGGTGAGGTCGGTGCCCTCGGCCACGATCTTGTCATAGGCCGCATCGGTGAGCTTGATGTTCATGCCGTTTGCGATCAGGCGCTGGCGCAGGTCGTCCACCAGCAGGTGCGCGATCTTGGTCAGGTTCTCGCCCGAGAGCTTCTGGAACACCACAATATCGTCGATACGGTTGAGCAGCTCAGGGCGGAACAGGCGCTTGAGCTCGCCCATCGCACGACCCTTGATCTCGCTCGACGTAAGACCCTGCTCACCGGTGGTGCCAAAACCGACGCTCGCATCCTGCGCGATCTCGCGGGCGCCCACGTTGGACGTCATGATGATCACGGTATTGCGGAAGTCGACCGTCTTGCCCTGGCTATCAGTCAGGCGACCCTCCTCCAGCACCTGCAACAAAATGTTGAAGATGTCGGGGTGCGCCTTCTCGATCTCGTCGAACAGCACGACCGAGTACGGGTGACGACGAACGGCCTTGGTAAGCTGACCGCCCTCGTCGTGACCCACGTAACCCGGAGGGCTACCGATAAGCTTGGAGACCTCGAACTCGCTGCCGAACTCCGACATGTCGAAGCTGATGAGCGCGTCCTTGCTGCCAAAGAGGTACTCGGCGAGCGTCTTGGCGAGCTCGGTCTTGCCTGTGCCGGTGGGACCCAGGAAGATAAAGCTGCCGCCGGGGCGACGCGGGTCCTTGAGCGGCGAACGGCTGCGGCGCACGGCCTTGGCGACGGCCTCGACGGCCTCGTCCTGACCGATGATGCGCGTCTTGAGCACGCTTTCGGCCTGCAGCAGGCGGCGGCTCTCGCTCTCGGTGAGTGAGGACACCGGCACGCCCGAGGTCACGGACACGATGTCGGCAATCTGGGAGACATCGATGGTGAGCGGGCTGGCGTCGAGCTCGGCCGTCCAGGCAGCCTTGGCCTCGGCGAGCTCAATCTCGGCAGCCTTTTGCTGCTCGGTGATCTCGGCGGCCTTGTTCATGTCGTCGCTCTCGGTGGCCTCCTGCGCGGCGGCCTTAAGCTCCTCCACGCGATGCTCGGCCTCGCGCACCGGCTCGGGCGCGCGGTTGGCGGCGATGCGGGCGCGGGCGCCGGCCTCGTCAATGAGGTCGATGGCCTTATCGGGCAGGAAGCGATCCTGGATGTAGCGGTCGGAGAGGTTCGCGGCGGCCTCGATAGCACCCTGCGTATAGCGCACATGGTGGTGCTCCTCGTAGCGCGGCTTGAGCGCGGTCAGGATCTTGACCGTGTCCTCGACGCTCGGCTCCTCGACATCGATGGTCTGGAAGCGACGCTCGAAGGCCGGGTCCTTGGTGAGGTACTTGCGGAATTCCTCGGCCGTGGTGGCGCCGATAATCTGGAAGGCACCGCGCGCGAGCACGGGCTTGAGCATGGAGCTCGCGTCGATGGAGCCCTCGGCAGAGCCGGCACCGATGATGGTGTGCATCTCGTCAATAAACAGGATGACGTCGTCAGCTTCGGTGGCCTCCTGGATCACGTTCTTGAGGCGCTCCTCAAACTCACCGCGATACTTGGCGCCCGCAACGAGGCCCGGCAGGTCGAGCGTCCAGATGTTCTGGTTCATAAGGTTCTCGGGCACGTTGCCAGCTGCAATCTGCTGAGCCAGACCCTCGACGATGGCCGTCTTGCCCACGCCGGGGTCGCCCAAGATAAGCGGATTGTTCTTGGTGCGACGCGAAAGGATCTCCATCATACGCTGGACTTCCTTTTCGCGACCAATTACAGGGTCGAGCTCGCCGTCGCGCGCCTTCTGCGTAAGGTTGGTGGCGAACTGCTTAAGCGTATCGGTGCCGCCCCCCTTTTGCTGCGACGCGTCCGAGCCGCTAAAGAACGGCAGGCCCGCACCGGGACGCCCGGCACCGGCGCCGGCGAGCGGACGCTTCTTGTCCTGGTCCTTGGCGGTAAGTTTCTCGATAGCCTTTTTGATGGAGGCGGACGACACACCCAGGCGCATGAGGATGTCCATGGCCATGCCGTTACCCTCTTCGACGATACCGATCAGCAAGTGCTCGGTCGACACGTAGGTCTGGTTGTTCTCACGTGCCACGCGGAAGGAGCGCTCCATCACGCTAATGACGAGCGGCGTAAAGGCGAGCTTGGCCGCCTCGGTCTCCTCACTGGGCTCGGGAACCGTGGTCTGGACCTCTTTGAGAGTATCCATGATGTCATCATAGGAGATGTCGAGCGAACGCAGCGCCTCGGCGGCAATGCCCTCGTCCTCCTTGGCAAGCGCGAGCAGCAGGTGCTCGGTGCCCACCTTATTTGAATGAAGATCGAGCGCTTCTTGCTTGGCCATGGACATGACCTTACGCGCACGATCGGTAAAACGGTCTAACATGCTAGTTCCTCTTAGACGAGCTAGTTTTTTCAAACGCAAAGCGCCGCCCCGCGGCAGCGCTTTGGTCTCTTTACCCATATGGAGTATATGTTAACAGCTGGAGGAATATCTATAAACCCGGCTCACATGAATGCAGGTTATGACCGCATCGCGGGACTCACCGCGCGATGCGCGACGGGCGCCCCGCAAGAGAAACCCTAGACGTCTTTCACCACGTCGGGACTCGTCGCACGCGATGCGCGATAGGCATCGGCCTCCTTGGAGACGCGTTCGAGCAGCTCGGATGTATCGACGCCCTCGACTTGCGCGACCGTTTCAACCGTCTGCATGGCAACCGCCCTCAGGTACGCGCACGCGCTGTCCCCCAGCTGCTCGAGGTCTATCTCCTCGCCGCCCTCCCGGGCAAAGCCGACCGCCATCACAAAGCCCATGATGCCCGAGACCAGAAAGCCCACCGCAAAGCTCGAATCTGCCTTGAGCTCTTCTCCGTCGGGGTGGACGATCTCTCTCACGCGGTCGATGATGATCGTATGGATGCCCTGCACGACCTGCTCGGCGGCACCCGTCCTCATGGTGATGACGATGCGCCGCAGCAGGCAGCGGACGTCGCGCCGGTCGAACGCCGAAAGGTCGCCCTCGCTCGAAAAATGCCAGAGGGCATCGGTGATAAGCTCGTTATCCTGCAGCAGCTGGGTCATGGCGATGGCGACGAGTTCATCGAAATCGTGAAAATAGTAGTAAAACGTTCCGCGATTGCACTGGGCGGCGCGGGTCACCTCGCCAACCGACAGCTCGAAGATGCTGTTGTTCTCGATGAGCTCCCAAAACGCCTCGATGATACGGGTGCGCGCATCGGGCGCATCGGCGTCCTTACGCGGTCTCGCCATGCGCCTCACCGCACCCCTGCGCCTTGGCGTTCATGATGAGCATCTGAAGACGGTTCTCCACGTTGGCGAAGCTCACGTCGGGATCGTAGTCGAGCGGCAGGAACTGCGCCGTGGGATACTGCTCCTTGAGCGCATGGATGAGCCCGCGCCCCACGACATGGTTGGGCAGACACCCGAACGGCTGCAGGATCACGAAGTTGCGGCAGCCGCGCTTGGCGTGCTCGAGGATCTCCGCCGGAATCAGCACGCCCTCGCCCGCATCGAACGTATGGTGCAGGATCTTATCGCTCGCGCGCACGAGCTCGGGCATGCGCGTCGGCGGCTCGTAGAGCGGGCTCGCCGCGCCCAGGCGGTCGCAACGGTCGTGCGCGAGCTCGAACAGGTTGTCCGCCGTGGCGTACCAGGCCTTTTCGGGCAGCGACAGGTCGACGTGGAACTCGCGCGACTGCGCATGCTTGTAGAAATAGGTCTTGCGGATCACGTCGGTCATGCGCGCCTCGATGACCTCGAGCCCGTTGTCCTCGAGGTAGCGCTCGATCTCGTGGTTGGCGCCGAGATGGAAATTGAGCAGGTACTCGCCCACGATGAGAACGGTCGGATGCGGGTTCGAGCGGTCGTACGGAACGGCGTCCATGATCGCAAGCGCGCGTTTGAAGCCCGTCGCCTGGCCTCTCAGCCCGGAGCGCTCCATGCCCTCGATAACCTCATCGAGCGCGCGGTCGAACGCAGCGTCCGCCGCGCCCTTCTCGAGCTCGTAGGGACGGATGCGCCTAAGCATGGCCTCGAGGGCATCGATCATGGGAAGACCGTAGGCGATCTGGATGCTCGGGCCAAGGCCGAGCTTGAAGCCCGGATGCGCATTGTGGGCATCGACGTCGTCGTTGGTGAGCACCGGGACATAGTCGTATCCCGCGTCGTCGAGCGCGCGGCGCAGCAGGGGCATGTAGTGCGTCAGGCGGCAGTCGCCGATATACTTGCCAGTCACCACGGCGACGTCGTGCGGGTCGTACTTACCGCTCTCGAGTGCCGCGAGCGCCTCGCCGATCACGATTTGCGCGGGGAAGCAGATGTCGTTGTGCACATAGCGTTTGCCCAGGCGGATGGCATCCTCGCGCCCGATATCAAGGGCCTCGGCGCGCACGCCTTGATTGCGCATCGCCGCGGTCATGAGCCTGCAGAACGCATGGGAGGTGTTGGGGACCAGCGCGATCTTGTCGTGCCGGTCGCGCTTGGTGTACTTGACCTTATACGGGTCGTCGAGCGGATGGACCGCGTACACCCGGGCGCCCTCGGCACGCTCCTCCGCGCGACGACGGTTGACCGACTCGATAAACGAACGCACGCGAATGCCCATGGGACCGGCGACGTCGCTCTCATCGAGCTTGATCATCATCGGAACCTTGGAGCCCATCTCGCCCATCATGCGCGCGATCTCGTCGGTGAGATACGCATCGTGGCCGCAGCCGAAGCTGCCCATCTGCACGAGCTCGAGCTCGGGCGTCGATGCGACGATGACCGCGCACGACAGCATGCGCGCATGGTAGTTGTTCACGATGTCGATGCGGCTGTTGGAAAGATCGACGTTGCAGACCCCCGGCACCGCATCGGGCGTCAGCACGGGGATGCCGCGCTCAGAGAAGAGCTTGGGCAGCCCGTGGTTGACCAGCGGGTCGTTGTGGTACGGGCGCGAAGCGATCACCACCGCGTAGCCGCCGTCCTCGCGCACGTTCTCGAGCACCTGCCTGCCGCGCAGCTGCAGCTGGTTCTCAAACGTCTCCTGCGCGCGGTCCGCCCGCTCGGTCGCCTTGGCAACCAGGTCGGCATCGATATCGAAGGTCTCCTTGCACCACGCCTTGAGCTGGCGGTTTCGGTCGCCCTCGTCGTACCAGTGGAACAGCGGCGTATCGAACGGAACGCCGAAACGCTCCTCCGGGTTATCGGAATTGCGCATCACGTAGGGGTATCCCTTTACGACGGCGCACATCCACTCGCTGGTAGAGGCGGTGTTTTCGGTGGGCACCGTCGTGATGATGGGCATGAAGATGCGGTCGACGCCGGCGTCGACGAGATTGCGGATGTGCCCGTGGACGAGCTTGGCCGGGAAGCACACGGTGTCGGATGTGACGTGCGCCAGACCGCGCTCGTACATCGCCTTGGTGCTGCGTCCCGAGACGCGCACCTTAAAGCCGAGCGTGCTGAAGAACGTCGACCAGAACGGCATGGTGTCCCAGAACTCGAGCACACGGGGAATACCGATCGTGACATCGTGCCCCCCGCAGACGGGAACCGTGGGGTACGACTCGAACAGCAGCTTCTCGCGGTCGACAAAGAGATTGGGGGCAGCCGCGGTCCGGTCGCGCCCCGTGCCGGGTGCCTGTGCCTCGCAAGCACCCTGCGGACGCAGCTCCTCCGCCGCGGGAACCTCGCGCATGAGCTCATCCCATGAGATGGCGCCGCCGCGCGGGCAGCGATTGCCCGTGACGTAAAGCGAGCCGTCGCCAAATGCCACGACCGCGCGCTGGCAGCGGTTGTTGCACCGACGGCAGGTAACGCCGCCGAACTCGCGATGCTCGAAGCGCTCCACGGCATCGAGCCCGATAAACGACGTGCCGGCGTCGCCCTTGCGGCATTCCTCGCGCGCGAGCAGGGCGATACCGATAGCGCCCATCAGCCCCGGGTGGGGCGCACGCGTGACGGGTTTGCCCAGATACTGCTCGAATGCGCGCAGCACCGCGTCGTTTCGGAACGTGCCGCCCTGGACGACGACTTTGTCGCCCAGACGGTTGAGATTTGAAACGCGAATGACCTTGGTGAACACGTTCTCGATAATCGAACGGCAGAGACCGGCCATGATGTCGCCCGGACCCTTACCGCGCCGCTGCTCGGAAACGACGCTGCTGTTCATGAACACCGTGCAGCGGCTGCCGAGAACGGCGGGGGCTTTGGACGAAAATGCCTCGGTCGCGATATCCTCAACGGCTATTCCGAGGTTTTTGGCAAAACCCTCGAGGAACGAGCCGCAGCCCGCAGAGCACGCCTCGTTGACGACGATATCGGTCAGCACGCCGTGGTTGAGCCAGATGGCCTTCATATCCTGTCCGCCGATGTCGAGCACGAAGGTCGCATCGGGAACGCATGCGCACGCGGCGCGGGCGTGCGCGACCGTCTCGACCGTATGGTAGTCGGCGTGGAACGCGCGCGCGAAAAGCTCCTCGCCGTATCCCGTGGTGCCCACGGCATCGATCGCAAGCGTGACTCCCGCTGTCTCCCAGCGGTTCTTCAAGCTGACAAGACCCTGTTGGGCGACGTCGAGCGGTCTGCCGTTATTAGACGCGTAGAACGAATCGACAAGCTCACCCGCCTCATCGACCAGGGCGAACTTGGTCGTCGTGCTCCCCGAATCGATACCGAGCGCCACACGCACCGTCTCTCCGGGCGCATACGCATCCGGACCCTTTGCCGGCGTCTCTTTGCCATGGCGTGCCGTAAAATCCGCCTGCTCGGCAGGTGTGGCAAAAAAGGGCTGGGCAAGACGTCCCTCCCCGCTTGCGGGCGCGACCGTCTCGAGCTTATCCAGCCGGACAAAAGCGTCGGGAAGGTCGATCGGTTGGGACGATGCGAACATGTCGGTCAGCGACAGGGCGGCACCGCGCGCGACCATGATCTGCGGATCGCGCGGGACGATAACCTGATCGTCCGATAGATTCAGTTGCTCCCGGAACACGCGGACCAGTGTGGGGTTGTAGGCGAGCGTACCGCCCTCGAAGATTACCGGCGGCTCGATGTCGATACCCTGGGCCAGACCGCCGATCGTTTGGCGGGCGACCGCGTGAAGCGCCGAAAGCGCCAGGTCGGTGGTAGGAATGCCCTCGTTGAGCAGCGGCTGGATATCGGTCTTTGCGTACACGCCGCAGCGGCCCGAGACCTCGTGGACGGTCGTTCCCCGGCTTGCGAGCTGCTCGAACTCGCCCGATTCGGTGCCGACCCCCATGAGCTTTGCCATCTCGTCGATAAATGCACCGGTACCGCCTGCGCACGAGCCGTTCATGCGCATGTCGGCAACCTCGATGTCTCCCTTATCGTTGGTGCGGAAGAAGATCATCTTGGCGTCTTGGCCGCCCAGCTCGATGGCGCAGCGCGTCTGCGGATAGAACCTGCTGATCGCGAGCGCGTTGGCGACCACCTCCTGAACGTACGAGGCGCCCAGCGCGGTCGCGATATCGCGCGCACCCGAGCCGGTCACCGCAACGCGCAGTGACTCATGGGGAAAGCGCTCGGCGAGCTCGCCGAGCATGGCGCGCACGCTCGCTGTCTGACACGCCCCGTGGCGGCGATATCCCCACCACGCCTCGGTCATATCCTCGTGCATCGCGTAAACTTTGGTCGTCGTCGACCCTACGTCCAGTCCTACTAGCAACGCCATAATGCTCCGTCTCTCGCATTTTTCCCGCTAGAGATATACCACTCTACGTAATACAACAGACTGTTGTATTTAAACTCCGTATAAAAAGCGGCTGCCGAAACGCTTCAGCAGCCGCCGAATGCACCAACAGATTGTTCTGCGCGCTAGCACGTCGGGCAACGGAGCAGCACGGGCCCTCCGGTCATGTGCACCGCTCACGCCCGCGATGTCGCCGAGAGAGCTATCCACGCTTAGGGCTCCAACCAAGCAAGTCGCCCGCGCTCAGCAGATCCCTAAGCGAGCTACTCGCACTCAGGAGCCATAGCCTGCTCCAAGAGCTCGGCATGCTCCTCCTCGAAAACCGTCCCCACAGGGAAGGCGCGACGGAAGACGAAGCGGGAAATCGGACCGGCTACCAAAAGGTTCCACGGCAGCGCCATCACAAAATTATGCGGGATGTTGATCATCCAGATCGCGGGCACGGAATACAGGTTCGCAAGGATGCCGCCGGGCATGTGCGTCAGACCCTCACAGGCACCGTACAGCGACATGATGATGACCATGGGAACGACCATGCAGGAGCTGACGGCGAGCGTCATGGCAAGTGGCGAGCTCTTGCCCGGCGTGACCAAGTACTTAAAGGCGAAACCCTTGGCGAGCGGGCTGGCGACGAACCAGTCGCAGCACATGGCAAAAATGTAGGCAACGGGGAAGCCGAGCCACGCAGTGGCAACGACCTCGCCGTTGATGGCCCCGTGCTGCAGGGCAACGTTGTAGATGCTCATCCAGAGCACCATGCAAAAGCACATGATAAAGGTGAACAGCAGGCTCTCTCGTTTGTTGATAGGCATAAAGGGCAGATTCCTCTCTGTGTTGTACCGCGGCGCCACGCAACAAAAACGGGCGGGCAAGATGGAGCTGTTGGAACTTCATCTCGCCCGCCCGTGGTACGCGCGTCTGCGACTACTTATGTGGTGGAACCAGCCTAGCACGAAACGCATGCGCTTCGTAAGCGTTGAGTTTATGAAGATGCAGGGCACCGATAATCCCCCGACCCCATAAGTTGCGGTGGAATACGGACTGTTTTGACCCTTTAAGCAGCAATTCAGTCCCTATTTCACCGCAACTCATTTGGTGCAAAGTAACCTGTCCCCCTTGTACCAATTAGCTGGTGTGGCGCCAGCGAGGGTCGGTGAGCGTACGCGCCACACCCAGTCCAACGGGCAGAAACGCTACGATGAGCACTGCGCGCACAAACCAGCCGAGCATATTGACCGTGTCGAAGGTGCACATGTAATACATCGAGCGATACAGATACAAGCCCGGCACCATAATGACAATCGAAGGCACCGTGAGGGCGATGCGCGGGTAGGTGAGCTTGACTTCAGCCAAGCTTGCGAGCAGCCCCGATACCAGCGCGCCGATAAACGCTGCTGCCTCGGGAGGCATTCCCGTGCTGAGGCCCAGGAAGGGAATCATCGTCGGCGCATCGACAAGGGTCAGACGCAGGGTATTGGACACGGCGCCGATCAACCCAGCTGCCGCGGCCATCTTTACCGGGCTGTTGAACATCACCGAGAAGCCGAATACGCCAACGAAGCTCATCACCACGCGCAGGAGCGTAAGGGCAAGCGGCGAAAGGCCCAGTGGGGCAAAGTCGTCCGGCGCTAGGCCAACACACTCGGCAACCATCCAACCTACGAGGGTCGCCATCACAATAATCGATACGGCATATGAAAGGCGCTCGATACCGCTTCGCATGTCGAGCTTAGCGATGTCGAGGCCTGCCGTAATGAGTGGAAAGCCGGGAATCACAAAGAGCATGGCGCCGATATAGCCTTCTTGGTGCGACATTGCCCCCGGTATGACCTGGCCAAGGCCGAGCAATGCCAGCAGATACGAAACGCAAGCGAGCGCAACGCCGGTCGTCAGCGCGCTGAACTGACCAAGGCCTTGCTTGAGAATATGGGAGCGGGCAAAGTTGCCGACACCCGCGCCCACGAACGCGCAGGCCATCTCGATAGGGCCGCCGCCGAGCAAAAAAACGAAGGCGCCACAGGCGCAGGCCGCCGCAAGGCCCTGTTGCCAAGGCGCGTAATCAGGTTTTGAACTCTCAACGGTCTTGAGCATCTCGTGATACTCGTGCACCGTGAAGCGACGACCATAGGTCTCGATTTCCTTGAGGAAACTCTCCATCATCCAAATGCGATGGGTATTGACGCCCGTTGTGGGCAAGCTGACGACCTCATTAAAGCAGTGACCATCTTCGATGCAGGTGCACTCAAACGACAGAAGACTTAAGTCAACGTGGATGGTGACACCGAGTACGGCGGCAACACGATTCATGGTATCGCGCACGCGCCAGGCACCCGTTCCGCTTGCCAGCATAAGCATGCCGGTGCGGCAGATGATGGATGATTTATCGGTGAGCGGCGCATCGACGGCAAGCTCATCGCCTGCCGTCACGATCTGGTGCCAGTCAGTTTTCATATGGAGCGCGCCGGCACGAACGCCGTGGTGCATGGGGGCTCTCGAAAGCAGCGAGTTAAGGCGCGAAGGCTGTGAGGGCTCCGCCGATTCGCCCTCGTCCTCGTCGGGCTCTTCATCGACCAGATCAAAGGAATCAAGCGGCGCTGGCTCGCGACGGTCGATCAGCTCCTCGTCCTCATCATCAAAGTAGTTGAACTGATCGAGCATGTCCTCTTCGATTGCGCGCTCGCTCGCGTCGTCCATCCCGGTGCTCCCTTCCTATCGACTAACCCCCATCCTAGACAGCGACGGCTAAAGGAAACATAAAAGAGACGGCTGTCATGCGAACCATGCGCGCAATAGCCGTGGGTAGTCGTTTAAGAACGTCCCCAATGACTACATCGATGTATTGGCAACGTCAGCGAGCGGGCCGCATTTGAGACAAGGTGACGTGAAACGAAAGGGCGCTGACCTTCTGGTCGCGCCCTTGAAGTTGAACGTCAGATTGTCCAAATGCGGCCCGCGCAGCGTCGAGCCGTTACGCGGTTCGTAGAACCGCGTAACTAGTTAGTACATCTTTGCGCCGGCGGGGATGGAGGCGTCGAGCTGGATCAGGTTGAGGCGCTCCTCGCCCTCCTCCTCGTGGACAGCGCTGATCAGCATGCCGCAGCTGGGAATACCCATCATCTTGCGCGGAGGCAGGTTAGTGATGGCGAGCAAGGTCTTGCCGACCAGGTCCTCGGGCTCGTAATAAGCGTGAATACCGGAGAGGATGGTGCGGTCGGTACCGGTACCGTCGTCGAGCGTAAAGTTCAGCAGCTTCTTGGACTTCTTGACGGCCTCGCATGCCTTGACCTTCACAGCGCGGAAATCGCTCTTGGAGAAGGTATCAAAGTCGACGAACTCCTCAAACAGCGGCTCAACGGCGATCTTGGAGTAATCGAGCGTGGGCTTAAGCGACGTAACGAATGGGCTCGCGGCGTTGCCGGCCTCGGCAGCCTTGGCGGCAGCGGCACCGGACTGGAAACCCTTCTCGGGCTTCATGTGCGGGAACAGCAGGACGTCGCGGATAGAAGCCTGGTTAGTAAGCAGCATGACCACGCGGTCGATACCAATGCCAATGCCGCCCGCGGGAGGCATACCGTACTCGAGGGCGCGCACGTAGTCCTCGTCATACTCCATAGCCTCATCGTCGCCGCCGGCCTTCTCGGCCATCTGGGCAGCAAAGCGCTCAGCCTGGTCGACCGGGTCGTTGAGCTCGGAGAATGCGTTGGCGTACTCGTGGCCGGCGATGACCAGCTCAAAGCGGTGAGTCAAACGCGGGTCGTCCTCAAAACGCTTAGCGAGCGGGCTGACCTCGATGGGATAATCGCACACGAAGGTCGGGTTGACGATGGTATCCTCGCCCAGCTCATCGTAAATCTCGGCGATAATCTTGCCGGCAGTCCACTCGGGCTTGATCTCCAGGCCCTTCTCGCGCGCGGCGGCAGCAAGCTCCTCGACCGGCGTGTCGATGGTGACCTGCTTGCCGAGCACGTCGGAGACGATGTCGGTCATGGGACGGCTGGCCCACTCACCAGAAAGGTCGATGGTCTGGCCCTGGTACTCGATGACCTCGGGGTTGCCGATGGCCTTGTTAGCTGCCTTAATGACACCCTGGGCGAGCGCCTTCATGCCCTCGAGGTCGGAGAAGGCACGGTAGGCCTCCATCGTGGTGAACTCGGGGTTGTGGGTAAGGTCCATGCCCTCGTTACGGAAGATGCGGCCGATCTCGAACACGCGCTCAAAACCACCGACGATGCAGCGCTTGAGGTGCAGCTCGGTGGCAATACGCAGGTAGCACTCCTGATCGAGCGCGTTGAAGTGAGTGATGAACGGCTTGGCAGTAGCGCCGCCCTGGATGGTCTGCAGGATGGGGGTCTCGACCTCCATGTAGCCGTCGGACTCCATAAAGCGACGGAAGGTGGAGAGAATCTGCGAACGCTTACGGAAGGTCTCGCGAACGTCGTCGTTGGCGATCAGGTCGACGTAGCGCTGGCGATAGCGGGTCTCCTTGTCGGAAAGACCGTGGAACTTCTCGGGCAGCGGACGAACGGCCTTGGAAAGCAGGGTCGCGCTCTTAGGGGCAACGGAAAGCTGACCGCGCTGGGTGCGCACGACCACGCCGGTCACGCCCAGGATGTCGCCCAGGTCGAGGGCCTTGAGCGTATTCCAGGCAGCCTCGTCCATGTCGTTGATGCGGCAGAACAGCTGAATCTCGGCAGTCGCATCGCGCACGACGATGAACATGATCTTGCCCTGACCGCGCTTGGCGACCACACGGCCGGCGATCTTCACGACATCCTCGGTGTCCTCACCATCGGCAAGATCGGCGTACTTAGTCTCGATATCGACGACGTAGTCCTCAAGCTCAGAGTGCTCAGGATAGGGGTTCTGGCCCGCCTCGAACAGGGCGGCGCGCTTGGCCAGGCGGGTGGCGCGCTCGTCGTTGAGCGTCGATGCCTGATCGGCGGCGTTCTGTTTCTCTGCCATAAGTTAGCTCCTCAAACTAAAACGCTCCCCAGGATTCGGTCCCAGGGAGCGAAAACATACCTTTACGCGGGACCGTGGTCTAGCGTGCGATCTTGGCGATGGTGTAGACGCGAGTCTTGCCGGAAGGCGTAACGACCTCGACGGAGTCGCCCTCGCCGTGACCGATGATGGCGTGACCGACCGGAGACTCGTTGGAAATCTTGTGCTCGAGCGAGTTGGTCTCGGTGGTACCGACGAGCGTGACTTCCATGACCTCGCCGTTGGGATCAATCAGCGAAACGGTGGAACCGATGGAGACGGTCAGGTCGCCCGTGGTGGCAGCAACCTGAGCGTTGGCGAGGATGGCCTGGATCTCGGCAATACGAGCGGCGTTCTGGGCCTGCTTGTCCTTGGCGGCGTCGTACTCGGAGTTCTCCGAAAGGTCGCCGAACGCGCGGGCTTCCTTGATGTCCTCGACGATCTCCTTGGCGTAATCGCCCTCACGCCAAGCGAGCTCCTCGACGAGCTTCTGGCGGCCCTCAGCGGTCAGTACGATCTGGCTTGCGTCCATACGGATATCTCCCCAACTCTGATCAACAATCAACTGTCAACAAAACAAAAAAGACCGGCTAGCCTGCGGGCAAGCCGGTCAGGTGCTCACCCCAAAGGGATGGGACTACTCTGCGTCCGCGTCGCTGTCCTCTGCCTGCTTCTTCTTGGCAGCAGCGAGCTTGGCCTCGAGCTCAGCGATCTCCTTGTCCTCCTCGGACTGCTCGACCACGACCTCCTCGGCCTGCTTGGTCTCGGCCTTATCGTCGCCCTCCATACCCTCACGGATATTCTTGACGGTAGAGCCGAGGGACTTGCCGAGCTTCGGCAGGTTCTTGGGCCCGAAGATAATCAGGACAACGACGAGAATAATGATGAGCTCAGGAGCCCTCAGTCCAAACATGTAGACCTCCACAATACAGCGAGACAAGCTCGAATGAGTATACCGCGGGTATCGCGGTATCACAACACTAGCTAAAAAAAGGGACCGCAAGAAGCGGTCCCTCCTCATGCTCTGGTCGGGTTGACTGGATTTGAACCAGCGACCCCTGCGTCCCGAACGCAGTGCTCTACCAAACTGAGCCACAACCCGTTAGCTCGACTATAGTAACAAAGATTTTCGCCGCGTGCTAGAGAAATTTTTATTTCTTTGAAGCGTCGATTTGAACCGTGTTGGGAATAAGCTCAGTCGCGCAGGCCCACCAGCCATTTTGCTGGGCAGCATCGGCAAGCCTTTCGGCCGTGGCGGCGGTGCCACAAATGGCAAACGAACAGGCGCCCGATCCGCACACATCTACAGCAACGGTGCCGTCCTGTTTACGCAGCCAATCGAGAACCGTTTGAATCTGCGGCTCCATCTGTGCGGAAATGACACCTAGGTTGTTATGGATGAGCACATATGCCGTCTCGGCATCACCAGCACGCAATGCAGAAGCTATCGCGCCGGGCTTGTCCGCAGGCACCGGAGCCTCGTCAAAACGTCGATAGGCTTCAATTGTCGAAACGCTTGCCTCGCGCGGCTTAACCAGTACGACGGGCGTCGCGAGCAGCGCGGGGTACTCAGTTGCCAGCACGTCTCCCCCACCTACGTAAAACGCAGGGCTCGCATGCAAAAAGAACGGGACGTCGGCACCAATGCCCCGCGCAATATCGTCGAGCGCTGGGTCGGTGCGATCAATGCCCCAGAGCTCCGCCAAGGCGACAATGACCGCGGCCGCATCCGTCGAGGGGCCGCCCAAGCCGGCGCACAATGGAATGCGCTTCTCAATCGTCACGCAGATGTTTGCCTCGCGACCATAATGCTCGGCCATAGCAACCGCAGCCCGATACGCCGTATTCTTTTGCATGAGAAAATCTGATGCCGGAACCGTCTGGACGGTCAGCGCCTGCGCCGGCGTGACCGTCACGGTATCGGAAAGACCGACGGCTGCCATCAGGGAATCGACCCTGTGGTAGCCGCGGTCATCGCGCTCGGTATGAACCCCCAGGTAGAGGTTAATCTTTGCCGGCGCGGAAAGAGTCAGGGACCGATCGGTCACCGTTAATGCTCCTCGAGCTGATTGCCGAGCGGGGTAAAGATATGCTCGCCGCTCTCGGGGTCGAACAACTCGACCTGGCCGGTGAGGACATCGATATACTGGTAGGACTGACGCGACTTGCGGCCGCGACGCTCGTCGACCTCGACAATGAAGACGGCCGGGTGGACGCTCTTGATGGTGCCCATGCGCTCGACGACGCGGGTACGGCCCATGTTGGCCTTCACCTTGACGCGATCGCCCACCATATCGGTCAGCTTCTCGTGGATGTCGTCGACGTGATTGACTTCCATCTCTTCCATGAACAGGGCCTCCAGAAGGTGCAATTCAAAAAGGGGATAATACCCCTAAGATAGACAAAACTCTAATACTATAGCACCCTGCTGCCGCCATACGCAAGTAGCTAAATAAGCCCCGTCCCAAATACGTACCAGACGACAACCTCGCATGACCAGTTGTTACGCGGTTTGGTAAAACCGCGTAACCTAAAGGTTGTCGGTGTCCAAGACGATGGTGAATGGGCCGTCGTTGACAAGATCGACTTTCATATCGGCGCCAAAGATGCCGTGCGCCACGTGTTCGACATCTTGACGAACGAGCGTCAGGAAGTACTCGTAGAGCTCGTTGGCAACATCGGGTGCGCCGGCATCCGTAAACGACGGACGGCGACCGTGGCGGCAGTCAGCGAACAGCGTGAACTGCGACACCACGAGCACCTCGCCGTCGACATCGGCAAGCGCCAAGTTGGTCTTGCCGTTCTCGTCCTCGTTGATACGCAGCCCGCGGAGCTTGCCCCACAGCTTGTCGGCCTCGGCACGCGTATCGCCATGGCCCACACCCAGCAGCACCAGGTAGCCGCGTCCAATGCGGCCCACGCACTCGCCGTCGACCGTCACGCCGGCGTTGAGCACGCGCTGCACCACCGCACGCATGGCCTACTCCTCGCCCGTCAGCTTGGCGGACAGATGCTCGAGCGCGTGGAATCGATGGCTGATGGCGTTCTTCTCGTCCGCCGTGAGCTCGGCCATGGTCTTGCCCGGCGTGTCGACCGGCAGGAACAGCGGGTCATAGCCAAAGCCGTGATCGCCGCGGCCCTCGTGCGCGATAACGCCCTCGCAGACGCCCTCGCCATAGGTGACCAAGCCGTCCGTGTCGATGAGCGCAACGACGCTCATAAAGCGCGCGGTACGATCCTCATCTGCCACGCCATTCAGATTCACGAGCAGCTTGGCATTGTTGGCGGCATCGTCGCCGTGAACGCCCGCGTAGCGTGCGCTATACACACCGGGCTCACCGTCCAGCGCGTCGACGACCAGGCCCGAATCGTCGGCAATGGCCATGAGCCCCGTCTCTTCGACGGCAGCCTGCGCCTTGATGATGGCGTTCTCCAAAAACGTCGTGCCGTTTTCCTCGGGGTCCTCAAAATCGCCCAGCTGGCCGAGCGCCACAAAGCGAACCTCGGGCATAACCTTGCCCAAAATGGCCTCGATCTCGGTGAGCTTATGGGCGTTGCCCGTTGCCACGACGATGGTCGCCGCCGGGTCGAGAGTGTCAATGTCGATCTTCTCAAGTGCCATGAGTGGCCTCCTTGTCTCTATAGCAATGCCGCGCCGAGGGCGACGAGGGCCTCTGCCTCTCCCCTCTCAATCAACGGCAGTCTTGTGTCTAGACGTCTCCGCAGATGAAACCTACCAAATTAAACCTGTCCCTTTTTGGTAGGTTAGGCGAGGGCTTGGCGCTGAAGCTCGATGAGCTCGGCGATACCTTTGTCGCCCAGGTCGAGCAGGGCGTTGAGGCGCTTACGGTCGAAGGGCGCCTGCTCGCCGGTACCCTGGAGCTCGATCATCTCACCGGCGTCGGTGGCGACGAGGTTCATGTCGACCTCGGCATGGCTGTCCTCGGAATAATCCAAGTCGAGCAGGGTGTTGCCGTCGACAACGCCCATGGAAATGGCAGCCACCTGGCCGATAAGCGGGATGCGCTCGATCTTGCCCGCCTCGACCCACATGGCAAGGGCGTCGTGCAGTGCCACCCAGGCGCCGGTAATGCTCGCCGTTCGCGTGCCGCCGTCTGCCTGAATCACGTCGCAGTCGACGGTAACGGTGTACTCGCCGAGTGCCTTCATATTGACGACGGTACGCAGGCTGCGACCGATGAGGCGCTCGATCTCCATGGAGCGGCCCTTGCGGTTGGCGTGCTCGCGCTTGCAGCGCTTGCCGGTCGACGCCGGCAGCATGGCGTATTCCGCGGTCACCCAGCCGGCCTTGGCGCCCTTTCGCCAGCCCGGCACGCCCTCCTCGATAGTGGCGGCGCACAGCACGCGCGTGTCGCCGAACTCGGCCAAACACGAGCCGTGGGCGTGCTTCATGACGCCACGGGTGAGCTTAACGGGGCGTAACTCGTTGGCGGCGCGACCGTTGGCGCGGTTGACCTGCATATACTCCATAGAAATATCCTTTCGGCAAAATATGTGGCGAAGGCTTTGGCGGCTGCCTCACATCTATTTCAGCTCATCGATATCGATATGTTCGATGCTCTTGAGCGGCTGACCAAAGATAAAGCTACCCGCCACCGCAAACTCGGCAATGTTATCGGCCGTCGTGGCAAAACGATGCTGCGGCTCGGCGGCGTCGCCCGCCAGCTGCTCGCGGCGCGTGAGGATATCGGTCAGCTCGCGCGTGGTCTCCTCGGCGGAACTCACGACGCGCACCCCAGGCCCCAGCGCATGGCGGATAGGTCCCACCAACAGCGGGAAATGCGTACAGCCAAGCACCACGGTATCGATACCGTGGTCGCGCAGCGGCTCAACCGTGGCACCCACCAGCGCACGCACGGCAGGCGTATCGAAGATGTCCTCGTTCTCAAGCCACTGTTCCTGCAGGTGTGCACCCGAGGCTAGCTCGTGTTCGACAACCTCGACAAAGCTCGAGGCAGGACAGCCGTATACATCGACGCCGGCATCCAGATCCTGAATGGCGCGCGTGTAGGCGCCCGAGCGAATGGTGAGGTTGGTGGCGAGCACGCCCACGCGACGCGTACGCGTGCTGTTGATTGCTGCACGGGCACCCGGCGCGATCACACCGATCACGGGAACGTCGAGCACCTGCTGGGCCAGACGCAAGGCCGCAGCGGTCGCCGTGTTGCAGGCGATGACCATAATCTTGACGTCGTGCTTCGAAAGCCAACGACCCGCCTGCAACGCAAACGAGCGCACCTCATCCTCGGTGCGCGTGCCGTAGGGACAGCGCTTGGTGTCGCCAAAGTAGTAGACGGACTCGTGCGGCAGCGCCGTCGCGATGGCGCGCGCAACCGTCAGACCGCCCAAACCAGAATCGAACACGCCAATCGGGCGCGTGTCGCCTGCCGGATTCTCGATATCGGACATTACCTCACCAGTCTCTCTCGAAAAGACATGTCCAAGTGCGGCGACGCCGCGCTACGAACGCGCCGCGACCAGCAGCTCTGCCGTCGCCGCCCAACCGTCGATAATTTTGCCACGCGTAACGAAAGCGTTCTCGCAAGCAGCCAGGAACTCAGGCGCGCCGGCGCTCGTCAGGCCATTCTCGACCAGGCAGAACGTGCCCACGTGATCGGCCATGTAGAAGTCGGACTCGGAATCGCCGAGCGCCAACGTCTCCTCGCGCTCGATCCCTAGGTGCTCGCAGAAGCGCGCAATGGCGACGCCCTTGTTGAGACCCGCGGGATTGATGTTGAATGCGCGGCCGTCCTCGACGCGATCGAGCTCGAGCGTCGTCGGCTTGGACAGGTGAGTCAGATGGCCGTTGCACGCCCAGATCAGACCGCAGCCGGCCTCGTCCAGGATGGCCTGAACCTCATCGTCGGGCACATCGCCGCGCATGCCGACGGTGACCTCACGGTATTTGTAGCCGGTCGACATGTCGTTGTGATACTCGATCTTGTGCGGCCAGCGGGCGAGGATCTTCTCGCACACGCCGGTCTGCTCGATCACCTGGTGCGGCGTGAGGCCGCAAGAGGAGTCGTAGGGCATGTCGCCGGTCAGATACTCCCAATCGTTGGCTTTAAGGTCGTACATGACCAGACCGCCCATCTCGCCAATGTAGGAGTTGAGGCCGAGCACGCGCGCGTCCTCGTGGATCATGGTACGGTTGCGGCCCGAGGTGGGAACCACCTGAATACCAGCGCGAGCGAGCGCCACGACGGCCTCGACGAGTTTGGTCGAGGGGTTGCCGTCGTTGTCGCGCAGCACGCACGAGCCGGGTGCAAGCATCGTGGCATCCAGGTCGGTAAAGACGTACTTGACCTTGGCCAAGCGCTCGCGCATCTCGCCCGAAAGCTCGGCGACGGTCGGCAGGGTATTGTGGGACATGGTTACTCCGTTTACGTAGAAGGGTTTGGACTTGGACGGCATGTTTTGATTGAGGGAACACGCTTATGGCGACAGCGCACTCAGGGCGCCGCCGCCATCATGGTTCATTAGTCAAACTGGGCAACATCGATCAGGCGATTGGCCAGCGAAAGGTCGCTCTCGATGGGCACGAACTCGTCGCCCACGTGCATGAGCTCCTCGTCACCCTTTGCCAGCAGCAAGACAATGGTGGGAGCATCGGGGTTGACGTACTCCTCGCGCGCCGCCTTGAACGCCGCATGCACAGCGGCTTCGCGATCGAGGATGATCTTGTTCGGCGTATCGTCGGGAACATGTTCGGCAAGCTCGCGACAGACCTTCATCGGGTCCTCGTGAGCCGGGTCCTCATTGGCAAAGATCATCAGGTCGGAATACGGTGCGGCCTCGCGCGGAAGCTGCTCGCGGCGCTCCTGCGCCTTGCCGCCGGCAGCGCCAAACACCGCAATGACCGGACTAGCGGGAAACGCGCGCTTGACCGACGAGAAAAGCGAGCGGAACGAAAGCTGGTTGTGCGCGTAGTCGACGACACAAATCACGCGGCCGTCCTTCGACTCCACGACCTCCATACGGCCCGGCACACGCAGTTTTGAGAGGCCCTTCTTGATAGCCTCGATACCGATGCCGATCTCGCGCGCAGCGGCGATAGCGACCAGCGCGTTCTCCACGTTAAAGTCGCCCGCGATACCCAGCAGGACCTTCTCCCCCGCCTCGGACTCGTCGGCGCTCATGCCGTGCAAGTTGAACTCAATGTTAAAGCCGAGCATGCGGACATCGCTCGCCCACAGGCTTGCCTCGGGATGCTCGACGCCAACGGTCACCAAGCGCTCGGCCGTCGACGCTGCCTCTAGCACACGGTCAACCTCATCGGTGCCCAGATTCACCACGGCGGTCTTTGCCTGGTCAAAGATCCTGAGTTTGCTCTCAAAATAATCCTCGAAGGTCGGGTGCTCGATCGGCGAGATGTGGTCGCGGCCGATGTTGAGGAAGCACGCCACGTCAAACGGCAGATTCTCGACGCGTTGGTACTTGAGCGCCTGGCTCGAGACCTCCATGACCATGGACTTGCGACCGGACGTGCGGCAGTTGGCGATATGGCGCCAGACCTCGGGGGCCTCGGGCGTAGTATTGGTGCTCTCGTAGCACTCGATACCATCGTCGGTACTCACCGAGCCGATCATGCCGCAGGACTCGCCCGCCGCTTTGATAATCGACTGGAGCATAAAAGCGGCCGTGGTCTTTCCCTTGGTGCCGGTGATGCCCACGATCTTGACGTCGTGGTCGGGACGGTCGTAGACCTCCGGCGGCAACAGGGCCATGGCCGTGCGAACGCTATCAACAACCAGCATCGCAGCACTGCTCTCCTTCGCCAGCGGCTCCAGAGACTCGACCAGCGACTCCTCGCACACAAATGCGACGGCGCCTGCATCGAGCGCCATGCTCAAAAACGCGGGCTTAAAGGCAGCACCTTTACAGAAGAACACGTCACCTGCCGAGACCACGCGCGAATCAAACGAGCAGCCGGTCACGGCACGCTCGTCAACCTGCTCTGATGCGCGCAGCTCGCCGCACACGTCGAGAAGCTTGGCAAGCGTATCGACCGTGGTCACGGTCGCGGAATCCGAATGGTGCATCTTTCACCTTTCTCAGCCATTTGGCAGGGACGGTTTTTATAGTAACTGAAACGCACCCACGCAAAAACGGCTCCCGGAGGAGCCGTTACGCGCAGGCGTTCGTAAGCCGAGGCTAGGCAGCCTGAACAGAAGGCTGGCCCTCGTCGATAAAGAAGCGCTTGTACCACACTAGGAACACGAGCGGCGTATAGATCTTGCGCTGGAAATCGCCCTTGCCCGCAAAGTGCAGATCGAGCAGGTGCATGAGCTCGTCGGTATTGAAGAACTCGCTTGCCCACGGCGCGGTGAAGTACTCCTTGACATAGTCGTACCACTTTTGCTCGCGCAGCCAGTAGACAATCGGCACCGGGAAGCCCACCTTGGGACGGGTGGCCCACTCATCGGGCAGCGATTTGTTGGCAGCGTGGCGGAGTACCTGTTTGTTGCCGTTCTCGTTGATGCGGTAGCGGTCGGGAATGTGCTCGGCGAACTCCATGACTTTGCGGTCCAGGAAGGGCACGCGCAGCTCCAGTGAGTGTGCCATGCACATCTTGTCGGCCTTGAGCAGAATGTCGCCCGGGAGCCACATGTTCATGTCCAGGTACTGCTTCTTGACCAGCTCGGGCTGACCCTTCACGCGCGCATAGATGGGAGCGGCAAGCTCGAAGGCGCCATCGCCGGTGTTGTACTCGGGCTTGAGCACGCCGTCGACCTCGCGCTCCGGCCATACCAGAGCCTGTCCCAGGAACGACTTCTCGGGGATCTCGGCACCCTTGACCAGGAAGTTATGTCCCTTGAAGTACGGCATATGCAGCGCCAGGTTACCGAGCGCGCGACGGATGGGCAGCGGCACCATCTTTTTGTACTTGCGCACCGGGACCGTGTCCTCGTAGTAGGCGTAGCCGCCAAAGAGCTCGTCGGCGCCTTCGCCCGAAAGCACGACGGTGACGTCCTTGCGGGCCATCTCGGCCAAGAACCACAGCGGCACGGAAGACAGGTTGGACTGCGGCTCGTCCATGTGATACTGGATGTCCTCGAGCGCACCGAAGAACTCGTCGGCGGTGATCATCTTGCGAACGTTTTCGACGCCGAGCTTATCGGAAAGCTCCTTGGCGTAGTTGGTCTCGTTGAAGTTCTTGTAGTCAAAGCCCACCGAGAAGGTCTTGTCGGGCATGAGGCAAGCGGCGATGTAGCTGGAGTCGACGCCACCGGAGAGGAACGACGCGACCTTGACGTCGGCGATGCGATGGGCCTCGACGCTCTCGTGCACGACTTCGTCCAGCTCATCGACATACTCTTCGAACGGCTTCTCGACGGCAGAGTAATCGCAATCCCAGTAGCGCTCGATGTTCATCTTGCCGGTCGGGATATCGACGGTAAAGTAGTGCGCCGGCGGCAGCTTGTAGACACCCTCGAAGAAGGTCTCCTCGGTTGCCGAATACTGCAGCGTCATGTACGGACGCAGAGCCTTTTTGTTGACCGCCTTGTGGAAGTGCGGGTAGTCCAGGAAGCTCTTGATCTCGGAACCAAAGAGCACGCCCGGAGCGCCGTCGCCTGCATCGGCCATGGGATAGTAGTAGAGCGGCTTGATGCCAAAGATGTCGCGGGCACCAAAAAGCTTGTTCTTCTTTTTGTCCCAGATGACGAAGGCGTACATACCGCGCAGGCGATCGAGAACGGCCTCGCCCCACTCCTCGTAGCCGTGCAGGAGGCTCTCGGTGTCGGCGCCGCAGTGGAACTTGTAGCCCTTGGCCTCGAGCTCGGAACGGAGTTCTTGGAAGTTGTAGATCTCGCCGTTGAAGACAATGACGACGCTACCGTCCTCGTTGGCCATGGGTTGGGCGCCAGCCTCGGTCAGGTCGAGGATCGACAGGCGGCGGAAGCCGAGGGCAACGCGGCCGTCGATAAACTGACCGCCCATGTCGGGACCGCGATGGACGATGCGGTCCATCATCTTGGTGAGCACCTCGGATTGGTTATCCGTCCCACCGACAAAACCGACAAAACCGCACATATACTATCCCCTCTGCTGTTGCTGGGCATCAAATCGAATCAGTAGCTTTTGAGTATACCCGAGGGCGTAAAGAGGGGCGGAATGTTCAGGCAATCTCAACTGAATCAGCTCCGCTGTGACACGCGCGAGTTACCTTTAATGGATATGAGGTGAATGAGGCGATTGTTTTGCTATACTCTCTCCGCACGGGCGATTGGCGCAACGGTTAGCGCAGGTGCTTTACACGCACAAGGCTGGGGGTTCGAATCCCTCATCGCCCACCACCGAATTGGAAACGGTCCTCGCAAGGGGACCGTTTTTGTTTGGTCCCAGCGCATGGGATTCGAACCCGCCAGGGTGCGGAGCTGAGGAAACGCGAAGCGTTTTCCAGCGCAGCACGCGAGGAGCGAAGCGACGAAGCGGATGCGGGCGGCGGAGCCGCACGCGGACATCCCTCATCGCCCACCACTGATTTGATAGGCTCCCAGCAATGGGAGCCTTTCTTTTTTGGGCCCAGCGCATGGGATTCGAACCCGACAGGGTGCGGAGCTGAGGAAACGCGCAAGCGTTTTCCAGCGCAGCACGCGAGGGCCGCAGGCCCGAAGCGAGAGCGGGCGGCGAAGCCGCACGCGACATCCCTCATCGCCCACCACTGAATTGGAAACGGTCCTCGCAAGGGGACCGTTTTTGTTTGGGCCCGGTGCATGGGATTCGGACCCGCCAGGGTGCGGAGCTGAGGAAACGCGAAGCGTTTTCCAGCGCAGCACGCGAGGGCCGTAGGCCCGAAGCGAAAGCGGGCGGCGTCAGCCGCACGCGACACCCCTCATCGCCCACCATTGAGTTGGAAACGGTCCTCGAAAGGGGACCGTTTTTGTTTGGGCCCATTTCATGGGATTCGAACCCGCCAGCACGTCTGTCACAAAGGCCGTGGCCAAATAATGGCAAAAATGAGTACTGCTACTTTGCTTGCAACATATAAAAAGATAGCGTTTGCGTAAGTTACGCAACATATGTCCATTATAAGGACTAACAGTTAGATCACAATCGTGCATTCATCGCCATTTCGACTTGCTATCTGGCCTTATTAGTCCAAAATTGCTGCTACCAAATCGGTAGCAGTACTCATATTTAATGTTTTTTGACCAGCGGGTCTCCCTGCCTTAGCAAATCTAAGGCAAAACGGGCTCCAGACCGCTGAATCATGCCACATAGGGCACGCTCGCAGTCCGGAACCCGGTCCAAATTGAGTTATTGCGCCGCGTTAGACCAAGACACCCGACAGGATCTCGATCAGACTGTCCACGTCGGCTTCCTCGCAGACGAGCGGCGGCAAGAAACGCAGCGTATGAGCACCCGTAGCGTTAATCACGGCACCGGCGGCCAGCGCGCGGGCAACAATATCATGCGCGTCGCCCGCGGCATCATCCAAATCGCAGCCGAGCATCAGGCCACGGCCACGCACCTCTACCACATGCGGAAGTTTAGCCAGCGCCTGCTCCATATAGGCACCCACCTTGGCAGCATGGTCGGCATAATCGCCGCGCACGAGCGCGGAGAGCGTCGCGGCACACGCCGTGATGGCCAGGCAGCTACCGCCAAAGGTCGAGCCGTGGTCGCCCGGCTTAAACACGTCGGCAATCCCCTTCTTTGCCACGACGGCACCCATGGGCACGCCGTCGGCAATGCCCTTGGCAAGGCTCATGATGTCGGGCTCCACGCCATAGGTTTGGAACGCAAATGGCTTACCCGTGCGGAAGATACCGCACTGGACCTCGTCGGCGATAAGCACGGCGCCCACTTCGTGTGCCAGGTCGCGCGCTGCCGCCATAAACTCCTCGGTCATGGGGTGCACGCCACTCTCACCCTGGATCGGCTCGAGCATCACGGCACAAATCTCGCTCCCCAGCTGCTTAAAGATCGCACGCAGTTCATCGACATCGTTGGGCGTGCAGGCCACAAAGCCACCCGGCAGCGGGCGGAAGCTATCCTGCAGCCAATCCTGCATGGTGGCGGCAATGGTCTCGAGCGTACGGCCGTGGAAGCCGCCGCGCATGCACACGATGGTGTTGCCGCCATTACCGGCACGCTTGGCGTACAGGCGCGCGAGCTTCATCGAGCCCTCGTTGGCCTCGGCGCCAGAGTTGGCAAAGAAGGTCTCCCAAACCTGCTCATCCGCAGCCGGGGCACCAAGAGCAGCTGCCGTGGTCTCATCGCCGGCGACAATGGCATCGGCAAGCACGCGCGCACCATCTACGTCGTCGTTAGCAAGCTTGGACAGCAGCGCCGCGACCTGTCCGCGCTGCTCGATGTAGAAGTAATTGGAGACATGCATGAGCTTTTTGGTCTGTGCCTCGAGCGCCGAGAGCACAGCCGGGTCGCCATGACCTAGGCTGCACACGCCGATGCCGGCAAGAAAGTCGAGGTACTCACGGCCATCGTCGCCGGTGAGCTTCATGCCGTGACCCTCGACAAACTCGACCGGAGAGCGGCCAAAGGTATGCATAACGTAATGGGATTCAAGCGATTGCTGAGCTGCAAGTGACATGGGATGCCTTTCGTTGGGCGCCAGACGGCGCGGGGCTATGGGTGCAGGAATGGGGCGGCTGCGGGTCAGCTAGACCGTCTGAAGCTTCTCGACCTCGTCAAGGTTTTCGGTCAGACGCGCAGCAAACGTCGAAAGCGGATGCGGATGCGTATCGAACTCGTAAGCCGTCTCGGTGGAATGGATCACGGTGCCGACGCCGGCATCGGTCAGCAGCTCCAGGAGCAGCGAATGCGGCGTGGTACCGTTAATGATGTGGGCACGAAATACGCCGCCGGTAAGCGCATCGACGGCCGCACGCAGCTTAGGAATCATGCCCTTATCGACCTCGCCGCCGTAGAGCATTTCGTTGACCTCGTCGAGCGTTAGGTTGGAGATAAGCGAGTCCTTGTCGCTAAAGTCCTTGTACAGGCCATCGACGTCGGTCAAAAAGATTGCCTTATGCGCGTGGAGCGCCGCGGCAACGGCACCGGCGGCGGTGTCGGCGTTGATGTTGAAGAAACCGCCGTCCTCCCCCGCCGCGACGGTAGCGATGACGGGGATGTACTCGCTATCGAGTAAGCGCTCGATATAGTCGGTGTTGACGTGCGTCACTTTGCCCACGCGACCGAGCTCGGGGTCGAGCGGCTCGGCGATGAGCGTGCCGGCATCGCTGCCCGACACGCCCACGGCCAGGTTGCCATGGTGGTTGAGCGCTGCGACCAGCTCCTGGTTGACCTTACCGCCCAGCACCTCGCGCACGATATCCATAGTCGCCGGCGTGGTCACGCGCTGGCCGTTCTTAAAATCGACGGGAATATCGTAATGGCTCAGCGCCTCGTTGATGGCCTTGCCGCCGCCGTGCACGATGACGGGGCGCATACCGATGATCTTGAGCAAAACGATGTCGCTCATCACGTCGCGGCGCAGCTGCTCATCAACCATGGCGGCTCCGCCATATTTGATAACAACCGTCTTGCCGGTCAGGTTCTTAATCCACGGCAGCGCTTCGAACAGCAGCTGCGCGGTTGCTTCGTTGGATTCGCTCGAACGACAATCGCGTGCGAATTTCATAATCTGCCTCGTCTTTCGTATCGTTATCGCGCCGTGCTCCGCTGTCCGCAATCGCGGCAAGATGCGCAGCGTGCCCGGAATCTAGGAACGGTAGTCGCCGTTGATGGAGATGTACTCATGCGTGAGGTCGCAGGTCCACACGGTCGTTGCCGCGTCGCCTGCGCCCAGGTCGGCCGAGATCACGATCTCGGGCGCCTCGAAACGTCGTAGAGCCTCGTCCTCATCAAAGGGAACAGTCAGACCGTCGCGACAGACAGGCATGCCCATCATGTCGATGGAAATGTCTTCCTGATTAAACTTCACGCCGCACTTGCCAAGCGCCATAGCAACACGGCCCCAGTTGCAGTCGTGGCCGGCGATGCAGGTCTTAACGAGCGGCGAGTTGGCAACGGCACGGGCGGCGATATCGGCTTCCTCGTCGTTCACGGCGCCGGTAACGTTGACCGTAACAAGCTTGGATGCGCCCTCACCATCGGCGGCGATATTGCGCGCCAGGCTCTCGCACACCTCGTGCACGGCAAATGCCAACTCGCCAAAGGCATCGGAGCCCTCGACGATAGGCTCGGCATCTGCGGCAGCGGCGCCGGAGGCAAGCATGATGCAGGTGTCGTTGGTCGAGGTGTCGGAATCGACCGTTACCTTGTTAAAGGTCTGCTTGACGGTCGAGAGCAGCAGGGCATGAAGTGCCGCAGGCTCGACGGGGGCATCGGTGGTGATAACTGCAATCATGGTGGCCATGTTGGGCATGATCATGCCCGAGCCCTTGCACATTCCGCCTACCGTATAGACATTGCCCGCATGACCCGCGGCCTCACTGACGTAGGACACGGCGTACTCCTTGGAGTGCGTGTCGGTCGTCATGATGGCGCGAGCGGCATCGGCGCCACCGTGGGCTGAGAGCGCCTCGTAGGCAGCAGGAATGGCGGTCTCAAACGTGTCGATCGGCAGAATCTGGCCAATCACACCCGTGGAGGCAACCAGAATCTGCTGGGGCTCACAGCCGATAACCTGCGATGCGATGTTGCAGGTCTCGCGCGCGCAGGCAAGGCCGGTCTCGCCCGTGGCGGCATTCGCGTTGCCGGAGTTGATTGAAACACCAGCGATGATACCGTAGCCCTTGTCCGCACCGCCCAGGTTGGCACGGCTCACCTGCACGGGCGCCGCGCAAAAGCGATTGGTGGTAAACACGCCAGCACCGGGACAGGGTTTATCGGGCACGACGAGCGCGTAATCCAGACGCTCAGGGTTCTTGCGGAACCCAGCATGGATGCCCGTGGCCTTAAAGCCGGCCGCTGCCGTAACGCCACCCTCGACGGCGCGAATCTTGATATCAAACAGCTCGGTATTCATCGTCTTTATGACTCCTTATGTCAAACAAAAAACGGACATCGGTTGGTGCGCCATGCCAGTCGTGATCATGAGACCAGCTTAAGAGTGGCGCCCCACTCGATGCCCGACTACCAAATCGTTAACAATCGAATGTGCTACACCGGGCACGCCACTGTGGGCAAGCCTCGTCGCTCGTCAAAGCCAAAGACGATATTGGCACACTGGACCGCTTGGCCCGCAGCGCCCTTGCACAGATTGTCGATGGCGCCCGTCGCCACCAGCACGCCCGCGCGCTTGTTGAGCGCGAGGCCAATCTGGGCGGCGTTGGTTCCGACGACCGAAGCCGTCTTGGGCTGCTGGCCGGCGTCGAGCACACGCACAAAGGTGCGTCCAGCGTAGAACTGCTTGTAATAGTCGACAACGTCCTCAAGGGTCAAGGTATCGATAGCCTGCGGCGTAAGCGGCATCGTCACCGTGGAGAGCAGGCCGCGCTTGAGCGGTGCCAGATGCGGGGTAAAGACGACGCGATCGGTTAAGCCAAGGATTTGCTCAATCTCGGGCGTATGACGATGTTTACCCACGCCATAGGCTTCCAGGTTCTCGTCCGCGCTGCAAAAGTGGGTGCGGGCGTTGCAGGACTTACCGGCACCCGTCACGCCGCTAATGGCATCGACGATTACGGGGCCGCTCTGGGCAACCCAGTCGGCGCGCACGGCAGGCGCGGCAGCGAGGCTCGTTGCGGTGGGATAGCAGCCGGCGCAGGCGACCAACACGGGCCTGCCAGCGGCATGGCTGGAAGCAGCGGTCTCCAAGTCCTGGCAGAACAGCTCGGGCAGGCCGAAAGCACGCGTCTTGAGCAGCTCGGGACTCGTGTGCTCGGCGGCATACCATGCCTCAAAGACGGACGCGTCGTTCAGACGGTAGTCGGCCGAAAGATCAAAGCAGGAGACGCCCGATGCAAGCAGCGCGGGCACCTGTGCCATGGCAGCCGTGTGCGGCACGGCAAGAAAAACCGCATCGCAGCTCTTGAGCTCGGGGGCGTCATGCGTGGTGAAAACCAGATCGCTCACGCCAGCAAAGCTCGGATACACCGCGGACAGCGGCTGGCCGGCATCGGCGTTGGACGTAATGGCAACAAGTTCAAACTCGGGATGGCCGAGCACGAGGCGAATGAGCTCGGCTCCGGCATATCCAGCCGCGCCGACGATTCCAACCTTCAAAGACATATCAGACTCCTTGTCTGCGATTTATGCACCGATGCGCATTTCGCAGCGGTCGTTATGAAGTGGGTTGAAACTTTAGCACCAAAAGATGCATGAATACGTAAATGGCTTGCATATTCATGCATTGAAACATTCCCGACACATTCGCTTGAAGGAATTGACAAATGGAGCGGGCCCCGTATTGACCGGCGCTCCTAACGGCGCCGGGCAATACGGGGCCCGCCCATGCGAAAACCAAGTTGTTAGGATGCGCCAGCTGGCTAGAGCTCGACCGGCACCCATTCGTCGTGATTGCAGATAAAAGCCTCGGGATCCTCGACGCTAAAGAAGACGAGCGTGGGGTCGTTAGGCCCCTCATAGTGCTCGCCCAGGTGCTCTAGATGCTTCCACCCGGCTTCGCGCATTTCGTCTAAAGCCCGGTCATCCAAGCCGGCACGCCCGCGCAAGATGAGCCAGCCATGGCCCGGCCACCAACTCGTGGCCTCAAAGCGCTGATTTTGCAGCAGCTCTTGCCACACGTCTTTGGTGCGCGCCGTCACAAACCACAGCTTACCGTCCTGAATCTGAGCAAACGAGAACGGACGCACATGCGGCTGCCCATCCACGCTCGTCGCCAGATACCACGCCGGCACCGACGTCAGATACTCCAGCACCGTATTCAATCCGTCCACGTTTCCTCCTGTACTAGCTAGTTTGGGAGCCTGGATCGTGCGAGCTAGAGCTCCAGGCGCTCCTCGCTGCCGTCGATATCACAGAAGCGCGCAGCAATGTTGCGGACCGAAAAGAAAGCAAGGCGGCCGTCGTTGGCACTCTCGTGTTCCTCGCCAATGCCCACCATGTGCTTAAAACCCGCTTGACGCACCTTGTCGCTCGCAACTGCGTCGTCCTCAAGCGCGGCTTCGCCGGTCAATACGATCCAACATTCCCCCGGCTTCCAGCCCGAGAGCTCAAACTTGGGATTCGCGCTCAGCTCCGCCCACACATCCTTGTCGCGCGACGTGCAAAACCACAACTTACCGTCATCGACCATGGCAAACGAAAACGGCCTCACGCGAGGCTGATGCCCGTCGGCCACATCGGTCGTGGCCAGATACCACGCCGGAATGCGCCTGAGATACGAACAGGCGCGCTCAAGCTGAGCCGTGCGGTCGTTGTCGGTCATAGGGACCCCTTTCTTGCGCTCGAATCGCGCCTAAACAAGTTGAAGATTGATGACGATGACGCAGATGAGCAGCAACGCCGTCACCACCGCCGCCAACGCATCGCCGCGGCCAAATGCAAGCGCATGCAGGCGCGTGCGGCCCTGCTCGCCGTGATAGCAGCGTGCATCCATGGCAGCAGACAGCGTCTCGGCATGGCGGAACACGCCGGTGAACAGCGGGATCGCCACACTGCCGAGCATACGCACGCCGCCGAGCGGGCCCCCCGTCACGCGCGCACCGCGGCTCGCCTGCGCGTCCGCCGTCTGCTTCATCTCGGTGGCAAACTGCGGCATAAAGCGCAACGCGATACCCATGATCATGCCGAGCTCGTGCGCAGGAAGTCCCACACGCGCAAACGGTGCGAGCAGGCGCTCAAAGCCCGCGGTGAGGTCGAGCGTCGGCGTGGTGAGCGTGATAGCGCTCATACCGGCCATCATCAAGGTCAGGCGGCACGCCATAAAGGCGGCGGAATGCAGCGAGCCCTCGCTTATCTGCAAAAAGCCGAGCTGCCACAGAATGCGCCCGCTCTGGTCGGTAAACAAGTTGAGCACCGCGACCACGACGACGATTGCCAGCAGCGGCGCCATCGACGACAGAACGCGACGAACCGGCACCCGAGACACGGCATAGATCAGCACGACAAACATTGCGACAGGGGCCAGTCCGCGGAAGCCGCCGACGGTCAGCGTCGTGATCAGAAACACAAAGCCCAAGAGCAACTTAGTTCGCGGGTCCAGGCGGTGGATCGCACTATCGCCGGGATAGTAGCTGCCAAACGAAAACGCCTCCATTAGCAGCCCTTCTCTCGCGCGACCGTCTTGAATTTAGCAATGTCCGCGACGTTAGAAGGACCGCCCGAGCAACCGATTAGCAGGTCCACCAACTCGTCTGTCAGCGACTCAACCGTATAGAGGCCGTCAAAGCGCAGCGGCACGCCCGCCTCCGTAAGCGCCAGCGCCATACGCTGGGCGGCGGGAACGCCCAAGCCGATTGATTTAAGCTCATCGGCATGCGCAAACACCTGCGCGGGGGTTCCCTCGGCAAACACCGCGCCTTCGTTCATTACGACGATGCGGTCGCAGCAATTGGCCAGGTCATCCATGCTGTGCGAAACCATGACAACGGTCAGGCCCTCGCGATGGAGCCGATCGATGAGCCCTAGGAAATCCCTGCGGGCAGCCGGATCGAGCCCCGCCATGGGCTCATCGAGCACCAGGACTTCGGGCTCCATGGCGAGCACGCCGGCGAAT
Source organism: uncultured Collinsella sp. (assembly GCA_958429025.1). Lineage (GTDB taxonomy): Bacteria > Actinomycetota > Coriobacteriia > Coriobacteriales > Coriobacteriaceae > Collinsella. The sequence continues at coordinate 2,522 of CAUAIH010000002.1, read as the reverse complement.
GCCACACGCCGTTGCTGACCGCCCGAAAGCTCAAAGGGACTCTTGTCGCCGACCGTGGAAAGGTCGAGGCCCACGCGTGAGAGCGATGACTCGACACGACGGTCGACTTCATCTTGCGGCAAGCCAAGGTTATGCGGACCAAACGCCACGTCCTGCGCCACGGTTTCGGCAAACAGCTGACGCTCAGGATATTGAAACACCACGCCGGCCTTGGCCTTAACCGCGGCGGCGTCTTTCTTGTTTGACAGATCGAGCCCCAGCGCGCGAACGGATCCCTCCTGGGGGCGAATCAAACCGTTGAGATGCTGGACCAGCGTCGACTTACCCGAACCGGTATGACCTGCCAAGCCCAGGAACTCGCCGCGACGCACCGTCAGCGATACATCGCGCAGCGCCCACGGGCTGCTTGGGTCGTTTCCCCAGAGAGCCTGTTTGCTCGATTTGCCCGCAGTGGCCGAGCGCTTATGCCAGCGGCGGCGCTCGCGCGGACTGAGCGAATAACTGTACGAAACATGGGATAGCTCGATGACGGGCTCCGACGCGTTGCCCTCGTTGTCTACCGGAACAGTGCCGTCAGCGATTTCCGACTGGGATACGGAAGACTGCCCCGCGATGCCTGCCCCACTTCGCTCGGCATAAGCCTGCGCAATCTCGGCGACCATATCCGCCTCACGTACCTGCGCGCAAACGGGCACGCCCTCCGCACGAAGTGCCATGCCCAAACGGCACGACTCTGGCATGTCAAGGTTGAGCTGAACGAGTTCATTCGCCCGCGTCAGAATCTCATCGGGCGTGCCCAGCATGGCAACTCGTCCCGTCTGAAACACGGCGACACGATCGGCCTCGGCAGCCTCCTCCATAAAGTGCGTAATCATCACGATGGTCATGCCGCGAGCGTGCAACGCGCGGCAAGCCTTCATGAGGCCCTTGCGTCCACGCGGATCGAGCATCGAGGAAGCCTCGTCCAATATGAGCACGCGCGGTTCCATGGCGAGCACGCCGGCAAGCGCCACGCGCTGCTTTTGGCCGCCCGAAAGCGCATGGGTCTCGTGGCGCTCAAAGCCCACCAGGCCCACACCCTTCAGCGCCTCGCGTACGCGCTGCGCAATTTGCGCCGATGGCACGCCAAGGTTTTCGGGACCAAACGCAACGTCATCTTCGACAAGCGTTGCCACCAGCTGGTCGTCGGGATTCTGGAATACCATGCCCGCGGTCGAACGAATGTCGTAGACCAGCTCGGGGTCGGACGCATCCATGCCGTTGATGCGTACCGTGCCCGCATCGGGCTGCAACAGCGCATTCAGATGCTTGGCAAACGTCGACTTGCCCGACCCATTGCCACCGAGGATGCAGAAAAACTCGCCGTCCTCGATATTCAGATCGACGCCGTCGAGCGCCGGTACGGCACCGTCATAGCTAAAGGAAACGCCCCGACACTCAATCATGCGCGGCCTTTGACCTGGTCCTTTTTAGGCGTGATGAGGTTGGAGACCGCTTTATACACCGCCAGTGTCAACACCGAGTTAAGCACGGTCTTGATAAGGTTGAACGGCAGCACGGCAGGAATCATGAGCGGGGCGATCACATCGACCGAGCCATACCAGAACCATACGCCAATGGTAAGGTTTGCGACCATAGACAACGCCGTAGCGGCAATAACGCCGAGCACCAGGCCAATCACGGCACCCTTATAGGTATGCATCTTCTGATAGACGATAGCCGCAGGCAGAATGTAGCCCAGCGTGGCAACCAGGTTCATAAGCGCGCCGACCCAGTCACCCGTGGTGAGCGCATGGATAACGATAGCCATAGCGGCAACAGCAGTGCCGGCGCCAGGACCATACGCAAACCCGCACACCATCGCCGGTACCAGCGACGGGTCATACGTCAAAAACGGCGCCGAAGGAAGGATAGGCAGCTGCACGTACATAAACAGGGCGCCCAAGGCGCACATCAACGCCATGGTAACGAGCTGTTTGGTGCTCCACCTATTCGTGTTCTCAAAATGGATATGCTGCGACTGTTCAGACATAAGATCACCTGCCTCTTTCATCCGGACTCTAACCGTTGGTACTGGGATCTCACCAGTTCAGCCGGCATGCGAACCAACACACGCACGGGTCGCGGACTCATCGGCTCGGTCGCAGACACCTCGCCTGCGCCACGGCGTCCCTTTGACACCGCCCGATTTACCGCCAGTGGGGAATTCCACCCCGCCCTGAAACAGCAATTGCAAGTGTAGCACGAGCAGGTTCTCGCGCAAGTATGCCAAGGGTAATTTGTGGCGGAGATCAGTTGCCAAAGCAACCACGTCCCCCACCCATCCCAAAGCAACGCGCCTTTCGCGCAAAGCGCGAAACAGCGAAGGGGACACGTATCCCTATCGACCACATCCTTCTCCGCCCGCCGGCCTCAAGGCCGTAAACGCAGGGAATCCGGGGGCGGGACGGGGACTTCTCTCCGGAATATTCCGCACTGATATCTTCTGTATTGAAGACGTCGATGGTGCACCCGTATACCAT
>CAUAIH010000001.1:0-244393 GCA_958429025.1 uncultured Collinsella sp. | reverse complement strand
ACAACGTAAGGGACTCTCATAGAAGGTATATCTGTTAAGTCAAATCACGGTTTGTAGAGGTATTTGGCGATCCGGTCGATGGTAAAAAATGGCCTTTCGTTAGGCTTGAAGACCTCTGTACCAAGTTGGGTTCCGGAGCAACGCCACGAGGTGGCAAAACGGCATACAAGGCCGAAGGTGTTCCGCTGGTCAGAAGTATGAATGTTCACAACGGTCGTTTCGTGTGGAAGGACCTTGCTTATATTGATGATGAACAAGCCGCAAAACTAGAAGGCGTCACGCTGATGAAGGGTGACGTGCTTCTGAATATTACTGGCGCTTCGGTTGCTCGTTCATGTCTTTTGCCGGATGAATTGGCTGGTGGACGTGTTAATCAGCATGTCTCAATTGTCAGAGTCGACCAAAAACGGATGCTGCCGGTGCTATTGAACACGGTGCTGGTCAGTGATTCGTATCAGAAACTCCTGCTAAACGGCTCAAGAGCGGCTGGAGCAACAAGGGAGGCAATTACCAAAGAAGATCTAAAGAGAATGACGGTTCCCTTGCCTCCCCTTGAGCTTCAGCAAGAGTTCGCCGACTTCGTCGCCCAGGTCGACAAATCGCAATTTTCCGCCGCGCCGCCCATATGACCCTCGAAGAGTTCGCAACCGTAACAAACGTTGGGAGGCCCTTAGCGGCAGCCCTGGTTCCATCGGACCATTCAGTTCCGATCGCTTTGCGCGGGAAGTCGAGCAGGCGATCGCGGTAGTACCCGTACTGCTCCCGGCGTGCCTCGATCTCGGCAGGGATACCGTCGGTGAGCGATTTCGTTAGGGTGTCGAAGCGGTCGAGGATGTCGACGACCTTCTGCTGGGTGCCGATGGATGGGGCGGGAATCTCGACCCTCGATAAGTCCACAGGCGCGGCTTCGATTACCTTTGTCCCTTTCGCCGCCTTTCGTTTGGATATCTGAAAGTCCTGAGCAGTAGCTAAATATGCTAGGTATCTCGGAATAATGCTTTCGGTCGCATACACGCAAGAGTGTCCGCTGATTGCAACCGGCTGTTTCCCTTCCTACGCCAATGGTGTGCAGACATCTTCGATATTCTTGCTCGTTATGGCGAAAATCACGTCTCCAGGGTTTGCCTTTTTCGGTTTAGCGTATTGCTCTTCAGATCATCGTGGTGTGCTCGTAGCCGCGCTCCACGAAGAGCCGCTCGGCAACGTCGAGAATCTTCTCGATCGTCTCCTCCGGGTACTTATTGCGTGCCACGGGCACCTCCGTCCTTGTTGTCGCGATAAACATACCATGAGTGGCGTACGGGTCGAGAAGGGCTGGCGCCAAAAGAGCCCAACGGCCGTTACAGCTTCGTTAGAAACGCGCCCCACCATGGATGGTGAACCCGAAAGGTAAGGCGCGCGGGCACGGCGACTCGGCCCGCGCGCCCGGAAGAGAAAGGATAAACCCATGGGTTACATGCTCGAGACGCGCGGGCTCACCAAGCGCTTCGGCCGCGGCGACCAGGCGCAGGACGCCGTGGCCGACGTGAGCCTTCATATCCGCGAGGGCGAGGTGTACGGGCTGCTCGGCCCCAACGGCGCCGGCAAGTCGACAACGCTCAAGATGATCTGCGGGATGCTGCGGCCGACGGCCGGGGAGATCCTCTTTGCCGGGCACGCCTGGCGTCGCGAGGACCTCTACGCAATCGGCAGCCTCATCGAGGAGGCGCCGCTCTACCCCAACCTCACCGCGCGCGAGAACCTGCGCGTGCGCACCACGCTGCTGGGCCTTCCCGAGAGTCGCGTAGATGAGGTGCTCGCCGCCGTGGACCTCGCGGACACCGGGAAGAAGCGCGCCGGGCGCTTCTCGATGGGCATGCGGCAGCGCCTGGGGCTCGCGCTGGCGCTGATCGCCCGGCCACGCCTGCTCGTGCTCGACGAGCCCACCAACGGCCTCGACCCCATCGGCATCGAGGAGCTGCGCGACCAGATCCGCGGCTTCGCGGCGGCGGGTACGACGGTGATCGTCTCGAGCCACATCCTCTCCGAGGTGCAGCAGATGGCTGACACCATCGGCATCATCTACGGGGGGCGCCTCGCCTACGAGGATGCGCTTCGGTCCGGGCAGGACCTCGAGGAACTCTTCATGAGCGTCTGCCGGGAGGGGCGTCGAGCGCGCGGGGAGGTGGCGGCATGACGGGCGAGAAAGGCGGCCTGCTCGCGTGCCTGCGCGCCGAGGCCCTGAAGTCGCGCCACGCGGCACCGGTTCGCCTGGCCGTGCTCATGGCGCTGCCGATGCCGCTGCTCGGCGCGATGCCCTACCGGGGCGTGCAGATCTTCAGCGCGTGGAACTACTGGTACGCGCTCTTCCTGCCCGTGTCTCTCTCGCTCGTGGTGGCGTGCGTCGCGCGGGCGGACGCGCGCACGCGGATGCGGGGGCTTCTGGGCCTGGGCTTCCCGCTAAGGCGCGCCTGGTGGGCCAAGGCGCTCTGGTGCCTCGCGCTCTGCGCGCTCTCGAACCTCGTGGTCTTCGGCATCTACCTCGCGGGATCGGCGTTCTCCTCGCAGGGCCTCACGGTCGCGGGCACGCTCACGATGCTCCTCTGCGCGCTCGTCAACACGGTGACCGCGGCGTGGATGATCCCCGCAGGGCTCTTCCTCACGGCGCGGCTCGGCATGCTCGCGGGCATCTTCTGCCCGCTCGCCGCGCAGCTCGTGGGTGGGTTCGCCTGGTCGCTGATGCCGCTGCCGCAGCTCTTCCCGCCGTCGGCGAGCATGGTCATCCCTACGAGCTTCATCCCCGTGCTGCCGAGCGGCGAGCCACTCGCGGCGGACATGGCGCTCGGCGGGGCGCTCGCGGCGGACGGCATGCTCACACTGGCGGGCCTTGCGGTCTGCGCGCTCGCGTTCGCCGCGCTCACGGCGGCGGGCGCGGCCTGGTTCGCGCGCTCCGAGGAGAGATGATGGCCATGACACGACTCTCCGACCCGACGCCGCGCATGACTCTCCCGCGGGCCCTGCTCTCCGAGGCCCTGCGCCTGGCGCGCTCCCCGCTCACGGCGGTGCACCTCGTCTGCGGCCTGGCAGCCGGTCTTGCCTGCGGCGAGTACTTCTCCGTTACCCGATGGGACCCGGCGCTGGGCGCGGACGCCTACGTCCAGTTCCTCGGCGCCCTCATGCCGCTCATGTCCGCCATCGTCTGTGGGCTCGCCGTGGACGAGGAGCGTGCTGCCGGGCGCCTCGCCAACCTCACGGCGGTCCCCTCGCGCGGGCGCGCCGTCGCGGCGAAGCTGCTCGCCCTTGCGGCGCTCGGCGCGGGCGCGCTGGCCGTGGCGCTCGGCGTGTTCGGGGCCGTGCTCGCCGTCGCCGGGCGCCTGCCGCTCGGGCCCGCTCCGCTTGCGGCCGCCTGGGCGGGCATCGTGCTGGGCAGCCTGCCCCTCTACGCGCTGGGGCTCAGCGTGTCCCTGAGCCTCGGCCGCAACGCCGCCATCGGCGCCGGCGCGGCGGGGATGCTCCTCGCGTTCTTCTCAGTGGGCGGACTTGCGCACGGCCTCATGACCGGCGAGCTCACCGGTGCCCTGGCGACGCCCCTGAGCTGGGTGCCGCTCGCCTGGCCCGCGCGCCTAGGGTCGCTCGGGGTGGAGGCCTTCATCGACGCCGCACGCGCGGCGGGCCCTCTCCTCACGACTGCGCTCGCTGGCCTCGTGCTCGCCCTGGCAGCCGCCGCCGTCCTTCTGGCCTGGTTCCGCCGCTTCGAGGACGGGAGGGCAGATGCGTAGGAGGCCGCTCGCCGCCATGCTCGCCCTCCTCTCCGCGGCGCTCGTCCTGGGCGGGAATGCCCTGCTCGACGCCGGCTGGGGGTCGGCGCTGCGCTCGATCGCCGACCGCGTGCTGCCCAACCCTGAGATCGTCATGTGGGCGCCCGCGCCCGAGCCCGGCAGCCACGCGAGCTCCTACGCCGACGCCACCGGGGCGGGGGCGAACTACGTCTACCTGGTGGACGCGGCGGACGACAGGGGCAATGTCCGAGAGCTCCAGCTCATCTTCTTCGGACGGGAGTCGGACGGCGAGGGCTGGCTCGAGATCGAGGCGCGCGGCGGCTCGGGCGTGCGCTACCGCGCGTGCGATGCGGCCGAGGCGCCCGCGGCTGCGCGCGGGGCTCTGGACCGCTGAGCGCGGCGCAAGTACAATGCAACGGGAGTTTCAGGAGGTCGAATATGGCGAGGATACTGGCAGTGGATGATGAGCGGGCGATCCTCGACGCGCTCGCGCGCGTTCTCGGCCGCGACGGTCATGAAGTCGTCAAGGCGGCGGACCCGACGGCGGTCCCGGGGATGGACCTCTCGCGCTTCGACCTCGTGCTCTGCGACGTCATGATGCCGGGGCTCGACGGCTTCGAGCTCGTGCGGCAGATCCGCCCGGACTTCGACGGGCCCATCATCTTCCTGACCGCGCGCGTGGCCGAGGAGGACGCCGTGGCCGGCTACGGCCTGGGCGCCGACGACTACGTCCGCAAGCCCTTCGGGGCCGCGGAGCTGCGCGCCAAGGTCGCGGCCCATCTACGCCGTGAGCGCCGGCCGCGCTCGCACGCCCTCTCCTTCGGGGAGGTGCGGATCGACCTCGGGGCGCGCGGCCTCGCCGTGGGCGGCGAGGCCGTGCCGCTCACGCCCACCGAGTACGCCATCTGCGAGTACCTCGCCCGCCACCCCGGGCAGGTCATGAGCCGCGCGCAGATCCGCGAGGCGGTGCTCGGCTGGGAGAGCGACGCCGACGACGCGGCCATATCCATGCAGGTCAGCCGCGCCCGGAGGAAACTCTCCGAGGCCGGCGCCGATCCGATCGCGACCGTCTGGGGGATGGGGTACAAGTGGCAGCTCTGAGGACCGGGGCGCGAGGTCGCGGGGGCATGCCGCTCTCCTTCGTCATCGCGCGCTACTTCGCCTACGCGTTCGCGGCGGTCGCCACGGCGTGGCTCGCCTCGTTCATGGCGCTCTCCGCGGCGATCAACGCGGGCTTCGTCTACGAGGCAAGCTGGGGGCCGGCCAATGCGCGCGAGGTCGCGGAGGGCCTGGCACGCGACGGCGTCTGCGGGCAGCAGGACGTGCCGACGGCGTACCGCTACCTCATCCTGAATAAGGACGGATACGTGCTGATGACAGACCTCGAGGGCACGCGGCTCGAGGACGCGACGGAAATGGCCCGTGCGGCACTCGCCGCGGATCCGGGCACAGTAGAGATCGAGGGCGGGGGCTCGGGCCTCACCTACGCCGCGTTCCCGCTCAAGGGCGGCGGGGCCTGTGCACTCGTCAGCGAGTACCTGCCGCAGTGGGTCTCGCGCGACCTCGCCGGCCTGCTTCCCAACCCGCAGAACCTCATGCTCGTCGGCGCCACTGCGGGAAGCGCGCTCGCGCTCGCGCTCGTGGCGCGCCGCGCGAGCCGCGTGATCTCGCGCAAGATGGCGCCGCTCGCGGAGGCGGCGGAGCGCGTCGGCGCGGGGGAGCTCGACTTCGCGGTCGGCAGCACCAACGTGCGCGAGGTGAACGACGTCCTCGCCGCGATGGACGCCATGCGGGCCTCCCTCGCCGAGTCGCTCGAAGCCCGCTGGGCCGCGGAGCGGGGGCAGCGCGAGCAGGTGGCGTCGCTCGCCCACGACCTCAAGACGCCGCTCACCGTGCTGCGCGCCAACGCCGACTTCGTGGCGGAGGAGCTGGAAGACGAGAAAGACGCCGACCTCGCGGCCGCCGCGCGCGACATAGCCGGCAGTGTCGAAAGGCTCGACGGCTACGTGCGCCTGCTCATCGAGGCCTCGCGCGGGTCCGGCGGGGCGGAGAGGGCCCCCATGCGGCCGGCCGAGCTCTGCGAGCAGGTCCTCGCCGAGGCCGCCCAGATCGCCCGGGCGCGAGGCGTGACGCTCGACGCGGCCACGGGCCCTGCTGTCGCGGGCGCGCCCGAGGCCCCGCTCGACCGAACCGCCCTGGCTCGAGCCGCCGCGAACCTCGTGGCCAACGCCGCCGAGCACGCGCGCTCGCGCGTGGCGGTCTCCTGCGACGTCGCGGGCGGACACCTCGTCATCGAGGTGGCCGACGACGGACCGGGCTTCTCTCCCGCCGCCCTCGAACGCGGCTGTGAGCGCCTCTTCACAGACGACTCCTCCCGCTCCTCGCGCGACGGAGGCCGCCACTACGGGCTCGGCCTCCACGCCGCCTCCGAGGCCGCGAGCGCCCACGGGGGCTCCGTCTCGCTCGCCAACAGCCCCTCGGGCGGCGCGGTGGCCACCATCGCGGTCCCCCTGTGAGGGCCTGACGACTCAGGCCCTCACACCGGCGTGCCTCGCAATCAAACGCTTCCCGGATAATAATGCCCGTTACAGGGATCGCCCTGTCTAGTCGCCGCCCATGTGCATGAGCATGTCGGCGATGCGAGTCGCCATCTCGTCCGCCGCTGGACGGATGTTGGCGACCCAGGACGCAAGGCCGGCCTGATCGGATGCCTCCGCCTCAAGCACGTCGCAGTTCGCGGTCACCGCCATGAGCGGGGTGACGAGGCCGTGCGAGGCGGTGCAAACGAACGCGTGCTCCCGCGCCGCGGCCTCCGCCACCGGTCGCAGGGCGCGTCCCGCTGCCGCCCACGCCACGGCGAGCGCCGCGAGGAAGATCGCGATGCAGGAGGCGAGGCACCCCAGCCCGAGGCCGCATAGTCATCGCCATATCGAACGGCGTAAGTGTTGAGCACCGACTCAATGGCTTCATTTTGATCCTCACGGGTAAAGGCCGTAAGGTCGACCATTGAGGTAAAGTTGACGTACGGGGAGGCGATCCCCGTACACCCTCTCAAGCATCGATCGCTCGAAGCGGTTGTATGCGGGGATCGCCTCCCCGTACGTCAACCTGGTGCCAACTTCGGGAAAATCGCTGCGTTCCATATGGTCTCCTATCATTTAAATCGAGCGTTGATTCTTTGGCGCGCGTCGCCGGCGCTGCACCCCACAACAGCGGTTATTGTTTTCGCGTGGGTGTATCGCCTAGTACGCAGGGCGCAGGTCTAGCCTGAAATCCCCCTTGGCGATGGCGAGGCTGTAGTTCGACACGGCTAAAATCACGACGCCCATCAAAACCAGGCCGCAAGCGGCAATCAGCTGTTCCGACGAAAAGCCGAGGGCCTTCTTTCCGTCATCGCACGCCATCTCCGCTACGGCTTCGATTGGCGAAATCGTCGGGATGCCTACCGCCTGTCTAGCATTGTTCATGGTTATCTCCTTCGCTCTTTTCCATTGCTTCGGCCCTTATTTTCAACCGCCATCGGAATTTCGTCTCCTCTGACAGGCTTTGATTACCTACAATTTCATAGGTAATAATGCTGTTTATGGAGGGCCTGCCATGTCTAGGACATTTACCGAGGAGGAGATCTCCGAGTTAAAGGAATCCGGATTCGCAGCGAGCGGCACATCGAGAAGCAGGATCCTGTCCGTCCTCGACCTTCTCGTCCGATTCACTGACGAGAGAACGGGCATATCCGCATCGGAAATCGCACGCGTCATAGGCATCTGCTCCGAAAAGCCGACGTCGGAGAACGCCATCCTCAAGGACCTGCACCAGATAAGCGAAAGCATGCCAATGGGGATCCGCGTAGCGATACCAGGCCACGGCGAGAACGTCGGGTTCAGGGCCGTGAACAAGCCCTTGTCGTCCGAGGAGGCGATTCTCATCTCGGACGTGCTGGGGACGAGCTCCTTCATCGGCGAGGGGCAGAAAGACGAAATCTCCTCGAAGGTGCTTGCATTCTCTTCCGACTACGACGTCGACGAAAGCGTGGAGACCGTGTTCGTCGACCGCAAGGCCGGCAAGGACACTGACGCGATTTTCAGCGTCCTCCATGCCGCATCTCAAGCGATTCGGACGAACGAAAGGATGGCCTTCAAGAAGCAGGTTCACCTAATGAACGGATCAATCGTAAAAATCGGGCCGTACGAGGAGGACCCGGTGGCGATCGTGTTCAGCTTCGGCAGATACTACCTCGAGATCATGCATGTCGACGAAAGCGGTTCCTCAAGCCCCTACTTCCACCGACTAGACGATATCGTAGACCCAGTTGTCACCGGAAAGCCGCTGTCGGACTATGAAAAGGTCGAAGCGCTGAGGACGCGGGTTGTCGCGGACACGCGCCAGCGGATCGACATGTTCGGCTCGGACACCGCCAGGACACTGTTCCTCAAAGTCTCCGGCAGTCATGCCAAGTACGTTTACGAAAGGTTCGGCCACGACCTCAAGTTCTGCCATATCGACGAGAGCGGCGGAGACAATGTCGTCGGCTACGCCTGCGTCAACGTGATGCTGTCACCCACTTTTTTCAGGTGGCTATTCGGAATGGGCGGCGCGGTGAAGCTGGCGAAGCCGAAGGGAAAACGATGGGTCGGGAGCTTCCCGAATGCCGCCGCCTCCGACTTCGAATCCTATATGCGAGATTACGAAGCGGTCGCAGAGGGCTATAAAGCCGCACTGGAAGCTGCTATTTTGCAATTGGCCTGAAAAGCCGCCAACAAGAAAACAACCCCAATCGACTCGATTCGGAGAGCAAAGACACCCTTTTAAAGGCTTTGACCTGCGGGACGGAGCAGAGATGAACGACAGTAGCCAGATTATCTACAACGTAAAAAAGACCGCGACAAGAATAATCCAAGAGTATTTAAAGCTATGGGTCAAAGAAAGGTGCCCGGATAGTGAAAGCTGGACAAGGCAGGTTGAGTCCATTTGCGACGAGGCGCGCCGCAGGGGCGACGAGAACCCTCGCTTTAAGCCTAGCTATGACGCGGTAACCGCGCCACTTGACCGCGTTGGTCTCGAGAAAATGGACATGGGCAGCTGGGACCTAACCGCGCTGCGAACGATCGTCCTGCACATTCACCCCTTGGGCATATGGCTCTCTAAAGAGCAATACGAGCTCTTCGTAAAAATCGTGGATGACAAAAACTACGATTCGCACGAATCGACAAACGAACCCATGGAGTACGTCAAACCGTGGTCATGCGAGGCCCTTGACCGCATGGAGCTTTTTGTGAAGAGCGCAAATAGCTCGCTGAAGGAAAGCCATTACAAGGAGTATTTCGAAGAGTCCATCAAGATGATCCGAGAGACGCGAGAAAGGAACAGGGAGGAATACGATGCGCGCTATGCTCAAATAGCGGAGCTAAAACGACAAGCGGAAACCGAGGCGCATGACATAGCGACATCTCGCGATCCCCTGAATGCCTACGGCGCCGCATTTCCGAAATGGATCTGCAAACTCCCTAACGACTCTCGCGCGTCCTTCCACCTTTGGCACAGCTTCAATGAGGCATTAGTGGCCGAAGGATTTACACTCGCAGCATCGAACCTCGCGGATGCGTATTATTCAGGTGATGAAATCACTCCCGTCGACTACGAAAAGGCAGCCTACTATTTTGAAAAACGGGGCGTAGATGGCCTCATGTGGTATCAACGAATCCAGTATGCCGGATTACATTTGCGTGGCTTGATTTCGAACGCCTCAGCCGATAGGGGCAATGCCATTCTTTCCGAAATGGAATCTCCCTCGATGAAGCTGCGCCTTGCAAGGGAGTATCTATTCGGCAGATGGATACCGAAGAATTATGCAAAAGCGGCCGCGCTTTACGAGGCTTCCCCCACAAAAAGAGCGACCCCTGAATCCAATTCAAGCATCATGACGCCACAGGACTATGCAAACCTCGCAAGTCTTTATTTGGCCGAATTGGCAAATGAACCCTCACCTGGGAAAGGAAGCGAGATAATCGCCGCACTGGAAGATGCCCTTCGTGGCACCGATTCAACGCTCCAGGCCTATCAAAACGAAGACGGCTTTACTTTCTACCGGGTGATAACTGCTGGCGGCAAAAACCATCGAAAGACACAGGGTTGAGATAGGCGGCATCGTTTGCTTCTGATTCGGCGCCGATGTCTACGCCGCTCGCCTGCCTCCCATTGTCAAAACGCTAGCTATGGCGAACCATGTCCCAGCGGGTGGGTACCATTTACCCGGGCGCACCTGGGGCAACGGGCTGAAAACCTGTGTAAGGTCGCTCGCAGAACACGCAACATCAAACACGACAAAAGAGGCGAACGACAGATGCCGGACCCCGGACGACAGCACCGCGGAAGACGAGCATTCCGTCCACAACCGAACAACTCCAGCTACTAGGCAGGCGCCCGCATGGGCGCCTTTTACTTTTCGGGAACTTAGCTGCCAGCTAAGGCACGCGGCTCATGGCCGTTTCGTGAAGGCACGACCAGCTCGACCCAGCTCGACCCGTCTCCGCTCCCGCCGTGCTCACCAATCGACATCAGGCGGTTCAATCGTCGTGCAGACGATAAGGGACACGGTGCCGTGCGGTGTGCTCGCGCGGTGCCGCACGGGAAGATTGGAGGAACCATGGTACACACAGCCGAATGCGTCGCGCCCGAGGGCAACCAAGATCGCGACGAATGGATAACGGTAATCGAGATGCAGGAGTACATGAGGGCAAGCCGAAACAAGGCATACGGCCTCATCTGGTCGGGAGAGATCGACTCGTACAGGCTCGGAAGGAAGCTCCTGGTGTCGAGGGCGTCAGTGGACGCCCACATCGAGTCGAGGAGCGGCAGGAAATGACGGCGGCGACCGTCCCGAGAGCTGCTCGCGGCCGGGCACGCGAGGGAGTCTCGAGACGAAAGGAGCTCAGGCACGCCCTCGTGGATGGTGTCACTGCGCCTCTGAATCAGGTTCATACAGACAAAGGCAAGCTTCGGGTTGTTATCGCAAACCAGCTCCGACGATAAATTCTCGTGTTCCGTAATCTTGAAGAAGCTGCGAATCTATTTCAGGGGCACTATCAACAGCGGTTTCATCCCGTTCCCCTCTTGCACTCACCGCCAGCACACGCTATAAGGTTGTTGGTGGCTCATTAAGCTACCTCCAAGTGCCGGGGGAGTCCCCCGGCTATTTTTTTATCCATTCCATTAGGAGTCCCCATTGGCCAAGGAGCTCAGCATCTTCGTCGACGAGAGCGGCGACCGCGGCGGCAAAGCTCGCTACTACCCGCTCGTACTCGTCTTTCACGACCAGGAAGGCAGCATCGCTGAGGCGGTCACGGGCTATGAGGCCAAGCTTGTCAGGGCCGATCTCCCTAACATTCCGTTTCACTCCGAGCCTCTCGTGAACGGGCACAAGGACTATGAGTTTCTTGACATCGAGCAGCGCAAGGTTATGCTCGCCCGTTTCTCCTCGTTCGTCCGCAAACTTCCCATTTCCTATATCACGTTCGTCTACCACCGCAGCCAGTTCGAAGACCCGGCAAGGCTAATGGAACGTATGGGGCGCGATATCTCCTCTGCCATGATTGAACACCTGGGCTTCTTTCAATCCTTCGACGATGTGAAGGTTTACTACGACAACGGTCAGGACATTGTCATACAGGCGCTTGACCGCTCGGTGGGCAAGGTCCTCTCAAAAGGGGTCGTCCGACGCCGCAAGACCTCGATGACCGATTACCGCCTCGAGCAAGTGGCGGATTACCTCTGCACCATCGAACTTGCCTTGGTCAAGTACGAGGCCAAGGAGAACGGTGAGACGTACAACAAGTTCTTCGGAGGTATAGGTTCTTTCAAGAGGAACTGGTTCAAGCAAGCCCGCAGCAAGCGGATATAGGTGGTTCCGCAGTCTCGCAGGGAGCGGTCGTCTCTCCTCCGGCCAGGGCCCCAAGCGACACGCTTCGAGCAGCGATAGCGAAACGCAAGCAACGGCGTCGCGGGCGCCTCGTGCGCCATAGTGTCCATGTGGTCATCTCCTATCGTCTCAGCGTGGTAGCTGAAGATTCTAGGCGCTGGCCACACCCCTTTTCCGGGGCGCCAACACCAACGTTTAGCACACAAGGAGTTTGACGAGATGGCTCAGCAAGTATTGAATCTATCCGCCCATGCAGCCACGTCGAATAACTCCAGATTGGGGTAACTGACCGTTTCGCCCGTTTCTTTAAGACAGGCCTCCGCGGCGTTGCACAGCGAGCTCGCGAGCGACGCCGCATCACCGCGGAACGTCACGCTCTTAGTCGCACGCATCCCGCTCTTGGGCGACGGCCAGGAAGAGCAGAGGGCGTTGCACCCGTGGAGGACAAGCTCGAACTTGTAGTCGTAGTCGAAGCTCTCGTCTTTCTCGGGAGCATCGACCGACACATCGTAGTCGCCTGAATGCAACAGGGAGCACCGGAGCTTCCAGCACATCTTCCCATTAAAGATTTGACCTGGAATCGTTTCACCTTCGTTCGAGGGGTCTCCCGAAAACAGGAAGTCGTTTGCCGCCCAGTCATCAAACCACTTCACATACTGCCGCCCCGCCGCTCTCTTCCCGTTATGAAGGACGAGATTGGGATAAAGAAGCTGCCCCATGGCGTCGGGAATGGTAAGGGAAGACATAAGGGCTGGGATAAGGCAGTCTTTCTCAACCGCATTTCTAATCGATTCGACGAGTAGCTTCATTTTGATGCCTCAAAAAGTCTATGCGGTCTTATGCGAAGAAACGGCCGATCGGCCATGAGCCGAGCGTCGTTCGTGCCTCTTCGTCAAGTGACGCTCTGAGCGCAGAGGCCATGTCCGAGTCTCCGCGCAAGGCTGCTGCGCATGCTTTCGACAGCGCACTATCTGAATTCAGCTGGATTGCCATTAACTCAGATTTCTCCTCGCTAGTAAGATCTCGCTTTCGAGCGGCAATTTGATATCGATTTATCAGGGTTGCCTCTCGATCCGCAAAAGCTTCCAGGGCGTCTACGGTCATCTCGCAGCATTTCAGCAACTCTTCCTTACAGCACGCATCTTGATCGTAGGCTGATAGCATTTCAAGCATCTTGTCGTTGACGTAGGCAGAGCTAACTTCGGTGACTGGATACTGCTTCAACGTAGCGGCAAACACCTCGGCATCGATATTGGCAAGCCTCATATAGTCCTGCATCGTTTGGACGAACAGAGGCGCGACGACTACGGGGGCATCCCCCTCGCCCCGGAAGAACACCGAGACCGTCAGGTCATCCAGTCGAAGCCCATCGACCATTCGGTACATATCTTCAGATACTTGGTAAAACACGAGCTTAATCGGATGGTTCCCCAGATTGATATATCCGAATCCGTTTTGCCGATCCTTGTAGTGGAGGGGTGCGTTCTCAACCAATCCCTTGTAAATTGTCTCGATGTTTCTTAAATCCTGAGTGGTCAACGCACTGATGTCGAGCTCTGGCTTGTAATGAAGAGCGTCGACAACCCGCTTGATAATCTCCAGCGACTGCAATCGACTCTCAAGGGCGTCGAGGTCGCCTCCGCTCAACTTGCACCCGCGAGCAAAGCCGCTTCCGTCTATGGAAAGCGTACCGGTTTGCATCAATGCGCGCATGAGGGCCAACTCTTCCATGCGCTCGACAAGAGTTCCGGTCTCGCTGAGGGTGATTGTGTTGGTGGAGAGGCATATGTCGAAACCCCTGAAGAAAACGTGCTCGCCATTCTCATTTTCTCCGGCCATGACCACCGCATTTAGGGAAACATCACCAGAGCTGACGTCATGCCGAGACCCAATCGCGACGCCAACTATGTTTTCAAGCTTATTCAAGGGATACAGCTCTCCCCAGGGGCTCTTCCCGTAGATATACAGCCCGTTCCTGTATGGAGCCAAGCTTGCGGGCGACTCGCCCTCGAGCAGCTCGATTCCAAACTCGCACTCATCAAAGCAAAGGCCGGCGTCCTTAAATTCCTCGATTGTCTTGGGGGCGATGCCAGCGACTGCTCGCTGCTTTGCTCTGTCCTTGACCGCCCTTCTGACAAGCCGCGTCAATTCCGCCGCGTCTGATGGAAGCCGGTCGAAACGCAAAGAGATGCGCTCTTGTTGCTCCGGAATATCGGCCAGAATCTTCTTTAGGT
Source organism: uncultured Collinsella sp. (assembly GCA_958429025.1). Classification (GTDB taxonomy): domain Bacteria; phylum Actinomycetota; class Coriobacteriia; order Coriobacteriales; family Coriobacteriaceae; genus Collinsella. The sequence goes on along the minus strand of CAUAIH010000001.1, from coordinate 230,486 downwards.
CATAGGGAAGCAAAAGTCTGTAGAAAACCTCCGCTGAACGAGCCTCGCTCCCACAGTAGACGTAAAAATAGATGCAGCCTCCAGCAATGTTGAGATAGTGCCTGAGGTCTGAAACTCGAACTTGCCGCTTAGGTCGGTCCGATTTTCTTTTCGAAGTGGTCCCCTTGACCTGAAGCGGCAACTGGCCTTCAACGGTCTCAATCGTGAAGGAAGAAGACGAGTAGACTTGCAGGTGCCCGTCGGTGCATTCGGTCTTGTCGTTCTCATCTATATACGCATAGACGCAAGCGACATCGCCGAAAGCCTGCTTGACAGCATTGACCGCGTTCTGCTCGATTTTGCGATTGTCCAAGCTTCTCCTTACTGTTTTAGATCGTCAGCAAACCGATGTCAGGCATGTTTCTCACTTGACCTAACTGCCTCGCGATGAATCGCATGGCCCTAGAGGAAAAAGTCCCTCGCGCTCACGATGCGGATGCCGTCGATATCCGTGTCGTAGGAACCCTGCCTCACGACCACGATCTTCTCGTGGTTGTCTCGTATCGACTTCAGAGGGGCGATCTCTCGCTCCCTGGTCTCGCTTGCGAACATCTCGTCAGTCGCCTGCACGTAGAGCACGCGCCCGTCCTTCGTCGCAACGAAGTCGACTTCCTTGCCATAGAGCTTGCCCACATGCACGCTCCATCCTTCGTAGAGCAGCTGGAGATACACGGCGTTCTCGAACAGACGGCCAGTATCCGTGACCCTATAGCCGGCCATCCAGGTCCTGAAGCCGGTATCGACGATGTACTCCTTTGGGTTCGTCTTGAGGAGCGCCTTGCCGTGCAAATCGTAACGCGTGGCACGATAGAACAGGAAGGCCTCCTCAAGCGCACCCACATACGAGGAAACGGTCTTGTTCGTGGTCTTCGGCCCCGCAGAAGTTAACGCGCCGGCGATTCGACTCGACGAGCACTCGTTGCCGATGTTGTCCGCCAGGAATTCGGCCACATGGCGCAGCAGGGAAGGGTCAGTCACCGCACTTTTGCCCTTCCCGCGCTCACGGTTGACAATATCACGCACGGCGATGGCTTCGTAGACGCCGGACATGTACGCCGAGTGCTGCGCCTGGGTCGTCGAGAGGGATGCGATGGCTGGCATGCCCCCGTACTCAAGGTAACGAGTAAGCATGTCGTCGAAGAGAACGGGATCCCCCTCGGGAGTGAGAGCCACCGAAGTTCCCGATACGAACTCGATTCCGCAGAAGTCGGCGAACTCAGAGAAGGACAGGGGCAGCATCTTTACCTCTACGTAGCGCCCGGAGAGATAGGTGGCCAGCTCGCTCGAGAGAAGATACGCATTCGAGCCCGTGAGGTAGATGTCGCAATCGAAGTCGATCCTCATTGCGTTGACCGCATCCTGCCAGCCATCGATTCTCTGGGGCTCGTCTATGAAAACGTAGGTGCGACCCTTGTCCGACAGGCGCCCGCGAACGTAATCATAAAGCTGGTCCTCCGTCTTGATGCCCGTACCCTTGCTTTCCAGGTTGACGCTCACAAAGCCGCGGCCAGCGACTCCTTCAGACTCGACGGCCATCCTAATTAGATCGAGAAGGCTCGACTTGCCGCACCTGCGCACGCCCGTGATCACCTTGATGAGGTCGGTGTCACGGAAGAGCATCGCCTCCTCGAGGTATCTATCGCGGTTCCTGAGTCTGCCACCCTTCAAAAGCTGCTCCTAAAACTCGAATCTGGTTACACTTTTAGGAGTATCGTAACTCCACGCCACAAGATGAGCAAAGAGCGCACCTCGAGACGGATCGACCAAGGGGATTACGCACCTGCCGGGAGGCAGGGCAGCTTGCTCGATCGACGCGGACTACCAATTGATAAACCCCAAAAGCCGGACCGCACGGCGGCGCTCGTTTCGCTAAATCGGCTTGATGGGATGGCGAATCACGGTCTTGAGCTTCTCCGGCGCGTACTTGCGCGGGTCGGAGAGGTAAATCTCGTGACAGAGGCGGGATTCGGAGAAGTCGGGCGCATATCCCCGTTCCGCCGCAAATGCACGCATGGCGCCTATGATCGTCAGCTCGTCATCGTAAGGCCCGTATAGCAATGGGCGCGGATTCGGAAGATGCCGCGCCCATTGGCAAACACTATAGCATAGAATCGAACGTCTGTTCTACTCCCACTCGATGGTCGCGGGCGGCTTGGACGTGATGTCGTAGCACACGCGGTTGGCGCCGGGAACCTCGGCAACGATGCGGCCGGAGATGCGGGCCAGCACGTCGTAGGGCAGTTTGGCCCAGTCGGCGGTCATGGCATCGCTGGACTCGACGGCACGCAGGATGATCGGGCGCTGGTAGGTGCGCTCGTCACCCATAACGCCGACGGACTTGATGTCGGGCAGAACCGCAAAATACTGCCAGCAGCTGTGCTCGGAGTTACGCTCGCCGGTCTGCTCATACAGGCGCTGGTTGTAGGCGTCGAGCTCCTCGCGCACGATAGCGTCGGCGTTCTTGAGGATCTCGAGCTTCTCCTTGTCGACCGCGCCGATGATGCGGATGGCCAGACCCGGACCCGGGAAAGGCTGACGGAACACGATGTGACCCGGCAGGCCCAGCGCCAGACCAAGTGCACGGACCTCGTCCTTAAAGAAGTGATCGAGCGGCTCAATAAGGTCGAAGTGCACGCCCTCGGGGAACGGGATCAGGTTGTGATGGCTCTTGATGGTGGCCGTCTTGCCGCCCGTCTTGCGAGCGCCGGACTCGATGATGTCGGGGTAGATGGTGCCCTGAGCCAGGTACTTGACCGGCTTGCCATCGGTCTCGAGCTGCTGAGCAACCGCGAAGAACTCTTTCCAGAACTGCGTACCGATGATGCGGCGCTTCTCCTCGGGCTCGGTCACGCCGGCCAGAAGCTCGGCATAGCGGTCCTCGGCGTGGACGTGGATAAAGTCGACGTCAAACTGCTTGGTGAAGACCTCCTCCACCTGCTCGGGCTCGCCCTTGCGCAGCAGACCGTGGTTGATGAACACGCAGGTCATCTGCTTGCCCACGGCGCGAGCGCCCAGCGCAGCCACGACGGAGGAGTCGACGCCACCGGACAGGGCCAGAATCACGCGGTCGTCGCCGACCTTCTCGCGGAACTCGGCCGTCATGGTCTCGACCAGGTTGTCCATACTCCAGTTGGGCTCCAGGCCGCAGATCTCAAACAGGAAGTTGCTCAGCAGCTGCTGACCATACTCGGAGTGCTTGACCTCGGGGTGGAACTGCGTGGTGAAAATCTTGCGCTCGACGCACTCCATGGCAGCAACCGGGCACACGTCAGTGCTGGCGGTAACGGTAAAGCCCTCGGGCACCTCGGAAACGGCGTCGCGGTGGCTCATCCACACGGTCTGCTCCATGGGCGTGGAGTTAAAGAGCTTGGCGCCGGCCGTGCGCGTGATGGTGGCGCGGCCGTACTCGCCCACCTCGGAGTGGCCGACCTTGCCGCCGAGCGTCACGGCCGTGATCTGATGGCCGTAGCAGAAGCCCAGGACGGGAAGGCCCAGGTCAAAGATGGCGGGATCGATAGACGGAGCGTCCTCGGCATACACGGAAGCCGGACCGCCAGAAAGGATGAGCGCAGAGGCGTTCATCTCGCGAATCTCGTCGGCCGAGATGTCGCAGGGGACAATCTCGGAATACACGTTGAGGTCGCGGACGCGACGGGCAATGAGCTGACCGTACTGCGCACCAAAGTCGAGTACGAGGACCTTTGCGGAAGCCTTTTGATCCATGGTTCCCCCTCTTGTTGGCGGGGAGCCGGTGCCCACCCGCGTGAATGAACGAAAATAGCCTTCATAGTGTACACGTTATATGGGGTTTCTCGCCCCTCGCAGCCATCAGCGCACGGCAAACGCACGACCTAGGCCCTTATTTGACGGCAATTGAAGTGTTACCAAACGTTACAGATGATGTAATACGTTTGAACATTGGACGCCCTGTGCCACAATACTGCCGAACGACTCCGCCCTTGCGGCGGCAAATACGATAGGAATACCAGCATGAAGCGCATCCTTCTCATCGCCACGGGCGGCACCATCGCATCGACCGAGGACGGCAACGGCCTCTCCCCCGCCCTGACCGGTGAGGAGCTCGCCCAGAGCGTCCCCGAGATCTCGGACCTCTGCGAGCTCGACGTGGTGCAGCCCATGAACATCGACAGCACCAATATGCGCCCGAGCGACTGGATGCGCATCCGCGATGTCATCGTCGAGGGTTATGCCGACCACGACGGCTTCGTGATTCTGCACGGCACCGACACCATGAGCTACACCGCGGCGGCGCTTTCCTATCTGATTCAGGACAGCCCCAAGCCCATCGTGCTCACCGGCTCGCAAAAGCCCATGGGCAATCCCTTTACCGATGCCAAGCTCAATCTGTACCAGAGCCTGCTCTATGCGCTCGACGAGCATTCGCACGACGTCTCGATCGTGTTTGGCGGCGTAGCCATTGCCGGCACGCGCGCCCGCAAGCAGCGCACCATGAGCTTTAACGCATTCATTAGCGTCAACTATCCGCCCATTGCCTACATCCGCAACGACCGCATCGTGCGCAACGGGCTCCACGGCACTCATCTGGGCGAAAACCCGGTGCGTTTCTACGACAGCATCGACCCGCGCGTATTTGTACTCAAGCTTACGCCCGGCGTGAACCCGGGCATCCTCGACGCCCTTGCCGACAGCTACGACGCCGTGATTCTGGAGACCTTTGGCATTGGCGGTATCCCCGAGTTTGGCGAGTCGGGCGAGTCGTTCCAAGAGGCAATTTTCCGCTGGGTCGATTCGGGTCGCACCGTCGTTATGACCACGCAGGTCCCCGAAGAGGGCCTCGATCTGGGCGTTTATGAGGTCGGCCGTGCTTACGCCGATCATCCGGGCATTCTGCGCGGCGACGACATGACCACCGAGACGCTCGTGGCCAAGACCATGTGGGCACTCGGCCAGTCACGCGATGCGGCCGAGATCCAGCGCCTGTTCTACAGCCAAGTCAACCACGACCGCATCCCGATGGCGTAATTCAGTTGTCGACGGGTATCCCCTATTCGATACCCTCGAGAAGCTCTGACACCGTCATGCCGAGTGCGGGTGCGATCTTAAATAGAACCTTGAGCGTGAAATTTGCCGTTCCATCTTCGATTCGGTCGAGGTAGGGTCGGCTGATTCCTGTCGCCACACAAAAATCAACCTTGGAGATACCAAGGTCCTTGCGTGTCTCTTCGACCCGCCTGCCAAGAATCTGTTTCGCACGTTCGTCCATGCAGCCGAGTTTGAAATGGAGCCGAACATAAACGTAAACTATAGTTTACGTTTTGCCGAATACACAGGAGTTTTCTATGTCGGGTTCTTCGGTCCGCATGTACCGAGCCACGCTTCGCACAAACAGCGCGCCGCCCAAGCTCGTCGTCGTTGAAGCAGAATGCCTTTCGCCCGATGAGCGCACAGCATTTGCATTGCTATCAAGTCGCGTCGCCGCCGTTCTGGTCCCTTGCCCGGCGCAAGGTGAACTTGCCATCCAATGCCAAGCGCACAGCTGCTCGCTCAATCAAGCTGCCGTAATCGCAACCAGCCAACACGGTCTGCCCCTTCTCCTGGAAGCCGGTATCGCACTTGCTCTTCGCGGCGCCGGATACGAAAACGAGGCCGCCGCCGACATGGTCTTTAAACCACGATCGAGCGGCGGCCTCGCAGCAGCCATTGAATATGTGTGCAGGCTCGTTGCCTAAAAGGACAAGCTAGAAACCAAAGCCAAAGCCCGTTCCGGTAATCGCCGAATACATAAAGTAGACGTTGATTACGTTGAGGAACACGCCCGTGATGCAGCCGTTGCGCAGGTAGCGCTCGCACACGATGCGCGCCATGGCGGCAGAGTCATCATTGTTTTTTGCCTGGCGTCCCGCCGTAAAGTACGTCGCCACGCTCAGCAGCAGGTTGAGCACCGGCAGTGCCAGCAGCTCGTAGCTCTTGCCCCAGCGCGTCACCTCGCCGGCTGCGTTAAACTTCGTTGCCACCTCGGGGCCAATGTTGGGGATAACACACGCTGCAACCACCAGCGGAATCACTGCAAGTACGAGCAGCGCAATACCCATGTAGCCAGCTTTTTTGCCATATTTAAACATATGCGTCGTCCTTACACGTTAAAGCGGAAGTGCACGACGTCGCCATCGGCCATGACATAGTCCTTGCCCTCAATACGCAGCTTGCCGGCGGCCTTGGCGCCCTGCTCGCCGCCGAGCTCGATGTAGTCGTCGTAGCCAATAACCTCGGCCTTAATAAAGCCGCGTTCAAAATCGGTGTGGATGACGCCGGCGGCCTGCGGGGCGGTCGCGCCCTGACGAACCGTCCAGGCCTTGACCTCCATCTCGCCGGCCGTAAAGAACGACTGCAGGCCGAGCAGCTTATAGGCCGCCTGCGCGAGCACGTCCAGACCGGGCTGCTCTAGGCCCAGGCTCTCCAGGTAGTCGGCGGCGTCCTCGGGATCGAGCTCGGAAAGCTCGGCCTCGATCTTGGCGCAGATCGGCAGCGGCTTGACACCATCGATGGGCGCCAGATCGTCGTTGAGCATATCCTCGTCCACGTTGGCCACATACAGGATGGGCTTCATAGTGAGCAGGAACAGGCCCTTGGCAGCAGCGCGCTCCTCATCGGTCATCTCCATGGATGCGGCGCGCTTGCCCTCGTTGAGCCAGGCAAGCAGGCGCTTAGCGACCTCAAACTTGGGCATGAGCTCCTTGTCGCGCTTGGCCTCCTTCTCGAGCTTGGGCAGCTGCTTCTCGAGCGTGCCCATGTCGGCCAGGATGAGCTCGGTCATGATGGTATCGGCGTCACCGGCGGGGTCGACGAACTCGCCCGTGCGGCCCACCTCACGCATGACGTTGGGGTCCTTAAAGTAGCGCACGACCTCGCAGATGGCATCGGTCTCGCGGATGTTTGCCAAGAACTGGTTGCCCAGGCCCTCGCCCTCGTTGGCACCCTTCACCAGACCCGCGATGTCGACAAACTCGACCGTAGCCGGCACAATGCGGCCGGGGTTAACGATGTCGGCAAGCTTTTGCAGGCGGCTATCGGGCACGTCGACGATACCCACGTTGGGGTCGATCGTGGCAAACGGGTAGTTGGCGGCAAGGCCGGTCTTTTTGGTAAGCGCGGTGAACAGCGTCGACTTGCCCACGTTGGGCAGGCCCACGATACCGATGGAAAGGGACACGACAGCTCCTTTTGGTACAGGTACTTCAAACTGTATAAGTATAGCGCCGCCGCAGCATCCGGGCGAATCCGGACACCGCGGCGGCGCAAATGAAGCAGAGATGCGTGAGAGTTCGAGACAGCAGTCCTTACTTAAGCTCGGGCCAGAAATCCTTGTTGGCCTCGATGAGCTCGTCCAGGATCTGCTTAGCAACGCTCGCCGAAGGAATGGTCTTGGAGAGCGTGAGTGCCTGCCAGAGCTTCTGATAGCTGCCCTCAACCCAAGCCTGGACAACGAGCTTCTCGACGGAAACCTGCTGCTCCATCAGGCCCTTCTGGAACTGCGGAATCGGGCCCTGGCAGATCTTCTCAAAGCCGTTGGAACCGACGATGCAAGGCACCTCGACCATGGCCGTCGGGTCGAAGTTGGGCACAGCGCCATCGTTGGGGACGATCAGCAGGAAGCGCTCGAGCGTGTTCTCGGCCAGTGCGCAGGCAAGGTCGACGATGTAGTTGGCATGTACATCCGGCTCAAAGCCGCCGTCCTTGGCAGTACCCTTGGCGATGATGTCGCGGCAAGCGCCAAAGACCTTCTTCTCGCGGCCGTCCATAACCTCATTGGCGCGAGTGTAGTTGGGGTCAGACGTCTCGACGACATAGTCCGGGTACAGGTAATACTTGAGGTAGGTATTGGGAATCGTCTCGGGATCGACAGCATAGACATCCTTGGCCTTGCCGAAGGTGTGAATCCAGCTCTCCTCGACATGCTGCTCCTTACCGGCCTCGTGCTCGATGCCGTCCAGGTAGCCGTTCTTAGCCATGTGCTCCTTAATCTGCGGCATGAGGTCGTTGCCGTCCTTGTCGTAGATTTTGCTCCACCAACCAAAGTGGTTGAGGCCGTAGTAGCTATACTGCAGCTCGCGACGATCCTTGATGCCGCACATACGGCTCATCTTATCCATAAGGTCGATAGGCATGTCGCAGATGTTGATGATGCGGCTGTTGGGGCGCAGCACGCGGCAGGCCTCGGCGACGATGGCCGCGGGGTTGGAGTAGTTGAGCATCCAGGCGTTGGGGCTGTACTTCTCCATGTAGTCGAGGATCTCGATGACACCACCGATGGAGCGCATGCCGTAGGCGATACCGCCGGCACCGCAGGTCTCTTGGCCAACGCAGCCGTACTTGAGAGGAATCTTCTCGTCGAGCTCACGCATGGCGTACAGGCCGACGCGGATGTGAGCAAGCACGAAGTCGGTCCCGGTGAATGCGGTCTCGGGGTCGGTGGTGTAGCTAAACTCAACCTCGGGGGCGTTCTCGTGGAAATAGATCTCGCAGGCCTTGGCCACGGTCTCCTGGCGCTCGGCGTTGTTGTCGTAGAAGGTCACCTTGTTGACCGGGAAGCGGTCGCGCTCCTCAAGCAGCATCAGGGCAATGCCCGGAGTGAAGGTAGAGCCACCGCCGGCAATGGTCACGGCATAGTTTTTCTTGGACATGATGTCCTCCTCATTCTGGCCGCTTGCTCAATCCATCCCCGCACGCGGCCTGTACGGTTTGGAATTGTTACCTAGAAGTGGAGTTTTTTATCTCTAGAATCGGCCTTGCGGTGCATACCGGCTCTACAAGGCCGATTTTTTCGATGGACGATGGTTTACAGAAGAGTCTCGAACTTCAGAAGACTCTCGAACTTCTCGCGAACCTGCGGGACGGTAAGGCCAATGATGACCTGGATTGACTGACCTTGGACCACCAAGCCATGCGTACCGATCGCCTTGAAGGAAGCCTCGGGTGCAACGACGCTCTTGTCCTTGACGTTAACGCGCAGACGGGTAGCGCAGTTAGTTACATCGATGATGTTATCCGTGCCACCGAGCAGATCGAGGATGTTCTCGGCAAGCACCAAGCGCTCATCATCTTTACTCTGGGCGACCGATTTGCCAGCAGCAGCACCGCCCTGCTTTTGCTTGTAGTCGGCCTTGGACTTGAGCTCGACCTCAACATCGTCATCCTCGCGACCGGGGGTCTTAAAGTCGAACTTGACGATCAGGAAACGGAAGACCACGACCCAAAGAGCGGTAAAGCACAGACCGACAAGGATGGAGATGGCGTACTGCAGACCGTGTGCGGCCCAAAGGGGCAGCCAGTCCCACGAGAGCATCGAGATGATGCCGCCGTCGAAGATGCCCACGACGCCAAGGAGGTTTTGAGCCATGCAGCCGAGCGCTCCGAGCACGCAGTGGACGACGAACAGGCCGGGCGCAATGAACAGGAAGGTGAAGTCAAGCGGCTCGGTGATACCGCAAAGCATAGCGGTAAGGGTGACCGGGATCAGCAGAGCCTTGACGCGCTGCTTGCGCTCGGGTTTGGCGGTCATATAAAACGCAATGGCGACGCCAAGCGAGCCGAAGACCTTAGTCCAACCAGGGCAGGTATAGGCAGCCCAGGGTGCAGCATCCTTAAGAGCAATGCTCGGATCGGCAGCCAGTTGGGGCAGGATGTTGGCCCAAGCAGCAAAGATGCCGCCGTTGACCGCCGCGTTGTCGTAATAGAACGGCGTATAGATAAAGTGGTGCAGGCCTGTAGGAATCAGCACGCGCTCGAAGAAAGCAAAGACGCCCACGCCAAACGTACCGGCGGAAAGGATGAATCCCTGGAAGGCGGAGATAGCAGCCTGAACATGCGGCCACACCAGGCAGGCGATAAGAGCGACCGGAACCATAACGAAGAAACCGATCATATAGATGAACACGGAGCCCGAGAACACGCCCAGCCACTCAGGAAGTTCGGTGTCGAAGTACTTGTTGTGAAGCATCGTGGCGATACCTGAAATGATAAGCGCGCCCATGATGCCCATATCAAGCGTTTTAATGCTTGCGATAGTGGCAAGACCAGTACCGCTGCCCGCCTCGACAGAGTAGTCGACCCCAAAGACAGGACCCCACTGCCCCAAGATTGTGCTTACAAAGTAGTTGAAGGTAAGGTAGATGGCCAAAGCCTCCATGCAGCAGCGAGCGTTCTGCTTGTTCGCGAGCGAGATTGGCAACGCTACGCAAAACAGCAACGGCATCTGGTTAAAGAGCGTCCAACCACCCTGGAGCAGCACATTCCAGCAATCAAACCAAAGATGGCCCGCAGTGGCCATCTCGCCAAAGATCGCCTCGGTGGTAAACAACGTACCCAGGCCGACGACGATTCCGGAAAATGCGAAAAGAATTGCAGGCGTGTACATTGCACCGCCGAAACGTTGTATCTTTTGCATCATGACGGGGAATCCCCCTCTCTTCATTCGGAGCGACTGCGGTTTTGGCTTCACTCGAGACCGCAGACGCGCCGTTTGCGTGTACCTCGTGCAATAGGATGGGTGGGCCCGCTTCCCTGACTTCTTGCGCTTCTATTTTTATCATATCACTTATCTAGACAAGTTAGCATAAATACTACGGTCGGTAAACGGTTGATTATTGGCCGTAAACGGTATATGTCCAGTATTTCGCCTGTTAAATCTGACATAGCTGATGGCTGCATTTCATTTTTCTTTTCTACTTGTCTAGATGTGCTTGTCTATATCTATAGACATGCCTATACTTCATTACAACATTCACCGCCACGTTAAGGAGTCACCATGAAAAGCGCGGTCTTCTATGGAAAGCACGACCTCAGAGTCGAGGAATCGGCAAAGCCGGCCGTGGGCAGGCGCGACGTTCTGATCAACGTCAAAGCTTGCGGTGTCTGCGGTACCGACGTTCATATCTATGAAGGCGACAAGGGTGCAGCCGACGTTACCCCGCCCACGATCCTTGGTCATGAGTTTGCGGGCGTTGTCGAGGCCGTGGGCAGCGACGTCGCTGGCTTTAAACCGGGCGATCGCGTGTGCATCGACCCAAACCATCCCTGCGGCTGCTGCGAACCCTGCCGCGACGGAATCAACCACTACTGCGAGCATATGACCGGTTACGGCACCACTGTTAACGGCGGCTTTGCCGAGTACTGCTCCGTCGATATGCAGCAAGTCTACAAGTTGGGCGATCACACCAGCTTTGAGCAGGGTGCTATGACCGAGCCCGTCGCCTGCTGCCTGCACGGCATCGATATGTGCAACATCAAGCCCGGCAGCACAGTTGTCGTTATCGGCGGTGGCATGATCGGTCTGCTCATGATGCAGCTTGCTAAAAACGCCGGCGCCACCAAGGTTGTCTTGCTCGAGCCCGTCGAAGGCAAGCGCGAGGTTGCGCTCAAACTCGGCGCCGACCTGGCAATTGATTCCATCCACGAGGACGTCCCGGCCCGCCTGAAGCAGGAGGGCGTCGGCAACGTCGATGTCGTTATCGAGTGTGTTGGCAAGCCCGTCACCATCGAGCAGGCCATCCAGATCGCCGGCCACAAGGCTACGGTCATGATGTTCGGCCTCACCAAGCCCGATGAGACGATCACCGTCAAGCCCTTCGAGGTCTTCCAGAAGGAGCTTGTGCTTACCTCGTCCTACATCAACCCTTATACGCAGCGTCGCGCGCTCGAGCTCATCGACTCTGGCAGGCTCGACGTATCCTCGATGGTCGCCAAGGTGGCTTCCCTCGACGAACTCGGCGCCATCCTGTCAGACCCAGCTCTGCGTGCCATGGGTAAATATATAATCGACCCCAGCAAGTAAATCGATCGACACCTGCGCGAGCGGTCCTCATCCACCGCTCGCGCACTCAGCTCTAGGAGACCGTCGTGGCGCGAGCCATCTTCCAAACTATTTATGACAACGTGAAGCAGTCGATTGACGACGGCACATACGCCTATCAGAGTTATCTGCCTTCGGAGACTGAGCTCACGCAGCTGTTTGACTGTTCGCGCATGACGGTCCGTCGCGCCATCTCGATGCTTGCGGCAGATGGTTACGTGCTCCCCCAGCAAGGCAAAGGCATGCGCGTCATTCGCAACATCAGTGACGAGAAGAGTCGTGGTGGCGGCGGACTCGAGACCTTTAAGGAAATCGCGGCCAGCCGAGGCTTTGAGCTCAAGACTGTCACCACCGTTTTTGAGCTCCTCGTCTGTAGCAAGGCACTCTCCAGGATTACCGGGTTTCCCGAAGGCTGCGAGCTCACGCGCGCCAAACGCATCCGTTATGCAGACGGACATGCCGTGTGCTCCGACGACTCCTATTACCTAAGCTCACAGGTACCGGGACTGACACCCGAGATTGTCAACGATTCGATTTATCGTTACCTCGAAGAAGATCTTGGCATTAAAATTGCCACGGGCAAACGCGATGTAACGATTGAGCATCCCACGCCCGAAGATGCGCGCGTGCTCGATCTCGACGACTTTAACGCACTCGCCGTTATACGCGGGCAGACCTACAACGCCGACGGTATCCTTATGGAATACACCGAGACCAAACAGGTCCCCGGGTTCTTTTTGCTCCATGAAACCGTGACGCGCAACGGCACCGGTCGAACCGGCCACCAAAGCAGCATGAACTAACCATCTATTAGTTGCGGTGGGATAGTTCCTAGAATGGCCAGCTTAAGGGCAAAACAGGAACTATTCCACCGCAACTTTTTTGGCCGGCGGGGCAGTACCTGTCCCACCGGCCATCATTTACGCTCTTTTAGCTAGTCCGCGAGCCTCTCCACCTGATCGAGCATCTTGTCGAGCTTAGCCTTTGCTTCGGCCTTGGCCTTCTGGACCTCTTCGTGGGCTTTGGCCTTCTGAGCGGCCTTTTCCTCGGCCTCGGGGTCGACGACGACCAAGTTGGACGCATCGTGCTCAACCAACTTGAGCGCATGCTCGGGGCACACCTTGACGCAGGCACCGCAGCCCAAGCAATACGTGGACTCCAACGCAAAGCGGCCGCTTCCCACCAGATCACAGGCAAACGTGGGACACACGTTGACGCACTCGCCGCACGACGTGCACTTTTCAAAATCGCACTCCGGCGTGCTCACCTGCATATTCTGGGCAAGCTCGGGATGGTTCTGCAGTGTCGAGAGCACCAGCTGCCGCCCATGGGTGAGCGAACGGCGACGCTTGGTCGTCGTGGTGCCACACATGGTGTTGAGCGTGCGCTCCAGCTGGGTAATCTGATGGCGATGGGCCTTGAGCTTTTGCGTCACCGAGGCCAGCGCCGCCGTCGCCGGGTTGAGCTTGGTCACCGTTAGGCCCGTGGTGCGGGCAATCTTTTCCATGTACTCCTTGCGCTCGTACTCGCGGCGCTTATGGCATTTGAGGCTCTTGGGGTCGACCTCCAGGCCCATACCCGTGCCAGACCACTCCTCGGCCTTCGCAATCGCCTCGCCCAGAATGTCCTCACCGCCGGTGTTGCGACATTTATCGCACACACCCAACGGCAGGTACACACTCACGTTGGGATAGTCGGCCAGTACCGAGAACCAGGTCTCGGCCGTAATATCGCCCACGCAGGCAACGACGACCTCGTTCTCACGCGGCATGCGCTTGAGGGCGCGCGTGCAGGTGACGTAGGCGGTCTCGTGGCTCGTAGCAGCAGAGACGATATCGTCATACAGGTTTTTGGGCGCCAAGCGCGGCGAGATGATCGCCTCGGTCGGGCAGGCAGCGGCGCACAGACCGCACTTGCGGCAGGAGTCGAGGATCTCGATGGCGTCTTCCTCGACCTCGATAGCGTTGACCGGGCACACGTCCATGCACGCGGTGCAGCCGCTCTTTTCGTTTTTGCAGGTCAGGCACGGAATGGTATTGCCGCGCGGGCGCTCCTTGTAGTCGGCAGGATTCCACTGCGGCGCCGACGGATCGAGTGCATCGGTCACGCCGCCAAGCGGATTTTTAAGAAAGTCGAAACCCTTGCTGATCTCGATAATGTCATCAAACAGATCGTGTTCCTGCGCCATGCGCGGCCCCTCCCTGAGCAGTGCAAACAAGCAAGAGATAATGATACGCCATCGGTTCACACCTCGGGCAAATTACACGCGGCGCACCTTTGAGGCAAATAGTCTATGGCCTATCGCCGCCTCGATTGCACAAGGTCGATCAAGCGCCAAGCTATGCCTCGCGCATGAGCTGCACGAGCTTTTGTTTGGTCACCTTGGCCTGCTCGTTGGCCATATTACGCTCGTTTCTAAAGACCGCATTTGCAACACCCTGCAGGTCGCCATCGGAAATCACGCTGCACGGACCGTCCATCGACGCCGCCGTGGGGCATACGCACAACGGCAACTCGGCATAAAACGCAACGGCCTTGGCGATATCGAGCATTTTGCCGCCGCCAATACCCACTACCATGTCGCAATACTCGGCCTGGGCTTCCTTAGCCATTTCGACAACGGCCTCTTCCGTACACGGACCATCATAAATCTTAAAGAACGGCTCGCTTAGATCTTCGTCCAGAAATCCATCGACGATCTGCCTGCACAGCCGATCCTCGGTGCCCTGGTCAAACAAGACATAGGCAGCGCAGCCCAACCATGACAAATACCTGCCCTGGCGCGAAAGCTCCCCCGGCCCCTGAACATACCGGCCGGGACCGCCGTAAACCATAGGAAGCGCCATACGAGAATCCGCCCTTCATCAAACAACAATTGGTGCAAAGAAACCTTGCCCCTTTGCACCATAGCAAAAAGGGGCAAAGCCATCTGTTGGCTTTGCCCCTTCCTTAGCTTGATTTACTCATCCATGAGATAGTAGTGGCCCAGAGCGTCGGCACCCAGGATGGCGTTTGCGACCATCTCGGGCGTCACCTCAAAGGGCATGTTGCACATGGTGTCATCGGGTGCGCAGGCGGCCTCGGCAACAATCATGGCCTGCTCGCGCGTAAGCTCGGCAACGCCAAGTTCCTTCATCGTGACCGGCAGGCCCAGCTCAATGCAGAAGCCCAAGACTTCCTCGAGCTTCTCGGTCGGGGCATCCTCGAGTACCAGCTGGACGATGGTGCCGAAGGCGACCTTCTCGCCGTGATACATGCTGTGGCACTCGGGCAGCATCGTCAGACCATTGTGGATGGCATGAGCAGCAGCAAGGCCCGAGCTCTCAAAGCCAATACCCGAAAGCAGCGTATTGGCCTCGATGATGTGCTCGACGGCGGGCGTGAGCGCACCCTTCTCCAGCGCGACCTTGGCCTTGACGCCATCGGCCATAAGCGTCTCGTAGCAGAGCTTGGCGAGCGCCAGGCCGGCCATGCCGCCCTTGCCGCCAGCGCAGGTGCCGCCGTCGGCATCGTGCGTCGCCTGGGCCTCGAAATAGGTTGCGAGCGCATCGCCCATACCGGAAACCGTCAGGCGCACCGGGCTCGCCGCGATAACCGTCGTATCCATCAGGACAATGTTGGGGTTTGCCTTAAGGAAGAGATATTTATCGAACTGGCCGTCATCGGTGTAGAGCACCGAAAGTGCCGAGCACGGTGCATCGGTCGAAGCAATGGTGGGGCAAATGATAACCGGGGGCTCCAGGTAATAGGCGACGGCCTTCGCGGTGTCGAGGATCTTGCCGCCACCGACGCCGACGATGATATCGCAACCGTTGTCGCGAGCGAGCGCAACCAGGCGATCGACCTCGCCCTTGGAGCACTCGCCGTTAAAGTCCTCAAACAGCAGCTCGGCCTTAGCCTCGGCAAAGCCGCCCTCGATCTTGGCACCGACGCGTTTCTTGCCCGAAGGCGTCACGATGACGAGGGCCTTAGCGCCGAGCGGCTCGACATAGGAGCCGAGCTTGGCGAGCTCGTCCGGACCCTGGATGTACTTGCTGGGGCTATTGAAAATTGCAGCCATAACTATCCCATTCTCTAAAAAAGAAAGGGGCTCCGTACGGATACGTGCGGAGCCCCTCGTTACGATAACAAGAGTCGATTAGAAATCGATGTCGGTGTCGTAGTAGCAGGCCTTGAGGATCTTCTCGAAGTCGGCAGCCTTGGTCTCACGCGGGTTCTCGGGCGTGCAGGCGTCCTGCTCGGCGTTCGCGGCGATCTCGGGCAGCTTGGCGAGGAACTCCTCCTCGGAAACCATCTGCGGGTTCTCGGCGTCGACCTTCACGCCACCATTCGCGTAATCCTTGATGGACTGCGGAATGTTGAGCTGGTCGTTGAGGTCGCGGATCTTCTGGACGAGCGCAGCGATGAGCTCCTCGTTGGTCTCGCCGGGAAGGTGCAGGATCTCCTTGGCCACGTAAGCGTAACGCTCGGCAGCACGGGGATCCTTGGAGTTCCACTGGATGACCTTGCCCAGGTACATGGCGTTAGCGGCACCGTGGATGATGTGGCCGTTCTCGAAGGCAGCACCGGTCTTGTGAGCCATGGAGTGAACGATGCCGAGCAGGCCCGAGGAGAAGGCGATACCGGCGATGCACTGAGCCTCGTGCATGTGCTGACGGGCCTCATGGTCGCCAGCATAGGACTTGGGCAGCCACTCGACGATCTCGCGGATGCCGTGCAGGGCGTTGGCGTCGGTGAACATAGAGGCGCAGGTGGAAACGTAGGCCTCCATGCAGTGGGTCAGAGCATCCATGCCGGTGTGAGCGCACAGCTTGGCGGGCATGGTGTAGGTGAGCTCGGGGTCGACGATGGCGACATCAGGGGTGATGTTGAAGTCGGCCAGCGGGTACTTGATGCCCTTGGCGTAGTCGGTAATGACGGAGAACGCGGTGACCTCGGTAGCGGTGCCGGAGGTAGAGGAAATGGCGCAGAAATGAGCCTTCTGACGCAGCTCGGGGAAGCTGAACGGCTGGATGATGTTATCGAAAGACTCCTCGGGATACTCGTAGAAGACCCACATGGCCTTAGCGGCATCGATGGGCGAGCCGCCGCCGATGGCGATAATCCAGTCGGGCTCGAACTCGCGCATGGCCTCGGCGCCCTTCATGACCGTCTCGATGGACGGGTCGGACTCGACGCCCTCGAACAGCTTGACCTCCATGCCGGCCTCTTTGAGGTCGGCCTCAACGTCCTGCAGGAACCCGCCGCGGCGCATAGAGCTGCCGCCAGAAACGATGATGGCCTTCTTACCCTTGAGGTTCTTCACCTCGTGGCGAGCGCCCTCACCAAAGTACAGATCGCGAGGATTGGTAAAACGTCCCATACTGTGCCTCCTAAACAAGCCCCTCTTAGACTTGCGTATATAACGGAGCACCCAATTGGCTCCGTTAGGACCGGTTTGCGCGTTGCCGGCGATGACAATGCGCGATGTCTAAACGTCTCAACGCTCAGACAAACACTATTTTACCGTTCTGGTTGGTCAGTTATTCACCTAAAGCCGCCAATGATGAAACGTTTTTTCTATCCTGGAACCTCTAGCGTTGCGGTTATTGTCCCAAGCTGGGCAAACGTTTTATCAAGGTTGACTACATACCCCGGGCAGGACTGCGCCCCTCCAAAATATGCACCGTTCGCCGCCAAAAATCGACCGTTTGCGGCACCGTGATACCACTCGGTCGTCCAAGGTGCCGACATTTGTGCGACATCCGTCTTCGTGGTGCAAAGGTGCAAGTCCAAGTGCGGTACCCCTGGTGTGCCACATGCGGGTAAACTAGAACCTTATATAGAGACATTTGAACCCTAACCGCAGCAAAGGAGGCCCCATGGCATTCGATCCCATTCAAGAGGATTGCCATCGCCTCGTTCTTGAGGCCTTGCGCCGCGACAATATCCCGCTCACCGACGGTGCCGCCGTCGAGCGTCTGATGGAGCAATTCACCCGCGACCCCGCGCCGCTCATCGTGCACGATCGCGACCGCGCCGGGCACCTCATTGCCAAGGTGGTCGAAGCCGTCGACTACCGCATTCCCTTTATCCCTGACGATGCCCAGGCAGAGCAAGAAGAGGCAGCTGCCGAGAACATGCTCCGCGAGGCAGCCGCGCTCGACCCCACAAACTGGGATGCCCAGCGCATGCTGACGGCCCTCACCGCAGAATCCAACGAGGAATACGTACAGCACCTGGTGTCCAAGTGCGATGAAGTCGAGCATGACCTGGCGCTCAAGATCGCCTCGGCTCAGGACCCCTACGAGCGCGAGGCCGCAGGCGACCTTATGCGCCGCCCCTATCTGCGCTGGCTTGCCGCCTTGGCATCGCGCGCGCTCATTAGCGGACGCTACCGCATGTCGCTCGAAGCCGCGAATCGCAGCCTCGACTTTGCGCCCAACGACCCCGCCGGTGTCCGCCACACCGCGATGCTCGCCATGGCAAAGCTCGAATACCCCGCCGAGGAGCTCAAGCGCTTTCGCTCCGCTCACTCCGTGCCCTATCTTGCCAACACGCCGCTGCGCCGCCGCCCCAAAGATGCGGAGCGCGACTTGGACCCGTGGACGCTCATCGCGCTGATGAGCGCTGCCTGGCGCGAGCTGGACTACGAGGGCGCCGAGCACTATTTGCGCATCCTTGCGCGCTCGTGTCCGCACGCAGCCGAGGCACTCTACTTCCAAACCGAGTTTCCCGATGGCGTCTATGCCCGCGTCAACGTGGGTGTGGGCTCCACCGACGAACTTGTCCTTGCGCTGTCCGAGGCGACGCCGGTACTGCAGGAGGGCCTGGGCGCCCCCGACAACGCCAGTTTTGCCGCCTGGGTCGCCACCAACGATATCGTGCGTTCCCAAATCGATGAGCGCATCCTGCAGGCGGCCGAGCAGGGTTTGCCGTTTAAGGGAGGAGACCTCTAATGGATCCGAGCGTCTACATCCCCGCCTACCTGGAGCGCACCTATCTGGCGTCGCACCCCGAACTCACCGATGCAGCACGCGAGCTTGTCCATAACGACGTGAGCGTCAACCCTCATAAGTATGCGCAGACCGAGCATGCCCAGGCACTGCTGTCCTATGCCGGTGTTCATCGCCACCTGCTCGACGAGCTCCATCGCATCGAGGACATGGGCAGTGACGAGGAGTTCGAACAGACGCGCAACCGCCTGTTCGACGATATGCGTGATGAACTGCTCAAGATCGTCCGCGTCGATGCGCATGTCCTCGATGCCCAGCTGCTCGCCATCATCCTGGCCGACACGCCCGTTGACGCCTGCCTGGGTGACCTGATGAAGCTCGAGGCGACCACGGCCGATTACCTGCAGCAAAGCGTGCCCGGGTTCGACATGGAAGCCCCGCACTACTGGGCCAATAAGGTTTTGGCGGACGGTGTGACGGCGGCAGAGCTCACCGTGAGCGAGCCGGCTCTTATCGGGTGGCTTCACACACTCGAGGCCATCTCGCAGCTGTGCATGGCGAGCGCTCGCTACCGTGCTGCCGCCAACTACGCCCGCCGTGTTCTTAAGGCGGAAGGCTACCCCACCCGAGCCGCAGGCACCGTGTTGCTCGCCCTCGCTCGCCTGGAAGACCAGGACGGCTTTTTTGCCCTGGCCCACCAGCTCGAGGAAGAGATCGGGGCTGACGCGCTCGAGAACTCTCCTTGGTATCTGCTCGCCCGCACGATTCTGCTGTTCAAAACAAACAAGATGCGTCCGGCGGTGCGTGCGCTGCGTGAGTTCGCTAACCGCTGCGAGGGCGGCGCATTCTTCTTGCTGAATCCCATGTACCAGACACCGTACCTTCCCTGCCGACCCGAGCCGCGCGACCCCTGGGACCTCTCGCACCAGGCGGTTTGGGAAGCCGACGGCATTATCTCGGACACCCCCGACTTTGCCCCCTGGGCCAACGCCTGCGAAGATGTATCGCAGCTTGCCCAGGAATTTGCGCGCCGCTACGGCTTTTAGCGACGCGATCGCCCCGACCATGTCATCTATGTTAGGAACGGCTTCATGAACCTCCGCTCATCTCTCGCCTGCACCTCGAGCGATATCGCCCGCTGGGGACTGCGCTCTGTCTTCAAACGCCAGGGTGGCGTGCTTCCCGGCCGTATCGCCATGAAGATCGACCCCGAGCTGCTAAGCGACCTCGCAAGCCTAGTCGACCGCAGCGTGGTGATCACCGGCACCAACGGCAAGACCACAACCTCCAACCTCATCGCCGACGCCGTTGCTGCCAGCGGCGCTACCGTGGTGTGCAACCGTGCCGGCAACAATATGGAGCCTGGTGTGGTGGGCGCTCTGCTCGAGGCCCGCGGCGGCCTTAAGCACACCAGCAGCGACAAACGCGTGGGCGTTTTTGAGTGCGACGAGCTCTACACCGTACGCGTTCTGCCCAAGCTCAAGCCGACGTACTTTGTGCTGCTCAACCTGTTCCGCGACCAGCTGGACCGTTACGGCGAGATCGACCACACCCAGGACGTCATCGCCCACGCGCTGGAGCTTTCACCGGCAACGACGCTCATCTACAACGCAGACGACCCGCTGTGTGCCGCAATCGCCGCGCGCGTTCCCAATGCAAGCATCGCCTTTGGCATCGACGGCGCCACCGACACCGAATCCGACCGCATTAGCGACTCGCGTTTTTGCTCACAGTGCAACGCGCCGTTGGAGTACGACTATGTGCAGTACGGACAGCTTGGCGCATACCATTGCCCCTCGTGCGGCTGGGCCCGCCCCGGGCTTGTCCGTCGCGTGACGGGCGTGGAGCTCGGCTGCGACGGCTACGGCTTTGACCTGGTCTTTGGGTCTGCGCCCGACGCGGCTGCCGTACACATCGCCACACGCTACAACGGCCTATATATGGTTTACAACGTAGCCGCAGCCTTCTTCGCCGCCCACGAGCTGGGCGTGGACGCGGCGCATCTGCAGCCCACGCTCGATGCCTACATCCCCGCCGGCGGGCGTATGGGCCGCTGGGAGATCGCCGGCCGTACCGTCGAGGCAAACCTGGCCAAGAATCCCGTAGGCTTCGATCGCCAGATCCAGTCCATTAAAACAGCAGGTGGCAGGCTCTGCGCTTTCTTCCTCAACGACAACGATGCCGACGGCCACGATGTATCGTGGATTTACGACGTCGACTTTGAGCGCATCGCCGACACAACGGGGCTTGTCGCCTTTGCTGGCGGCACGCGCGCGCACGACATGCAGGTGCGCCTCAAGTACGCCGGCATCGACGCCGCCATCATCTCGAATATCGAGCAGGCAATCGGCGCCGTGGCAGACGAGGAGGCTGGCGACACTTTCTACGCCGTCGCCAACTACACGGCCTTTCCGCCGCTGGTCAAGGAGCTCGACGGGCTTAAGGATACCGATGCGAGCTCGGTTGCCTCCTGCGCCGTAACACGCGCCGATGGGAGCGCTGTCCCCGTCGGCGTCGCGCCGACCGAGCTTTCGCGCCCGCTGCGCATCGTCTATCTGTACCCCGATGCCCTCAACCTCTACGGCGACGGCGGCAACGTCATCGCTCTCGAGCGCCGCTGCGCCTGGCGCGGCATTCCCGTGCGCGTGGACGAGGTCCGTATGGGCGAGTCGCTCGATCTGCATGATGCCGATATCGTCATGATGGGCGGCGGCTCCGACCGCGATCAGTTGGCTGTGGCACACGAGCTGCTCGCTCAAAAAGACAAGGTTGCGGCCTATGTTGAGGACGGCGGCTCGCTGCTCGCCATCTGCGGCAGCTATCAGCTGCTCGGCCGTTCGTACTATATGGGCGAAAATCGCATTGAGGGCATGGGCATCATTGCCGCCGAGACCGTGCGCGGCTCCGACCGTCTGATCGGCAACGTCGCCGTCAAGACCGACCTGGCACCCGAGCCCTTTGTGGGATTCGAGAACCACGGCGGCCGCACTCTGCTCGACGCAGATGCCACGCCGCTCGGAACGTCCGTCGTCACGGGCACCGGCAACAACGGTGACGATGGCTTTGAGGGTCTGATCTACAAGGGCGTCATCGGCACGTACCTGCACGGCCCGGCGCTGCCCAAGAACCCCGAGCTCGCCGACTGGCTCATCGCGCACGCCCTCGAGCGCCGCGGCGATGCACAGGCCACAGCCCTGCTGCCGCTCAAGTCCCTCGACGACACCTACGAGCACGCCGCCCACGACGCCGCCATGAAGCTCCTCTCCTAACGCCCCACCACCACAAAGGGGACAGGCACCTTTGTGGTGGTTTTGACCCGCCCCAGCGGTTTGTCTCAATCTGTAACATTTAGACCGTTAAAAGTCGTCTTGCTGTTACAGAATGAGATGTTCGTCCCGACGCCTGCCTTTTGTCTCGATCTGTAACAGATAGAGCCGATTTGCCCGCCCAGATGTTACAGATTGAGATATTTGAAAATCGGAATAGAAGCCTACTCCTTTGTGGTGGTTTTCCAGTTTGCCAACGATATACGCGCCGGCAAAAAAGTCTGCTATACTCTTTCCCGCTGTCCCCATCGTCTAGCGGCCAAGGACGCCACCCTTTCAAGGTGGATATCGCGGGTTCGAATCCCGCTGGGGGCACCATTTAAACTGAGAAGCCCGTTGCCCTCGCGGTGACGGGCTTTTTGCTACCGATGTGCCGGGATTCGAACCCGACAGGGTGCGGATCCCGGCATCATCGCAAGGCCTGTGGTCAAAAAATGGCAAATATGAGTACTGTTACCATTTTAGTTACAGCGATTTCATGCCTTCAGAAGGCGATTTAGCCGTCAGGCGTCCTACGGCGGAAAAATTGCAGACGTTTATCGGCTAAGTACTTGGACATATGTTGCGTAACACTACATATTTTGCAAATAAATAATGCTACAGGACTTGTGACAGTACTCATATTTGACGTTTTTTGCCCACAACCCTTTATACCTAGGCATATCGGCGGCAAAACGGGCTTCAAAGCGTCCTTCGCAAACAAAAACCGGGGCCCGCATGATGCGGACCCCGGCTCAATACCGTAACGATATGTCAGTTACGCTCTACACGTAGAACAGGATGTCGTCGTAGGTCGGGACCGGCCAGTAGTCGGCGGCCACGATCTCCTCCATGGCATCCACGGCGGCGCGCAGCGTATCCATAGCGGGGACGACCTCGTGTGCATACACGTTGGCCTGCTCCTGACCATCGAGGCCCTCGGCCTTCTGATGCACGGCGTCGAGCGCCTTGATGGAGTCGTTGATGGTGGTGATACCGTTGCAGAGCTTGTTGAGCGTGTTCTGCTCACACTGCATGGCGGCCTCGGCGCCGGCGGCACGAATAGTCTCAAGGCCCTTAGCGACCTTGGTGGCATAGGCGGTAATGACCGGGCGATAGGTACGACGCGCCTCGCGAACCATCGTGGTAGCCTCGATGTTCATGAGCTTGTTGTACTTCTCGAGCTTGCAGTCGTAGCGGCACTGAGCCTCGGCCTTGGTCAGGACACCCGTCTCCTCGAAGAGCGCGATAGCCTTATCGGAAACAAAGGCGGGCAGGGCATCGGCCGTGGTCTTGTTGTTGGCAAGGCCGCGCTTCTCGGCCTCAATGGGCCACTCGTCGGAGTAACCGTCGCCGGAGAACAGGATGCGCTGGTGGTCGGTCAGGACCTTCTTGCAGTACTCGAGCGCGGCGTCCTGGAACTCATCCTCGGGCGTACCCTCAAGCGCGTCGGCGAAGGACTTGAGCGACTTGGCCACGGCGGCATCGAGCACCAGGTTGGAGTCGGAGACGTTCTGCTCGGAGCCGCAGGCACGGAACTCGAACTTGTTGCCGGTGAAGGCAAACGGGGAGGTGCGGTTGCGGTCGGTGTTGTCCTGCATCAGCTTGGGCAGGGTATCGGCGCCCAGGTCGAGCACGCCGCGCGTGGCATGGACGGAAGCCTTGCCATCGATGATCTTCTCGACGACCTCGGTAAGCTGGTCGCCCAGGAAGATGGACATAATCGCCGGAGGAGCCTCGTTGGCGCCCAGACGATGGTCGTTGCCGGCCGAGGCAACAGAGGCACGCAGGAGCTCCTGATAGTTATCGACGGCCTCGATCACCGCGGTGAGGAAGACGATGAACTGCAGGTTATCGAGCGGGGTGTCGCCCGGATCGAGCAGGTTCTCGGATTCGGTGCCAAGCGACCAGTTGTTGTGCTTGCCCGAACCGTTGATGCCCTCGAAGGGCTTCTCGTGCAGCAGGCAGACCAAGTCGTGGCGGGAGGCGATGAGCTTCATCTTCTCCATCATGACCAGGTTCTGGTCGATGGCCTCGTTGACCTCACCGTAGACGGGGGCGAGCTCATGCTGGCAGGGAGCGACCTCGTTGTGCTTGGTCTTGGCGGGAATACCGAGCGCCCACAGCTCGTCGTCCAGATCCTTCATATAGGCCGAGACGGTGGGGCGGATAGCGCCAAAGTAGTGCTCCTCGAGCTCCTGGCCCTTGCAGGGAGCGGCGCCAAAGAGGGTGCGGCCGGTGATGACCAGGTCCTTGCGCTTGCGGTAGGCGTCCTTCTTGATCAGGAAGTACTCCTGCTCGTCGCCCACGGAAGGAACAACCTTCTTGGGGGTCTTGCCGAACAGCGCCAAAACGCGCTTGGACTCACGCGAGAGCGCAGTCATGGAACGCAGCAGCGGGGTCTTCTTGTCCAGGGCCTCGCCCGTGTAGGAGCAGAAAGCCGTGGGGATGCACAGGACATCGTCCTTGATAAAGGCGGGGCTAGTGGGGTCCCAAGCGGTGTAGCCACGGGCCTCGAAGGTGGCGCGCAGGCCGCCGTTGGGGAAGCTGGAAGCATCGGGCTCGCCCTGGATGAGGTTCTTGCCCGTAAACTTGGTAATGGCGGTGCCGTCGTGGTTGGGCTCCAGGAAGCTGTCGTGCTTCTCGGAAGTAATGCCCGAAAGCGGCTGGAACCAGTGCGCGTAGTGCGTCGCGCCCTTGGAGATGGCCCAGACCTTCATGGCATGGGCAACGGCGTTGGCCACATCCAGGTCGAGCGGCTCACCGCCCTCGAGGGTTGCAGCAAGGCGCTTCCAAATGTCCTTGGGGAGGTAGTCCTTCATGACTTCCTCAGAGAACACCATGGTCCCGAAGCGGTCAGTAAGATCGGCCATACGGAACTCCCTTCGTATCGGCACCGCGTGAGAAGCGGTGTTGATTACTAACGAACGAGTCATAGCTTAGACTCGCCGTGTTTCCGCGACATTACCGTTATGTTGCTGTCGCGAAACCAATCAATGAGGTTACCGCATCACAGCGGCGCTGCCGCCCTTAATGGCCAATCAACTGTATAAATTGCAGACCTCTCCCCATAGTTTAAGGGTAGTCAATTTGGGATGGAGCTCTATTAACTGGTATTTTGCATCAGATACCAGTCTTTATAGTCCGTGCCTAGATTAGCCGCTCTGTTATAGAGAAAGCCGATAGCAAGGCATCTTTGATTGGTATCCTCAAATAGCGAGTGAAACTCCACCGTGACACAGTGGTGCTGTAGAATCCTTACAACACATCACACTATTACGTATCTAGAGGAGCACGATATGCGCGTCGACGAGGTTTTTAAGCAGGCAGCATCCCAGGGCACCGCACCCGTTTCGTTTGAGATGTTCCCGCCCAAGGGCGAGCTGACCCTCGACACGGCTCGCGAAGTGGCAGGCAATCTGTGCAAGCTTTCGCCGAGCTTTGTCTCGGTCACCTGCTCGGCCGGCGGCTCGGGCAACGGTGCCGCCACCGCCCCCATCGCGCATATGATTACGAGCGAATTCGACACGCCTTCGGTGGCACACCTTACCTGCGTGGGCCGGTCGCACGCCGATATCGCCGCCAAGATCGACGAGTATCGCACCGCCGGCGTAGAAAACATCCTGGCCCTGCGTGGCGATCTTCCCGCTGGCGCGACCGAGGACGACAAGCCCGCCTCGGACTACGCCTACGCCCGCGACCTCATCCCCGAGCTCGTCGACGCCGGCTTTTGCGTGGGCGCCGCAGCCTACCCCGAGGGCCACATTGCCTGTGAGGATCTCAACCTCTCGGTCGAACACCTCAAGCAAAAGCAGGACGCCGGCGCAAGCTTCTTTGTGACGCAGCTCTTCTTTGATAACGAGTGCTTCTACCGCTTCCGCGAGCTTGCCAACAAGGCCGGCATCACCGTGCCCATTACCGCGGGCATCATGCCGTTTATGGGCAAGTCGCAGATCAGCCGCATGGTCTTTATGTGCGGCGCGTCGCTGCCCTCCCCCGTCATCAAGATTCTCGCCAAGTACGAGAATGACCCCGAGAGCCTGCAGGCAGCTGGTGTAGATTATGCAGCCCGCCAGCTTTGCGACCTCAAGGAGCACGGCGCTGACGGCCTGCACTTGTACACTATGAACCGTCCTGCGATCGCCGCGACCATTATGGAGCGCCTGGGGTAATGGAAAAACCGCACATCGATACAACCGCTGTCGAAGTGCCGGCCGACCTTGCGTCGCCGGCGCTCTACCGTATCGATGCCGCGCACCATCCCCGTGTCGACCGTGCCGAGATGCTGCGGTATCTGGGTTACGGCGGCCAGCAGATTGAACCCGAGTTGTCGCAGCGTATTGAGCTTGTGGTCGAGCGCCTTGAGCTGGACATTGAGCCCCGTGGCGTGCGCCGCGTATTTGCCGTCGATGCCACGAGCGTGGACGAGCAGGGCAAGCCTTGCATCCGTCTGGTCGGCACCAATGTTGAGCTGCGCGGTCGCGATATCTATCGACATCTTAAGGACGCCCGTATGGCTGCGCTCATGGCATGCACCCTCGGCATGGATGCTGAGCGCCGTTTGCGCACCACGGGAGCCCAACATCCCCTGGAGGGCGCCGTGCTCGACGCCGCGTGCTCCGCCTACGTGGAAGCCGCCGTTGAGCAAATGGACCAGCAGGTCAAGACGGACGCCGCCGTTCATGGGCTCGCCGGCAACTGGCGCTTTAGTCCCGGCTACGGCGACTGCCCGCTCTCGGCCCAGCGCTCGATCGTCAATGCGCTCAACGCCACGCGGCTCATCGGCCTGACCGTCACGCCCACCAGCCTGCTCATGCCCACCAAAAGCGTGACCGCGGTGATCGGCCTGTTCGACGGCGAAGTCCACGACGCCCAGACCCGCCCCACCTGCAATATCTGCCGCATGCGCGAGAACTGCCGCTTCCGTGCCGCCCACACCACCTGCTATTCCAGCCATTAGGAGCCCCCGATGTTTACTCCGCTTATCACTCATGATTCTGACGGCACTGCATTGGCAGCACCCGTTGATGCTGCACGTCGCAACGGTGCCACGTACAAGACGCGCACGATCGACGATCTGCGCATTAAGGACGATCGCCTGCGTGCGGCCATCGAGGGCACGGGACACCTGCTGTTCGACGGCGGCATGGGCACCATGTTGCAGGCCGCCGGCATGAAGGCGGGCGCCCTGCCCGAGCTGCTCAACTTTGAGGAACCCCAGGTCATTACCGACATTCAGCGTCAGTACGTCGAGGCCGGCTGCGACGTGATCACCGCCAACACCTTTGGCGCCAACGCCCACAAGCTCGACGGTGCCGCCACCGTGGCAGACGTCTTTGCCGCGGCCGTCGCCTGTGCCCGCGAGGCCGGCGCCCGCTACGTCGCCGGTGACATCGGCCCCATCGGCGCACTGCTTCGCCCCTTGGGTACCCTCAGCTTTGACGAGGCCTACGACCTCTTTGCCGAGGAAGTGCGCGCAGGCGTCGCCGCGGGTGTGGACCTCTTTATTATCGAGACTATGACCGACCTGGCCGAGATCAAGGCGGCGGTCCTCGCCTGCCGCGAGAACTCCGACCTGCCCGTCTTTGCCACCATGACCTTCGAGGAAGACGGTCGTACCTTCCTGGGAACGAGTCCCGAGGTCGCCGCCATCACGCTTGACGCCATCGGCGCCGACGTTTTGGGCATCAACTGCAGCCAAGGACCGGCCGAGCTCCGAGGACTCGCCGCACGTATGCTCACCGTTACCGACAAGCCCGTTATGGTGCAGGCTAATGCAGGACTCCCCCATGTAGACGACGACGGCAACACCGTCTTTGATATCCAAGCCCCCGAATACGCCGAGGCCGTCGCCGGCATGATCGCCGACGGTGTGAGCGTCGTGGGCGGTTGCTGCGGCACCACGCCGGCGCACATGGCGGCCTTGCGCACGCTTATCGACAACCACACGCCCAGCCCGCGCCGCCGCAAGCCCAGCATGTCGGTCACGAGCGCCCAAACGGTCGTGGACCTTCCCTGCGACGGCCACAAGATCGCCGTCATCGGCGAGCGCATCAACCCCACCGGCAAAAAGCGCCTGCAGCAGGCCCTGCGCGACGGCGACCTGGACTACGTCGTGAGCCAGGGCATCAGCCAGCAGGAACAGGGCGCCGACATCCTGGACGTCAACGTCGGCCTGCCCGAGATCGACGAGGTCAAGATCATCCAACAGGCGACCGAACAGCTCCAGGGGTCCACGCTGCTGCCGCTGCAGATCGACTCCACCGACCCCGCAGCCGTCGAGGCCGCCGTGCGCCGCTACGCCGGCAAGCCCATCATCAACTCGGTCAATGGCAAGCAGCAGATCATGGACGAGATCTTCCCGCTGGTCGCCCACTACGGCACCAACGTTGTCGGCCTTACGCTCGACGAAGGCGGCATCCCCGATTCCGCCGAGGCTCGCTTCGCCATCGCCGAGCACATCGTGGCCGAGGCCGCCCGTTACGGCATCGGACCGGACCGCATCCTCATCGACTGCCTGGTCATGACCGCCTCGACCAATCAACGCCAGGCCGAGCAGATCCTACGCGCCATGTCCCTGTGCAAGGAGCGTCTGGGCGTCAAATGCGCGCTCGGCGTGTCGAACATCAGCTTTGGCCTGCCTGCCCGCCCGCTGCTGGGCTCGGTCTTTTTGGCTGCCGCTTTTGGCGCGGGTCTGGACGCCCCCATCATGAACCCGGGCTCCAAGCGCTTTATGGATACCGTCTACAGTTATCGCGTCCTGAGCGTTGAGGACGAGGGCTCGACCGGATACATCGAGCGCTACGCCGGTTGGACCGATCCGTATAAGATCGCCGCAAACCCGGCAGCAGCTCAGGCCGCATCGAGTGATGCCGCGCCTGCCGCGGGCACCGCCGGCACCGACGGCAACGACGACCCGATTCGTCGCATGGTCGTCTCGGGCCGCAAAGGCGAGATCGCTGCCGAGACCGAGCGTCTGCTGGCAGACCACGACGCCATGGACCTCATCAACAATCACTTTATCCCCGCCCTCGACGAGGTTGGCGTTCTCTTTGACCAGGGCAAGTTCTTCTTGCCGCAGCTTATGGCCTCGGCCGAGGCAGCGCGTGTGGGCTTCGACACCATCAAGCGCCTGATGCCCGCCGGCGAGATCGCCGACAAGGGCAAGATCTGCGTGGCCACCGTCAAGGGCGACATCCACGACATTGGCAAGAACATCGTCAAGATGCTGCTCGACAACTACGGCTATACCGTCTTTGACCTGGGCCGCGACGTCGATCCGCAGGAGGTACTCAAGACCGTCAAGGAGCGCGATATCAAACTCGTCGGCCTCTCGGCGCTTATGACTACCACGGTCGTCGCCATGGAAGAGACCATCAAGTTGCTCCATGCCGAGGTTCCGGGCGTCAAGATCATCGTAGGCGGTGCCGTACTCACCCCCGAATACGCCAAGCAGATCGGCGCGGACTACTACGCCAAGGACGCCGCCGAAAGCGCTCGTATTGCCGAAGAGGTCTTTGGGCAGTAACACAACGGAAACAACCGAGCACCAAAACGTGCCGCATGCGCCACTTGGCACGTGCGGCACGTTAGAATAGATAAGACTATGCTCGTTTTGGCAGATAGGAGCGCAAGGATGGCGATCACGCCCGCAGAAATCGCGGAAACCCGCGGCATGGTTGAGGAGCAGAACCTCGACATCAGGACCATCACCATGGGTGTTTCGCTCATGGGTTGCGGCGACGAGAACCTCGACCGCATGTGCACGAAGATCTACGACCACGTGACGCACACGGCTGAGCATCTGGTCGAGACCGCCGAGAACCTCGAGCGCGAGTACGGTATCCCCATCGTCAACAAGCGCGTTTCCGTCACCCCGGTGGCGCAGATCGCCGCGTGCTGCAAGGATGAGGACCTCACCCCCATCGCGTATGCCCTCGACCGCGCGGCCGAGACGCTCGGCATCGATTACCTGGGCGGCTTCTCCGCACTCGTCCAGAAGGGCATCGGCGACGCCGACCGCCGCGTCATCCAGTCCATCCCCCAGGCGCTCGCCACTACGAGCCGCGTCTGCTCCAGCGTAAACGTCGCCAGCCTACGCGCCGGCATCAACATGGACGCTGTGCTCATGGCCGCCCAGACCATCATCGATGCCGCCAAGCTCACGGCCGACCAGGATTCCGTTGGCGCCTCCAAGTTTGTCTGCTTTGCCAACATGGTCGAGGACTCCCCGTTTATGGCGGGCGCCGTCCACGGCGGTGGCGAGGCCGACGCCGTCATCAACGTTGGTGTCTCGGGCCCCGGCGTTATGGCTGCTGCCTTGGAGACGCTCCCCGACTCCGCCTCGATGATGGAAGTCGCCGAAAAGATTAAGCAGACCGCCTTTAAGATCACCCGTGCCGGCGAGCTCATGAGCCGCGAGGCCGCCCGCCGTCTGGGTGTCGAGAAAGGCATTGTCGACCTGTCACTGGCTCCCACGCCTGCCATCGGCGACTCCGTTGCCCGTATCCTCGAGATCATCGGCGTGGGCACCTGCGGTGGCCCCGGCACGACCTGCGCGCTCGCCATGCTCAACGATGCCGTCAAGAAGGGCGGCGTCATGGCCAGCTCCAGCGTGGGCGGTCTCTCCGGCGCCTTTATCCCCGTGTCCGAGGACGCCGGCATGATCGCCGCCGTCGAGGCCGGTGCGCTTTCGCTCGAGAAGCTCGAGGCCATGACCTGTGTGTGCTCCGTTGGCCTGGACATGATCGCTATCCCCGGTGACACCCCGGTCGAGACCATCGCCGGCATCATCGCCGACGAGATGGCCATCGGCGTCATCAACAACAAGACCACGGCCGTCCGCGTGATTCCTGCCATCGGCAAGGGCGTGGGCGACTGCGTCGAGTACGGCGGCCTGTTCGGCCGTGCGCCCATCATGCCGGTGAACCCCAACGCCGGCACCGTGCTTGCCCACCGTGGTGGACGCTTCCCGGCGCCGCTGAACTCGCTGAAGAACTAGCTGAGGGGGACTGGCGAGGAGCCCCGGGGAGGGCAAATATATAAGGTCGCCTGCTCGAACAGTCCTGACTCGCACGGAGAGCACATTAAGTGCTCTCCGGCTCGTGCGGAACTCGCGATCGACCTTATATATTTGCCCTCCCCGGGGCTCCCGCACAACGGGACCTCAGTTGGGTTCTATCCCGGTTGCAGTTGCTTCGCTCCTGCACCACTTGGCTGGTGCGGCGGTTTGGCGTTGGAACGGTTCTTTTTCTGATATATGCTGGTTGCGGCTCTTCTTTTGGGGGGAGTCGCTTTTTTGTTGCTAGGAGGTTGGCCCGTGGTTGATGGGGATGCTCGCTCTGAGCTTCTTTCTGCTGATTGGAATCAGGAGTGGATGCGCCTGCAAGCTGGTCGGCGGCGGGCTGATGATTCTTTTGAGTGGGATAAAAGGGCTCGGCATTTTCGGCCGTTGGAGACTGCTCCGTATGCTCGGGATTTTATAAAGCTGTTGGCGCTTGAGCCCGACGAGTCGGTGCTCGATATGGGGTGTGGGGCTGGGTCGATTGCTATTCCGCTTGCTCAAGACGGGCATCCCGTGATTGCCGCTGATTTTTCCCCTGCCATGTTGGGCACCCTTGATGCTGGCATTGAGTACTATGGGCTCGAGGACCTGATTACGCCACTTGAGCTTGCTTGGGATGATGATTGGGATTTGGTTGGACCGGTCACGAAAGCGGTAGATGTTGCCTTTGCCAGTCGCTCTGTCACCACGACCAATCTAAAAGGTGCACTTGCCAAGCTTGACCGTACGGCTCGTCGGCGTTGTGCTGTCACGATGGTCGCCAACTCCAGCCCGCGCTATGATCTGCACCTGATGAACGCCATTGGTGCCTCGGTTACCTGCAGTAATGGCTTTGTGTACGCCTTCAACATCCTCATTCAAATGGGCGCCCTGCCGCAGGTTACGTACTTTGAATCGCCTCGTCGCGATACCTTCGATAGCCTTGAGGCAGGCGTAGCGGATTTTTCCCGTATGCTCGAGCATGGCAACGAGGATAAGATCGACCGCCTGCGCGACTACATCGCTCAACACATGATTGAGAACCCCCATGCCGGTGAGCCGGGCTCCAAGGGTGTGCCGCAGGGACGCTACATGCTCGACCACGTCCGCAAGGTTCGTTGGGCGTTTATTGCATGGGAGCCGGTCTCTGCGCCCAGCTCATAGCCTGTTCGCAGCCCGCACCGCCCACTCACTCGGCATCCGCATTCTTTTTGAACTGGGCAAACGCGCTCCACACCGCACCGTTCCTGCGCTATCGTGGGACAGCTCACGTAGATTAAGGCCCCATCGTGGGGCGCCCCATACATAGAAAGCGAGAACCCATGGCACTGACAGGAGCCCAGGTCAAGCAGCTTCGCAGCATGGCCCATCACCTCAACCCCGCCATCATCATCGGCAAGTCCGACGTCAACGAGGGCACCGTCGAGCAGACGGTCGCCTACCTGGAGAAGCACGAGCTCGTTAAGTGCTCCGTGCTCGATGGCTCCAGCCTTTCCGCCCGCGAAGCCGCCGAAGAGCTCGCTGAGCGCTGCCACGCCGAGGTCGTCCAGGTCATCGGCCGCAAGTTCTCGCTGTATCGCGAGTCCTCGCGCAAGGACATCGAGAAGATCAAGCTCGTCTAAGAGTCAATGATCCGGCGAGCCAACACATAGCAAGCTTACGGGTGCCCAAGTACTTCGGGCGCCCGTTTTTTATCGCTCGACCAGCACGCGATTGAGCCGCCCCTCCACCAAGCGCTCGTATAGACGCCGCGTCTCGGGCTCGGGCACGCCATTGACCTGCTCCCTCAGATGGTGCATATGCCCGCTGTACAGCTCGACGATATCGCGCCGCCGCCCCGCCGCACTGTAGACGCGCATGGCGCAGCGCACCATATCCTCACGCGCCGTTTCCTGTCGAAGCCCCGACTCCGCCAGCCAAATCGCCGACTGCAGATCGTTTTCTTCTAGAGCGGCATTTGCTCCCTTAATCATGCAATCGATGTACTTTGACTGCATAATGCGCCGCATGCGCAAAAAGTAGGTGGGATTACAGCCATTGGGAACATACAGCGGTCCGGCATAAAGCTGCTCAATCTTAAGGCACAGCTCAACTAAATGGGGCCCGCGCGCACCCGTGCGATTTCCCAAAACCTCGCGGCTTATCTGATCAAACAGCCGTACATCGGTCTTGACGTAGTCGCCGTTGAGCCCAATGCATTCATTTTGGATGAGCACGCACGACTTGCCATCCGGCGTCGGTCCCAAAGCCGACCGCAAGCGCGATATCGTCGAGTACAGGTTGTTGCGGGCGCTATTAAACTCGGCATGGGGCCACAGCTCCATGGCCAGCGTCTCACGATCGACGAGCGCATCCATGCCCAGCGCAAGCCGCTCGGCAAGCGTCGCCGCCTTCTTGCGGCGCCACATTTTGTCCGTGATGGGAAACCCATCGCGCTCGGCGCGAAACGCACCAAACATGCGAATCTCGATATGGTCGATGGTATCAACGGCTTCAACCTCGCCGGCCTGGAACAGGCGCTCGCCCTCTCCTTCCAAATCGTCGCGCAGCGAGTACCGCGACAGCTCGCGCACGGGAAGCTTCTTGCGTATCCTGCCCGCCGGCTCGCCCAGACAATGCATGGCAAGGCGCGCAAAGAGCCGATACGATGGCTCTAGAATCCCCGCACGATTCATGGACATCCAGGCCGCAAGATCGCTGTCTCGGCCCGCACAGGCCAAATGCAGCGCCACCATCCAGGCCTCCGCTCCACCAACCTGCGTCTGGCTTATATCGAGCAACTCCGCTTCCTCGCGCACCGAAACCATCGAGGTGTTACGCAGATATGCCGCACGCTCCAGCAGCAATGCGTTATCGCGCATGTACGCAATCGACTCCTCGGCAAGTTTGAGCACTTGGACCGCACGGAACTTTGCATTAACCGGCCGTCCCTCTGCCAGCGACTGCCAGCCTTCTAGCAACAGGCCAAACAGCTGAATCTGGTTGTCGCGCATGCGCACGGCAAAACGATCGAGCTCGTTGAACGCCGCATCGTCGGTTACCGGCAAGCCGGAAAGGAGCCGCCGTGCCGCCAACACCATGCGCACCCAGATAGCCATCGCCTTAAGCCCACGTACGTCGAGTGCCTCCCGCACCAGCGCCATCTCGTCGTCGCGTTCATCGGTTCCCGAAAACGACCCGTCAAAGAGCTCCACCAGCATGCTGTCGGCTCGTATAACAATCCCCGCGATGTCGAGCTCGCAGTCGTAGGCCTTGCTCGTTTTGAGCTGTTGTAGAACGCCGCCGTCATTTCCCCGCTCGGTCAGACAGCGTTTGACCTCGATATGCGCAGACAACATATCGAGTGCGGTATGGGACGTCTCTATTTCTGGCACGGCCAGGTTCGTAGGAAGCCCAAGCCCGTTGTCCCCATAGCAAACAGCCGTCAGCGTCTGGGCCACCCTCCATGAAACAGGGTCTATTTCGCAGGCCGCCCGTTCGCCCCCGCGTTCGACGACCGATGCCATATAGCGAGCGAGCTTTGTATTGGACACGCTGACCGCTGCCAGATATACGCCAAGCGCCTCGGCAGGCGTTGGCTCTGGAGCCGAATCGTCGGCATCGATCGTGCCCAGCGCTGCTCGGCAGATATCGGCCCCGTGCCCCGTCAGAGCCAGATCGACCCCATACTGCCCAGCAAGTTCAAGGACCGCCTCACGGTCCAAAAAGGCATCCGCCAGGCCCATCGCCGCATCGCATCGGCCCGCCTTAAGCAAAATCCGGGCCGCCCTCGGAACAAGTTCGGGGCGAACCTCGGCCACCAACTTACGCAAACGCAAGCGTCCGTTATCCTCCGTACCCAGACACGTAAAACTCCGCTCGGCGGGATCCAAGCCAAAGATCGGGTAGTCGCGTACAAAGTAGGACTGGTCGACCATCGACAGCCTCACCCCACAGGCCTCGAGTTCTGCGATATTGCCCTCGCCCATCAAAACCATGAGACATGCCACGCAAAACAGCGCATTATTGTCGAGCGAAGCCAGATCGACAAGTGCCGCACCATATACGTTGACAATCTCGTTTTCGAGCAGACCGGCTACGTCGCCTTGGCCATACGGACCCGTCTGCAATGCCGAAACGAGCTCGGGCACGCCCTGCGTGAGCTGATAAAAGTCGAGCGATGTGCTGATCGAAAACGCCGATGCCCACGCCGAATACTCATAGGCATGCACCTTGAGCATCTGCGCATTGATCTTAACCGAATCGCCCAGCCCATGAATCAGCTGACGATTTGAAGGACGGCAGGAGATAAGGACCCCTACCCCCATAGCACGCAGGCCGCGAATCCTGTCGATGAGGTCTTCGGTATCGTGCTGATCGAGGTTTGGCACATTATCAATCGCGATAAGGGAGTGCGGTTTGTCTTTGAGTTCTTCGGTAACCACCTCGAGCTGCATAAACACCTCGCGCCCAGTGGCGCGATCGGCCTCGATAATCCGCACGGGGCCTCGCGTCGGGTCGCATTTAACCTCATGGGTGTACTGCAGCAGCACCGAGGTCTTCCCAAACCCATCGGGCGCATAAAGAACCACGATGCCGGCCTTTCGGCCCTTGGCGATAAGCTCATTCATCAAGCGTTCGCGTCGCACCATATAGCCTCCGCCCAGAGGCATCAGCTCGAGCTCGTCTATACTGCTCAAATCGTTTACCATGCCCGCTCCTCAACTCGACCGTATGGACACTGTAGCCGCAAGACCATACAAGCCGCGCTATGAATAGAGCGACCTTGTGTTTTAGGTTGTCTTTTGGTACGCAAGCGGCAAGTTTTTGTACAGCGAGGGCCGATTGTTATTAATCCCCCGACTAATCGGTCTTTAAGCAGGTAAATGAGCTTGTCAGCTTGTCCCATCTAAGCGGCAGTGTAACGCAGATGAACAAGGTTCAGCCATGTCATTCAACTCGCCTAGCACCCGCTACCGTCTACGACCTTCTAGTGGCATTTTTGCATAGAATCTGGTATAGAATGAATCAGGCTGTTGGACATCCGGCATTCGTCAAGCTTGCGGCAAGTTTTTGGTCGAGTGGGCAAAAAGGGATAGCAAAAAGGCCCCCGCAAAGCGGAGGCCTTAGGCAAGGCTATGTCGAGCTGCAGGATTCGCGCTACTCGCAGAGCGAAAGGGCGGCCTCGTCGGCAACGACAACGCAGTTGGTGTGCAGCTGCAGGATCGAAGCCGGGCACTCGGGCGTAACCGGACCATAGCACATATCGTGCACGGCCTGAGCCTTGGCCTCGCCGTTGGCGACAACCAGGATCATGCGGGCATACATAATGGTCTGAGTGCCCATGGTGTAGGCCTGACGGGGAACATCATCGATGCTGTCGAACAGGCGGCTGTTGGCCTGAATGGTGCTCTCGGTGAGGTCGACGCAGTGCGTGCCCTTGGAGAAGTGGTCATCGGGCTCGTTGAAGCCGATGTGGCCGTTGTTGCCAATGCCGAGCAGCTGCAGATCCGGGTAACCGGCGGCGGCGACGATCTTGTCGTACTCAGAGCAGGCAGCGGCGGCGTCGGGGTTGGAACCGTCGGGCACATGCGTGTTGTTCAGGTCGATGTTGATGTGATCGAAGAAGTTCTCACGCATGAAGTAGTGATAGCTCTGGGGATCGTCGTGCGAAAGGCCGCGATACTCGTCCAGGTTGTAGGTGCTGACCTCGGCAAAGTCGACGTCACCCTTCTTGTACCAAGCAGCGAGCTGCTTGTAGGCACCGATCGGGGTGGAGCCGGTGGCAAGGCCCAGTACACAGTCGGGCTTGAGGATAACCTGGGCCGAGATGATATTGGCGGCCTTGCGGCTCATATCCTCGTAGTCTTTAGCTTTAATGATCTTCATTACGCGTCCTTTCTCGTACAAGAGAGGCAAGGCTCCCTTACAAGCACTTGCCCGCGGCCCGCGTCGGCCGCAACCAACGTGTGCGGCCACCAGGGCGAGGTCGCGTAATGTATGTGTCTCGTGTCTAGCCGCGTCGAGGCCCCTGCCCGTCCACGGTGACCCAAAGCCGTTTAGCTTCGGACGAATCCCATCTTGCCACGGAGGGCGTCCTCTTTCAAGGGCGCCCTCCGTAAACGTGTTTGAATTGTAGGCTAATGGCCACGTGCACTTGCTAGCGCTCGCGAGCAACGATGAGCTGGTCCATCTCCTCGACATGCACGCCAACGGAGCCCTTGATGCTCGAGAACTCAACGGAGTTGCACACCAAGATGGGAACCGTCACATCGTAGCCCTCGGCAGCAATTGCCTCGCGATCAAACTCAATGAGTACATCGCCCTTATGGACGATGTCACCCACTTGCGCATGTACGGTAAAGTGCTTGCCCTCGAGCTGAACAGTGTCCAAACCAACGTGGATGAGCACGTCCAAGCCATCGACCGTGTTAAGCGCAACGGCGTGCCCCGTGGGAAAAATGGCCTCGACCTTGGCATCAGCCGGCGCGATTACGCGCGTTCCGGTGGGCTGAATGGCAACGCCCTGGCCCAAAAGGCCGGTGGCAAACGTCTGATCGTTTACCTCGGAAAGCGGAATGACGTCGCCCGAGATGGGAGCATCCAGCGTAAGGACTCGACCACGCATACCAAAAGACCTTAGGACTTTAGTGAACATGCTCCCCCTCGGACATACCAATCAATCAAAATAACCTTAACAGTTTACCACTCGGCAACGGTTTTTGACCATTAGGGAAGTTCGCGCTTGACAACCTCGACGATGTCGTCGACAACGCGCTGGGTCAGCTCGTGCGTCTCGGCCTCGGCCATCACGCGGACCAGTGGCTCGGTACCGCTCGGACGCACCAGAATGCGGCCGCGGCCGTCAAGCTCCTTCTCGGCAGCAGCGACGGCGTCCCAAATGGGCTGGCAATCGTCCAGACCGGCCTTGTTGTCGGAATGCACGTTGACGAGTACCTGCGGGTACTTCTTCATGATGCCGGCAAGATCGGTGAGGGTACGACCGGTGCGCTTGAGCACGGCCAGCAGCTGCAGGGCCGTCACCAGGCCGTCACCGGTGGTGTTGTGCTCCAGGAAGATGATGTGCCCGGACTGTTCGCCGCCGATGACGGCGCCGTCCGCGAGCATGCGCTCAAGAACATAACGGTCGCCCACAGCGGTCTGAACCATTTCGAAGCCCTGCTCCTTCATAGCGATGGAGAAGCCCAGGTTGCACATGACGGTCGAGACGATCTCGGAGTTGGCTAGCTTGCCGCGAGCGGCAAGGTCAGAACCGCAGATAGCCAGGATGTAGTCACCGTCGATCTCATTGCCCTCGCTGTCCACGAACAGTACGCGGTCGGCGTCGCCGTCGTGGGCCAGGCCGATGTCAGCATGGGTGCGCAGCACGAGCTCGCGCAGGGGCTCGAGGTGCGTAGAGCCGCATTCAACGTTAATGTCGGTGCCGCAGTAATCGGTGTTGATAGCGTGCACCGTGGCGCCCAGGCGCTGCAGCGCGGCGGGCGTAGTCTGGCAAGAAGCGCCATGGCCGCAGTCGACGGCAACGACCAGGCCGTCGAGCCTCAGGCCATCAAGCGTATCGATGGCGTGGTCGACATATGCCTTGCGGGCGTCCTTCATCTTGATAATGTGGCCCACGCCGGCGCCGGTCGGCAGCGTATCGGCAGCCATGGCTTCCTCGGACATGACCCAGGCGCTGATCTCTTCCTCGACAGCATCGGGGAGCTTCATGCCCTTGCGGCTAAAGAACTTGATGCCGTTGAACTCCGGCGGATTGTGCGAAGCGGAGATGACGATGCCGCCGTCGAGCTCGTTCTGAACGGTGAGCAGTGCCACGGCAGGCGTGGGGATGACGCCGCAGCAGTGCGGACGGCCGCCCTCGGCCATAATGCCGGCGGTCAGAGCGCTCTCGAGCATGGTGCCCGAAAGGCGCGTGTCACGGCCGATGCAGATGTCCGGACCAAGGAACTTGGTCGCCGCGCGGCCCAGGCGAAACGCGAGGTCACACGAGAGGTCGGCATTGGCGACGCCACGGACGCCGTCGGTACCGAAGATGTTCTGGGGCATAGGATCGCTCCTTCCCTAGCAGGCGATATGCAACCGCCCACCCTAGTCGAAAAAGAAAAGCGGGACCCGCCGAGGAAATCGGCAGGCCCCGCTTGTACATTGTATCTCGAAAGGAGATAAAACCTTAGCGCTTGGAGAACTGGGGAGCGCGGCGGGCCTTCTTGAGGCCGTACTTCTTGCGCTCGACCACGCGAGCATCGCGCGTAAGGAAACCGGCCTTCTTGAGGTCAGCACGGTAGTCGCCAGCGTTCAGAAGAGCGCGAGCGATGCCCAGGCGCAGAGCGCCGGACTGACCGGAGATGCCGCCGCCATCGCACAGAGCGATAACGTCGAACTGACCGGCGGTGTCGGTCACCTTGAAGGGAGCAAGGGCGTTCTCAACGAGCTGATGACGGCCGAAATACTGCTCGGCGTCACGCTTGTTGATGGTCACCTTGCCGGTGCCGGGGACGAGACGGACGCGGGCGACGGCGTTCTTACGACGGCCGGTACCCTGGTAGACAACGGTGTTCTCAGCCATCTTTAAGCCTCCAGCTCAATCTTCGTGGGGTTCTGGGCAGCGTGCGGATGCTCGGCACCAGCGTAGACCTTAAGCTTGGTCATCTGGGCACGGCCGAGGGTGGTCTTGGGCAGCATACCGCGAACGGCGCGCTCGATGACCTTCTCCGGGTGCTTCTCCATAGCCTGGCGGAAGCTCTCAGCCTTGAGGCCGCCGTTGTAGCCGCTGTGGCGATAATAGGTCTTCGTGTCGGCCTTGTTACCGGTAAGCTGGACCTTATCGGCGTTGATGACGACAACGAAGTCGCCGCAGTCGCTGTTGGGCGTGAACTGGGGCTTGTTCTTACCGCGCAGGATCATTGCGATCTGGGTGGCAAGACGGCCCAGGACAGCACCATCGGCGTCGACGAGAACCCAGTTGCGCTGGACCTCGCCCTGCTTGGCGTAGTGAGTCGATTTCGAAATCACTTAGACTCCTCCATGTACAGTACGTGTTGTTACAGAGATTCACGGGGCTCTGCAAGTAACCCGTCCATATTACCCCGCTCGTCGTACGAGTCAACAGGTATTTTGACTCCGACCAGAGTTTCTGCACATGTCATCCACGAGCCGTGATCTTTCCAGCTCTTTAGCTGTTGTCATTTTTTGAGGGTTCGCCGTCGCTAGCGTTCAACGAACTCTTGGATTTCCGCGAGCAGGCGCTTTGCCTCCTGACGGCCCTGGATATACAGGTCCAAAAGCTTTGCCGAATCGTGCTCGACATGGCCGACCTCGACCGGCTTTTGCGGAGCGACGACCAACGCGCGGCCCTCGCGCTCATACTTCCACAGGTGCATGCGCTGGATGTTGTAACGGTCGTGGCGCGTCTCGATAGCCTCGAGCAGATAGGGGTAGTCGGCATAGCGGGCGCGCGCGGCAGGCATAAACTCGTAGGGCTTTTTCTCATACGAACGGTCCTGCGTGACAATGACAACCGCGCGGTCGAAGCCCGCTTCCTCCAGCACGTGCTCGATGGGGACCGAATCGGCCACGCCGCCGTCGACGTATTTGTGCCCGTCAATCTCGACCGGCGGCGTCACCAGCGGCAGCGACGTAGAGGCGCGCACGGCATCGAGGTCAAGTACGGCGCTTTTGACCGGGAGATACGTGGCGGTTCCAAAGAGCATGTCCGTCGCGACGGCGTACATCTCGATGGGGCTCGCGTCGAACGTCTCGTTGTCAAAGGGATCCAGGCGGTCCTGGACATCGTTGAAGATGAAGTCGTAACCCACAATAGAGCCCGTGGACGCAAACGATGCGGCGCCCATGAAGCGGTTGTCGTTGCAGAAAGCCAGGTTGATGCGGTTGGCACGGCCGATCTGATGCGACTTGTAGTTCACGCCGTTGAGGGCGCCGGCCGATACGCCATATACCGCCGGAATCTCGACGCCGGCCTCCATGAGAACGTCGAGCACGCCCGCGGTAAACTGCCCGCGGAAGCTGCCGCCCTCCAGGACGAGCGCGACCTTGCCGGCGTTCTTTGCCTTATCTTCTGCAGTCATATTAACCTCCTGCGATTGCGTTTTGGCTTTCTTCTACCCAGTTTTGGGATGGCGAGCGCATGGGTTTTTCGAGGCGGCAGGTGAAGCGGAAAGTGTGTCCCAGTTTGAGGCGGGATTCCGGGATGCACTTTCCGCCCGGGCCGCCATCGGGAAAGCGCGTCCCGTTCTGAGCGCGGATTCCGGGATGAACTTTCCGCTAGCCATTCATTTGGAAATTGCATCCCATTCTGAGCCGATATTCTGGGATGCAGTTTCCGTTGGACGACCGTTAGGAACGCGCGTCCCACCCTGCGCTGCCGCGACGTTTTCCTAACGCCCGCGCCCTGCACAGAGTTCGATTCTCCGCGGTACGGGGGATCCGTTGATGCTGGGCGAGACCAGCAGAAATTCGATTAACATCGCATCTGTTTTGGGCTGGGACATTGCGCGGAGAATCCGCGTATTTGCTTCGCAAATACGCACCGGCTTCGGCCGCCTGCCGGCGTCCTCGCCCGCTCGCTACAAACGCTTCGCGTTTGCTTAACGCTCGCGCCCTGCATAGAGTTCGATTCTCCGCGGTACGGACTAGAAATAAAAAGACAGGTAGATATAGGTATCTACCTGCCTGTAACTATTGGTGGAGGCGCGGAGAATCGAACTCCGGTCCACGAAAGCCCCCTGATTGGCATCTCCAAGCTCAGTCGCTGATTTAGTCTCGGACGCTTTGCGCGCAGCGACACGCTCGCGGCGTCCTAACCGGTTCGGTCTTAGCCCGCGCCATACCGATTACGTGCGCAGGAGCATTCCCCTAACATGACGTCGCGCCGGTGTCGGGGAAATCACCGGGTTGACGCGCCGCTATAAACTAAGCAGCGAGAGCCATAGGCTCAAAAGAAGAGTTGTTGTCAATTCAATTTGACGGTACCCCTGTTTAACGAGGCGAGGAGACCTCGGCTTGCTTCCTCTCTCAGAGCTATCGTGTCGAAACCAGTCGCCCCCGAATGTTGGGAAAGTCTGGATGGCATTGGGCACGAGCGCCCAACACCCGTCGACTTTTCAAGGAACATGCGGGGCGAGCCCCGCTTGTGGAGTGTTATCTTACCACGTTCTGAAAGCGGACAGCTGTTCTATGCACGAGCTGTGAAGACCCCAATGTGCGCCGCACTTCGCACTTTTGCTACCGATCGCGTCACGTATATTTTCGCCAAGCGAAATTGACCCGTCGAAAGGACCGTTATGGATACCAAGCAGCAACTCGTCAATGCCCTCGCAGGCCTGGGCTCAACCATTACCGAAGCTATGGATGTCATCGAAGGCTTTGTCCCCTGCGGACATCCCGCCCTCACGGTATCGAACGCACTCGTTGCGCTGGACGCCGACGATAATGCAGCTCTCGCCCAGCAGCTTGAGACCGTCGAGAGCTTTATCGACCACGTGAGCGAGAACCGCGGCGTGGCCGCCCACCACGGCATCGAGGTCGAGCTCGCAGGTCCCAAAGCCGATCTGTTCGCAGCAATCCGCGAGGCAGGCACCCTTATGCAGACCGCAGGCGTCAAGAACACCCAGGTCAACGAGTGGGTCTACCGCAGCCTGGCAGCGCTAAACGATTCCGACGAAAAGGCAGCCGAGCAGCTCGCAGAAAGTCCCACCATTAAGGCCGAGCTTTTGTAAATAGCAGACGCGGGTCCCTTGGCGCATCGTCGTCCAAGAGGCCCGCAA
Source organism: uncultured Collinsella sp. (assembly GCA_958429025.1). Classification (GTDB taxonomy): domain Bacteria; phylum Actinomycetota; class Coriobacteriia; order Coriobacteriales; family Coriobacteriaceae; genus Collinsella. The sequence continues at coordinate 187,551 of CAUAIH010000001.1, read as the reverse complement.
ACAGTTCGCGTCAACCGATAGCCGCGCCACCGCGTTCGGCTAAAGCAAGAATCGGCATCATTTGGCGCGGGGTCTTTGCTGCAAGATCGGCATGTTCGAGCAGCTTACGATCGTTGGTCACCAAGTAATCGACCTGCGCGCGCTTGCACGCGGCGAGCACCAAGTTGTCCTCGTAATCGCGATGGAGCGCTAAGTATTTGTCGGCCAGCCAAAGGTCCGACGCATCTGCGCCCACGGCCGTGGCGTTTTCGGTCATGTTCCGAACAAACGCCAACGCCGCATCGCCAATTGCACGGGCAGATGCCTCGTCGAGCGCTCCCCCGCTGGCAAGAACGCTGCGCTTCAGTTCGTGTTGGACAACGTACAGCACGTCCTTGGCGATATGCACCGGAAAGAACAGCAATGCCCCCGCCTCCGTCGCCTGCCCAATAAACGCGCGTGCGGCAAGCGACTCGGCATGGTCGGCGCAAAACGAATCGACCCATACGTTGGCATCCACCATTATTTTGAGGGGAGCCCCGCTCACAGGATCATCCCCTTTTGGCGATAGCGCTCGTCCATGGCTTCGGAATAGATTGTGTCCCAATCGCGATCGTCGGATACAGGCGACGCAGCGATGCCCATATCTGCATAAAGCCGGTCTGCCGCTGCCCACGACGCGGCGAACGGATTATCGGGCGCGACAGCCTGCTGCCGGTCGTCGACGGCCGCAAGCACTTCCTCGCACTGCCCGCCACCCTGCGCGACCTTGGCCACCACCTTTTTGATGAGCTCGGGCAGCGACCCGCCCGAAAGCCGCAGCGCCTCCTCGGCACGGTTCTTGACCTGGCGATCCACGCGAACGTTCACCTGCGCCATGCCGCTAACAGCACCCATCTCAACCTCACCTTCGACTTTTGCTATCTGAGCTAGCACAACTATATATTTCTGCTAGCACATGGTCAAACGCAAAAGGCCTGCATTCTGGCGGCTGCAACACCGCCCAAATGCAGGCCAAAAACTTAAGTAAAAGCGCTAGCGCAGGTACGCCTTTGCGTTGCCCAGGCTGTAGGCGATCGTTGAGCCGTTGTGCAGCAGTGACGACGTCTGCGGAGTGATCATGCCGGTAATACCCAATGCCAACAGCGCCGAGTTGGTGAGCATCACCTTAGAGTAGGAGCTCGTCAGACGATCAATGAGGCCCTGGCTCATGCGGCGCAGGCGCACGATTGCGGCCAGATCCGTGTCGGTCAGGATGATGTCAGCGACCTCCTTGGCGATGTCGCTGCCGCCGCCCATTGCCAGGCCCACGTCGGCCAGGCCCAGCGCCGGCGAATCGTTGACGCCGTCGCCCACCATGGCAACGTGGCGCCCCTCGCCCTTAATGCGCTCCACATACGCGTACTTGTCCTCGGGCAGCAGCTCGGCCTTAAACTCGTCGACACCTGCCTCGCGAGCAATGCGCTCGGCCGTGCGCTCGGAGTCGCCCGTAAGCATAACGACATGCTTGACGCCCAACGCGTGCAGGTCGGCGATGGCCTCGCGGACCCCGGGCTTAAGCGGGTCCTCGATACCGAGCACGCCCACAACGGTGCCGTCGACCGCCAGATACAGCGGCGACAGGCCCTGCATCTGGGACTCAATGCGCTCCTTAATGTCAGACTCGAGCTGCGCGCCCTCATCCTCAAACACAAAGTGCGCGGAACCGATGATGGCGCGACGCTCCTCAATGGACGAGGCAATGCCGTGCGCCACAATATACTCGACAGCAGCGTGACGCTCGCGGTGCTCGAGCCCGCGCTCGCGTGCCGCATTGACCACGGCACGCGCCACCGGATGCGGAAAATGCTCCTCCAGGCAGGCGGAAAGGCGCAGGACCTCGTCCTCGCTCCAGCCGTCGGTCGTCAGCACGCAAGCCAGGCGCGGCTGCGCCTCGGTCAACGTGCCGGTCTTATCAAACACGATGGTGTCGGCCTTGGCAAACGACTCAAAGTACTTCGCGCCCTTGACCATGACGCCCATCTTGGCAGCATCGCTCATGGCGGTCATAACGGCGACGGAACCCGTGAGCTTGAGCGCGCACGAGTAGTCGACCATCAGTGCCGCTGAGGTCTTGATGAGGCTGCGGGTGGTAAGCGCGACCAGGCCCGCGAGCAGAAAGTTCCACGGGACGATCTTGTTGGCGAGGTCTTCCATGTGCGACTGGCCCTCGGACTTGAGCGAGTCGGCCGTCTGTACGAGCGAGACGATCGAGCGCAGCTTGGTCTGAGCCGTATTGGCGCGCACGCGCACCAAGATGCTGCCGTCTTCCACGACGGTGCCGGCGAACACGTCGTCGCCCGCGCTGCGCTCGACGGCCAGCGGCTCGCCGGTCAGGGTCGCCTGGTTGACCATAGCGCTCCCCCGCTCGACCACGCCGTCGATGCAGATAGACATGCCGGTGCGCACGGCGACCAGATCGCCGGGCTCAAGCTCGGTCGCGGCAACGCTTACCTCAGTGTCGCCGACGACCTTTTGCGCCTTGTCGGGCACATCGAGCAGCGAGTTGATGAGCTCGTTTTCGCTCATGGCGCGGGTGTAGTCCTCAAGCAGCTCGCCCACGTTGAGCAGGAACATCGTCTGACCCGCGGTGTCGACGTCGCGCTTGACGAACGAGATGCCGATGGCCGAAGCGTCGAGCACGGGAACGGTCAGGCGCGGCTGCGCGAGCTCACGGAGGGCGGCGCGCAAAAATGTCATGTAACCGACCACGACAAACACCGCACGCAGAGGCGTCGGCAGGAACCAGCGGCGTGCGTAATGGGCACCGACGAGTGTCGCCAGGTCCATAACGAGTTTGTGCTTGCGCGGCTCGAGTTGCATCACGTAGCCCGACTTGGCATCGGCGATAGCTTGAGCATCGAGTGCGCCCAGGGCGTCGAGCACGCTTGCGCGGCGCGGCTCGTCGTACTCCAGCGCCATCTGGCCAATGCGGCCATACACGCGCACCTTGTGCACGCCGTCGATATCGCCGCTGAGCTTAAGAAGTGCGTCGAGATCGCTCTCTGGCACAGGACCCGCCAATTGAAGACGGGTCCTGCCAGGGATCTCGCTAATAATCGAGAATCTCATAATTTGTGCCTGAGAGCGTTACTCGGCTGCCTCGTCAGCAGCGGCCTCGCTCTGGGTGATGTAAGCAGCCTCGGCAACCATGTCGTCGACATTAGCCTTGGCCTGCTCGACCATGTCCTGGTAGCCGTTCTTGATGCGCATGCCGCACGCGATACCCTGCACGCAGGCATTCTTTACCGGAGCGCTGGTGAGCAGCTTGATGCCGGCCGTACCAAGCAGAAAACCGCCACCGACAAGCAGGGTGTTAAAAGTCGACTTCTTCATGTTGCTTCTCCCTTTTGCCGCACAAGCGCGGCATGGTGCCTTAGCACCCGAGTTCATTAGTTTGCTCGAGCACGCTTTTGAGACTAGTTTAGTCGAACTATTATGGTCAACCAAAGTTAACCTTTGGAAATCTTGGTCCCCTTTCCTACAGCTGCCAGGCAGCCGCTTCCTTTTGCAGTGCGACCATGCGGGCAAATTCTCCGCCTGCCGCCTTAAGCTGCGCCGGAGTGCCCTGCTCGGCAACCACACCATCCTTGAGCACAACGATTTTGTCGGCATTTTCCACCGTACGCATACGGTGGGCAATAACGATAACCGTCTTACCTGCAAGCAGACGGGAGAGTGCCTGCTGTACCACGGTCTCATTCTCCACATCCAAGCTTGCCGTCGCCTCGTCCAACAGCACGATGGGCGCGTCTTTGAGCAGCGCGCGGGCGATGGAGATGCGCTGGCGCTCGCCACCGGAGAGTTTGGAGCCGTTCTCGCCGATCATGGTGTCGTAGCCCTGCGGCATGCGGTTCACGAACTCGTCGCAGTTGGCGGCACGCGCGGCCGCAAGCACTTCCTCATCGGTGGCATCACGACGCCCGAGGCGAATGTTTCCCATCACCGTGTCGTCAAAGAGCAGCACGTCTTGGAACACGATGGCGTAGTCGCGCAGCAGCACCTCGGGATCAACGCTCGCAACATCCACGCCACCCACGGTAACCTTGCCCGCGGTGGCATCCCAAAAGCGCGCGGCCAGGCGGCTCACCGTAGACTTACCGGAACCCGAAGGACCGACCAGCGCCGTGACCTCGCCTTCCTTGGCGGTAAAGCTCACATCGGTAAGAACTTTCTCGCCGGCGCGGCCGTCCTCGCCCGCGCCATAGCCAAATGCCACGTGATCGAACACCACATCGTGGCCCACGGGCTCAAATTTCTCGCTGCCCCGCGCCACGGGCTCTTCCATGATGGAACGCATGCGCTTGGCAGACGACTCGGCGACAAACAGCTCGGACATTAACATTAACGCTTGGTCAAAGGGTGCATAGATACGGCTCACCATAAGCAGGAAGGCAAACAGCACCAAAAAGTCGACCTGCCCGGAGGCGACCATCGCGGCACCCGTGACCACCGTGGTGGCAATGCCCAGACGCAGGATGGCAAAGGCGGAGTTAACCAAAAGCCCGTTAACGAGCTCGCCCTTGGTGGTCTCACGCTCCTCAGCATCGATCACGGCGTTGAGTCCCTCAAGATAATGGGCCTCCTGGTTGGTGGCGCGGATCTCGCGAACGCAGTCGAGCGTCTCTTGAATTGCCTCGGTAACCTTGACCTTCTCGGCACGCACGCGATCGAACACCGGAGTCATGGGGCCGCGTGTTAGATACAGCACGGCAAAGGCCACGGGAACGCTCCAAAACGCCGCGATCGCCAGCTGCCAGCAAAAGAACAGCGACGCCACGAACACAATGGCGCTTGCGATGATGGCACCCCAAAGCTCTCCCAGCACGTGGCTGTAGGCGTGCTCCATGGCCTGGACGTCGCCCATGATGGTCTCGGTTAAATCGGCCAGATCACGACGACCAAAAAACGACAGCGGCAGTTTGCGCAAGCGCTCGGCAATCTCCATGCGCTGCTTGCCGCACTCCTCGTAGAAGATGCAGTAGGTGTAGTAATACTGCTGCCAGTTAGAGGCAAAGAGCAACACGAAAAAGACCACGAGGCCGCCCACGATCGGCAGGGTATCCGGCAGGTCGGCGCCGGTGGCGAGATGCTCGACAAAACCGGCCATGACCAGGAATAAAAAGCCCATGCCGGCCATGGTAATGAGATTGGTGAGCGTGGTCCAGAAAATGCCGCGTTTTACTCCGGCGACGCCTTTATCGGATAGGAAATACTTCTTTTGGAATGAGGCGAACATTTAGGCCTCGCCTCCCTTCGTGACGGCGGCATCCGCGGTCGCTGCAGTGATTTTCCAGCTCGCGGCCTGTTCGTATTCGGCCCACATCCTGGCATACAGGCCCTCTTGGGACAGCAACTCGGCATGGGTACCCGACTCCTGTACGCTGCCCTGGTTGAGCACCACGATTTGGTCTGCGCCCACTACAGTCGAGAGTCGGTGCGCAATCATAATGACCGTGCGGCCCGCCGCCAGCTTGCTAAAGGCGCGCTGGATGAGCGCCTCGTTCTCGGGATCGGCAAACGCCGTGGCCTCATCGAGCACCACGATAGGCGCGTCTTTAAGGATCGCGCGGGCGAGTGCCACGCGTTGGACCTCGCCGCCCGAAAGATATGCTCCGCCGGCGCCGAGCATGGTATTGATGCCCTGTGGGAGCTTGGCCACAATGTCATCGCATTGAGCTGCGGAGAGGGCCGCACGCACTTCGTCGTCAGTGGCCGTAGGCTTGGAGGCGCGCACGTTATCGGCAAGTGTTTGCCGGAACAGCTGGTTGGTCTGGAACACGAAGGCAACCTGGTCCATAAGCTCGTGCGGATCCATATCGCGAACGTCCACACCGCCTACGAGCACTCGACCCGAGGAAACATCCCAAAAACGCGGGATCAGGCTTGCGCAGGTTGACTTACCGCCACCCGAGGGACCCACCAGGGCGAGGGTGCTACCAGCGGAAACGCTAAAACTCGCATGGTTGATGGTAGGCGCTTCGGCACCCTCGTAGGTAAAGCTCACATCCTCAAATCGTACGTCGCTGCCGGCAGGGTGCTTGGGTTGGGCGGGCACGGAGAGCTGCTTGGAATCCATGATGCTTCGGATGCGAGCCAGCGAATCGGCACTCATCTGAGAGGCCTCGCCCACAAACATGAGCTTGGTCATGGCCGTCGGTACCACGGCCGAAAATATCGCGTAAAACGTGAAGTTTGCCATAAAATGCGCGAAGTCCGTCTCGCCCGGCGCCAACAGCAACGCCACCGGCAAAAAGAATGCCACGAGGCCGTTGAGCGCCGTAAGGTTGAGTACCTGCGGACCTCGGCAGAACGTGCCCGCATAGCTTTGTGCCATGTCCGCGTATTCGGCAATCGCATCGTGGAAGGCCTTGAAGGAGTAGACCGTCTGCTGAAACACCTTGACCACGGGGATGCCGCGTACGTATTCGGTGCCGGTCTTGTTCATCTTGACCAGCGCTCCCATGTAGGCCTTCATGAACTCGGCGCCTTTGCCGCTCATCATGGTGGCCATGGCGCCAAGCGAAACGACGACCGAGATAAGGCATGCCACCCCCAAACGCCAATCGAGGGCGAAAAGCAGCACGAGCAAGCCCACGACCATGGCGGTGGCGCCGGCGATATCGGGCAACATGTGCGCGAGCAGGGTCTCGGTGGAGGCGGCGCATCCGTCTACAATACGGCGCAGCTCACCGGTGGAGTGCGTGTCAAAGTAGCCAAGCGGCAGCTTAAGCAGGTGCTCGCTCGTAGTCTTGCGGATATTGGACGCGCAGCGAAACGCAGACAGGTGCGTGCACATGAGCCCCACGAAATAAACTACGATGCTTGCCAGGGCAAAACCAACGGCCCACCAGCCATACATCGCGATATCGGTGGCTTCGCTCCAGTTAGGCACCACAGCGATAAGGTCTCGCGCGACAAACCAGATGCACACGTACGGGCCAAAGCTCAGCAGCTGCGAGAGCGCCGAGAGAGCCATGCCCAAATAAGTTAGGAATTTACGGTCGCCGGCATACGCGAGCAACTCGCCGATGCCTCCACCCTCCCTTTTTGATCCCTTTGCCATGAGATTCCTTTCTAACGGCTTGAGAGTTAACCGTAATGAACTTATCATTGATGTGTTAGCCATGGCTCACAATCAAGCCAGGCGTGGACGTTTCCGCAAAGGAAAGGAACGCTTTTGCAAATACGGCGGGCAGCGACCGACATAACCGAGCTCTACGCACCGCAATTTGAGCAGTTTGGCCTGGAGCTTACCGGCAAGGGCGCCGTCTTTACCGGCGAGGTGGCAAACGACCGGGCGCACGGCCGCGCATGGATCATGCCTCTCTCCCCCGCCTGCATCGTCATGGAGCATTTCATAACCCCGACGCACGATATGTACCTGGCCGAATACACACCCGAGCCATACGCCTGCGTGAGCGAAGTCAGCGCGCCCACGCTTACATGCATGCCCGAGGCTGGCATAACGCCCGCGAACCTCAAACCATTGCATGGACCGTGGCCAAACAACGCCGTTTGCAGCTTTATCCAAGATAGCTGTGGCGAGGAATTAAGCCCGCTGTTTGCGGGGGAGCTTTATCACTCGCGCTCGGTGCTCTTTTTGCCTGGATATTTTGACGAACTGGAGCACCGCTATCCCACCGAGTTCGCGGGAATCTTTGAGGCGTTTGCCGAGTCATGGCACGAGGAAGCGACGTCTGCCATCTGCCACACGCTGCGCCGGATTAACGAGGACCGCGCCCGCACCGTAGGTGGACACGTCTATATGCAGGGCATCGTGGAGACCATGGTCGCGGAGCTCGCCTGTTCGCGCGCGGCCCACAAGCAGGCGCGGCAGGCGGCAGGCACACGCGTCAGCATAACCATTGCCGAAGAAGCAACGGCGATGATTGAGCGCGCGCTCGACAAAGGCAGGCGTGTGGGCATCAGCGAGGTGGCCGAGAGGCTCTACACAAGCCGCTCCAAACTATGCGCCACCTTTAAGGCCCAAACTGGCGAATCCCTGGGCGCCTACATTCGCAGACGCCGTATGGAGCGAGCGCAGGACCTTTTGGCCGATAGCGCGCTCACGATAGCGCAGGTGGCAGAGCGTCTAGGCTACCCTCAGCAGGCCGCCTTCGCCCAAGCCTTCAAGCAACACACCGGCATGACACCCACGGCTTGGCGAAGCAAGCATCGCTAAGGCCCAGGCTCCCTGGCCGTAACGGAGCGATTAATTAGCCGCCGCCCGTCAGCTCACCCAGGATCTAAACGTCAAGATGTGCACAATCAAGCGCCTTTTTGATAAGAGGGACAGATCGATCAGCCAAATACAACGGAATGTTGAGCACCCCGTCGTCGAGCTTTAGATTCTTAAGTGAGTAGCGGACCCTCAATGGAGTCGTCTCCGCATGCTTGTCGGCATAGTACTTAAGGCTCTTGGAATGAACGACCTCTCCCGATTTGACCTCGACGGGAACGATTTCGTTTCCGACTTGAATCAAAAAATCGACTTCGTGCTTCGGCTTCTCGTTTGTCCAATAACGCGGAGCAGCATCTAACTGTGAAAGTAATGCCTGAAGCACATAGTTCTCGGCGAACGAACCTTTGAACTCCGAAAATAGCGCATCCGAGATGGCAAAAGCGGACGCATCCAGCCTTGCCATGCGGCGCAGCAAGCCGACATCAAGACAGTAGACCTTAAATGCCTTGAGGTCATCGTACGCAGAGAGCGGCACACCACCAGCAGCATTAAGGCGAACCGCCGTGATGAGCCCAGCATCGGCAAGCCATTCCAGAGCATCCTCGTATTCTCGAGCACGAGCCCCCTCGCGCACCGCACCCCAAACGAACTTTTTGTTCTCGCGCGCCAACTGAGCTGGAATCGAGTTCCATATTTGTGAAAGCTTGGCGAACTGCGCACGGCCACCATGCTTGGCAAAATCGCGCTCGTAGGAATCCAAGAGATCAGACAACACCTTATCGACCTGAACGATATCGCCCGTCTCCACCCACCGGCCAAGAGCCTCTGGCATGCCGCCGCATGCAAAATAACGACGAAGATGCTCGACGAGACGGACATGGAAGAAATCGGGCACTGTCTCGATCTGATCCAGGCCGCCAAGGTATTCGTCGTAGTTTGCAGCGCCCTCGGCTTTCAGAAACTCGGAAAAGCTCATGGGGCGCATCTCCATGAACTCGACCTTTCCCACCGGAAAAGCGCTGGTCTCACGGGACAAGCGAACGCCCAACAAAGACCCTGCGCATGCGACGTGATACTCGGGGGCCTCGTCACAGAAGTATTTAAGGGCGCCGACCGCAGAAGGACAATCCTGGATCTCATCAATAATAAGCAGCGTTTCGCCGGGCTCGATAGGCTGTCCAAGTGCCAGGGAAAGATTTGAGATGATCCGTCGAGGATCGCGCGTACCTTCGAAAAACTGAGCGTACTCGCTCTGTACCCCAGGTGACGGCTCCTCGAGCGTCAGATACACAAAATTGAGGTACGAGGTTCGGCCGAACTCCTTAAGCGCCCACGTCTTTCCAACCTGGCGCGCCCCCTTAAGGATAAGCGGCTTACGATATTCTGACGCTTTCCAAGCGTTAAGCTTGGCAATGATATCTCGCTGCATGACCGAACCTCCCGCAAAGAAACTTCCGTAAACGTGATATTTCTCACATTTTACCTTAGGTAAAACGTGACATTTATCACATTTACGGAAGTTTTAAGCTCATTTCGCCACACTTTCATCACATTGAAAAGGCGGAGGCGCATTTTGCGCCTCCGTCACCATCTTTCCTATCAGCCCGCCTGACCCGAACGGCCGAGTCGTCACGGAACCGAGGGGCCGGGCGCAGGGCCTTGCCTCTCAATGAGTTCCGCACGAACAGGAGGCGCCAGTGGCGCCTCCGTCGTGAGTCAGGACTGTCCGAAATTGAGAGGCAAGGCCCTGCGCCCGGCCCCTCGGTTCCCGCTTACGAGAGCGACGTTCTCAGCAACTCGTTGAAGAGCTTCGGGTTACCCTTTCCGCGGCTCGCTTTCATGCACTGGCCCACCAAAAAGCCAATGACCTTCTGGTTGCCGTCACGATACTGCTGCGCCTGATCGACACAGTTTGCCAGCACCTCGTCCACAATCGGCTGCAGCGCGCCGGCATCGCTCACCTGACGCATACCACGCTCGTCAACGATCTTGTTGGGGTCGTCGCCAGTTTGGGCCATGGCCTCAAAGACCTCGTGCGCCTGGTTGGAGCTGATGGCATCGGTCGCTAGCAGCTTGGCAAGCGCCGCCACCTGAGCCGGCGCGATGCCGGACTCGGCCAGCGAGACGCCGGCGCCCTTAAGGTAGGCGATCATCTCGTTGACCAGCAGGTTTGCGACCGTCTGGGCCTCCTTGCCGGCCATACCGGCAGCGGCGGCCTCAAAGAAGTCGGCAAACTCCGGGTCGCCGGCGATCTGCTCGGCGTCGGCCGCCTTAATGCCAAAGTCGGCCTCAAAACGGACGCGCTTGGCATCGGGCAGCTCGGGAATCTCGCCACGGCAACGGTCGATGAACTCGTCGTCCAGATCGAAGGGCGCCAGGTCGGGATCGGGGAACAGACGATAGTCGTCAGCCGCCTCCTTCACACGCATGACCACGGTGCGCTTGCGGCTGGGCTCCCAGTGGCGGGTCTCCTGATAGATGATTCCGCCCTCCTCGAGCACCTCGGCCTGACGGCAAATCTCGTAGGCAAGGCCATCGTGCAGGCTCTTAAACGAGTTGAGGTTCTTGAGCTCGGTCTTGGTGCCCAGCTTGGTCTCGCCGCGGCGACGCAGTGACACGTTACCGTCGCAGCGCATGGAACCCTTCTCCATGGAGCAGTCCGAAATGCCCAGCGTCACAAAGATGCGACGGAGCTTCTCCATAAACAGGCGAGCCTCCTCGGGCGTACGCAAGTCGGGCTCGGTCACGAGTTCAATCAAAGGCGTGCCGCAGCGGTTGTAGTCGACGAGCGACTCGGCCGCGGCGGTGATGCGGCCCTCGGCACCGCCCACGTGCACCATCTTGGCGGCGTCCTCCTCCATGTGGATGCGCAGGATGCGGATGGGCACCGTGTAGGAACCGTCCTCGCGACGCTCGGGCATCTGCAGGTTGGACGCGTCATAGCTGGCCAGGTGACCGGCACGCTGATTGCCTTCGCGCATGGTCGACGTCATGGACGTGGACAGGCCCTCGGCGTTGGCCGAGGCGCTCGCCAGGCTCTGGGCCTCGGCCTCGCCAAATGCGCAGTCGGGGCGCTCGGCGGCGCCGCGACCGGTCACGTCAAGATCCAGGTGACCGTACATGGCAAAGGCGACCGGACCCTGCGTGGTCTGGAAGTTCTTGGCCATGTCGGGATAGAAGTAGTGCTTGCGGTAGAACATCGAGTGGCGCTGGATCTCGCAGTTGGTGGCGAGACCGGCCTTGACGATGCTCTCGATAGCGCGTTTGTTGGGCACCGGCAGGGCGCCGGGCAGGCCCAGGCACACCGGGCACACGTTGGCGTTGGGCTCGTCATCGTGGCTGAGCTTGCAGTTGCAGAACATCTTGGTGTCGAGTGCGGTGAGCTCGGTATGGATCTCCAGGCCGATCACGGCCTCCCAATCCTGCAGGACCTCGGAAAGCTCCTTCATTACAGCTCGCCTCCCTTCCCGGCAAAATCGGGCGCGACGGAAAGCGCGGGCGCACCCGTAGCGGCATCGGCAAAGCCGCGCTCCAGGGCGCGGGCAAACATAAGCAGCTGACGGTCCTTAAAGGCCGGACCAACCAGCTGGGCAGAAACGGGCAGCTGAGTATCCTCGCCCAGGCCCAGCGGCACCGAAATGCCACCGTTGCCGCAGATGTTGAGCGAGATGGTGTACAGGTCGGAGAGGTACATCTGCGTGGGGTCGCTGATCTCGCCAAACTTAAAGGCCGTGCGCGGCGAGGCGGGCATGAGGATGGTGTCCACCTTGGCATACGCAGCGTCGTAGTCCTGCGTGATGAGCGTGCGGGCCTTTTGCGCAGCGTAGTAGTACTTGTCGTACACGCCCGAGCTCAGCAGGTAGGCGCCGAGCATCTGACGGCGCTTGGCCTCGGCGCCAAAGCCGTGGGCGCGCGAAAGCGAACTCTGGTCGGACAGGTTGGCGCAGCCCTCCTCCTGATAGCCGTAGCGAATGCCGTCGAAACGTGCCAGGTTGGAGAACGCCTCGGCCGGGCCGATGACGTAGTAGGCGGCGATGGCGGCATCCAGGTGCGGCAGGTCGACCTCGACCAGTTCGGCGCCCTGGTTCTGCAGCTCCTGGGCGGCGCGCTGAACAGCGGCCTTGACTTCGGGCGTCAGGCCCTCGGCCTCCATAAACGCGGGGATGATGCCCACGCGCTTACCCTCGATGCTGTCGTTGAGATGCTCGGTAAAGTCGACGGCGCAATCCTGGCTGGTGCAGTCGTACGGATCGTGGCCCGCGCCGGTAAGCGCGTTCATGGCCAGCGCGACGTCCTCGACCGTGCGGCCAAAGGGGCCCACCTGGTCGAGCGACGAACCAAAGGCGACCACGCCGTAACGGCTCACGGCGCCATACGTGGGCTTAAAGCCCACCACGCCGCACAGCGACGCCGGCTGGCGAATGGAGCCGCCGGTGTCCGAGCCCAGCGAGAGCGCGACCTCGCCCGCGGCGACGGCGGCAGCGGAGCCGCCCGAAGAGCCGCCGGGCACGCGCTCGGTATCCCAGGGGTTGTTGGTGCGGTGGAACGCCGAGCTCTCGGTAGAGCTACCAAAGGCAAACTCGTCCATGTTGGCCTTGCCCATGGGCAGGCAGCCGGCGTCGAGCATGCGCTGGACGCAGGTGGCGGTGTAGACGCTCTGGTAGTTCTTGAGCATGCGGGAAGCGCAGGTGGTGCGCGTGCCCACGAGGTTCATGTTGTCCTTGATGGCCAGCGGCACGCCCGCGAGCGGGGGCAGCGGCTTGCCTGCGGCACGGGCGGCATCCACGCGTGCAGCGGCCTCGAGCGCAAGCTCGGGCGCCACCTGCAGGAATGCCTGGACCCCGCCCTCGCGCGCCTCGATGGCGGCAAGGGAGGCCTGGGCCACCTCGGTAGCGGTAAAGTCGCCGGCGGCAACGCCCGCGGCGATCTGGGCGGCGGTAAGGGAATCGAAGCTCTGAGCCATTACTCGCTCTCCCCCTCTCCCAAAATGGACGGCACGCGGAAGTAGCGGTCGCGCGCGCTGCCGGCATTTTCGAGCGCGACGTCGAGCGGCAGGTCGCGCTCGGGCTCGCGCAGGTCATCGCCCATCACGTTGGACAGGCTTCCGATAGGATGGAACGTGGGCTCCACGTCGGGCAAGTCATATTGCAAGACGGGCTCGAGCATCTGGACGGCGTCGTTCATGTAGGACGTCATCTGGGTGAGCTCGTCATCGGTCAGTGCGATCTTTGCGTACTCGGCGATGCCGCGCACGTCTTTCTCGCTGAGTGCCATAGGCGCTCCCTTCCGCATAACAGGTAAACCGCTCTAGTATACAAGGCAACGCCGCTTGGAGCAGGTGCTTTACCCAAATGCAGCGAAAACGTAACGAGAGCAGCGCCACCACTAAAGGGACAGGCACCTTTGTGGTGGTTTTTGCCGACACGCTTGTCTGCCCCGATACTTTGTCTCGATCTGTAACATCTAGACCGTCAAAAGCCGGTTTACTGTTACAGATCGAGATTCTCGGTCCACTCCCTGCGTTTTGTCTCGATCTGTAACAGGTGGAGCCGATTTTCCCGTCCAGATGTTACAGATCGAGATGTTTGAAGATCGGAATGGGAAAATCGACCCTGTGTGGTGGGGACATAAGCCCGTATTTGAGTTTTCAAAATATCCCGGACCGGCTGGGCAATTCGGGATACAATAGCTACAGGAGACGACGCATCCCGCGTAAATGTGTGAGAGCGCGGGCGGCCTAGTTTTCTGGTTTTGTTAAATGCTCGGGATCCGATCCCCGGGCATTCTTATTTGCGCTTGCGGCGCAACTGCCTTCTACCGTCCGCACCGCGCGTGCGCCTACGAAGCAAGAACGTAGATGGACGAGAAAAGTGTCCGCAAGTCTCATGGCCATCACATCCCACCTGCCAAAGTGATGGGTGAGCGAGCGTTACTCCTGCTCGGACTCCTCAGCCTGCTTACGGCTGCGGATGAGGTGTGCCACGCCGATGCACAGCACTGCGCTGCCAGCGATCCAAGTGAAGGTCACGCCGCTAAGACCGGTCAGCGGGAGGTCGGAGCCTTTCTTGTTCTTGACGGTAAGGGTAACGGTGCCGCCACCAGAAGAGGAATTGGTGACGAGACCAGAGCCATTCTTGGATGTGATCACCGTCAACGTATTCTCGCCCTCGTTCTGATTAAGACCCGTAGCAGTAATGGTGAACGTGAATTTGAGCACGGTGTTATAGCCGGGGAGCGTATGGGTCTCCTCGACCGTGTAGGTGCCGGCATCGAGGCCTTTGACGCTGTTTTCGCCCTTATTATCAGTCGTAAAATCATAAGCAGTATTGCCCAAAGAGCCGTTCTCTTAGACATACTGGGCGCCGGCGCCCTCGTCGGTTCCCTTGGAAGAGGTGCCGGGCGGAGGGCGGAGCATGGCCACCGGACCCATCGAAACATATCTCCATCGTTCCTTCAACTAGGAAAATGCCGCCCCGGGGCCCGGGAGGGACCCCGGGGGCTTTCGGCTAACTGCGGGAACGGCCTATCCGCTCAATGTGTTCAGCTGAAATCAGAAATCAACCGGAGAAATCGACCCTCCTAAAAGGAGGCCGTATATGAAGACTGCATATCCCCTTTGCCTCCATATACACAAGAAGCGCCCCTCGGGGCGCTTCTGAGAGGCTCCCCCTGGATGAACCCCAGGGGGAGCCTATGGACCTCAGGGGCCGCAGCGAACCGTTCGCAGTCGGGCCGTCGAAGGCCTCGTTACTTAAGCTCAGGCCAGAAATCCTTGTTGGCCTCGATCATGTCGTCGAGAATCTCCTTGGCAACCGTCATGGACGGGACCGTCTTGTTGAGCGTGAACGCCTTGAGCGCCTTCTCGTACGAACCCTCGATGAACGCCTCGACCACGAGCTTCTCGGAGTTGAGCTGCTGCATCATGAGGCCCTGCTGGAACAGCTGGATGTTGTCGCGCGAGATGACCTCGGGGCCGTTCTTGCCGATGTAGGCGGGCAGCTCGACCATCGCGTCATACGGCATGTTCGGGATCGCGCCGCGGTTCTGGCAAATGACCAGGAAGCGAGCGAAGGCGCTACACTTCGAGCGATATTGAGCACCAACGCGGGCGCTAGCGCAGGTGTCGCCCGCGATACTCGGGAGAATCAGCATCGGAATCGGGGGAAGCAGAGGAGGCGAAGGGGGCCGCAGGCCTGGAGGCTCCCGCGGTCCACCCGTTTCCGCCTTCGCCAGCAGCCGCGCCGGCGTCCAGCGTCACCGCGGCGGCAACGGCAGCACGCTGCGCCGCGCGCCGCTTCTTGCGCACGTGCCCGGCCGCAACGAGACCCACAACAATCGCCAGCAGCGCGCCCAAAACGCCCAGCGCCACCGCGTGGTGTTGATGCCCTGCGCGTCCTCGGGCACGGGCACCTCATTCGGAATCTCCGCACGCACGCCCGATACGAGCAGGCGGTGCGAGTTCACGCCGTAGGGCGTGCAGGTCATGAGCGTCACGCGGTCCTCGCCGGCGGTCACGCGCAACTTGGAATCGTCGTCGGGCGTAATCACGTCTATGCGGTCGATCTTGTAACCCAGTTCCTCGCCCATCACCTCGATGTAAAACGAGTCGCCAACCTGCAGTTCGTCCAGGCGCGTGAACAGGAGCGAGCCTGGCACGCCGCGGTGGCCGGTAAGCACGGCGTGCGTGCTCGCGCCGCCCACGGGCAGCGATGTTCCATATAGGTGGCCGGCGCCCGCAGCGAGCACCTCGGTGGAGGTGCCGTGGTACACGGGCAGGTTCACGTCGATCTTGGGAATGCGCACCGAGCACATAAGGCCCGATCCCGCGTTAAGAAGCCCCTGGTAGGTTGTATCTTGCGAGGCGATGGAATCCTCAGAGCCAGAGGCGGTGGAGGCGCCGGAGGTGCTACCGAACGGATCCACGACCTCGCCGATAACGTCCTGACCGCCGGCGGCCAACTGCTCGTTGTAGGCGCGCGCGGCCGCGAGGGCCTCCTCCGCCTTCGGATAGGGCCAGCCATCAACCGTGTTGGCGGCCGCGGTAACTGCGGCCGTCTGCTCGGCCTGGGACATGGCGCGCAGGGCGAGGGGCGTGGCCACGATAACAAAGCCGGCGACAAAGCACAGAAGGGAAAGCAGGCGCAGGGCGAGGGGCGGTTTACGTCGGCTGGGGGAAGCCGGGTTCGAACCGACGCTCGGCGTGCGCATCGTCGATACGGGCTTGATTGCCTTCATGTGGTTCACCTCCGGGGGTGTGGGTGCGAGGACACGGTTAATGCACCACACCCCGCCGCGGGTCCAAGCGCGACGGGGTGCGGCAAAAGGGAATGTGAGAACGCGGCGCACGGGCGCTGATAGGAGACGACGATCGCCCGCTCGCCGCGTCATCAAGCTAGGGAATTAAGAGCGCATACGTGCACTCAGGGCAAAGGCGGCGCCAGCAGCCATGAGCAGCACGCCCACGGTGATGAAAACCTTGATGCCCAGGTCACCGGTCAAGGGCAGCTCGGTGAGGTTCTTGGCGTTCCAAATCTTGATGGTCGAGTTCTCAACGGAGACGCGAGGATCGGTAGCGTCCTTGGCATAAGAGACAGCAGTGATGGTCTTCTGGCCCTCGGGATCGTCGGACTTCACCGTAGCGGATACCGTAAAGGTGAACTTCGGCAGGGAGACGGCGGTGTAACCATTGGGAGGAACGATCTCCTCGATCTCATACGTGCCAGCGTCGAGACCATTAAAGTTGATGACGCCATCGTCGGTGGCGAACACGCCAACTTCGGCACCACCCTGAGTATCCTTAGTCGGAGTCGTGGTCAGGGTCTTCCATGCGCCGTTCTCGTAACCGAGATAGCTGCTTCCCGCCTTGATCGTGAACTTAGCACCCGAGAGCTTAGTGGTCATGTCCTTGGCGGTCTTCACGATGTTGAACTTATAGGAGTAGACATTCACCTCGTTACCAGGAATGGTCTGCTCATCGGAGGTGTTGTTGGGGTTGTGCGACCAGGTAAGTGAGTCCTTGTTGGGGTTGCCCTGGATGGCGGTGGAGTCAGAAAGCTTGGCATCTGCATCAAGGGTAGCACTCACCAGTACGGTCACCTTTGCGCCCTCGTTCAGCGCAGTAGCGCCCGCAACCTGGCTCACGTAGTTGCCAAGGTCGATGACGGTATCTACACCTCCGGCGTACTTACTATCGGTATCAGAAGTGGCAGCATAGGAAACACTGTAGTCGTTACTCACCTTAAGAGTAACGTCTCCAACCTTGACCGATTCAACCTTTACGCCCGTGGCGACGTTACCGACAATCGAAGAAATGGCAGAACTAGCAGTGTCGTTGATCTTGAACACACGTTTGGTCGAATAGCCGGTGTAGTACGGAACGGTAGTCTCAAGCGTGTAGTACACGGTGTCGCCCACGGAGAAGGACGGCTCAATGTTGTAGGTGCCGTCAGCATTGGCAAGATGCTTAGAGATGGTCGGAATCACGTTCTTCACGGTAACGGTGCCATCGACATCGGTGCCCGCATAGCTCGTCGGCGTAATGATGGGCAGCGAGAAGGACTCCTTGTCCGCAGCGGGATTGGTAACGTCCTTCAGGAACCAGATACCCGGGACGTTAAAGGTTTTCACATTGGCGTTGCCGGCCGTAGACGTGGTGAACTCGGTTGCAGCAGGAGTACCAGGGAAGGTCTGGTCCTCGAGGTTCTGGGCAAAGGTGCGCAGCGCGGCATCATTGTTCCAAGGCGAGGAGAGGTTAGGGGCTCCGCTATTGCTAAACACCCGCATGATCAGGAAGCCCATAGGGTTGTTCGACGCGTTGCCCTCGGACACAAAGAAGTTCTTGTCCTGCTTGTAGGCAGTAAGCACGTTCCGGGCATCGCCCGTCCCATCAATGACAGCATTGAAGTTCATCGCGCCCTCGATGGTGCTCACGAGCGCATCGGTGGTATCAATCGTATAGGCAATCGACTTGTCATTGCCAACAACAACGTCCTTCAGCTCGGCAAGCTGCCAGCCGTTGAACGTGTGATCGGCAGCATCCGTCGACTGCTTGTTGATCGTAATGCTGTAGCCTGGCGCAGCCTTGGCCGTGGGCGCTCCACCCACCAGGCCGGTTACGGCGATCGCTACGGCGGCGGCGCCGGCGATCAGCTTTTGTACTAATCGGTTCATGATTCCCCTTTCAGAAATAAGCCCGACATTCATAAACATCTATCTACATGCGCCATCAGACGAATCGTCCTAGCGGCGCTTTGTAGCGATCCAATACGCTCCCGCGGCGATACCGCCCAGAAGCATGAGACCGGCGCCCACGAGGAGCATGGAGTTCTCGGTCCAACCCGCGCCGGTGAGCGGGAGGTCCGTGAGGACTTTCACGTTGGTGAAGGTGGAGGCGGGGATGGCGTTGGGCTCGGCGTCCTTGCCGATGGTGTTACTCACAGTATTGCCCATGTCGTCCTTCACCTGCGTGACCGTGGTGGAGGTGGTGAGGCCGGTGTACTTGCCGGCCTCATTCAGCTCGGCCTTCACCGTGACGACAACCCGGTACTCGGCCTTGGAGTAGCGAAGCTTGTCGATGGCATCGGCGTTAGGCGCGACCTCCTTCACCGTATAGGTGTAGGTCTTGGCGTAGTCATCCGCCGTACCGGGGGCATCGGACAGGTTCGACATGTTGAACGTCATCGCGCCAAAGGCCGCCGTGATGTTGTTGAGCTTGGTGGCGTCGGCCTCCCCTGCCTCTGGGGCAACAGAAATCTTGGGGTCTTTGGGCATGGGGGGTGTGTCTGCGTAGTCACCCGTAGCCTCAATGCTGAACTCGAACGGCACATAGCCTTTGTCGTTCTTCGGCCAATCCATATTTCGAACCGATTTGATCACTGGGATCTCCACGGACGTGGTGGTGAGAGTGTCAGAGATGTACGCGTTGCCGCTCTTGTCGATAGACGGCTTTTTGCCATCCGTCCACGCAATGGAACCGTCCGTGTTCACCGTGAACCGATAATCCGTCGGGTTCTTCTCGTAGCCAAACGGAGCCTGGGTCTCAACAAGCGTGTACGTACCCGGCGGCAGGCCCTCGAGCGTGAACTTGCCAGGCGCGGTGTCAGTGTCTACCCACGTGGTATCGCTCGAAGTCGACTGGTCGCTCACCTGGTCGATCACGGTCCAGGACTGGTCGGCCGTACCATCGGCGTCCTTTTTCTTGGTGAGCTTCCACTCAGAACCAGGCAGTTTGTGTTCTGTGTCGCCCTCCGCCACCTTGGTCCAAGACACCGTACCGGTGATCTTGGTGTTGCGGATGGCACCCGTGGAGTTATTCTTGAACGGAACCAGCGAGTTGTTGTCCGTCGTATCCACATAACCCTGAACATAGTTCACCTGCTCGCCGGTGCTGTTCATGGTTGCGTAGTAGATAGTGTCCGACTTCTGATAACCAGCCGGCGCCTTGACCTCGCGAATGTAGTACTTGAAGCAGTCTTTATCGTTAGGATCGCCAATTTTGGCCTTCTGATTCAAATAGCTGAACTGAAGCTCGCCATCATCCGAAGCGTAATCGTTGGCACCGCCATCCGTTACCGTAACGATGGGATTCGTCTCATTCTTGGCATCATCGACAGTTCCGTATATCTTCCACGAGGAACCAGAAAGCAGCGTCTTGCCGTCCGCAGCGTCGACCTTGCTCCACGCAATGGCAGAGCCGTCCGGTGTATACGACCCGGACCACGGGAAATTGTGACGCTCCTGATCCATATCGATGACGGAAGCCGAGTCACCCTCGAAGCTGAAATTCCACGCTTTCGTAGGGTTGTACATCTCAAAGTCGCCGCCCACGTACACACGGCCGTTAGTGGTCACGTGGTCCTCGAAGCTGCCGTCGGGAACAACGATGCTGCCCAACATGGCGGCTGCTGGGTCGTCGTCTGTCCACTTATCATCGTTACCTCCGAGGGCTTTATTGCCCTCAAGGGCCATACCACCGCGGATGGTGACCTGCTTGGCCGTAGTGAAGTTCCACAGGATGCTCTGGGCGGCAGTAGAGTACAGAGACTCGACGGCGCTACCTTCCTCGTACCCGCGGGAGATTTCCACATCATTCCACCAGAAGCGCCAGCCGGTGTTGAACTCAACCGGAGCATCACCGATGATGTTGACGACCACGGAAGCGTCCTCGGGTATATTCTTGAAGCTGAAGTCCACGCCACGGTAGGTATTGCCTTTATAGGAGTTGGTAAGATCCGACGCCTTCAGGTTGAAGACTTGTAGCGGAGAACCTTTGCCGTTCCCATCCGCATCCCCGTAAAACGTGATGAGCTTCTCGTTGTTGACAAGGGTCACCTCGCCGGAAACGTTGTTGCCGTTAACGTCGGTATAGTTCGTCTTGCGCGTAAAGGTCTTGGAATCGTCGTTGAACGTGAGTCCGTACTGCTCCGTGTTGTTGTACTTTTTAATGGTGTATTTGGGATCATCCTTGGCAACACCAACCGCAACCCCAACCTCGTATTTTCCCGTAGCAGGAAGCTTTGCGAGAGGCGCGGAGATCTTCGCCTTTACTTCGGAATCCAGGAAATTGGTGTAATCCTTACCGTTGATCTTGAGGATGTCGTCTTGTTTGACGTCTTGTTTGAACAGCGAACTTTCGTCCGCATTTTCCCCTTCATAGTATTTGCCCTGCTTCTTCACCACAGACTGGCGCTTGTTTTCAGCATTCCAATTGTTGCCAGGATTCCAATAGGTAATGGGACCGGCGATCTGCGCGGTGTAGTCATAGCCGGTATTCTCTTTCGACTTGCCGACCCAGGCGCCCCTGGTCCAAGCACCAACCGTCGCAGTATTTGAGGTCGTTCCCAGACCGGTGTTCATGTTCTGAATCGAGCTGTTTATACCGGCGACCGCAAGCACTGTACTACGGTCGACAGGACGAAACTGAGAACCAAAACCAACGGTGCCGAAACGGAAGCCATCGCCGCTCCAACTCGCCTTGATAGGATTCATGGCAAGCTTGCCACGGACCACGGTAAGGCCCTCCGCCTCAGCGGCATATGAACCGGTGGGAGCGTTACCCGCATCAAGAGTTCTAGTGTCGCTCGGCTTACCACCGATATACATGTCGCGGCCGACGTAGGTGGCCACGCCGGGATCGGGGGTAGAGACATCGATATTCGTACCGATGCCGATGGAAGTTGGCTTGTGAATGCCCGGAGTGAGGAGTCCAGCATCTTCCGCGCTTGCGGTGGAGACCGCGCTAAACGGCGACAACAGAGTGCTCACTACGAGAACAGTTGCCATAAAGCTACATGCGGCGAACTTCTTCACTTTGAGCACCCCATTACAGTTTCCTCGGTAGAAACTGTCTGGACGTCGTTGGCGATGGCCTGCGAGATCGGGGGCATAACAAGCGACAGTACCAGGCTCAACGCGGATGCTCCGCACAAAACGCCTGCCAGTACACGGCGCGTCGCTTTATTACTCTGCTTAAATTTGTCCGAATTCGCTTTCATCGATGTCTCCTCCCCAAGAGACCGCGATCTTGCTCTTTCCCTATCAAACGTATCTGCGCAATCTGTAATTGCGCACGTTTAATGTACAAATTCTAACGATTGTTTAGACATCTGAGCAACAAAACCGACATTTTTGTAGCGGATTCTCAATTCTCTTGAAATTTGCTCAGATTTACCTTCGTTTATTCGCTATCTATTTTTTGTTTCTACTGGTAATTTAGTTGCACATCATTTTTTAATGGCATTAGATTTTTTGCACAAATTTTTGCTCAATAGCAAACATCCCGCTCACGGTCGAAAATCGACCGTGAGCAGTGGTCATCAACCGGAAGGAATATCCTACCAAACTGATGAGAATATCTTTAACCCATCGGCGGTTAGAAGCGTAATGCTCAGACAACCATATTTGAATTTGCGCGCAGATTTTCGGTATCAATTCGCCCAAATCGCCTGAGGCCACCACAAAGGCGCCTGTCCCCTTTGTGGTGGTTCTCCCCCAGCGCTACAGCAGATATCCCTCGATAAAGATCGCGATGCCGTCTTTGTCGTTACTCGCGGTTACAAAGTCGGCGGCGGCACGGGTGGCGTCGCTGCCATTTGCCATGGCCACGCCCACGCCGGCGTCAACCACCATGCGGGTGTCGTTATCGGCATCGCCAAACACGCAGATGTCCTGGAGCTCTATGTCGTTGAGCTCCGCCACGCGCACAAGGCCGCGCGTCTTGGACACGCGCGGGTCCATGAACTCGTAGAGCCACTGCGTGGTTTGCAGAGACGCCGCCTTAACAGTGTCATCGACAAACGTCGACGCCCGCTCAATCACCCTCGGCATTACCTCGGGCGCCATGGTAAACATCACCTTGGGCTGCGGCTCGCGCAAAAACTCGGCAAAATCGACCACCTGGTAGGGCACGCCGTCGACACGCGACAGGTGCTCGACGCACGTGTTGCTCTCGGGCACATAGAGCACGCCGTCTCGGGGGCAGACGGGCGTTGCCGGCAGGCCTGCCATGTGCTCGCAGATGCGCGCGATGGTCTCGCCCGGCAGCGGATAGCTCAGCTCGTTAATGTCGTGCGCGGGGTCGATGACCTCGGCACCACCGCAGCCCACGAGCACGTCCACCAGGCCTTCGATACCCCAGAGCTCGTACATGGCCTCGGTCGCCTGGGCGTCGCGCCCGGTGCACAGGCCAAAGAGCACGCCGCGCTCGCGCAGGGCGCGGATTGCCGCCACGGTGCGAGGGGACACCGTGTGCTGGCTCGTGAGCAGCGTACCGTCGATATCGCAGAACACGGCTTTGATGTGGCTAAAGGTGGTGTCCATGGGGGCCTTTCTGGGTTGTGTGGCGGTGCTGAATGTGGTCGGAAATGGCGTACATGGTATACCAAGGCGTAAGCGCGGCCCGCCAACGCAAAAACCACCACAAAGGTGCCTGGCCCCTTTGTGGTGGCCGAACCCGAAGGGTGGCCTGGCCGGAGCGCAAACCATCACAACATTCGACATTTTTCGACAAAATCGCGATTTTCATCGAATGTTGTGATGGTTTTTACTGCTCTGCGGCACGATCCAAATGCCAACGACCAAATAGCAGCAACGCCGCGGGAACCGCCGTCACGACCATGCCCGCCCCGATGAGCGTCTGCTGCACACCAAATGTCGCCGCCAGCCAGGGGGCAATCGCCAGCGGGGCCACGCCGGCGAACATGTTGCCAAAGCCCATGACCGAGTTCACGCGACCGAGCTGCTCGAGCGGGGCCGTCGTTTGCACGATCGTGTTGTGGAGCGGGTTGACGATGCCCCAAGCTATGCCCAGTACAATCTGGCCGACAAGGGCTACGCCCACGTACGGCGTTCCCACGTAGAGCAGGCTTCCCAGACCCACGGACATGAGTGCAGCGAGCAGCGTTTTGAGGCTGACGAAGCGCCGCGGCAAGCGGAGCGCGAGGACGGCGCCCAGCACCGCACCCACGCCGCAGGCCGACGAGAGCCAGCCCATCCACTCAACACCGACATGTAGAACATCGCGGTAGAAGAACGACTCCAGCGGATCGAAAGCTCCATAGCCAAAGTTCGAAAGAAAGATGATGAAGAACAGCAGGGCGAGAACGCTGTTGGTAAAGACTGTCTTGATGCTGGTCGCAAAGGTGACACGAGAGGACGTGTTGGGGTCGGGGCTTTGGCTGGCCTTATCCGATGTGATGTCGCCGACCGCGGGTTTGCCTTCGTGTGCGGCGGCCTGACCTGCACTTTGTCTAAAGCCCCAACCGGCAATGAGCGCCAACGCGGTAAAGAGCATCATGAGCACGAACACCGCGCGCGACGACGCAGCAGCCGCGACAAAGCCGCCCAGCGTGGGGCCAACGATGATACTCACGTTTGAGAGCATGGCGATGGCGGAGTTGATGTCTTTGAGCTCGACGGGGTCGTCGGTGAGGTAGGCTGGATAGGATGCGGCGATGGGCTGGGCGAACCCCATCACAAAGCCCAGGAGCACCGCGCCGAGCAGGACGATGCCGGTCGCGCTGCCACAGGCGAGGATCGCCGCGCCGGTTGCCAGCGTGCCCACGATGCTCAGCAAGAAATGGTGGCGTGGGCCCCAGGCGTCGAGCGCCGCGCCACCCGCAAAGGATCCCAGGATCACGAAAACGTTCATGAACAGGACGGCCAGCGATGTCGCGACGACCGAAGCGCCGTCCGCATAGGTGAGCGTTCCGATGACGCCGATAAAGTAGCTGGTCTGAAAACCGGTGTAGATGAGGAAGCGCATCGCCACCAGGCGCTTGGCCTGCACGGACAGCGATGATTGAGGCTTTGAGAAAAGAGAGGCGAGCATGGAAACTCCTTGTTTCATACGAATGCGGACGGCGGGCAGTCGCCACCGTCTGTCAAATCAATCTATCCGCATGAAACATTAAGGACGCGTCAAGCCCCTTTTCTCCGTTTTTCGCCCGTCATGAACTACTTGGTAGATTGTAAGGCATGTCCCACACATCTACCAAAGCAAAAACCACCACAAAGGTGCCTGGCCCCTTTGTGGTGGAAATGACGTTTGCCCAGATAAAACCTGCCAAAACAAACCTGTCCCTTATTGGCAGGTTTTAGGCCAGATGGTCTTGGATGAGATCGCAGATGGCTCGGGCGTCGTTGATGTTGATGGCTCGGGTCGCAAAGCCGGCGTCGAAGGCCTGGCGTGCCAGGGCTTCGTTGCAGGCAAGAGCCAGCGTGTGACCGTCGACCAGGTCGAGCGAGCTCTTGCCGCGCAGACGGTCGACACCGGAGCGCGCGACCACGATATTGTCGAAGCCCTCGGTCTTGTAGCCCTCGATGATCACCACGTCGACATCGTTGTAACGCGACAGCAGCTCGCGCGCAGGCATCTCGTCCTCCTCGCGCGTATCGGCGTACTCCGCCCAGCGCGTGGCGCAGATGAGTCCCACGTGCTTGGATCCGGCCTGGTGATGGCGCCACGTATCCTTAGCGGGCACATCGATATCAAAGCCGTGATGCCCATGATGCTTGAGCGAGCCCACGCGCAGGCCGCGGCGGGTGAGCTCGGCGATAACCTTCTCGACGAGCGTGGTCTTGCCCGAGTTCTGGTAGCCGATAAACGCGATCGCGGGAACAGCCGGAGTGGGAGCTGCAGGCGCGACGGCGACGGGTGCGCTTGCGGGTGCGTCGCCCGCGGCTCCCACGGCCTCAACGGCAGCGGCCTGACGCTCTGCACGATCCCACACGCCCGAGCGGCCGCCCTCCTTGTGCAGCAAGCGCACGTCGACAATCTCCATGCCACGATCGACGGCCTTGCACATGTCATAGATGGTTAGGCACGCGGCACTCGCGCCGGTCAGGGCCTCCATCTCAATACCCGTCTTGCCCGTCACACCCGCCGTGACCAGTACGTGAAAGCCAACCTGCCCGTCCGCGCGCGCCGGCGCCCAGCCCTCGGGCACGTCCTCGGCCGGCGTCCCCGCCGCAGCGATGGGCGCAATATCGCACTTGCTCTTGGTAATGAGCAGCGGATGGCACATGGGAATGATGTCGCTCGTGCGCTTGATGGCCATAATGCCCGCCACGCGCGCGCAGGCAAGCACGTCGCCCTTTTTGGCGCGGTCTTGCAGCACCATGGCCTGTGTCTCGGGGTGCATGAGGATGGTGCCCTCGGCGATGGCGATGCGATGAGTCTCGGCCTTGTCGGACACGTCGACCATGCGCACCTCGCCCTTGGCGTCCACGTGCGTCAGCTCGTCGCGACGGGCGTCACGGGCGGGCTCGGTGGCAGCGCTGGCAGTCGGCTGTGCGTCCGCAACGGCATCGGTGGCCGCAGCCGTGACTTTGTGGGCAGACATCGCGGCCCTGCGAGCGGCCTTGGTGGCATCGGCGTACCTGCTCTTGGCCATATGATCATCCTCCGATTTGGGACATAAATCGTTGCGTGCCCTCAATTATCGCGTGTTCCTGCGGTTTGTGGGCGACGGCATCGCGCCAAATCGAAAGTACCTGCATATCATCACCACGGCGCAGCGCCTCACGCACCGAATACTCGGCATCGCTAAACAGGCACGGACGCACGTTGCCGTCTGCCGTCAGGCGCAGACGGTTGCAGTTCGCACAAAAATGGTTGGACATGGCGCTAATGAAGCCGACCGTTCCCGCCGCGCCCGGAAAATGCCAATAGCGCGCAGGGCCCGCGCCGGCAGGAGCGTCGTTAATGTCGAGCGGCTCGAGCTCGCCCAGCCCCGTCGCGGCGGCACCGGCATTGATGCGCGCCCGCAGCTCATCGCTCGGCACGGTATCACTCGCGTCCCACAGCTCGGGATTGAGCGCAGGCGCATGCGGGTCCACAGTGCAATGCGAACTCGTGCGCTCGTCGCCAATGGGCATGTATTCGATAAAGCGCAGGTGGATGGGGCGGTCGACGGTCAGCCGTGCGAGGGCTGCCACATCCTGGTTGAGCCGTCGCACAACAACGCAGTTGACCTTAACGGGCTCAAAGCCCCAAGCCAGCGCCGCGTCGATGCCCGCCATGGTCTGCTCGAGCCGACCTAGGCGCGTGATCTTTCCAAAGAGCGTAGGGTCGAGCGTGTCAAGCGAGATGTTGACGCGGTTAAGCCCGGCATCTTTGAGCTGCGGCGCCAGCTTGGGCAGCAGGGCGCCGTTGGTGGTGAGCGAGATGTCCTCGATCTGCGGAATGGCGCGGATGTCACGAATGAGCGGGATGATACGGCGGCTGACCAGCGGCTCGCCACCCGTCAGGCGCACGCGGCGGATGCCCTCCCCCGCCACCAAGCGCACAAAGCGGGCGATTTCCTCGGCGCTGAGCAGCTCGTCGTGTGCACGGGGCGCCACGCCATCGGTCGGCATGCAGTAAATGCAGCGGAAATTGCACTTGTCGGTAACGGCAATGCGCAGGTAGTTGATATCGCGGCCAAAACCGTCATGTTGCACGTGCCCGTCCACGCAGCCCTCCCCTCACGCGGCGTTTTATTCTTCGGAAAACATAATACCCCACGAGAGAATCATGCCGACACCCGTACGACAGGACAGGTCGCTTCGAGCAAGACCGGCTTCCCAAGCCCATCCTCAGCACAGACCATCACAACATTCGATGCTTTTCCCGTTTTTGGCAAAAAACGTCGAATGTTGTGATGGTTTGCCTGCCCGCAGCACCCCGTAGAAGGGCCGGGACGCCCCTAAAGACCGCCGTCCCAGTGCCGGATCACGAATTCTCGCAGGTCATTCTGACGTTTCTGGAACGCTTCGCTTCGATCACACTTAAGGCCCATAGCGAGCGCGATGGCGTTCATCGCCCGGTGCAATTGCAGCTGGTGAGCAAACTGAGTCCCGGTGAGGACGATCATCCTAAAGCCCAGCGCGCTCAGCACGGTCATGCGCTCCGCATCCGACGCGCTGCGCTGTTTATCAAGATGGTCCGAACCGTTGTATTCAATCCCCGTACCGCTCGCAGGCGCATATACGTCGATCTCGAAATACCCGGCCTTTGCGAGATACTTGAACTCGTTGGGAACATCGACCCGATGGTTGAGCTTGATCTTGGCGTATCCCAGCCCGCCCTGGGAGCGTTTTGCTACGACCATGATTGCGGTGGCCGTCTCCATGGGCGACCGCGCGCCATCGTGCACGCGCTTGAGCACGGCGGCCGCGCGTATAGCCCCCTGACGAGATCGGTTCTCATTGCAATAGGCAATCAAGTCGGCAACGGTATACCTCTGCCCCATCTCGATATAATCGCCTGTCGACAGATGATTCAAATGGTATCGGGCGCAGATTTCGTAGCCATATTCCAACTGCTCGGGCTCGCTCATCCACGAACCCGCTTGGACAAA
Source organism: uncultured Collinsella sp. (assembly GCA_958429025.1). GTDB lineage: Bacteria > Actinomycetota > Coriobacteriia > Coriobacteriales > Coriobacteriaceae > Collinsella. Next base: position 159,510 of record CAUAIH010000001.1, on the reverse strand, counting down.
GCACATGGCCTCGTCAACCACTAGAAGGCCCTCTGCCACCTCGATAAGATGGCCTGGAGGCACCGGCACCCCAAACACGTGGCACCTAAATCCAGCCGGCGTCGAGCGCTCAAAATCGAAGTTGACGAGCGTATCGATATGATCGAGCTCTTCTCGTGGAATACTGAGCGAAACCAGATAGTCGGCAACAATCTCAACTGCCGTTGAAGCCCTCAGCCCCTTGGCATCGAGTCCCAATTTGGGCAGGCTCGCGGTCGGCTCCGCCTCGTTAGCAAGCGAGTCCTCATCGTATAGGCTGCTTGCTCGTGAGAGCGGCTCGGACGAGCGCGCCACGTTGTGGTACAGCCAGGCAGTCTTATGGGACAGGACGATCGGCAGGTCCATGAGCCCTCCAATGGAGTCGGATAACCAGCCTTATTCCCCTACCCACGGGTCCGCACACCTTCGCGCGCAAGAAAGCGATTCCACCCGGTCGAGTGGCAGAAAAACCATCACAACATTCGATGCTTTTCCCGATTTTGGCAAAAACCGTCGAATGTTGTGATGGTTTGAGGCGAGGGGCACGGAGGGATCAAAGCATCGTGCTCGAACGGGTTAATCCAGCTCTTTCAATCCATGTGCGAGCTGCCAGTACTCTCCGTGCTGGGCGAGGAGCTCCTCGTGGGTGCCACGTTCGATGATGCGGCCGTGTTCGAGGACCATGATGGCGTCGGCGTCGCGGACGGTGGACAGGCGGTGCGCAATCATAAACGTGGTGCGTCCGCGCATGATGCGGTCCATACCGCGCTCGATGAGCTTTTCGGTGCGTGTGTCGATGGAGCTCGTGGCCTCGTCCAAGATGAGCACCGGCGGATCGGCCACGGCCACGCGCGCGATGGCGAGCAGCTGACGCTGGCCCTGTGACAGGTTGGCACCGTCCGCGGTCACGAGCGTGTCGTAACCTTGTGGCAAGCGGCGGATAAACGAGTCGGCGCAGGCGGCCTCGGCAGCGGCGCGCACTTCCTCGTCAGTCGCGTCGAGCTTGCCAAAGCGGATGTTCTGCGCAATGGTGCCGCTAAACAGGTGCGTATCCTGTAGCACAATGCCGAGCGACCCGCGCAAGCTGGCCTTGGCGATATGCTTGACGTCGATACCGTCGTACGTGATCTCGCCGTCATCGACCTCGTAGAAGCGGTTGATGAGGTTGGTGATGGTCGTCTTTCCGGCGCCCGTCGAGCCAACAAAGGCGATCTTTTGCCCCGGTTTGGCGAACAGGTTGAGATCCGTGAGCACGCGGGTGCCTGGCACGTAAGAAAAGTCCACGGCATGGAAGCGCACGTCGCCGGCGAGCGGGACCAGACCGGTAACAAGCTCGGTACCGTCGGCTGCCACCGCACGACCCGATTCATCAACGGCGGCCACGTCGTGCAGATGCCCGTACGTGCCCACACCCTGGCCCTCGGGAATCTTCCACGCCCACGCCGCGTCGCCCGTCTGCACCAGCTCCACGCGGCCCTCGTCCACCTCGGGCTTAAGGTCCATGGCGGCAAACAGGCGCTCGGCACCGGCCAGCGCGTTGAGTAAGAAGTTGCCCAGCTGCGTGAACTGGTTGATGGGCATGGCCGCCTGGCGCACAAAGACCAGGTAGCTCGCGAGCGCGCCCACGTCGGCAAGTCCCTTGATGCAGAGCATGCCGCCTGCCACGGCGACGATGGCGTAGTTGACGTAGCCAATCACCACGGTCATGGGCACCATCGAGTTGGCGTAGGCCTGTGCGGCGCCACCGGTACGGCGCAGCTCCTGGTTGCGCGTGTCAAAACCGGCAACATTGGCCTGCTCGTGGTTAAAGACCTTAATGACCTTTTGGCCCGAGACCATCTCCTCGACGTATCCGTCCAAGTCGCCGAGCGATGCCTGCTGGGCGGCAAAAAAGCGCTTGGAGCGGGCATCCGAGTAGCGCGCGTACAGCACAATGGCAACATCGCACGCGAGCGTGATAATCGTGAGCTGCCAGTTAAGAATGATGAGCATGGCTGTGGTGCCGATCACCTGAATGGTCGCCTGAATCACGTTGGCAAAGCTGTTGTTGAGTGCCTCGGAGACGGTGTCGACGTCGTTGGTGAAGAAGCTCATGATGTCGCCCGAGCGCGTACTGTCGAAATAGCTGAGCGGCAGCGTCTGAATGTGCGCGAACAGGTCACGGCGGATGTCGGAGACCACGCGTTGGGCCGCGCGCACCATGATCTGCGAGTAGCCTAGAGCCGAGAGCACGCCCGCGGCGTAGATGATCGCCGTTACGATGACCTGCTTGGTGAGCAGCTCCTCGCCGCCCGCGGCCAGGCCGTTGACGATGGGGCGCACCATATAGGTGCCGGCAAGGCTCGCGATGGCGGCGATGGAGGCCAGCACGCCAACCGCCAGCAGCGAGAACTTGGCATGCCCCATGTAGGAGAGCAAGCGGCGGAGCGTTCGGCGCAGATTGGCCGGACGAGCCTGAGCGGAAGTCTTAGGCATGGCGCTCATCTCCTTTCGCCGCCTGGAATGATCCGCCGGGGACAGAGGAAAACGGATCACCTTGAACGTCTTCGCTGCCGCCGTCGCCCTCTGCATCGCTCGCATCACCCGCGAACTCCATCTGCGAGGCGTAAATCTCCTGGTAGATGTTGTCACCTGCCAGCAACTCCTCATGCGTGCCCACACCGTGGACACGGCCGTCATCCAGCACCACGATGCGGTCGGCATCCATCACGCTTGCGATACGCTGGGCGATGATGATCACCGTCGTGTCGGGAATCTGGACGATATGCTCGCGGATCTTGGCGTCGGTCGCCATATCGACCGCACTGGTCGAGTCATCAAAAATGAGCACGCGCGGATGCTTGAGCAGCGTACGCGCGATGCACAGTCGCTGCTTCTGGCCGCCCGAAACGCCGGCGCCACCCTGGCCCAACTCACCGTCGAGCCCGCCGATGCGGTCCAGGAACTCGTCCACGCACGCCGCACGGCAGGCACTCAGCAGCTCCTCGTCGGTGGCATCGGGCGCGCCCCACTGCAGGTTCTCGCGCACGGTGCCCGTGAACAGCACATTCTTTTGCAGCACAATGCCCACAGCGCCGCGCAAGGCGGCGAGGTCGTAGTCGCGCACGTCGTATCCGCCCACAAGCACGGCGCCCTCGGTAGCGTCGTACAGGCGCGCAATCAGCTGCACAAGCGAGCTCTTGCCCGAGCCCGTGCCGCCGAGCACGCCCACCGTGGAGCCCGGCTCGATGCGAAGGTCGATATGCTCGAGCACGTCCTCGACAGCATCCGCGCGGTACTTAAACGACACATCGCGGAACTCGACACTTCCGTCGACAACTTCGCACACAGCCGCGTCTGCCGCGGGCGCCTCGGTAAGCGAGCGCTCATCGAGGACGTGCGAGATGCGCTCCACACTGGCGAGTGCGCGCGTAAGCAGCAAAAATACGTTGGAGATCATCATGAGCGAGTTCATAATCAGCAGGACGTAGCTCATAAATCCCGTGAGTGAGCCCACACCCAGCTCGCCGACGAGAATCATGCGTCCGCCGATCCACAGGATAGAAAGCGCGGCCACGTACATCGACAGCTGAAACACCGGCAGGTTGAGCACGGCATTGCCGAACGTCTTCGTCGCCGTATGCGCGAGCTCGGTATTGACGGTGTCGAACTTGGCCTCCTCGTGCTCGGCGCGCACATACGCCTTGACGGCGCGCACGGCAGTGAGGTCCTCCTGTACCACGCCGTTGAGGTGGTCCATCGAGGTCTGCAGCTGGCGGTAGAGTGGGCTCACGCGATAGGTGATAACGCCCAGCACGATCGCCAGCACGGGCAGAATGATCGCAAAGACTGTGGCAAGCGGGCGCGACAGCACCAGAGCGTAGATAAGGCCGACAACGAGCGTCACCGGACCGCGCACCATGGGGCGAAAGCCATTACCGATGGCATTTTGGATGACGGTAATATCGGTGGTCATGCGGGTGACGAGCGAGCTGGCATCGTAGTTGTCCAGGTTGCCAAAAGCAAGCGTCTGGATCTTGCGATACTCTGCCTCGCGCAGGTTGGCGCCCAAGCCCGAGGCCACGCGAGCGGATGTGCGGGCATAGCCCAAGCCCAATACCAGCGAAAACGCCGCACATACCAACATATACGTACCTTGCAGCAGCATGTAGTTGATGTCGCCCGCAGGCACGCCCACGTCGATGATGTTCGCCATGATAACCGGGATAAACAGCTCGAGCGCCGTCTCGGCCGTCACAAAGAGCACGCCGAACATGGCGTCGCGACGGTATTCCCCCAAGTAGGAAAACAGGATCTTGAGATTGCGCACGCAGGTTCATCCCCCATCAAACGTTGTTCGCAAACGCACGTATTATTGCGCGCCGGGCGGTAGTGTCAAGTGACGCGAAACCGATTTCTGCAAGGCTAACGAATGTGTCAAACAAGCATAGTGCGCATCTGTATTCAGTTGGAAATAATCGTGGGCCTCACTTTTTTCGCCCTGTCCTCGACATAAACCTTGACTCTACTATCGTTATAGGGTTTTCACTACACTGGTAGCTAAACGAACCCAGCCAGAAAGTGCCCCGCCCATGGAACACGACCTCACACGCGGCAATGTCCTCAAGACCATCGCGGTCTTTGCCCTGCCCTATATGCTCTCGTACTTTTTGCAGATGCTCTATGGTATGGCCGACCTGTACATGATGGGGCAGTTTAGCGGCGCCGCCGGCATCACCGCCGTGGGCAATGGCGCACAGACGCTCTATATCATTACCGTGACGCTCGTGGGTCTGGCCATGGGAACGACGGTCATCGTCGGCCACGCCGTGGGCTCGCGCCGCTTCGACCGCGCCGAGACCGCCATCGGCAACACCATTACGCTCTTTATGGGTGTCTCGGTGGTGCTGGCCGTCATCTTGCTTGCACTATGCCCGCAGGTTGTGGCGCTCATTGGCACGCCACCCGAGGCGGTCAAAGGAACCGCCGCCTACCTGCGTATCTGCTTTATCGGCATTCCCTTTATCGCCGCGTACAACATTCTTTCGGCCATTTTTCGCGGTCTGGGTGATTCACGCTCGCCTATGTACGTGATTGGCGTGGCATGCATCATCAACATCGCACTCGACTTTCTATTTATCGGCCATATGGGGCTCGGCCCCGTGGGCGCGGCGCTCGGCACGGTGACAGCACAGACGGCCAGCGTTGCCCTCGCACTCGTGTGGCTCAAGAGCCGCCGCACGAACATCCACGTAAAGCGCAGCGACCTGCGCCCCCAGCCCGAGGTACTCGGCAGCATCCTTAAGATCGGCGTGCCCGTGGCCGTGCAGGACGGCTGCATTCAGGTGGCGTTTATGTTTATCACCGTCATCGCCAACCACCGAGGGCTCGTCGACGCCGCCGCCGTGGGCCTGGTCGAGAAGATGATCAGCTTTTTGTTCATTGTGCCGAGTTCCATGGGCGCCACCGTCAGCGCGCTCACGGCGCAGAATGCCGGCGCGGGCAAGGGCGACCGCGCGCGTCAGGTGCTCAAGGACGCCATGACGATCTCGGTGGTGTACGGTTGCCTGATCACGGTGCTGATGTGGCTGGTGGCGCCGGCGTTTATCGGCTTTTTTGCCAAGGACCCCGCGGTGGTCGCGGCCGGTACCGGCTATATGCACAGTTATATTTTCGATGCAATCTTTGCCGGCATCCACATTTGCTTTAGCGGCTTTTTCGCTGCATACGGCAAGAGCTATATCGGCTTTGCGCACAACGTGCTGGCCGTGGCGCTCATTCGCGTGCCGGGCGCTTGGCTGCTGTCGAACGCCTATTCCGACACGCTGTTTCCCATGGGCATCGCGTCGCCGTGCGGATCGATTTTGTCGGCAGCCATCTGTGTTGTCGCGTTTACCGTGCTCAACCGGCGCGGGGCTTTTGACAAGTTGACAGCGTAGCGGGGCAACGCGAAATCGCCCTTATCGACGACATCATCAGCGACGACCCTGCGACCTATGTGACGCAGATCACGGTGCCGGTTATTTCGGCAAAGTAAGAACCTCCCGAAAGGCATCGTGCTTCCGGGAGGTTCTTCAATTTGACTATTGATGCACTAAGCCTGGGGTACCTCACCAGTGGCCAAGATCTGCTCGAGTGCGTCCTCGTCCAGCACGGGCACGCCCAACTGCTCGGCTTTGGTGAGCTTGGAGCCCGCTTTGGGGCCGGCGACCAGATAGCTCGTCTTCTTTGAAACACTACCCGAAACCTTGGCGCCGAGCACCTTAAGCGCCGCGCCCGCCTCGTCGCGGGTGCGGTTGACGAGCGTGCCGGTGAGCACGAAGGTCAGACCCGCGAGTGGCTGTGCGTCGGCGAGCTCGCCTGCCACGCCAGCGTCGGCTGCGGCTTGCGCGTGAGCGGCGCCCAAGTCGACCTCGAGCGACAGGCCCGCCTGGCGCAGGCGCTCCAGCACGGCAAGGTTCTCGGGCACGGCCAGGAACTGCTTGACGCTCGCCGCGATCTTGGGACCGATGCCCTCGCACTCGGCGATGTCCTCTTCGCTCGCCAAGATGAGCTTGTCAATCGACAGGAATCGCTCGGCGATGACCTCGCCCACGCTCTTGCCCACATGGCGGATACCCAGAGCAAACAGCACGCGACCGAGCGGCTGGCTCTTGGACTTGTTGAGCTCGGCGATGATTTTCTCGGCCGTCTTAAGGCCTACCGGAATGGGGTCGCCCTTCTTGACGCCCTTTTTGCTGTTGGAGCCGGCATAGGTGCGCCCCGTGTCCAGGCCTGCGATGTCATCGACCGTGAGCTGGTAGAAGTCTGCGACGTCGTGAATCAGCCCGGCGGCGATCATCTTGTCGACGATCTCGTCGCCCAGGCCGTCGACGTCCATGCAGCCGCGGCTCACCCAGTGAAGCAGGCGCTCCTTGAGCTGCGCGGGGCAGTCGATGGAGACGCAGCGGTAAGCGACCTCACCATCCTCGTGGACCACGGGGCTGCCGCACACAGGGCAGACCTCGGGCATGTGCCAGTCGACCGAATCGGCCGGGCGTTTATCGAGCACCGGGCCCACGACCTCGGGGATCACGTCGCCCGCCTTGTGCACGATGATAGTGTCGCCCTCGCGCACGTTTTTGCGACGGATCTCGTCGATGTTGTGCAGCGTGGCGCGCGCGATGGTGGAGCCGGCAACCGTCACCGGATCGAACTCGGCGACCGGCGTGAGCACACCGGTGCGGCCCACCTGGATGCGAATTTCGCGCAGGACGGTCTGCTTTTCCTCGGGCGGAAACTTAAAGGCAATGGCCCAGCGCGGCGCGCGGGCGGTAAAGCCCAGGTCGAGCTGCTGCTGGAAGCTATCGACCTTTACGACCACGCCGTCGATGTCGTAGTCCAGGTCACCGCGGTGCTCGAGCGCCTGGGCACAGAACTCGTGGACCTCGGTGGGCGTGGCACAACGGGCCACGTTGGGGTTGACGCTAAAGCCGGCGCTGCGCAGCCAATCGAGGAACTCACGCTGGCTGTGGACGTGCAGCGGGTCGGTATCGGCGATGGCGTAGATAAAGGTAGCCAGGTCGCGGCGCGCCGTGACCTTGGGATCCTTTTGGCGCAGGCTGCCGGCGGCGGCGTTGCGCGGGTTGGCGAAGGGGTCGCGTCCCTCGGCATCGGCCTCGTCGTTCAGGCGCACAAAGCTGCCCTTAGGCATGTAGACCTCGCCGCGTACTTCGATGGTACGTTCGCGGTCGGCACCCATGTGGGCGAGCGCCGGCTCGGACAGGTGCATGGGCACATCCTTGATGGTACGCACGTTAAGCGACACGTCCTCGCCCGTGGTGCCGTCGCCGCGCGTGGCAGCGCGCACAAAGGTGCCGTTTTGGTAGGTAAGCGCCACGCCCAGACCGTCGATCTTAAGCTCGCAGGTATAGGTGACGCTACCGGCACCGAGCGCATCCTCGGTGCGCTGGAGCCACGCGTCGAGCTCGTCCAGATCCATGGCATCGTCCATGGAATACATGCGTGCCATGTGCGTGACCGGCGTAAACTGCTCGCTCACGTACCCGCCCACGCGCTGGGTATAGCTGTCGGGCGTCACCAGGTCGGGGTAGGTGGCCTCAATTTCCTGCAGCTCAACGAGCATTTTGTCGAATGCGGCATCCGTAATCTCGGGCGCATCGAGCATGTAGTAGCGATAGGCGTGGTAGTCGAGCTCGTGGCGCAGCTCGGCCGCGCGCGCGGCGGCTTGGGCACGGGCATCGGCGGGTGCGGCGGTGTCCGCGCTCGCGGGCGTTTCGGTATCGATGTCCACGCCGTCACCAAACAGGCTCGATTGCTCCATAGCGGCACTCCTTCGCTCGATTTCAAACGGATACAAGAGTACCACCGGTCACGATGGGGCCGAATAGCGGTCTCAAACCGCACCGAATCGGCAGCCGCCAGACCAAAGTGGATAGCGCGATCAACTCATGCCCTTGCCATTTCCAAATGATCCGGTTTCCTCCGTCCCCAACGAATCAATAAGAAAAGAGGGGCTGCCCCGCGTTGGCGGGACAGCCCCTCTGGCTTCGGCATGTGCGAAATGGCTCGTTAGTAACCCTGGCCGTAGCCCTGACCCTGGCCCTGCTGGCCCAGCAGCTCCTCCAGGTACTGGCGCAGCTGCTCGTCGGTAATACCGCCGTTGCCGGTGTCGGTCGAACTGTCGTCCTGCTGCTGGTTCTGCAGCTCCTCATCGGAGCCCAGCTCGACGGTGACCTTCTTCTCTTCCTTGCCGCGCATGAGCGTGATCTCGACCTTCTCGCCCACCTCGTGGCTGCGCAGCGCGATGATCAGGCCATCGGCGCTCGTGATCTCGTCGTCGCCCAACTTGGTGATGACGTCGCCCTCCTGAATGCCGGCCTTGGCGGCAGGACCGTCCTCAACGACGCTCGCCACATACGCGCCGCTATCGGTGCTCAGCTTGTTGGTGCGGGCGTTGAGCGCGTTGACGCTCGAAAGCGTAGCGCCCATGTACGGATGCACCGGCGTCTTGCCGTCGATAATCTGGTCGGCAATGTTCTTGGCGTAGTTAACCGGAATGGCAAAGCCCACGCCCGAGCTGGAGCCCGAATAGCTCTCGATAAGCGAGTTGATACCCACGAGCTCGCCGTTGTCGTTGACGAGCGCGCCACCGGAATTGCCCGGGTTGATGGCGGCATCGGTCTGGATCATGTTGGCGTAGATAGTGTTACCGCTGGTAGAGCTCATGGCCGTAGAGCGATACAGCGCCGACACAATGCCCGTGGAGACAGACTGCTCGTTGCCGAACGGCGAGCCGATCGCCATAACCCACTCGCCCACGTTGAGCTTGGAGGAATCACCAATCTCGATCGGCGTGAGCTTGGAGGCGTCGGCGTCCTTGAGCTTGATGACGGCCAGGTCGCTCGAGGCGTCGTTGCCCACGAACTCGGCCTCGTAGGTGGTGCCGTCGTCCATGGTCACCACGTACTGGTCATAGCCATCGACCACATGGTTGTTGGTGAGGATGTGGCCCTCGGTATCGAGCACCACGCCCGAACCGACACTGCCCGAGTTATTCGAATCGTCGGCAGACTGCGAAAGCGAGCCATTCTGACTGCCGCTCGAAGTGGCGGTAATGGAAACCACGGAAGGCAATGCCTTGGCAGAAACGGCCTCGGCCAACGTGGTGTCCTCGGAATCGATCGTGATCTTTTGCGTCGATGAACCCGAAGCGCCCGCCGTCACGGCATTCTTGCCGCCGCCGATATCGAGCGTGCCACTCATAATAAGCGCAATGACCAGCAGGGCGCCGCAGGCACAACCGGCGAGTGCCGTAATAAAGATCGGCAGCTTTTTGGTCTTGGTCTTGACCACCGTGTGCTTGTTCACGACCTGCGCACCGCCCAGCGGCTTGCCAGTCTGTGTGTCGTAGGCCTGCACGTAGGGAATGTTGCTGTCGGCAGGCGTCGACTCCACCTGCACGCGCGGCTGCTGCTGGGTCTCGCCGGCGTTGCCCGCATCCTGGGGACGCTGGGAATCGTACTCGCTCATAGCTGCGATCCTTTCGTCAAATAACCAAAGGCCCGCCAAACATGTGGCGGGCCATCATTGTTCACGTTGAGTTGTACCCCAATATGCGGGCGAACGTGTATGAGAACGCAATCTTTTAGGAAGGCTTAAGTTCTGTTGCAGGCCCGAAAGGAACCCGCACCTGCGTCAATACCACCACAAAGGTGTCTGTCCCCTTTGTGGTGGAAATCTAGTCCTTAAACAGATAGCCCACGCCGCGGACGGTGGTGATGTGTGCCGCGATCTGCGGGCCCACCTTGGAGCGGATGCGTCGAATGTGCACGTCGACGGTGCGCGTGCCGCCGCAGTACTCAAAGCCCCACACGCGGTGCAGCAGCACTTCGCGGCTGTAGGCACGGTTGGGGTGCGTCGCCAAAAAGCTCAGTAGCGAGTACTCCATCAGCGTCAGGTCGATGGGCTCATCATCGAGCGTCACCTGGTAGGTGGCCAGGTTAATCTCGAGGTTATCGATGTTGAGCACATCGTCGGCGGTGACGGTCTCCTCCTCGCCCATCAGGCGCTGCGCGCGAGCCTTGAGCTCGTTGGGCGTCGCCGTGGGGCATACAAAGTCGGCATGCGCGTGGTTCGGCAGACGCAGGGTGCCGAGCGCCTCGTCGTCGACGATCACCAGCATGGGAACGCCACCGCGATCGTCAAGCCACTTGGCAATCTGATCGATGCGGTCGCTGCGAATGCCATCGGAATCGAGGATCAACAGGTCAAAGTCGTGCGCCGCAGTCGGCGAATCGGGGGTTGCCAGGCTCACCTCGACACCCAGGGTGGTCGTCAAGCTGCGGGCAAACTCGTGGAAGCGCGTCGTGCGCGCCATGAACAGGGCACTCTTTTCGGACATATCGGCCTCCAAAGAAATGAGCTCAATCGTACTGGAACAAGCCAGCGCGATTAGGAGTTCGCCAGGTAGTGCTTGATCTCCCACTCGGTGATCGTAGACTCAAACTTATGCCACTCGTCGCGCTTCTTTTTGAGGAAGAAGCTATGGATGTGCTCGCCGAGGGCATCCTTCATAAACTGCGAGTCCTCAAACACGTCGAGCGCCTCTTTGAGCGAGCGCGGCAGCGGCGTGTAGCCGGCCTCGACCATCTGACGGTCGGTGAGCTTGAGCGTCTCGGCCGTTGCCTCGGGCGGGAGTTCCAGCTTGCGCTCGATGCCGTCCAGACCAGCCGCCAGCGTGACGGCGTTGACCAGGTACGGGTTGGCCATGGGGTCGGGACTGCGCAGCTCGATGCGTGTGGACAGCTGCTTGCCGGGCTTGTAGACCGGGATGCGGACCATGCTCGCGCGGTTGCGCAGGCCCCACGTGGCGTACTGCGGCACAGAGTCGCCGCCCGTGGTGATACGCTTGTACGAGTTGACCGTGGGGTTGGTGATGGCGCTGATCTCGCGCGCGTGCGCCAGGATGCCGGCCATGTAGTGCTTGGCGATATCGGAGAGATGGTACTTCTCGTCGTCCTCGCCCCAAAAGACGTTGTTGCCGTCGTGGTCGAACAGCGACTGATGCAAAAACATGGCGCTGCCGTCCTCGCCCGCCAACGGCTTGGGCATAAAGGAGGCGTGGCAACCGCTCTCGTAGGCCTGCTGCTTAATGATGAGTTTGGCCGTAGTGATGGCGTCGGACATGCTCAGGGCCTCGGCGTGGCGCAGGCTCATGCCGTGCTGCGAGCGACCGGCGGCATGGAAGGTGTACTCCACGGGCACGGACATCTTCTCGAGCGTGAGGACTGTGTTGCGACGCAGGTCGCGGGCGGCATCGCTCACCGAAAGATCGAAGTAGCCCACGTTGTCGAGCGGCTCGGGCGTGTGCTCGTCGGGAAAGTAGTAATACTCCAGCTCGGCGCCCACGTTGAGCAGGTAGCCAGCCTTCTCGGCCTTGCGGAACATGCGGCGAAGGGCATCGCGCGGGTCGCCGGCAAACGGCTTGCGATCGGGAGTGCACACGTCGCAGAACACGCGGGCGACGCCGTTGTGGCTCGGGCGCCACGGCAAAATCTGGAAGGTCGAAGCATCGGGGAATGCCAGCATGTCGGCTTCCTCGGGCGTGGCAAAGCCCTCGATGGCCGAGCCGTCAAAGCCAATACCCTCCTCAAAAGCGACCTCGAGGTCCTCGGGGCTAATGGCAAAGTTCTTGAGGCGGCCGAGAATGTCGACGAACCACAAACGCACAAAGCGGATGTCACGCTGCTCTACGGAGCGGAGTACGTAATCGATGTTCTGCTGGTTCATGTCGCTCCCCTTTCTTTCGGGCGGGTTTCGACTGGTCTATATCGCAGATACTATCGCAGAAAAATGTTTCCGCAGGGTTAAAGCGTATCAAGCGCTCAAAAAACGTGCGCGCAGGCGGTTGCGAACGAGCGGCTAGCGTTCAGATTCGGAGACAATTTGTCTACAGGCTCGTTCCAGCGCAGGGAACTCCATCGTCACTGCATCCCAAACAACCGAGCGGTCGACATTGCCGTAATCATGCGCAAGATAATTTCTCATGCCGACAATTCCACGCCATTCGATTTCGGGATGAAGCCGCTGCGAGCGTTCCGACAATTTGCCCGCTTCTTCCGTCACCCTAAGCGCACACATCAAAAGGGAGTCCGCCAACGCCCTCGTCCGCACGTCATTCGCATGCAGAAACTGGTCCTCGGTGATATCAAAAGCCTTGATGCGCTCGTTCGTTTCGGAGATGGCCTCCAAAACCTCTTGGGCGCGGAGACCGTCTGACTTACGCGCGATCATAAAGGATCACTCCTTCGCGCTCGATTACCGCGGCAAGATCGTCATCAAGATGATCACTAGAGACGAGATCAACCTGCCTCCCGGTTTCTTTGCGCACCGCCTCGCCAAATGCCGACAGCGCGAAAAGACCAAAGCCCTGCTCGCGATCGACTTCGAGACGCAAGTCAATATCACTATCGACATGCGCCTCGCCCCGGGCATACGAACCAAAAAGAATCACGGTTTTGATGGCGGGAATCGAGCTGGCCGCCTCGCAGACGGCGGACTCAATCTGGGCAGTATCCAAAATGCCCGCCGCGGCGCTTTCGCTCGCAGAGCTTTTACCAAGTGAAGGAACAAACGGCAGCGAACGCTCGCGCAGCATCTGTCTCATAAACATATTGACCGCAACAGACGAAGTCATGCCAAGCTCTTCGCACAGTTCGGCAAATGAGTCTTTAATTGACGAGTCCACTCGCACACTCAGCACAGACGCAGCCATGGATACCTCCTGTATGACATTGTCTATATATTATCATACAGACTAGCGCGAGGTCGAAGCGCGGTGTTCGATGTGGCCGGGGACCTCGATACGCTTGGGGGCGAGCTTTGCGGCCTCGCCCACGGTGGTGGTAACGACGTCGATGCGCTCGGAAAGGCGCTCGACTACGCGCTCGGCAATGGTGAGGGTGTCCTGCGCGGCCGTGGTGACGCCGCCAAAGAGCACATGGTTCCAGGGGTAGTCGTCAAACGTCGCGATCTTGAGCCCCGCCGGCAGCGAGGGACCAAGCTGCGCCAGCGCCTCGGTCAGACGCAGGAAAACCAGGCCGTTGACGGCAATGAGGCCGAGCTTTTTACCTGCATAGCCGCGGATGGTCTCGTCCAGGCGGCCGACGCCCGTGGCGCCCCCGTCGGCCAGGGTGACGACCTCGCCGGCAAGGCCGCGGTGCAAAAGCTCGTCGGTAAAGGCCTCGGCGCGCTTGCGACGCACGGGGCTGTCGTCGCTTGCCTCGGTGAGCAGGCACAGGCGCTCGCTGCCAGCGGCGGTCAAGGCGTCTACCAGGCCGGCGACCAGCTCACGGTTGTTAGATGTCACCAGATCGACACCGCCGTCGGCAACGTCGCGGTCGAGCAGCACAACGGGCAGGCGCCCCGCGGCCGCGGCGATCGCCTTGTCGTTGCCTCCGCAGGTGTTGACGACCAGGCCGTCCACGTCAGCATCGATAAGTCTGGCGAGCGACTCTGCTTCCTTAGCGGGGTCGTTGCCGCTAATGGCCGTCATGAGCGAGCAGCCGCGCGCGGCGGCGCTGGCGGAAAGTCCTTCGAGCATGGCGCTCGAGAACGGGTTGGCGATGTCGGCCAGGATCACGCCGATGAGGTTGGTGCGCGAGCTGCGCAGATTGCGCGCAGCGGCACGCGGGCGATAGCCGGTGCGCGCAATAACCGCCGCGATGCGAGCACGGGTTTCCTCGGTCATTTGCCCGGGGCGGTTGTTGAGATAGCGCGAGACCGTGGCCGGGCTCACGCCCGCCTCGGCGGCAATGTCCTTGATTCTCATCTGCGCCATAGCGCACCCCGTTTCCCATTTGTCGGCGGTCTGAACCATTTTAGGCATTTTTTTAAAAATCTCGGTTGCAAAACGCTGTAGGTGAGTATACTACAACTCGAAACGAAACCGATTTCGTAAACCGATTTCAGCAAGCGTTGGTACGCAGGTGCAAAGACGCACCCTACCGTCTTGGCACCTGCGTACCAACGCCATATCAAAGGTGTACGCACGAGTAAAAGGAGCTGCGCGACCATGGGTAAAACGGTTCTTACCTTCGGCGAGATCATGATGAGACTCTCGCCCAAAGACCACCTGCGTATTGAGCAGGCAACCGAGTTTGACGTCCGCTACGGCGGCGCCGAGGCCAACACTGCGCTTTCCCTGGCCTACCAGGGCGACAAGGCCGCTTACGTCTCCGTTGTCCCGGCCAACCGTCTGGGCGAGTGCGCCCTGCGTTCGCTGAAGGCCTACGGCGTCGACACCACGCGCGTCGTGCGTCAGGGCGACCGTCTTGGCTCCTATGTGTTTGAGGTCGGTGCCTCGCAACGCGGTAACGGTTGCGTCTACGACCGCAAGTACTCTGCCATCAACATGGCCAAGCGCGACGTCTTTGACTGGGACGAGATTCTCAAGGGCATCGATGTCTTCTATTTCTCCGGCGTGACGCCCGCCGTCTCCGATGAGATGGCCGCCGCCTGCAAGGATGCGCTCGCCGCCTGCCGCGCCAAGGGCATCACCACCGTGTGCGACGTGAACTATCGCGGCAAGATGTGGTCGCCCGAGAAATCGCAGACCACCATGAAGGAACTCCTGCCGCTCGTCGACATCTGCATCGCCAACGACGAGGATGCGCCCGCCGGCCTCGGTATGACCTGCGTCTCCGGTTCCCTTGCCCACGGCATCGAGGAGCGCGACACCTACGTCGAGATGGCCCGCCAGATCTGCGCCGAGTACGGCTGCAAGAAGGTCGCCTCGGTCGTCCGCAACATCTCCTGCGTCGAGCGCTCCATCTGGTTGGGCATGCTCTTTGACGCCGAGAGTGGCGAGCACTGGTTCTCCCCTGCTCACGACGTACACGTGCTCGAGGGCGTTGCCGCCGGCGACGCTTTCAACGCCGGCCTCGTCCATGCCCTCATCAACGACTTTGACCCGCAGGATGCCGTCAACTACGCGATTGCGGCCTCGATCCTCAAGCTCACCATCAAGGGCGATTCCAACTTGGTGACCGCAGACGAAATCGCAGCCGTGGCATCCGCCGCCGACGGTGGCACTCGCGTCGCGCGCTAATCCGTCCCCATTCCGCGGGCTGCAGCTTTCCAATCCCATACCCCTGCGGCCCGCTCCCCGATTCCTCCGGTCGGGCAAAACCACCAGTCCCATTCCGGTTTTGCCTGGCATTCCCTACATGACTGGTCGAGCAGCCGGTTTTGGAATTGCTCGAACCCCAAGCAGTGCCTCCGATAACCAATCCAAAATCGGCTCCTGACCAGCGCATTTGGAAATCACGCGCCCATGCGCGCCACACATCGAAAGGAACATCATGTTCGATCAGTTCTACACCACGCTTGAGTCCCTGGGCATCGTGCCGGTCGTCGTGCTTGACAAGGTCGAGGACGCCGCACCGCTCGCCCACGCCCTTATGGCAGCCGGCATGAAGTCCGCCGAGGTCACCTTCCGCACCGCCTGCGCCGCCGAGTGCATCGCCGCTATGGCCGAGGCCGAGCCCGAGATGTGCGTTGGCGCCGGCACCGTCCTGACCGTCGAGCAGGTTGAGCAGGCCCGCGCCGCCGGTGCCAAGTTCATCGTCTCCCCGGGTTACAACGAGGACGTCGTGAAGCACTGCATCGACATCGACCTGCCCGTCCTTCCCGGCACCGTGACCCCCTCCGAGGTCACCGCAGCCGAGAACCTGGGCCTCAAGGTCACCAAGTTCTTCCCCGCGTCCCAGTATGGCGGCCTGAACACCATCAAGGCCCTCGCCGCTCCGTTTGTCGGTCACCGCTTTATGCCCACCGGCGGCGTGAGCACCGCCAACGTCGAGGAGTACCTGAGCTCCTCCGCCATCATCGCCTGCGGTGGCACCTGGATGGTCAAGCCGGCCCTGTTTGCCGACGGCGACTTCTCCAAGGTCGAGCAGATCGCCCGCGAGGCCATGGACGTCGTCAAGAAGGTCCGCGGCTAGGTTTAGCTCTCTATCGTGAAAGGGGACGTGCCCTAGACCTCGCCCCCTTTCTTTTAAAGCGGCTCGGAAGCGCGCCGTTTCCGTCACGAACAAGAACCAAAACCGTCTTGTATGCTGATAGAACGTGACGGAAGCGACACGCCCCCGAGCCGCTTTGCCTACTCGGCTGGCAACCGCGCCCAGTTGAGCCACATCGACAAAAGCCGAGCCATCAAAACAGCTGCGGCGCCGTCTGGAGGAATGGACCCTTGCTTCCGGTCTTTTCCTCCAAGCGGCGCCGCAGCTTTTTCGTGCCCCGATAGTGCCCCGGCAGTTGCGGTGAGATACGGACTGCTTACACCATCAGAGCCGCAAAACAATCCCTATTTCACCGCAACTAATGAAGGGGGCGAGTTAGATGGCCGTATCTTTGGACAGCTCAAAATAGTCGGGATGCAAGGCAATAACCGGGCCCTGCTCCTCGGGCATCAGATGCAGGTGCGTCTCTGCCAGATAGCTCGCCGTGTCGGTATCGCCCTTTTTAATGGCCTCGAGAATCCGGCGATGCTGCCGACGAATCGGCTCCCAATCCAGATCCTGCGACACCATACGCAACCAGTTGTATCGCTCAAAATGCGTATTGACGCTCTTCATCCAATCCCACAACATATGGCGGCCGGCAATCACAAAACACGTCTCATGAAACAGGTTATCCAAGTCGAAAAAGCGACGCGTTTCGCTATGGTCGAGCGACTCGGACTCGGCAAGAATCTGCTCAAGCCGATGCTTTTGCTCGGGCGAGGCGGCCGAACAGCATTTAATAAGCACGCTTCTCTCGAGTTTCTCGCGCAAGAAACAGGCATTCTCGGCGTGTTCCATGCTGATTTTAGAGACGTAGGTGCCGCTCTTGGGACGCGTTTCCACCAGCTCCTGCTCGCGCAGGCGCACAAAGGACTCGCGAATGGGCGTGCGCCCGATTCCCGTCTCCTTTTCCAGACCAATCGCCGAAAGGCGCGTGCCGGGCCTGAGCTCGGCATAGATGATCTTGGAGCGCAATGCGTTGTATGCCTGGTCTTGCAGACTCTGATAATGCTGGTGTTGTTCCATAAAGCCCTCGGATGAAGCCCACGGTTTGTCGAATACCACCATGCAATACTATCGCATCCCCCGCCCCCTCATAAGTTGCGGTGGAATAGTTCCTGCTCAAAGCCTTCAACAGCAAAAACAGGAACTATTCCACCGTAACTACAGCCAACGAGTTGTTGCGATTAGGTGAACGTTCACCTTTTTATTGTTTTTCTCTTTGCAAATAGAATCCCGTGCGTATACTAAGGCTCAAACGAAACCGATTTCGTCGAGCGTGGGCAATAGGATGCTAAGACGCACCCTACCATCTTGGCATCTTATCGCCCACGCAATGCCACTTGCTTTCTTCCCGTCTCGTTGGACCTTTAGTCCCATTCCGGCACAGCGAGACACTTCCTAGACGACTGACCGTGGGGCCGGCTTTTCTGCTTTTGCAGCAGTGCCTCCGATAACCCTCTTTTGCCGGCCCGGGTCAGCTTTTTCACACAACCGAAAGGACGGGTAGCAACATGC
This sequence comes from uncultured Collinsella sp., assembly GCA_958429025.1. Classification (GTDB taxonomy): domain Bacteria; phylum Actinomycetota; class Coriobacteriia; order Coriobacteriales; family Coriobacteriaceae; genus Collinsella. The sequence continues at coordinate 141,430 of CAUAIH010000001.1, read as the reverse complement.
GACCGCTCATCATCATGCATGGCGAGAACATCGACTGGTGCCATACCGTCATCAGAATGCTGATGTATCTGGTGGGCGTTGCAGTACTGGCACTCGGTATGAGTCTCCAGACGGCATCCGGCCTGGGCGTCGCCGCGCTCACGTGCTTTGCCACAACCCTATCCATGCTCACTGGCAAGACGCTCGGCTTTTGGATCACCGCAACCTACGTCGCCTACATCGTGGCGCAATTAGCCATCTTGCGAAGCGAGTTCCAGCCGCGCATCCTGCTCGAGTTGTTCTTCTCAACGCTGATTGGCGGCTTGACCGACCTCTTCATGGCGGTCAGCCCACTGCATCCCACGGCACTCCCCACACAGATTGCGACCATGCTGCTCTCCCTCGCTGTCACCGCATTTGGCGTAAGTCTCGTCGTCAACATGGGCGTTGTCCCCAACGCGCCCGACGGCTTGGTGCAAGTCATTGCCGAAAAGCTTAAACGCCGCTTTGGTGACGTAAAAGTCGTGTTTGATTGCTCACATGTCGCCGCCTCGCTCGCGTTGTCGCTGATCTTTATGTACAACCTGGGCGGCTTTGGCGTCACGACCGCCATCTCGGCACTGTTCCTGGGCCATGTCATCAACGTCGCCAACAAGCTGTTCGCCCAGCGCTTTATCCGCGCGGCATTCGGAAAATAGCACCACCGTAAGAACCCGCGAACAGCGCTATACGTTGCTATATCTCACCATACTTTGCTATATCTTGCTATTCTTTGCTATATCTTGCTATACTTTGCTATATCTTGCTATACTTTGCTATATCTTGCTATATCTTGAGCAAAGGTGGCTCACATGCAAACAAACCCTTTTAAGCCCACAGCAGGTAAAACACCTCCCACGATTATCGGCCGCGAAGATGTGCTCGAAGAATTCAATGAGGGCTTCGTCAACGGGCCTGGTGCCCCGGGGCGCCTAATGCGCATAGCCGGCGTCCATGGAACGGGCAAGACGGTCCTCCTTGACGAGTGCTCACGTTTGGCGCAAAGCCGTGGCTGGACGGTCATAAAAGAGGTCGTAACCGAGGGACTTTGCCAGCGCATTCTCGAACAGCTGCAGACCAAATTCCAGGCCAAACACGCCAGATTTGAGCCCACCGTAGCTGGCATATCCATCGGCAGCATAGACATTGAGCGAATCGGTCCATCGCTACGCGACGCCATGAGACAGACAATATCCAAGAATGAAAATGGCCTGCTCATCACTCTCGACGAGGTTCAAGACGCAGAGCTCGATGAGGTCCGAACGCTCTCCATTGCGATTCAGCAGGTTATCGGCGAAGACCTTGATATCGCCTTTGTTTTTGCTGGGCTGCCTTCGATGATTGAAAGCATCATCAACGGAAAGACACTTGCGTTTTTGCGCCGTGCCCTCCCCTTTGATCTGAAGGCTGTGGCAGTAACCGAAGTGTCGTACTCCCTCGAGGAAACCATTGAAGCGTCTGGCATGGAGTTGCAGCCAGGTATTGCCGGCCAACTTGCCGAGGCAACGCAAGGTTATCCTTTCATGATCCAACTCGTTGGATACTACGCATGGCAGTTTGCGAGACGCGCACATACAGCGATTATTGGAGAAGAAGAAGCCGAGCGCGGCATTGCAACGGCACGCGAACGCTTCTGCGCCATGGTGATTGAGCCCGCTCTGCAGCGCATTCCGCCCACGTGCATCGCTTATCTGCTGAGCATGGCGTCTTTGGGGCAGACGAGCTCGACCAGCTTGGTTGCCGATGCCCTAAACAAAACGCCTCAACAGGTGAGTTCCGTCCGCAGCCGCCTGTTAAGAGAATCGATTATCGAGGCTCCCTCGTACGGCAAGGTCTCATTTGCCATCCCCTACATGCGTGACTACCTCTACGAGCACAAAGCCGAACTGGAAGTTGAACTGTAGAAACGGCAACCGCCCTGCAAGACGAAAACCGTTTTCATACGGATTTAAAGCAGACGTAAACGGTTTTCGTCTTGATTTGCGTACGGAATTAAGACGTAAATTGCGCTTTCGTACGCTTATTACCAGACGCAAATTGTTTTCGTCCGGCCATGCGTCCCCAATCTAGACGAAAAGAGCCCCGAGCTCAAAAATCGGGGCTCGATGTAAGTTCTAGGGTGTCAGAAGTTACATCAGCCGCTTACGACCGCTCTGTCTATCTCTCCGAGCGGGACGGGCGCCGATGCCCTGATCTCTGCCATGTCGAGGTGCGAGATCAAATCCTTGGCGCGCTCGCCGGAGTGGTATGCCTTGTTCGGCGCCACCTTCCTGTAGAGCTTCTTGAGCTTCGTCTTCCCCTTGTTGCCCGGCGGCATCTCCGTCTCAGGTGGCAGCCCTAGGAAGAACAGGACGCCGGGCAGGTCGCACAGCATCACGTCCTCGATGTCGGCCTTGGCCGCCAGGTCGACGACTCTCTGCGCTGTCGGCGAGATGTTCGGGGTGCTGCTACCGCCCGCTGGTTCGGAAGCTGGCGGGCAGTAGCGGGCAGTAGCGGCAGTAGCGGTGTGGCTCGATAGGCCCGAATATCCGTAAGGAAGGTGCTCGCTCTCATATGTGCTGATATGCCTCGCCTCGCGAACCTTGGGATGCTTCCTGAGGTAATCCCTCAATTCGAGCCACTCTTTATGCTCATAACGCTTCGAAATCGTTTCCCCGTCGACAGTTTCCTTCACATAATGGTATGTTCGAACGCCTTCGAACTTGCCGAACCCGTTCTCGACGCTGAAGTTTCTGAACCAGCGCGAAAACCCATTCAGGTCCATGAAGTTGACTTGGGGATGCCTGTCTTTCGTTCGTTCGAATGAGTGGACGAGCGGAGTGCCTTTGACTTGTTCCAGGCCGAAGGCTTCCATTTCGCGGGCCTGCTCCTTTTTCCAGAATTCGAGATACGACGTCAGCGTCTCGCTTATCGAGATCCTCCGCACGCTTTTCTTGCTTTTGGGCGAGCGAACGCTTCGATCGGCCGCGAACTGCTGCTCAATGAGGATGCTTCTGTTCTCGACGGAGACATCGGACCACGTCATCCCGAGGGCTTCTGCCCTTCTCATGTCGGTGTCGAGCATGAGCATCACGCATGTGATGTGCGCGTCCGGTTCTCGATTGAGTAGGATGTCGAGTAGGCGAGCGGCGTGATGGTTCCTTCGCGGTTGTCGTGGAACTTTTTTGCGTACGAGCCGACGGTGTCCCTCGATTTTTGGACGTAGGTGCCGCTGTTGAGTTCTGCCTTGTAGGCTTCGAGTGCGGCGTCGACCTCTCGGCTTTTGGTGGTATGTATGGTCTGCCACGGCGAATAGCGGTATTTGCCCGTGACCGGATCCTTGCCGAGGCTGTGACGGTAGCGCCACGTGTATTTGTCGCGGCGTTGCTTCGTTCCTTTGCCTATGACGAGGGGTCGGTCGTTCATCGTGTTCCTTGCCTGAAGTGCCTGAGAATCGCGCTCGGTTGCGCGGAATGGCGCAAAGGGCTGGGGCGGGTGGGCATTACCCTTGGTGGTGGGCCCTGCGTGGGGTCACACCCCAAGGGTAATGCTCCGCCTGACCGCTTTCAAGCTCGTTGTGGGTCGAATTTGGGTCGAATTATTCCGCGTACTTTTCTTTCGTAAATCTATGAAAACATCAAATGACCTGGAGTTATATTGACTTCAATTTGGGTCGAAATGTCTGAATGAAACAACGTCGTAGCGACCTCATAACCCGAAGGTCGGTGGTTCAAATCCGCCCCCCGCGACCATGAAACTTCAGGTCGGAAGCATAAAAGCTCCCGACCTTTTCTTTGTCTAGGGGTTTCGGCATCTCTCGTTCTTTGGGTACCTCGAGGCGGGCAATCAGATAGATGCTTACGAGTATCATAGGGTCTTTTTACGTCGCGGTCGTGTCTCGTACTGGTGCGCCGCTCTTTGTGGGACGTGTCACTTTGCCATAGGTTGTCCGGCGGCGGGGCGCAGGTCGTTCCCCGTGGCGTCGCTCCTTTCGACGCTACGCTGCCTGGCTACTCGTTCCACTGGTGCTTTTTCATGTCGACGCAGCCGTTGTCTCGGAAGGCGACTCCTTCCTCCGTCAGTAGTGCTCGCTGGTCGGGGAAGTTTGGCGCGAGGCGTCCCGCGTGGTTGACGACGCGGTGGCAGGGATAATCGCCGTAGCGATCCGCCTCGCTCAGCACCGCTCCGACCAGGCGAGAGTTTTTCTCCCTGCCGATGAGGCGCGCTATCTGACCGTACGAGGCGACGCATCCCGCCGGAATCTCTGCCACGACGGAGAGAATCTCATAAACCAAATCTTCGTCCAGGACTTTTCCCATTGTATCGCTCCCGTGTTCGCTTTTGCCTTCGAGGGCGCGGCGCCGATCACCCGTGCTGCGATTTTCGCAGCTCCCCTTACCGAAGCATCGAGGGAAAGCGCGTGCGTGTCAAGGTTGTCTGGTCCAGTTGCTGGCTCGATGCCTCGAGATGTTCGCCTCAAGTGCGACCTGCCCCTATTGGAAAAGGATGCCGAAGATGTATTTGGTGATGGCGGAGCGGCGGATGACCCCCACGAGTTTGCCCTCGTCATCAACCACAGGAAGCTTCTTGAACTTCTTCTTCGCCAGCAGCGCGGCGACGCGGGCGATGCTCTGCTCGGGACGGGCACACACTACCTGGCGCGTCGCGAAATCCATGACGCAGCGATCCTTCAGGTCTTCGATGCGCTGCTCAAGGCTCTGATCGTCGAAGTACAGCATGGACGCGTCGCCGCCCGTGAAGATGGTGTGAGCGCGATGCTGCGCGATGGCTCCCATGACATCGCCGTCGGAGATGAACCCGACCACCTGGTTGCGCTCATCGATTACGGGCATGCTGCTCACCTCGTTTTCGGCGAGCATGCGCACCACGTCGGAAATCGTGCAATCCTGCGTGCAGGTGAACGGCTCTTCAATCATGATGCTCGAAACGGGCGTCCCCTCGAGCTCGAGCGGGATGCGCTCGGACAGAATCTCGGACATCGCTTATGCCTCCTTCGTTTTCGGTGCGGTTTTCTTGGTGCGCACGCTGAATATGGCGCAGATAAGGGAAACGAGGCCGATTGCCGCGCACACCTTGTAAGCGACGCCCGCGCCCACGGCGGTGGCTACTTGGATGCTCGCATCGACGCCGGCCGACGCGGTGACGCTTGTCATGACCGTGATGATGAGCGCCGTGCACAAACCGCCGGCGACCTGGCGGCCGGTGTTCGCGATGGCGTTGCCGTGGGCGATCATGTCATTTTTCAAGGCATTGACACCCCATGTGTTCACCGGCATGTTCGCGAGCGACTGGCCGGCGGACTGCAGCATGCAGAACAGCGCAACCACCAAGATGGGCGTGTTTACCGTCGAAAGCGAGAGCAGGAACAGGGCGCCGGTCATGAGGGCCAGGCCGACGATCGAGATGGCACGCGGACCGAACTTGTCGAACACCACGCCGGAGATAGGGCTGATGATGATGCCCACCGCCGCGGCGGGAAGCATGGCCATGCCGGTTTCGAAGGCCGAAGCGCCAAGCGAGGTTTGCAGCAGCAACGGCAACAGCGTGTTGGTGACCAGGCATGCGGCGTTGATGAGCGTGACGATGATGGCGGCCACGCGGAACTCGCGCGTCTTGAGCGTGCCCAGTTGAAGCAGCGGGTCCTCGATTTTGCCCTGGCGTACGACGAACAGCACCAAGCACACGACACCCGCGACGATCGAGCCGAGCACCACGGGGTTGCCCCAACCCATCGACGAGGCGCTCGAGAACCCGTAGAGAAGTCCGCCGAAGGCGATGGTGGAGAGGACGACCGAGGGCAGGTCGAGCTTGGGGTTCTTCAGCTCGCCCACGTTTTTCAGCATGAACACGCCCAGCACCAGCACGAGAATTGCGAGGGGGACGATGGCGCCGATCATGGTGCGCCAGCCGTACGTGTCGATCACCGCGCCGCCTACGACGGGGCCGACCGCGGGACCCGCCGACATGACGATGCCCGCCATGCCCATAGCCGTTCCTCGTTTCTCGACGGGGAACACCAGCATGGGAACCACCGAGACAAGCGGCATGAGCACGCCTGAGCCCGCCGCTTGCAACACGCGACCGATGATGAGGAACAGGAAATCAGGGGCTGCGGCGCACAGCAGCGTGCCCAGCGCGAACACCAGCGTCGACCCGAAGAATAGCGCGCGGGTGCTGAACTTGTCGATAAGGAACGCCGAAACGGGGACCATGATGCCGCTCACCAGCGGGTATATGGACATGATCCACTGGGCAGTCGAGGCATCGATGGCGAAATCGGACATGATGACCGGCAGCGCAGGCGACATCACCGTTTGGTTCAGTAGCGCCAAGAAGGCACCCAGGACGACGACCGCGACGATGCGGATCTGGGTACCGGTAATGCGCCCATTGGCGGGCGCGACCGTACAATTATCAGACATAAGCTTCCTTCGTATCTATTCGATTCTTCGCCGAAGGCGCGCCGGCCCACGGGCGAAATAACATGCACGTGCTATGCGTGCATCAGATACGACAGGAAGAAAGCGGCTGCTCAGAGCGCACTTGGGGAACAACAGGAGAGGCCCCATATACCAGGGGCCGCCGAATTGAGATGTATGCTTTGGTCAAATCCTTCATAGCGGGGAGGTATTCTAGCAGCCGTCTTCGCCCCTTTCAAGGGATGTAACCCAGACGTTGATTTTCTTCACCGAGGCGCCATCGTTGACGGGTGGCGTGCTTCTCTATCGCCACACCGCGGGGCGAGGGAACGCCGCGGCGAGCTTGTACATCGGCTATGTGTGCAGCTGCGAGCGTGTCGCCGGCGCGCGCTGGGCGCCAGTCCGATCCGGCCGACTCTTGCCGACGGTCGGTCGCCGTCCTCCTCCATCTCCGCCTGCTCTGTTTTTGCTCGGCTCCCTTGTCGTATCATGGACGGACGAGAATTGAGCGAAGGCGGTACGTGTGAACATCCAGATATTCGGCACGAAGAAAAGCTTCGATACTAAGAAGGCGCAGCGCTATTTCAAGGAACGTCGTGTGAAGTTCCAGTTCATCGACTTGAAGGAAAAGGGGATGAGCAAAGGCGAGCTCGAAAGCGTGGCGCGCGCCGTCGGCGGGATCGACGCTGTGATCGATCCAAAGGCGAAAGATGCCGACACGGTTGCGCTCGTACAGTATCTTGCTGCCGACCAGAAGTTCGAAAAGGTGCTCGATAACCAGCAGATTCTTCGTGAGCCCATCGTTCGCAACGGCCGCCAGGCAACCGTTGGCTACGAGCCTGACGTGTGGAAGGGCTGGGAATAAAGCGGCTGGGAATAAAGTGAAGCGCCCACGCCCGTGGTTTTATCCACGGACGCGGGCGCTTGCGTAAGACGTCTCTTGTCGTTTGAGTGGAGCGCCCCGGCGGCGCTGAACAACGCGCCCCGGTGACGTGGCTCGGGGCTCTTTGTGCCGCACATCTATGAGAGGAGATATTTGATGCGCATGGGCGCTACTCCATGTAGCCACCCTGAATGGCGGAAACTGCATGCTCGGTAAAGAACTTGAGCGTGCCGGAGGTGTAACGATTAGCCTTGGGCTTCCAAGCGGCGCGACGCTCGGCCAGGACGGCGTCGACCTCGGCCGGCTCCATCTCCTTGCCGGCGATGCCCACGATGGACAGCGAGCGCTCGGGGATGTCGATCTGGATCAGGTCGCCTTCCTCGATCAGGGCAATCGGGCCGCCCACGGCAGCCTCGGGCGAAACATGACCGATAGCCGGGCCCTTGGAGGCGCCGGAGAAGCGGCCGTCAGTGATCAGGGCAATGCTTGCGCCCAGCTCGGGGTCGCTGGCGATAGCCTCGGTGGTGTAGAACATCTCGGGCATGCCGGAGCCCTTGGGGCCCTCATAACGAATGATGACGGCATCGCCGGGCTTGATCTCGTGCGTCAGGACGGCGTGGATAGCGTCCTCCTCACAATCGAACGGGCGAGCCTTAAGCGTGGCCCGGAACATCTCGCGCGGAACAACCGTGTGTTTGACGACGGCACCCTCGGGGGCAAGGTTGCCGTGGAGGATGGCGATAGAGCCGTCGGTACCAAAAGCCTGGTCAAACGGGCGAATAATGTCTTCGCGCTTGAGGTTCCACTTCTCCAAGTAGCGGCCGCACTTCTCGTAGTAGCCGTTGTTCTTAAGGTCCTCGAGGTTTTCGCCGAGGGTCTTGCCGGTGACGGTCATAACGTCGAGGTGAAGCATCGACTTGATCTCCTCCATGATGCGCGGCACGCCACCCGCATAGTAGAAGAACTGCGCCGGCCACTCACCTGCGGGGCGAGCGTTGAGCAGGTAGTGGGCGCCACGGTGCAGGCGATCGAAGTCGTCGGCGGACATCTCGATGCCAAACTCGCGGGCAATCGCGGGGATATGCAGCAGCGAGTTGGTGGAGCCCGAAATGGCACCGTGGACCATAATGAGGTTCTCGAAGGACTCCTTGGTCACGATGTCGCGCGGGCACAGGTTGTGTTCGGAGAGCCACACGGACTGACGGCCGGCCTCGCGCGCAAACTCACGCAGATCGGAGCTGGTTGCGGGCAGCAGGGCCGTGCCGGGGAGCATAAGGCCCAGGGCCTCGGCGGTAACCTGCATGGTCGACGCGGTGCCCATAAACGAGCAGGCACCGCAGCTGGGGCATGCGTTGTGCTTGGCAAACTCAAGCTCCTCGCGGGAGATCTCGCCGCGCTCGTAGCGGGCAGAAATCGCGCCGAGCTGTTCCAGGGTCAACAAATCGGGACCGGCATCCATGACACCGCCGGTAACGACGATGGAGGGGATGTTGATGCGGCCCATGGCCATGAGGTTCGCAGGCAGGCCCTTATCGCAGCTGGCGACAAAGACACCGGCGTCGAACGGGGTGGCCTTGGCATGGATCTCGATCATGTTGGCGATCATGTCGCGGCTGGGCAGCGAGTAGTTGATGCCGTCGTGGCCCTGTGCCTCGCCATCGCAGATATCGGTGCAGAAGTAACGGGCACCGTGACCGCCAGCCTCGGCAACGCCAGCACGAACCTCCTCGACCAGCTCAAACAGGCCAGCAGAACCCGGGTGCGAGTCGCCAAACGTCGACTCGATAATGACCTGTGGCTTGTCCAGATCCTCGATCGTCCAGCCGGAGCCCAGACGCAGCGGGTCCATCTCGGGGCTGATGGTGCGAAACTTGCCGGAACGCGGCTGCAGCTTGGCAACCAGGTCGGCTGCCTCCTGCTGAATCTGTGCCTTGGTCTTCTCGTCCATAATGCTCTCCTCTTTTGGTTTGAACGGTTGTACCAATCGTTGGTGAATAAATCTGGTGTTTGTTGGTGCCGGGCGCACGGCCCGGCGTAAATAGCCCGACTAGGCGAAGAACGAGATCACCAGGGCGCAGGCGAGGCCCGAAAGGCCGATGATCGTCTCCATGACAGTCCAGGACTTGAGGGTGGTCTTCTCGTCAATCTCGAGGAACGAAGAACACATCCAGAAACCGGCATCGTTGACGTGCGAGAGAGCCGTGGCGCCGCCGCAGATGGCAAGGCAGATGGCGGCACGCATGAACACCGAGGCGTCGGCGACCGCAGGCATGGCGGCCATAATGCCCGATGCCATGGTCATGGCGACGATGGAGCTGCCGACCGAGGCACGCACCATGACGGCAATCAAGAAGGCGACGACCACCAGGGGCAGCGGAGAGGCCTCGAGCACGGGGCCGATAACCTGGCCCAGGCCGCAGTCCTGCAGCATCCAGCGGATCACACCGCCACAGGCAATGACCAGCAAGATCATGCCGACGGGCTTAAGCGAACGGTCGAGCAGAGCCTTGAGCTCGGCGCCGGAATAACCGCGGCGCGCACCCAGCAGATACATCGCAACGAGCGTGGCGAGCGTCAAAGCGACGAACGGCTTGCCCAGGAAGGCAAGGATCGAAGCGACCTGCTCGGGCATGGAGATGTAAGAAGACAGCGTGCCCAACAGAATCAGGCAAAGCGGCGTGAGCACGATCGCGAGTACCATGCCAAAGGAGGGAAGCTCCTTGTCGTCACTCGCCCCCTCGGCGGAAGTGAAATGCTCGGGAACGTCCGTAAAGATGCGACCGCCCACGTTGCGGCCCCAGATGACGCCGGCAATCGCCATAGCGATGAAGGCGGTAGGGATACCGACGAGAATCATGGTGCCCAGGTCGACACCGAGCGTGCCGGCGACCAAAACCGACCCGGCCGATGGCGGCACAAACGCATAGCCAGCGGCAAGTCCCGCGAGCAGCGCGATGCCGTAGTAGAGCGTCGACTTTTTGGTCTGCGATGCCACGCTAAACGCAAGTGGGATCAAAACGACCACGCCGGCCTCAAAGAACACCGTAGTGCCGATAACCAGACCGGTAATTCCCAGCGCCCAGCTGGAATGACCCTGCCCAAAGGTATCGATGAAGGTCTGGGCGATCTTCTTGGCGCCGCCGCTCTCTTCAAGAATCTGACCAAACATCGAGCCCAGGCCAATGAGCAGGGCGATGTTTTGCAGCGTGGTGCCCACGCCCTTGGTGACAGTGTCCGCCACCAGGTCGAGCGGCATACCGGCGCCGATGCCGATCGCGAGCGCCGAGACCATCATCGAAAGCACGGGATGCAGCTTGAACTTAATGATGAGCGCAAGCAGCAGCGCAATGCCCACGATGGCGGCGATGACCAGCCTGGTGGGGTCGGCCATAAACGTTGGGTCTGACATCTTTCCTCCAATTCATCAGACCTTTTGAATTCGGCTTAGACTATAGCGTGTTTTCAATAGGTCTGATGTTTCAAATTGAAATTTGTTCAAAATACATCTGATGTATTTCATGAACGGTCTGTTTTGACGGTAAACGGCTACTTACAGCTCCCCACTGTCTAGGCGAACCGCCGCGGCTTCTGTTGAATGAGTTAGAATAGCTCTGATGAATTCTTTTGATATGAGGTGAAGCGTGGCACGAGCCGATTCGGGACTCCCCGAGCAGATTTCCGAGAAAATCATTCAATTGATCTTGGATGAGCATCTTGAGCAAGGCGATCGCCTGCCCAAGGAGGCCGTGCTCGTCGAGCGCCTGGGCGCCGGCAGGAGCACGGTGCGCGAGGCCATGAAGCTGCTGCAGTCGCGCAACATCGTGCGCATTAAGCAGGGCTCGGGCACCTATGTGGCCTCGAACCCCGGCGTTGCCGACGACCCGCTGGGCTTTACCTTTATCGATGACAAGCAGCGTCTGGCGCGCGACCTACTCGAGGTGCGCTTTATGATCGAGCCGCAGATTGCACGCATGGCAGCCGAGCACGCAACCAACGACCAGGTCGTCTGTATCAAAGAGCTCTGCGACGAATCCGAGCGCCTGGCCGAGGCCGGTGAGGATTACTCCGCCGCCGACACCGCGTTCCACAATGCCATTGCCGAGAGCTCCGGAAACCTCGTCGTTCCCCGCCTAATGGGCGTGCTCAAGGCGTCTGTCCCCCTGTTTATTGACGTGACCGGCAAAAAGCTGGTTGAGGAGACCATCCGCACCCACCGTGGCGTGGCCGACGCCATCGCCGCGCGCAATCCCACCGCAGCGCACGATGCGATGTATTTGCATCTGGTGTACAACCGCAACATGATTGCAGAGGGCGCGCAGGCAAAAAGCGAGTAGAGGTCCGCACGGCAGGGGCTTTTCTGCCGTTCACCTTTTAAAAGTGAACGTTCACCTGATTTTAGGAAAAAAGGTTGTCTGTTGCGCCACCTCTCCTATACTGAGCTTGTACTAAAAGTAAGATAAATATAGATGAACGTTTCTTTTGAAAGGATTGCTATGTCTGATCTTATGGACAGCTTCCGCCTGGATGGCAAGGTCGCGCTTGTAACCGGCGCCACCTACGGTATTGGCATGGCCATCGCCGAGGCGCTCGGAGAGGCCGGCGCCAAGATCGCCTTTAACGCCCGTCACGCCGACAAAGTCTCCGAGGCCGAGAAGCACTACCGTGGGCTGGGCTTTGACGCTCACGGCTATGTTGCCGACGTCACCGACGAGGCCGTCGTTGCCGAGCTCATCGCCAAGATCGAGGCCGACTTTGGCACCACACCCGATATCTTGGTCAACAACGCCGGCGTCATCCAGCGTACCCCGATGCTCGACATGAGCGCCGAGGACTTCCGCCGCGTCGTCGATATTGACCTCAACGCACCGTTTATCGTGTCCAAGGCCTGCCTGCCCGGCATGATCGCCAAGGGCCACGGCAAGATCATCAACATCTGCTCGATGATGAGCGAGCTGGGCCGCGAGACCATCGCCGGCTATGCCGCCGCCAAGGGCGGACTCAAGATGCTCACCAAGAACATCTGCTCCGAATTTGGCGAGGCCAACATCCAGTGCAACGGCATTGGGCCCGGCTACATCGCCACGCCGCAGACCGCGCCGCTGCGCGAGACGCAGCCCGACGGTAGCCGTCACCCGTTTGACCAGTTCATCATTGCCAAGACGCCGGCCGCCCGCTGGGGCACGCCCGAGGATCTGAAGGGCCCCGCCGTGTTCTTGGCTTCCGATGCATCGAACTTCGTCAACGGCCACATCCTCTATGTCGACGGCGGCATTCTCGCCTATATCGGCAAGCAGCCGCAGTAAGACGTCTGGGCGAGGCGGCGGACGATAAGGTCTGCTGCTCGAGCAGTCCTGACTCGCACGAAGAGCACATTAAGTGCTCTTCGGCTCGTGCGGAACTCGCGACAGACCTTATTGTCCGCCGCCCGCAGAGCGGCCTCTCTGTTGGAAATGCCGCTCAACATAACGAACAATTAATTCAGAAAATAGCGGAAGGTTACCTATCATGAAAATCGCTCTGATCAACGAAAACTCTCAGAACTCCAAGAACCCTATGATCGAGGCTGCCCTTAAGAAGGTTGTCGAGCCCATGGGCCACACTGTCTTTAACTATGGTATGTATGCCGACGCCGGCTCCAAGCCCCTCACCTACGTGCAGAATGGCATCCTTGCCGCCGTGCTGTTGAACTCCGGCGCTGCCGACTACGTCGTGACCGGCTGCGGCACCGGCGAGGGCGCCATGCTCGCCTGCAACTCCTTCCCCGGCGTGCTGTGCGGCCACGTTGCCGACCCGCTCGACGCCTACACCTTTGCCCAGGTCAACGATGGCAACGCCGTCGCCATGCCCTTCGCCCTTAAGAACGGCTGGGGCCAGGAGCTCAACCTCGAGTACACCTTCGAGAAGCTCTTTGGCTTTGGTTCGGGCAACGGCTACCCCGCCGAGCGTGTTGAGCCTGAGCAGCGCAACAAGAAGATTCTCGACGGCATCCGCGCTGTGACCATGCGTCCGCTCGTCGACGTCCTGGGCGAGATCGATCAGGACCTGGTGAAGGGCGCCCTGGCTGGCGAGCACTTCCAGGAGTACTTCTTTGCCAACGCAACCGACGAGGCCATCATCGCCAAGGTCAAGGAGATCCTGGGGCTCTAATCGCACGACTCATTGCAGCTAACGCAAGCGGCGGTCGTCCCACGTACGGGACGACCGCCGCTTTTTGCTATCTACCGACTGACGCCGCGGGGACAGGCCCCATGCACCAAGGGATTAACTAGAGCTCGCAGGCAATCTTGTAGCCGTCGCCGATGGCGTCGCGAATGTTGCCACACTTGTTGGCGTCGCCCAGCACGTGGGTTGTAACGCCGGCTGTAGCCAGGTCGTCGGCCAGCTTGGTGTTGGGACGGTAGCCCATCGCCAGCACCAGCGTATCGGCACCGGTGATGGTGTGGACCTCGCCGTCCTTTTCGTAGCTGATGGTGTCCTCGGTGATCTCGGTCACCTTGGCCTCGGTCAGCACGTGGACGCCCTTGGAGAGCATGCGCGTGATGAGCACCGCGCGACCGGCACCGCCCTCGTTGGCAGCGAGCGTCTTGGTCATCTCGATGACGGTGACATCGCGATTGGCCGGCGACAGGTCGTTGACCAGCGGGGCCAGGTAATCTGCCGTCTCGCAACCGACGGTGCCGCCGCCCACGATGACGATCTTCTTGCCCGGGAAAGCCTTGCCACCCAGCAGGTCGTCAGCCGTCATAACCTGCTTAAAGCCCTGCATGAAGGCCGGGGCGATGGGCTCAGCGCCATAAGCCAGGACGACCTCGTAGCCCGCGTAGTCGCGCTGAATGTCCTCAGCCGAAAGCTCGGTACCAAAGACGCACTTCACGCCGGCCTCGGCCAGGCGACGATACTGATACTTGATCACGCGGGTGAGTTCCTGCTTTGCCGGCGGAACGGCTGCGATACGCATCTCGCCGCCCGGCTCGTCCTGCTTATCCACGAGCACCACGTTGTGGCCGCGCTTGGCGGCAATGTAGGCTGCCTCCATGCCCGCGGGACCGGCGCCCACAACCAGTACGTTCTTGGCCTCGGCGGCAGGCTCGTAGCCGGCCTCGTCGCGCTCCACGTCCGGATTAACGGTGCAGGAGATGCGTTTGCCAAACATAATGCCGTTCAGGCAGCGCAGGCAGCCAATGCAGGGGCGGATGTCGTCGGCGTTGCCGGCAGCGGCCTTGTTGCAGAACTCGGCATCACACAGATTGGCGCGGCCCATCATGCAGATGTCGGCGGCACCGTCCTCGATCAGCTCCTCGGCGATCCAAGCCTCGTTAATGCGTCCGACGGTGGCAACGGGAATGTTGACGTGCTTTTTGATCTCGCGCGAGCAGGCAGCGTGCGAGGCCTGCTGGGTACCGGCGGCGGGAATCGCGGAACCGCGCTTGATGGTGGTGCCGCCCGACACATGAATCATGTCGACGCCGGCCTTCTCCAGGCGACGCGAGACGTAGATCATGTCGTTGAGGGTCAGGCCGCCATCGGTGTACTCATCGCCCGAGATGCGGACGTCGATGATAAAGTCCTTGCCGCAGCGCTCGCGAATCTCGGCGATGACTTCGAGCAGGAAACGCATGCGGGCGTCGAGCGAGCCGCCGTACTCATCGGTACGCTTGTTATAGAGCGGGGTCAAGAAACCGCCGAGCATGCCGTGGGCGTGCGCCGCATGGACCTCGACGCCATCGACACCGGCCTTCTGCATACGCACGGCAGCGTCGCCAAACTGATGCGTGAGCTCGTGAATCTCGTCGACCGTGATAGGACGCGGTGCCTCACGGGCATAGGACGGTCCCACGAAGGACGGAGCGATCAGGCGCGGCGTGCCCGGAATGTTAAAGGCCATGTAGGCGGGGTGAAAGAGCTGCGGCATGATCTTGCAGCCATACTCGTGGACGGCCGCGGCGAGCTTTTCCCAGCCAGGGATAAACGTGTCGTCGTAGCAGCACATGTCACCCGGCAGATAGGTATAGGTAGGCTCGACCGTCACGACCTCGGTGATGATCAGGCCGACGCCGCCCTTGGCACGGGCACGGTAATGATCGACCAAGTCGTCGGTCACATAGCCATGATCGGCCAGGTTCGTGGACACCGGCGGCATAAAGACGCGGTTCTTGACCTCGGTCGTACCGACCTTGATCGGGCTAAAGAGCATCGGATAGGCGGATGACTCCATACAGGCTTCCTTTCGTTTGAGCCGCTCGGCGGCAGTTGCTAACGTACCTATCGTATCAGCAACCGCCGCGTCCGTACCCGCTCGCACTCCCCCGCCTTTAATCCGATCCCCACAAAAGTTGAGGTGGAATACGGAGTAGATAAGGCCTTTGATAGCCAAAACAGTCCGTATTTCACCGCAACTAATGGATGGGATATGTTAGAGACCCAAATAGGCAGTCATGCCTTCGACGGCGAGCTTGGCGCCTGCCACGGCATGAACCACGGTGAGCGGGCCGTTAACCACGTCGCCGGCGGCAAAGACGCCAGGCACGGTGGTCATACCGCATTCATCGACCGAAAGAAGGCCGCGATGGTCGGTCTCCAGACCGCCCGTCGTAAGCACAAGCTTGTCCTTGGGCACCTGCGAAGCCGCAATCACAACTGTGTCGGCAGACGCATGGTCGAGCTCTTCCTCGTAGCCCACCACATTGTTGTCCTCGTCAAAGATAGCCGTCTCGAACACCGGACCGTTATCATCGATGGCGCAGATCGCCTTGCCGCGCACAATCTCGGCACCGTCAAGCTCGGTCAGCTCGACCTCGTCGTCGATGGCCGAGATATGGCGCGAGCGTGCATACACAGTGACCTTACGAGCACCCGAACGCAGCGCCGTGCGGGCAACATCCATGGCCACATTGCCGGCGCCGATAACCG
Source organism: uncultured Collinsella sp. (assembly GCA_958429025.1). GTDB lineage: Bacteria > Actinomycetota > Coriobacteriia > Coriobacteriales > Coriobacteriaceae > Collinsella. The sequence continues at coordinate 125,200 of CAUAIH010000001.1, read as the reverse complement.
CCACGTTCTGCCCGATTGCCACGCTCGTGGGATCGACCAGATAATCGATACCAAACAGCACGTTGCCGCGCGACTCGCCGGGAATACCCAGCTTTCGAGCTCGCCAGGTACCAGTACCGACAAAGACCGCATCGTAGCCGTCGCGCAGCAGGTCGTCGATATGCAGCGCGCCACCGATGGTGGTCGAGGGGCGCACGCGCACGCCAAGCGAGCACATCACGTGGCGATACTTTTGCACGAGCGCACGGGGCAGGCGGAACTCGGGGATACCGTACTCCAGCACACCGCCGATCTCGGGCCGCTGCTCAAATACCGTGACGGCACAGCCCAGCTGGGCCATCTTAATGGCCACGGTAATACCAGCGGGACCTGAACCGACCACAGCAATCTGTTTACCGCACGACGGTGCGGGCTTCCACTCCTTACGATCCAAATATGCCGTGGAGATATAGTTCTCGATGCTCGAGAAATGCACCGGCGCGCCCTTGCGGCCCTGGATGCACGCGCCCTCGCACTGGCCCGAATGGTTGCAAACCATGGAGCAGACCGCGCTCATGGGATTGTTCTGGAACAGTAGCTCGCCCGCCTCTTCTAGACGACGCTGTTTGAACAGGTCAATGACCTGTGGAATAGGCGTCTGAACCGGGCAGCCCTTAATCTGGCAGAACGCCCTTTTACAACCCAGGCAACGATTCGCCTCTTCGACAATGTGGATAGCCACGCAACTCCCCTTTTTAATGCAATCCAATGGGGCGACGATAAAGACCCTTCACCGCCGCCCCCATACAGGTAATCTCAATCTGCCGACACGGCAAAAGCCAATGCTATAACTCGCGATGCGAAGCCCCGCAGCGAGCGGACATATGCTCGAGTGTCGCCAGGCAGTCAGCCGCCGTCGCCGGCACGCTGTTCTCGACCACGCAGGGAATCCCAGGGCAGGCGGCAGCCGCCCAGGCCACCACGGGCTCAAAGTCATATCGTCCCGTCTCGCCCACGCCATGACACACCAGGCGCGAACCCGTACCGTCGCACCAACCGGCTTCGTCCTCGTTATCAACGACCTCAAAATCCTTGGCGTGCAGCGCGCGGATCTTACTGCCGCATAAGTAGAGCATGCGCGCGGTGATTTCCTGCGCTTCGTCAACAACACTGGGGTGCAGCAGTGATACCGGGTCATAGATCACGCCGAGCGACGGACTCGAGACGCGCTCTAGCACCTCACGGCAGCGATCCGGCGTGTTGACCGTTTCGTTCCAACCAGGCTCGATCAAAATTTGCCCACCCACGGCCTCGGCCCGATCGCAGACGTGTGCAAGCCCGTCTGCAAACGCATCGAGTGCCTCATCGGTCATGCGGTCGTCAGCAACGCGGTTCTGTGCATTGGGGCGACCGGTCTCGGTGCCAACCGGGCATCCGCCGAGCATCTGGGCAAAGTTCAAGCATGCCTCGTACTCGGCAAAGTTATCCATGAGCTGTTGGCGATCGGGCGTCGCCAGATTCTTATAACAGCCGAGCACGGTGACCGAAACGCCCGCCTCGTCGAGCACCGCACGCAAATGGTCGGCAAGCTCGTGGGTCAGGCCGCCTCGATCGATCCCCATCGATGCGTAGAGCACCTTGCTCGGCAGTTGAATGCACGAAAAGCCCAGCTCTCCCGCCATGCGAATGCGTTCCTCGACGGTCCCCTGCGGAAGGTCGTGCAAACGTACGCCCGGAGTAATAGCCCCCACGTTATTCACATCCCTTATGAGCGTTGATGCCCGGGGTGTATCCGCCAAACGGGTCCTCGATGGAGCACACGCCCGAGGGGGCGAGCGGATCGCGCTTACCGGCCAGCTTGTCGTGATGCATGGTCTCGATATAGGCAAGCACCAGCGGCGCCACACCCTTTGCATCATTTTTGACCACGGGCTCGCTCATGTAGTAATCAAACGTGCCCTCGCGGTGCGCGGTGTTTCCCAAGCCCGCAACCAGGCAGATGTTGTCGAGCGCCAGCTGCCCGTCATACTCGGACAGGCAGGTCTCGCAGATGCCGTCGAAGGCGCGACGGCCGTACTGGTAGTAACGCTCGCCCAGCACGCCCAGACGCACGCCCTTCATGATGGCGTTGGCAAAGATGGCGCTGCCCGACTCCTCCAGGTAGTTGGGGGCGATATTGGGCAGGTTGATAACCTGGTGCCACATGCCGGTCTTCTCGTCCTGATACGGCAGCATGGCGTCGATCAGATCGTGGAACATCTTGCGGATCTCGTCCTTCTCGGCCGACATCGAAGGCGGCATAAGCTCCCAGGTGTCGATGAGCGCCATGGCAAACCAGCCCTCGGCGCGCAGCCAGAAGTTAGCCGAAAGGCCGGTGACCGGGTCGCACCAGAACTGTTTGCGGCTCGCGTCGTAAGCGTGATAGTACAGACCGTTGAGGGGGTTGCGCATCAGGTCATGCACGACCTGGAACATATGGAAGCTGTCCGAGCAGGCACGACGGTTGTGGAAGCTCAGCTCGTACTGCATGTAGAACGGCTGCGCCATGTACATGCCATCGAGCCAAATCTGGTTGGGATAGACGGCCTTGTGCCAGAACACGCCTTCTTTGGTGCGCGGCTGGGTCTCGAGCTGGCGGTAGATGGTGTCCATGGCGGCACGGTACTTGGGCTTGCCCACCAGGTCATAGAGCTTGTAGAGGGTCTTGCCCGCATTGACGTTATCGAGGTTGTACTCCTCGGGGTTGTAATGCTTTATGGTACCGTCGTCCTGGACAAAGAAATCGATGTAGTCATCGGCGAAAGTCAGGTAGCGCTGCTCACCCGTGATCTCGTACAGTTCGATGAGCGCCTTGATCATGCAGCCGTCAATATAGTTCCAGGTGTTCTCCTTGCCGGCGCGAATCTTTTCGATATTCCAAGCCGGCGCCTGCGGCGTAGAGGTTTCGATCAACTGCTCGATATAACGGTCCAGGATTTGATTGCAACCCATTGCTGTCCCCTCTGACATAAACGATAGGTGAACGTTACCCCTAGTGTAACGCGAACGAGGAATATAGGGTGAACGTTAACCCTATATTCCTCGCGAACGGCAGACTTTTAGCGGCAAACGGCGGTGAGACCCGCGGCGATGCGATGCGCCAGGCGCTCATAGCCGGCAGGACTGTAATGCAGACCGTCCGGCATATAGAGCTCGCGGTGCTCCGGCAAAAACGGGCTGATACCGCTTTGCGCATACAGGTCAATCACCGGCACGGAGTAGCGGTCGCAGACCTCGAGCATCGCTCGCACGTAGGCGACCTGCGTCAACCCCAGGTGGTTGAGCTCGTCGCTTGCCGGGATATCCTTCTCGTGCTTGCCGCTCGTCTTGCACGGCGTCATAAACACGAGCTTTGCCCGAGGCGAGCGCGCCGTGATGGTACGGATCAGGTAATCGAGTGCACCATAGAACTCATGCACGTCCGTGCTGCCGAGCTCTCCAAGCGGCACGTTGCGGCTAAAGTCGTTGATGCCGCCAAAGACAACATAGACATCGGCCGCATCGTCGATGCCGTCCAAGCGCTCGACAAATGAATCGGTACGGTCGGCCTTGATGGCGATACGCGAACCCTTGATGCCAAAGTTCTCGACGACTGCACCTCCCAGCAACGCGCCCAGATGCGAAGTCCAAGAGATGTCGTTGCCGCCTGCGCCGCATCCGTTATCCCCCCATGTGGTCGAATCGCCAAAGCAGCAAATGGTCGATTCACTCAAGTTCTTCGTTTCCATAATCTTCTCCTCATCCGCCCATTGGCGGCCATACAGGTACGTACCGTTTATTTGCAGCATGCCGAGGGGCTATGCACGGTCGCATTTCGCAACGTGCGAATCGAGCCATTCGATATCCTCGACAAGATGTGTCACTCCCAGATGGTGTCCACCCGGACACACCTCGTGCCGCAGAGCATCTCTGCGGCCCAGCAACTTGTAGGCATCGCGCACGATCTTGAGCTGTTCATCGACATTTTTCAGCCCGCGCGAACCGTTCAGATGATCTTCTTCGCAGCTCTGCACTAACAACGGGCGCGGCGCAATAAGCGAGGCAATATCGCCCATGTCGAGCAAGCGCCAAAGTCCGGGTGTGTAGTTGCAGCTGCAATTGCCGTTGAGGTGCAGCAGCGAATCATCAACACCGTACAGGTAGCCCGAGACAAACGTCTTGCATACGCGTGGGTCGAGCGCCGCCAGATACAGCGTCATGTATCCGCCGCCCGAAAAGCCAAAACAGCCCAGGTCGTCCATGGCAATGTCGCCGCGCGCCTCTAGGTAATCGATCAGACGCATGTTATCCCAGGCGTTGAGGCCCGCAACGGTAAGTCCCAGCGGCTCGGCCATGCGCGCCTGGTTTAGGCACGTGCCGCGCAGAAAGCTGTTCTCGTCATCGCCCTGACCCTTCCAGTCACGACGGTGTCCCCAACCGCGTGCGTCGGGGCAGACGGTCACGTAACCCATACGCGCCAAACGTAGACCGTAGTCGTAATTGAACTTACGCACAGCATCATCGACCGCCGGCACGCCCGTCACGCCCGCAACACTTGCGGCGCCTGCTCCCTGATGGCCATGCGGGCAGATATAGCAACGCTTAAGCCCCCGTCCATCAAGCTTCGGATGAGACGGCTCCAACAGGTAAAACGACATCCACACATCGTGCTCAACCTGCAGCATCGCATGAGTACGCACAATGCCGCCGGCAACCCGCACGCGGCTGAGCTCACGAATCTCAATCGGGACGCGGTCCATAAGCGAAAGGCCCAAAACATCGTACAGACGAGTCCTGGTCGCAATCTTCCACGCCTCAAAATCTGCAGGAGTCTTGCCCGCAAATGCCGCCGAGCGCCCCTCGCGCTTCAGCCGGGCACGCAGCGCAGGCTCGTCTTCGCAGTACGTCTCGATGTGCACGGTGCGACCATTGGCAGATAGCCCAGCCGTCTCCACCGCATCACCGTCGCCGCCCTCGGGATCCCAGCCATCCACACCGGCAAGCACCTGCTCGCGAGCGTACCCGGCGGCAGCCATCACATCGAGTTCATTCGCCCACGGCACCCAGCCGGTAGTATCGCCCGCCGGCCCATACAGGATCGCGCCAGCATACTGCGCGCAGTTGTGCGCCGCCGGTTTATTCCAATCCCACCAGCCTTCGCGCTTGATATGTCGCCCTAGCCAACAATCGATCAGCGCAGTTTGCGCCCATTCGCGCCAAGGACGGCCCAGGTAGACCGAATCCGGCGCCACGCCATCCGGAGCTGTAAACGAACAACCATGAAACACAAATCCGTACGGCTCGCCTTTAGGCGTGGAGGCTGCCGTTACATACCCGTTGACATCCATATCGCGGCTGAGCGAGCGAATCTCGCACCCCTCAAAGTAGGCACGCGCGCCGCCAAAGATAAAGTCGACATCGCCCTCGATCCGGCAACGTCGAAAATACTGGCGCCCCACCCGGCGCGGCGCATACTGTTTGGGTCCTATGAACCCGCCCGGTTTGACCTCATGCGGCGGCAGCGGACCCAAAAACAGTGTGTCCTGGTGCCCCTTAATGCAGCAGGCATCGACAACCAGACGGTCGCCATCGGCATACAGGGCAATCGCCTGACCGACCTCGCGCCCATCGCCGGCATCATTTACGATCGTTAGGTTCTCGAGCCGCACGTCGTCGGCATCGACCAAAACGGTATAGGTCCTAAAGGTGCCGAGCATTCCGTCGATGCCCGAGCCGTCCTCCGAAGGCATCTTGGCACCCAGGCCGCCCATGATACGCACGCTATCGGCCGTCTCTCCCTCAATCGTCACATGCGGGCGACGAATCTCGACCCGCTCGCGGTACTCACCCGGCTCGATATGGATTGTCACCGGCCGTCCGTCATTCGGACAGGATTCGTCAATTGCCTCCAAGGCCTTAGAGATACTGTGATATGCCCCCGCACGCTCGGGCGAAACCTCAAAAAATCGTCTCACTCATCATCAGTCACCGCGTCCTTTCGTCGTAGACCGTCTACGTTGCAGTTTCGGCATATAAAAAGTTCGCGCAATGGGTCGGGAAGGCCCTGCCCATCGCGCGCCACGACATACCGAATGTAATTGTTTAGGAGCAAACGCCTACGCACGGATAACCTTGTCGACGTTCTGGAGCTGCAGTTCCTCGCCGTCCTGGCCCTCGATCACCACATTTTGCAGATCGAGTACCTTGACGTTTTGCGCAATGATGCCCTGACACACCATGGGCTCAACGCCGCAGGCCATGGCCGAGACAAAGGGCTCGGCATCCGGCGCGAAGGTCACGTGGACATCCCGGAACGTCAGGCGCGTTACTTTACTCTCGGGCAGGCCCGTGATGTAGGCAGCGGCCGCGTGGCAGTTAGTGGCCTCGATATCGCAAAACGTCGTGGCACCAAAGCCGGGCGTGCGGTCGTCGACAGGCAGCGTCTCGCGAGACTGCACGTAATCGGTCTTGCCGTCCTTGTCGCAGAAGTAGAAGGAGTTGACCACGAAGGGCGTGAGCACCTCGTCCATGCGAATGTGCTCAAAGGTAATGCCCTCGTTGACGGCATCCTTGCCGCGCCCGCGGCGGGTCTTGACGCGCAGGCCGCGGTCGGTGCGCTCAAAGAGGCACTTGCTCACGGTAAGGTCCTTGATGCCGCCGGCAGCCTCTGAACCCAGGACCACGGCGCCGTGACCATCGTGCATGTAGCAGTGAGAGATCAGCACGTCGTGCGTGGCGGGACGAAGCTCGGGCTCAATGCCCAGCTTGCCGCTCTTGATGGCGATGCAGTCGTCACCCACTGAGAACTGACAACCAAGGATGCGAACAAAACCGCAGCTCTCGGGATCGAAACCGTCGGTGTTGTGGGAGTTCTTGGGGCCCTCGATGGACAGGCAGAGCGCATCGACGTGCTCGCACAGGATGGGGTGGATGTTCCACGCCGGGCTGTTGCGGACGGTGAAGCCAGCCAAGCTCACGTTCTCACACTCGGATAGGAAGATCATGCGCGGGCGGGCGACCTCGCGGCCCTCCTCCGGGCGAAAGATGTTCTTAAAGTCCTTGTTCCACCAGTTGTCCTCGGCAAAATCAGTCTGACCGTCGATCGCGCCGCGACCATAGATGCACACGTCGTGCACGCTCAGACCCGTAAAGGTAGAGCAGTAGGTCGAGAAGCTCTCGCCCTCCCAGCGGCCCAGGGGCAGCATATCGGTGCCGGCATACCCGGCACCCTCGTTGCCCGTGACCGTGCCCGGAATGTAGGCAAGCGAGGCACGATCGTGGCGGGCCAGCAGCACCGCTCCCTCGGCGAGCTCGATGTTGATATTGCTCTTAAGAAAGAGAGACTTGATGCGATAACTACCGGCGGGGATCAGCACGCGGCCACCCTTGGGGCAGGCCATGATGGCAGCCTGGATGTTGGTGGTGTCATCATGCTCGGCATCGCCCTTGGCGCCACAGTCGCGAACGTTGATGGTAAAGGGCTCAGCCGGCGTGGTGACACCTACGCTCAGCTCACGCTCGCCACAAACAAAACGAACCAGGTTGCGCTTGCCGGGGGTCAGGCCGTCGACATAGGTCTCGACCGTATTCGTGGTACCGGCGGGCTCGTCGTTGACAAAGATCTCCCACGTATCGGCGCAGGTAAAGTAACCGCCGTCGTCAAGCTCGATAACCGCCGCGCGCGCGTTGCGCCAGATAACGTTCGTCTCCATGGGTTTCTCCCTCAAAAAGATGCTCTAAAGGCAAATTGTACGCTGTTGAAAAAGGGCCGTGCCTGCCGGCGGAATTCCGGTGGCACGGCCCTGTGATTTGGACGATATGTCGGCCTTACTCGGCGGGAGTTACGCTACCGTCCTGGAAGCCAACGTTGTTGTGGGCAAAGCAGTCCTCGTACTTAAAGCCGGAGAGCTCCTCGCAAAGCGCCTTGACCTCGGGCTTGACGTCGGCCATCTTGCCACCCTCCTTGACTCGGTGAATCTCGTCGCAAAGGACGTCGCACTGCTCCTTGTCGATCTTGATGCCGCGGGCAAGGACGGCCGCAAGCAGGAAGAAGCCGGCGCAGCCGATGATCATGTAGCCGCAGATATACAGAGGCACGGTAGCGGGCTGGGTCACGGCGTCGCTATTGCCGGCGGTCTGAATGAAGCCGGAGGCAGCAAGGACGATAGCCCACACGTTGACGGCGATAGCCTGGGCGATTTGCTGGCAGAGCTGCTGCGCGGAGCTGTAGATGCCCTCGCGACGACGCAGGGTGATGAGTTCATCGACATCGGGGATGTAGTTGAGCAGAACATCGGGCAGGTACTGGAAGCCGACGTAGAAGAACTTCCAGATGGCGAAGATGATGGGGTAGGCGATCATGGCGATGGCGACCGTGGAGGTGCCGTTGATCTGACCAAAGGCGAAGTAGTTGTAGGCGATGATGCACGCAGCGCAACCGACATTTGCGAGGTACCAAGACTTGTGGAAGCCCTTCTTGGCCATGAGGGCGACCCAGATGGCGGTGCAGACGATAGCGACGACCTTGCCAGGCATCTCCATCACGGACTCGTAGGACTTAGGAATCTGCAGGCAGTAGACGATGAAGAAGGACAGGCAGGCAGACCAGCAGGCAGCAGCGAGCTTCGTGGAGACCTGTGCATACAGGACCTTGCGGAAGGACTTGTTGCGGAAGGTGGAGAGAACGTCCACAAAGAACTTCTTGATGCCCTCGCCGACGCTCTCGATCTTCTCCTGAGCGACCTCCTCGGGGGTGTGCTCCCACGTGGACAGGTACACGCAGAGCAGCGAGATTGCCATGACCGAAGCGTTGACCGTAGCGATGATGAAGTAGCTGAACGGGTTGGTCTCGCCGAAGGTGCCAAAGCCAAAGCCGACGAGTGCAGCCATCAGGAAGCCGGCGGCGTTACCAAAGAGATGCTTGTAGCCGGTGAGGTACGTACGCTCCTTAAAGTCGTCGGTCATCTCGATGGTAAGCGGCGACAGGTTGGCGGTGCAGAACGTGTACGCGACGTTGTAGATCAGGTACAGCACAAAGTAGTACGGGAAGCCAAACGGCGTAGCCACGAAGATGAGCGGCTCGGCGATCATCATCGGGATGGCCAGCAAGATCCAGAAACGACGACGACCAAAGATGCGGCCAATCTTGGTGGCATAGAAGTTATCGGCCACAAAGCCCATCAGCGGGCAAAGAATGGCGTTGACATAGATGGCAAACGAGCTGATCAGTGCAGCCTCGCCTGCGGACAGGCCGCACTCCGTGGACAGGAACAGCACCATGTAGCTGTGCGTAAAGGTCAGGGCACCGGAATTGAGCATACCGCCCATACCAAAGCCCAAGCGCGTCCAGAATGTGATCTTACGCTTTTTTCCGATCTTATTAGTCATCGAGCTCCCTCTCTTTTCTCGATTGTCTTGTACCAAGACATTTGAGTCCACACTGACATCTGTCTGCCCAGCGTTCAGGGTGAACGTTTAGTTAGATTATGCGCGATTCCTTACGAGAGGTGAACGTTCACTTGCATATTATCCCCAAACGGTCGATTTTTACCGCCGAACGGACACAATTGAGGCTCTAAGACCTATTGTCTGCTGGTAAATGTGCCATGCTGGACAGCCATGAGATAGGTGAACGTTTATCGTATTTTCCAACATATTCACTTAACCACGAAACGAAAAAGCCCCGCCGGGAACACTCCCGACGGGGCCATGGTCAATAGCGCCCTATACGGACTTGTTTGCCACTACAGGCAGACGCCGTCCTTCCAGATACTGATCTCGTGACAGCCACGGCGCTCGGCACTCGTGAGCTTACCGCTCGCCGTCTCCAGCACCAGCTGGTACAGGTCGTGGGCAGCCTCGTCGAGCGCGCGCTCACCCGTGGCAATCACGCCGGCGTTAAAGTCCATCCAGTTGGCCTTGTGGTCGCACAGACGCTGATTGGTGAACACCTTGAGCGTAGGCGCCGGCGCGCCAAACGGCGTGCCGCGTCCAGTCGAGAACAGAATCACGTGGCAGCCAGCAGCCGTCAACGCCGTGGTGGATACCATGTCGTTGCCCGGGCCGCACAGCATGTTCAGGCCATGCTTGGTGACCTGACCGGCATACGGCAGCACGTCGACGATGGGTGCAGAGCCACCCTTCTGCACGCAGCCGCAACTCTTGTCCTCGAGCGTGGTAATACCGCCGTCCTTGTTACCGGGACTCGGGTTCTCGTAGACCACCTCGCCATGGCTAATAAAGTAGTCCTTAAAGCCATTGAGCATGTCGGAGGCAGCGTTAAAGACCTGCTCGTTCTCGCAACGGTCGAGCAGGATGCTCTCCGCGCCAAACATCTCGGGCACCTCGGTAAGCACCGACGTGCCGCCGCGGGCGACGACCATATCGCTCACGCGACCGATCGTGGGGTTGGCGGTAATGCCCGAAAGGCCGTCAGAGCCGCCACACTTAAGACCAATGACCAGCTCGGAGGCCGGAATGGGCTCACGCTTTGCTTGCTTGGCCAGGTCAGCCAGCTCGGACAGAATCTTGTGCCCCTCGATCTGCTCGTCGGCGACGTCCTGGCAGGTGAGGAAGCGGACGCGCTCGTGGTCGAAGTCACCGAGCTCGTCGAGCACCTGCTGATGCGTGCAGTTCTCGCAACCGAGCGACAGGAATAGCACGCCGGCCGCATTAGGATGACGCGAGAGCGCCACCAGCAGACGACGCGTCTGGGCATGGTCGGCGCCGGTCTGCGAGCAGCCAAAGGGATGCGGGAAGTAGTAAACACCCTCCAGCGAGCCATCGACCAGATCCTGGGCCTGCTCACACATGGCACGGGCGACTTCGTTGACACAGCCGACCGTGGGGATGATCCATAGCTCATTACGCGTCGCGGCACGACCGTCGGCGCGGCGGAACCCCATAAAGGTCTCGGGCTCAACGGGATCCACGACCGGATGTGTGGGGTTGTAGGTATACTCGACCTCGCCCGAAAGGTTGGTCTTCACATTGTGCGTGTGGAGCCACTGACCGGGCTGGACATCGCCCGTCACATGGCCGATAGGAAGGCCGTACTTGATGACGTCCTCCCCTGCGGCAATCGCGCGCACCGCCATCTTATGGCCCTGCGGAATATCCTCCACGGCCACGACCTCGCCCACCCCGGGAACCGCGACGGCAGTGCCCTTGGCAAGCGGCGACAGCGCAACGATCACGTTATCGGCCGGATTGATCTGGATAGTATTCATTACAAATGGTCCTAACCCTACAGGTTGAGCAGAAGTCGAGACGCGGGCACGCCGTCCCGCGCCCGCGTCTGCGCCGGAAATTTACGCCTGAGCGTTGGCGAAGGCCTGCTTGGCGCCCTCGGCACGCACGACAGCGAGCGCGCTGACGACAAACTCCTCAAGACCTGCGATCTGCGTAAGGTCCTCGCCCCACATCTGCTCGTTGGTGAGCACGTCGTGCACCAGCTGGGCATCGTCGGCGCCGGCATGGGCGGCGTAGAAGTCGAGCACGAAGGCGTCGTCCTGAGCGGTGTACTCGGTGCCGTCGGAGCGACGCAGGTGCAGGCCGTCGCCCTCGCGGGACACGAGCTCCTGCGTGTAGAAGGAGATGAGCGTAGCGAGGCTCGTCGCCAGGCACTTGGGCAGGTTGCCGGTCTCGGCAACGTAGTCCTTGAGTGTGGGCAGGTCGCGAGCGCGCCACTTAGCCGTGGAGTTGAGGCAGATGGAGAGCAGCGCATGATCAATAAACGGGTTGTCGAAGCGGTTTTCGACGGCGGCGGCAAAGGCCTTGCAGTCCTCGACATCCAAGTCGGCGGCAAGCGTCGGAATGACCTCGTCGTAGAGCATGGTGTTCATGAAGCCGCGAATGGTCTCGTCATGCATGCAGTCGCGCACGATATCAAAGCCGGCAACCCAGGAACCCGGAACGAAGGCGGTGTGGGCACCGTTGAGGATGCGGACCTTGCGCTTTTTGTACGGGGTGACGTCGGGAGTCACAAAGACACCCGGAAGACCAGCCTTCACAAAGGGAAGCTTCTCGGCAAGCGACTCGTCACCCTGGATGCCCCACATCTGAAAGGGCTCGCGCACGGCCAGGAAGGGATCCTCGTAGCCCAGACGCTCAGCCACCGCGGCGGCCTCGGATGCGTCGCGGATACGGCCCGGTACGATGGTGTCGACGAGCGTGGTGCAGACGGTGCAGTCGTTGGCCATCCACTGCGCAAACTCGTCCTCCCAGCCCCAGTCGCTCACATACTGGTTCATGATGCGCAGCAACTCCTCGCCGTTGTGATCGATGAGCTCGCAGGCGAGGACGATGACGCCCGGCTTACCGGCAGCCCAGCGGGTGTGGAGCACCTGGGCAAGCTTGGCGGGGAAGCTCGCGGGTGGCATGTCGTCGGCCTTGCAGGACGGGTCATAGGCGATACCGGCCTCGGTGGTGTTGGAGACGATAATCTCCAGGTCGTCAGAGACGGCGACCTCCATCATGGCGCGGTAGTCGTCCTCGCGGTACGGGTTGATGCAGCGGCTGCAAGCGCTAATCACGCGGGACTCGTCGACCGTGTTGCCGTCCTCCTTGCCGCGCACCAGCACGGTATACAGGTCGTCCTGGGCATTGATACCGTCGACAAAGCCAAAGGCGCCGCTGATGGGCTGGACCATGACGATCTTGCCATTCCAGCCGGTCGCCTCGTTACCCATGTCAAAGAAGCGGTCAACGAAAGCGCGTAGGAAGTTGCCCTCGCCAAACTGCAGAACCTTCTCGGGAGCATCCTTGGGCAGCAAATAGCCCTTGTAGCCGATCTTCTCGAGCGCATCGTAGCTGATGTTCTCCATCTGTGTCTCTCCTTAGATAGCTGTTAGCGTGCAAGCAAAACGGGGGCGCCGCGTGTGGCAACGGCGCTCCCGAGTTCGATGTGATTCGATGCAGGCTTATGCCTCGACGGTGTCCAAATCAAAGCCAAAGTAGCGGACCGCGTTGTTGTAGCTGATGTCGCGCACGATACTGCCCAGCAGCTCCATGTCGGCCGGGTACTTGCCCTGCTCGACCCACTCGCCGATCACGCTGCACAGCACGCGACGGAAGTACTCGTGGCGCGGATAGGACAGGAAAGAGCGGGAGTCGGTAAGCATGCCCACAAAGTTGCCCAGCACGCCCTCGTTAGCCAGAGCCGTGAGTTGCTCGCGCATGCCGACCTCGTTGTCGTTGAACCACCAGGCGGAGCCGTTCTGAATCTTACCGGCAGTCGGAGCCTCCTGGAAGCAACCCATGACGGTATCGATCATGGTGTTATCGATGGGGTTCAGGCTGTACAGGATGGTCTTGGGCAGGCCGCAGGTCTCCTGGATGGAGTTGAGGAAATCGGCGAGCTGGTCGGACGGCGTGTAGTTGGAGATGCAGTCGTAGCCGGTGTCGGGACCGAGTTTGGCGAACATGGCGCGGTTGTTGTCGCGCTTGCAGCCAAAGTGCAGCTGCATGGCCCAGCCCAGACGGACATACTCGCCGGCAACGAACTGCATAAAGGCAGTCTTGTACTTGAGGACCTCTTCCTCGGTAAGCGGCTCGGCAGCCAGACCCTTGGCAAAGATAGCCTCGATCTCGTCGGCGGTAGCCGGGACGTACATAACGTAGTCGAGTGCGTGGTCGGAGGCGCGGCAGCCCAGCTCGTGAGCAACGTCGTAGCGCTTGGAAATGGCAGCCTTCATGCCCTCAAAGTCGCTGACCTCAACGCCGGCAACCTCGGAAAGGTGCTTGCAGTAGTCGGCAAACTCCTGGCCGCGCTCGATGCGCAAAGCGGCATCGGGGCGCATGGCGGGAACGACCTGAACGTCAAAGCTGTCGTCGGCGGCAATCTTCTTGTGCCACTCAAAGCTGTCGGCGGGGTCGTCGGTAGTGCAGATCATGCGGACGTTGGACTGCTTGATCAGGTTACGGCAGGTAAAGCTAGCCTCAGCGAGCTTGGCGTTGGCAAGGTCCCAGACCTCCTGGGCAGTCTTGCCGTTGAGGACGCCCTCGTAGCCAAAGTAGCGCTTAAGCTCCAGGTGGCTCCACTCAAAGACGGGGTTGCCAACGCAGCGACCCAGGGTCTCGGCCCACTTTTGGAACTTCTCGCGAGCAGGGGCGTCGCCAGTGATAAAACGCTCGTCGACGCCGTTGGCACGCATCAGGCGCCACTTGTAGTGGTCGCCGCCCAGCCAAACCTCGGTGATGTTCTCGAAACGCTTGTCCTCCCAAATCTCCTTAGGAGAAATGTGGCAGTGATAGTCGACGATGGGCATGCCCTCGGCAAAGTTGTGGAACAACTCCTCGCCGGTCTTGGTGCTCAGCAGGAAATCCTGATCGTCCATAAAGTTTTTCATCAAACAGCCCCTTTGCTGGCAAGGCGGGCGCACGGCGCGCTCGTTATCCTTTAGGTGAACGTTCACTATACTAATCCATTGCACCTCAAAAGGTGAACGTTCACCTAACCACCACGGGGTGAACGGTAGATTTTGCCCGTTCAACGGTTGCTGGGGATGTGACTTGCATGTATTGCGGACTGGTTGGCGTCCCCGAACACCGAACTTGAGCGCTTTTGCTCAGGTGGGTTATGTCCCGACGTACATTTTTGGGAGTATTCAGCATTGGAGCGCGCCGTGCGCCATCCTCAGCGTCCTATTTGGAACGCAGATAGCGCCCGATCGGCATAAAAAGTGCCCCCGATGGCAAATTACGCCATCGGGGGCACTTAAAACAGTCGTTCTGCACCTCATTCAGGGCATGCCAATGCTGAATACTCCCAAAAATGCACGTCGCAAGAGGGGGTACCTGCTCAATCGGCTAAATACCCGCAAGTTCGCAGTAGCGGTCGACATTGCTGGCAAATACCATCTCGACGGCGCCCTTCTGGACGGGCACCGTCGGGGTCCTTCCCCACAGCAGATAATCGCCCAGCGTCTTAGCGCCGCGATACGCCAGGCTCGTCGGGTCCTTATAGACAATATTGGTAAAGATACCGCGGCGCAAGGCCAGAGCACTTTCGGGAAACAGGTCGTTGCCGATCACCATGACCTGACCGGCCTTGCCGGTCGAGACGAGCGCGTCGGCAACCACTTCGGAACCAACGGCAAAAACGCTACAGATAAGTTCGGGGGCGTCCGGCGCACTCAAGCGCTTTTCGAGCTCATGCTCGAGTTGTTTGACTTGCGCATGGGCACCTGCAAGATCCTCAACCTGCCATGGAATATCACGTTCGCGCAGGTAATTGTGGAAGGCGCGGGCGGTTAGATAGTGCGAATCGGTATATGGGTCGCCTGTCAAAAGGAGCACGCGGGCGTCGGCCCCAGAAGCATGGACCAGGTTTGCCGCCTGCTCGGCCATAAGGCTGCCTGCCGTCGAATAATCGGCCAAGCTCGCACCCAAACGATTCAAATGCGGACGGTCGCCGTCGACAAGCTCAATCGTCACGCCCGCCTCGGCGATCTGCCCCAAAAGCTCAGTCGCACGATCGTCGCCCGGCGCATAGGCGAGCAAGCCATCAATCTTCTCGCCCACCTGCAGACGCTCGTCGATTTGCTCGAGTGCATCAGCGTAGCCGCCCACGCCAAATTCAACGCGCTCAACCGTAATGCCCCGGTCGATGACCTCCTGTTCAAAGCGATTGCAGCCTTCCCACAGGTAACGGAAAAAGTACGCTCCCTCGCGCGATGCGCGGGGCAGGCAAAACACCAGATTGATATCCTTGCGGCGCAGGCTTGATGCACTTGTGTTGCGGTGATAGCCCATGGCCTCGGCCTTAGCGTTCACCTTGGCGCGCACGGATTCGCTCACGCCGGCCTTTCCCGTCAGAGCCTTGTGCACGGTATTGATGGAAACGCCAAGCTCGGCGGCTATGTCCTTCATGGTTACGCGAGCGCTCATGCGGTTACTCCGTTATAGATAAGTTGCCAATTAATAGTCCAGTTAACGATACCCCAAAAATACTCTTCGACTCGCCGTGCTCTCCCTCAAATGCACAAAGCGCCCCGCGAACGGATGCCCGCGGAGCGCTTGGATGTCCGGACCTTATTTGATACCGCGACCCAAGTCTTCAGCGATTTTGTCTACGCCCTTAAGTGCAGCGCACGTCTTTTTGTTGGAGCAATGCCCCGTGCAAGCGCCGCCCTGAGCGCAGTCGGCGCAAGTGCCCTTGCGGTAGATGCGAACGCATACCGCGACAAACGCAATACCGATAACAGCCAGTACAACAATATCGATAGGTGCCATAGCAAGCCTCCTCTAGTTAACCATCACTTACTTTACCCCATTCTCCACCTACCAAAAAGGGACAGGTTTATTTTGGTCGGTTTTATCTGCGGAAACGC
This sequence comes from uncultured Collinsella sp., assembly GCA_958429025.1. GTDB lineage: Bacteria > Actinomycetota > Coriobacteriia > Coriobacteriales > Coriobacteriaceae > Collinsella. The sequence continues at coordinate 108,872 of CAUAIH010000001.1, read as the reverse complement.
CACATCTTACTTCTGGAGCAAAGCAATCTGTCCCCCATTGCGTCAAAAAGCCCGAGTGTCACTGAGACACCCGGGCTCGTGGAAAGGGGTTGATCCTTATTCGGACTTAGGCGGAAACTGCAGCGGAAGCAGTGTTGGTCTCGTCCTCGTCGGTCCAAGCGTGCTTGGGCATAGGACGGAAAATCTGGAAGAGCATCGCGACCAGCAGCACGATAGCCACAACCGTCCAGAAGCCAAACTGCCCAAGGACAAGCAGGTTATAGAACTGGTTGATGAACAGGCCGATCACCCAAGCGAAGGCGCACTCGTAGCCGAGGGCAATCGCGGTCCACTTGCCGGAATCCATCTGGTTGCGGATGGTACCCATAGCGGCAAAGCACGGAGCGCACAGCAGGTTGAACGCGCCGAAGGCAACGCAGGCGCCCATGGTGGGGAACATGCCGGCAAACGCGGTCCACAGGCTCGGGTCGGTCTCGCCCGCGTCGGCGACGGACAGCAGCGAGCCGGCGGTGGCGACGACGTTCTCCTTGGCGACGAGGCCAGAGACAGTCAGCGCGGTTGCCTGCCAGGTGCTAAAGCCGAGCGGGGCGAAGATCCAAGCGACCAGGTTGCCCAGCATGGCGAGCACGGAGTAGTCCATGAACTCCTCGGGGATGCCGTCCATCGCAGGCAGGAAGCCAAAGGAACCGTTGTAGCTACCAAAGTTGGACAGGAACCAAACCACGACAGTGGACGCGAAGATGACCGTGCCGGCCTTCTTGATAAAGGCCCAGCAGCGCTCCCACACGTGCAGCGCCCAAGAGCGGATCGCCGGGAAGTGGTAGGCAGGAAGCTCCATAACGAACGGCGTCGGGCGGCCGGCGAAGAGCTTGGTCTTCTTGAGCATGAGGCCCGAAGCAATGACGGCAAAGACGCCCAGGAAGTAGAAGAGCGGGCTGATCCACGCGGCGGTGGTGGAAGAATCGCCGATGATGGAACCCATGAGCAGAGCGATGATCGGCAGCTTGGCGCCACAGGGAATGAACGTGGTGGTCATGACCGTCATGCGGCGGTCCTTCTCGTTCTCGATGGTCTTGGTGGCCATGACGCCGGGGACGCCGCAGCCCGAGGACACGAGCATGGGGATAAAGGACTTACCGGACAGGCCAAAGCGGCGGAACACGCGGTCCATGATGAAGGCGACGCGGGCCATATAGCCGCAGTCCTCCAGGAAGGACAGCATGACGAACAGCAGAAACATCTGCGGGACGAAGCCGAAGATGGCGCCCAGGCCGCCGACGATGCCGTCGCAGACCAGCGAATCGACCAGGCCACCGTCCTCGGTGCCGCCCGCCACAAGGGCGTCGTGCACCACGGTGGTGATACCCGGGACATAGGGGCCGTACTGTGCCGGGTCGACCGAGTCGGCATTGTCACCCGCAGCCTCGACGGCCGCGTCGTAGGCGTCGCGGCCCTGGCCGAACACATACCAACCGTCGGTACCGAAGAGCTGGTCGTTGGTGAAGTCGGTCACCGTGCCGCCCAAGGTAGAAACGGCGATGTAGTACACGCAGAACATGATGACCACAAAGATCGGCAGGCCCAGGATACGGTTGGTAACCACGCGGTCGATCTTCTCGGAGGTGCTCATCTTTGCCGGAGCCTTGGTGAGGCACTCGTCAATGATGTGGGCAATCACGCCGTAACGCTCGCCGGTGATGATGGACTCGGCGTCGTCGTCGCAGTCCTGCTCGCACTGGGCGACCAGCTGCTCCACGCGAGCAGCCTTCTCCTTGGTGAGGTTGATGAGCTTGCAGGCGTCCGCGTCGCGCTCAAACAGTTTGACCGCGTAGTAGCGGCGCTTGTTGGCGGGAACGCTCGCAGGCAGGTTATTCTCGATGTGGTCCAGAACGTCCTCGATGGAGGAATCGAACTTGTGCTCCGGCACCTGGCCCTTAGAAGCAGCGGACTTCTTGACCTGCTCGAACAGCTCCTTGATGCCCTTGTTCTTAAGAGCCGAGATCATCATGACCGGGCAGCCGAGCTTCTTGGAAAGCTTGTCCGTGTCGATCTTATCGCCGTTCTTCTCGACCAGGTCGGCCATGTTGAGGGCAACGACCACGGGCAGGCCGGTCTCGATAACCTGAAGCGCCAGGTACAGGTTACGCTCGAGGTTGGTGGCGTCGACAACCTGGACAACAACATCGGACTCGCCGCTCATGAGGTAATCGCGCGAGCATTGCTCCTCGGGGCTGTAGGGGGAAAGCGAGTAGATGCCAGGGAGGTCCGTGATGGTAACGTTCTTGTCGCTTAGGAGCTTGGCCTCCTTTTTCTCAACCGTGACGCCGGGCCAGTTGCCAACGTAGCCGTTGGCGCCGGTGATCAGGTTGAAAAGCGTGGTCTTGCCGCAGTTGGGGTTACCCGCCAGCGCGACATGGATCTGAGAATCCGCCATTCAATCCTTCTTCCTTGTGTGCCTGCGTTGCTTTCTCCGCGCAAGCTGGATGATGTGCTTCAAAGTTGCAGCATTAAGTTAGAAATACCTAACTTTATCTGCAGAAATACACGTCGCGAGCCCTTACTGGACCTCGACGACGGCCGCCTCCTCCTTGCGGATGGAAAGCTCGTAGCCGCGCACGTTGATCTCGACCGGATCGCCGAGCGGCGCAACCTTCACGACCTTGAACGAAGTGCCCTTGATGAGCCCCAGGTCCATAAGGTGACGGCGAAGCGCACCCTCACCGTGAAGCTTGACGATGGTAGAGCTCTCGCCCACCTTAACGTCACCCAACGTCTTCATCCTCTTGTCCCCCTTTCGGTTTTTATGAAATGCTGCGGACTAACCGACGGTCATGATGTGCATGGCAACCTTGGAATCGATGCCAAAGCGTGCGCCCAGCACCGTGACGATGATATTGGCGCCACTCGAGCTCACCACGTGGATTTCGTTGCCCTCGACAAAGCCGAGGTCCTTGAGGTGGTGCTTCATGTCCTCATTGCCCTTTACACGGGACACGCGCACGGTTTCGCCCGCTTTTACCATCGAAAGCGGCATGGCCGGCATCTGCGGTCCGCAAGACATGAGTGGCTCCTAACGTCAGTTCGTCCTTAACATCGACACGGTAAAAGTTAACCACGCCTATGTTCGCTATAATAAACTAACACGTGGTTAACTTTTTGGAAAGGGTCCGCATTCAGATTTCGAAAAAGTTTCCTATACGAAACAAAAGGGCGCGGCAAAGGACCATCCTTTACCACGCCCTGTCATGCTTAAAGCGAGAGATTTCTGATCGATGTGACACAGGAGGCCTCATCCACGCCCGAAACGCGGAACACGACGTCTTCGCCACATTCGCCACAGAGTGCCATGAGCCCTATAACGTCGCGACCGTCGGTATGGCGGTCACCGATGCTGACCGACACGTCACTACGATGCTTGGCGATAATGTCATAGAGCAGCGCAACCGGGCGGGCATGCAATCCCAACGGATCTTTAATCGTCTTTGTAAACTCGACCATGTCCCCTCCCACGACATCGTACATTCGGCTGGCAAACCCAGCCATGTGGTAGTTATTGTAGCGTTAGATGCTTGTCGAGGACCCTTTCGGACACCCCGTGGACAAAAAGTGGCAAATATGAGTACTGTCACAAATTTAGTAGCAGCAGAATTGAGAGCAAATTGGCCGATTTGGCCGATTTTAATGTTTTGGAAGCCATCGAATCGCGTCTATAGGGGGTTAGATAAATTGATTTTGAGCCCATTTTCGCTCAGAACAGGCCGAAAAATATGACACCTCTTTTGCAACAGTACTCATATTTGGCATTTTTTGCCCACAGGGTCCAAAACCATGCTCCAAAACACAAAAGGAGGGGCCTCGTAAGGCCCCTCCTTAGGAAAGGGAATCGATTTATTCCACAGCCGTAGATTAATCCTAGCCGCTACTCCATCATGTCGAGGACGGAGGGGCGAAGCTCGTTCTCAGCAGCCTCGGGATCGGTTTCGCGCAGGCGGTTGATGTAGCGGTTGTACCACATCACGGCAAGGCCCAGGAAGACAACCACGCCGCCGACGTTGTAGACCAGCGTCAGCCACAGCGGCTGATCGAGCGGAATGGTGCCGCAGATAAGCACGAAGCAGAAGACCACAAGCAGGAATGCAGCAATGACCAGGCCAAAGGTGCGCGAACCCATGCGGAAGCCACGGGGAGCAGCGTCGAAGTTCTTGCGCAACATAAAGTAGGCAAGCAGGATCAGCAGCGGCGGGAGCAGAGCGGTGGCAGCCGTCATGTTGGTGACGATCATGAGCAGGTCGTCGAGGTTACCGGAGCCCAGGGCCGGGATGATCAGGATGGGGACGACGATGGCGAACTGCAGCCAGGCAGCGCGGGCGGGAATGCCGTGCTCGTTGAGCTCGACGATCTTGCTACCAAAGACACCCTTGGGGATCTCGGTGAAGAAAACCTTGATGGGAGCAGAGGTCCACATCATGAGGGAGCCCAGCGTGGCGGCGAGAAGGATCAAGCCGATGGCGCGCGTAGACACTTCCATGGGAATGCCAAAGCGGGCAAAGACAGCGCCGAATACGTCGAAGATACCGGTGGAGATGGCAACGCCGCCCTCGGGGATGAACAGGTTAACCAGCAGCGAAGCGCCTGCATACAGAAGGCCGATGGTCAGACCGGCGATAACGACGGTGCGCACGAAGGCCTTGACGCCACCCTTAAGGTCGTTAAGGAACACGCCGACAGACTCAGCGCCGCCAACGCCCTGGATGATCCAGGCAAGCGTACCGAAGAAGCCCCACGCAGTTGCGAAGTTGCTCATGTCGGGAGCCATGTTAGCGGGAGTAGGAGCCGTAGCGAACTCAACGCCGCCAAAGGCAGCAGCCAGGGACAGCAGGATGAACACGGCGGTCAGGCCGAGAGCCGCGGTCGAACCGAAGGAGGAAATGGAGCCGATCCACTTAGCGCCCTTGGTCGAAACCCACGTGGCGATAGCAAAGACAACGATCTCGATAATGGTGATCCACAGCTGCGAAAGCTCGGCGTTGGCACCAAAGAACACGTAGCTCGCGTAGATGATGACGTTGGGCAGGACGGACGCAAAGAAGAACAGGTTAACGAACCAGTAGCTAAATGCCGTCAGGAACGCCCAGCGACCACCCATCGAGGTCTTAACCCATGCGTACACGCCCAACTCGGAGTCCTTGTTAAGGCCGACGAACTCGGCGGTAACCAGGGTATAGGGGACAAAGTACAAAAGCGTGGCGAAGAAGAACGACGGCGCGGCTGCTAAGCCGATGGCCGCGTTGTTGTTGATGATGTTCTTGATACCGAACACGGCGGCGACCGTCATGCCCAGCAGAGCGAACGAACCAATCGTTCCTCGTTTTTCAGAGCTCATAAGCCCTCCCAATCATCTATTAAATGTCATCTAAACCCGTCCGAGCTGCAAGTGCAAACACGGACGGCGCACCTGCTAAGGGGAATGGGGAAAAGGGAGTCAACAAAGCCATCCCCCCTTAACGGCGCGAAGCAAACGTCCAGGCGGACGAATACTACTTGTTGGGGAAGGAATAACCTTCGACCGTCACGTGCAGTACCACGACGCGGGGATCCGCGGCATCGGCCACGACACGGTAGGCCTCGTCAATTTCGACGACGGCAACGCCGCCGGCGGGAATCGTCACGGTCTCCCCCGCCCCCTCAAAGCGCTCGCGATCATCGATATCGCTGTAAGCGCGGGTGCAGGTGAGGCCTGCCTTGGGGGCAACCTCGACGGTCAGGTCGCCGTCGAGCGGAGCGAGCACGGCATGGTAGCGACGGTGACCGACCAGGTCGGCGGTTGCGGCCTCGCGGGCATAGACCCACCAGTACACCAGCGAGTCGCCGATGGAGTACGCCACATCGTGCTGCAGTTCAGAAACGCCGTCGAGCGCCTGGCCGGTACGCATCCACTTCTTGACGGACTTCATCTGAGCGTCGAAATCGGCGCGCGAGTTAAAGACATGCATGGCTTATGCCTCCTTAATGGGTGCCAGCGCCTGAGCCAAATCGGCAGACGTCAGCGGTCGCAGGGACACCTCAAAGCTGAAGCTCTCAAAACGGGTGCGATAGGAATCGAGCACCTCGGAACCCCAAGAGTTCGAGCCAAGGCCGAGCAGCTGGTCGTTGATGTTAACCGTGACCGTGTCGCCCGGAACAAGGTCGTAGACGTGCTTGGCATTATCAATAGCCTCGCAGCTATAGGGCCATGCCGAGAACGAGAACGGGTTGGAAGCGGCGTCGGCCGGACGAGTCACCAGCACGCCATCACCGTGGCTAGAGCGCAGGGCAACCCAGCGGGTACCCTCGCGGTTGGCACAGTCCTGAGGCATAACGTAGGGCGTGAACATGTCGTCGACCGTAGTGCGGTAATGACCGACCGGGTTGGCACGCAGCGAGTCCGGATAGTTCTCGCCCGGGCCGTGGCCATACCACTCGACGGCACGATCGCAACCGGGAACCTCAAAGGAGATGCCGATGCGCGGGATAATGTCCGAATAGTCGCCGTAGGGCTCGCCGGAAACCTTGAGGTCGACGCGACCGCTCGGAAGCACGGTGTAGACAAGCTCGACGCACATGCCGAACGCGCGGACGGGAGGAGCAATACGTTGGCTCACGGTAACGACGACCGCATTGCCGTCCTGCTTCCAAAAAACCTTGCGGGTGGACGTCTGCATTACATCAATGAAGTTGTCCTTCCACAGGGAGTCGTACTCCTGGGCGTGGTTGTCGACGAGCGGATGCCAAAAACCAACCTGGGGACCAGAGGCCATGACGTCACGGCCGGATGCCTTCCACTCGCTCACGGTGCCGTTTACCTTGCTGAAGGTCAGCTCGCCGTTGAGGGAGTGAATGCGAATCTCCTGCTCGGTCTCCTCGACCGTAAGCTCAGGACGAGTGGGAGCCGCAATGGCCGGCGCCGGATGGTTTGCGATGGCAAACTGGTTTGCGCCCAGTTGGAACATCGGCTCGCACCAGACGTGAGCGGCCATGGTGTAGACGCGCACAGTCAGCAGGGTCTCGCCTACCGCGGCCTCGTGAATCACCAGCGGAAGCTGGACGGACTCACCGGGGGCAACCGCACCGGGCATGAGCGTCTTGCGGCAGACCACGTCGCCGTCCACCAGGGTCTCCGCCGACAGGCAAACATCCTCGAGGGTGGTAAACCAGCGCTTGTTGGTGACAGTCAGCTCGCCCGCCTCGGCGTCATAAGCCATGCGAACCGGGCAGATGACCTGGCCGTACTCGGTAAGGCCCGGGCTCGGCTGCTGCCAGGGGAACACCATGCCATCGATGCAGAAGTTGCTGTTGTTGGGGTAATCGCCGTTGTCGCCGCCATACATATCGTAGGCAATGCCGTCCTCGGTCACAGCAGCCAGACCGTGGTCGCACCATTCCCAGATAAACTGGCCTTGGATGCAATCCCAGCGATCGAAGACCTCCTGATACTCGGACAGGCCTCCGGGGCCGTTGCCCATGGAGTGACCGTACTCGCAATTGATGCGCGGCTTGGGGAACGGATGCTCACCAAAGTCGTTCATCTGCGACACACGGGAGTACATCGTGGAAATGACGTCGACGGTATCGGCGTTGCGGTCCTCCTCGTAGTGGACCGGACGACCATCGAGCTCGTGAGCCTTGGCGTACATCGCGCGGATGTTGCAGCCATAGCCGCTCTCGTTGCCCAGCGACCACATGATGATGCACGCGTGGTTGCGCTCCTGCATCACCAGGCGCTCAATACGGTCGACGTAGGCCGGCTCCCATGCCGGGTCGTCGGTAACCAGGGCGATGTTGCCGATATTCTCGAAGCCGTGGCTCTCCATATCGGTCTCGGCGACCAGCATGATGCCATACTCATCACACAGCTCGTAGAAGCGCGGGTCATTGGCATAGTGAGAGGTGCGCACTGCGTTGATGTTGTGCTGCTTCATGAGCTCCAGGTCGCGGCGTATGCGATCGAGGCCCACGGCGCGGCCCTTGTGATCGTCGTGATCGTGGCGGTTGACGCCATGCATTTTAAAGTAAGTGCCGTTGAGGTAGATATGATTGCCCTCGACCGTCACCTCGGCAAGACCCTGGCGATGCGGGACGTACTCGCTCACCTTGTCGTCGTCGTAGACCTCAAACGTAAGATCGTAGAGGAAGGGGTCCTCGGGATTCCAGAAGTGGGCATCGGTCACGCTGCACTCGGCATGGCTGTCGACGCACTCACCCGTAGCCACCACGTTCTCGCCATCGCTGAGCGTAAACACAACGCGGGAAGCGCCCTCGGCAACCGTATCGAGCGTGATCAGAGCGGCATCGCCCTCGCGGTGCGTGCGGAACCTAAAGTCGACCAGGTGCGCGGCGGGACGCTGCATAAGGTACACATCGCGGAAGATGCCCGAGGCCCACCACATGTCCTGATCCTCGATGTAGCTGCCATCGCTGTACTGCAGGACCTTGACCGCAAACAGGTTGTCGCCCTCGACGAGCGCGTCGGTCACGTCGAACTCGGCAGACAGGCGCGAACCCTTGGTCATGCCGATATACTGACCGTTGACGTACAGCTCGCCATAGCTCTCGATGCCGTCGAAGCGAATGATCTCGCGAGCGCCGGCAGGAACGGCGGGAAGGTTGACGATGCGCTGGTAGACGCCCGTGGGGTCGTCGGAGGGAACGAACGGCTGATCAACCGGGAACGGGAAACCCTCGTCGGTGTAGGCAAGGTTGCCATAGCCGTCCACCTGCCACAGGTGCGGAACCTCCACGTGATCCCACTCGGGCTTGTACGTGGAGAGTTCCTCGTTGGAGACGGCAGCGGGGCCCTCAAAGAGGCGGAACTGCCACGAGCCGGACAGCTGGACAAACCCGCGCGACAGCTCGCGGCTGTACGTTGCAGCGAGATCGGCGGTCTCGTAACCCATAAAGTACGCATGGGGTGCCAGGCGGTTCCTGTGGGTGAGCGCTTGGTTTTCCCAATCGTTAATGGCGTCCATGGTGATGCTCCTTCATCATCGTAGTGATTCTTGTGCAACCGGTTGTCCTTATCTTACGGGCGATGCAAAATACTGTGCAACCGGTTGTCCGCTGAACGGTCGATTTGGCCGGGTTAACGGTGCAACCGGTTGTACAATCGCAACACTTATGTCACCCTGAGTATCGAAACTCAGCACAAGACATCGTTCTTAAGCTCGTAGGCAACCTCCACGCCCGCTGATATCTCACCCACACGAGACGTATTCGATTTCGGCTTGGTTGCAAAACGACACCGGTCACCGGATATCATGAACGCTGTTCAGGCGCACTATAGTAAGCTGTATCCGCACTAGCCCGTATCAGTGACAACATCGACCGCATTTTCCAGGAGACGCCATGACACAACCAGTTCGCACCGCACCTACGCTTGCCGAGGTTGCCGCAGCTGCCGGCGTGTCGCGCTCCACGGCATCGCGCGCCCTCAACGATTCGCCCCGCATTAGCGAGGAAACCAAAAAGCGCGTCCGCGCGGCGGCCAAGGAAGTCAATTTTGTCCCCAACGCTCGTGGCCGAGCGCTCGCTGTCGGGCGCACGGAAATCATCGCCGTGCTCGTGACCGAGCCTCTGAGTGAACTCTTCAGCGACCCCACCTATAGCGAGTTTTTGAGCGGCATTACCGAGGAACTGTCGGAGTCGTCCTATCTGCCCGTTATCTTGCAGGCGTCTTCTACGCATGAGCGCAACCGCGCACGCGAGCACTTTGAGCGCCGCTCGTTCGACGCCGTGATCGACGTCTCTCCCTACAAAGGCAGCGAGCTGCTCGAGGTGCTGCGCGAGCTGGGCGTACCCACCGTGTTGTGCGGCCAGCTCGAGGGCCACCCCTATCGCGATGTGTTCTCGACGGTCTACTCTGACGACGAAGAGGGCGGACGCTTTGCGGCACTCGCCATGAAGGGGCGCGGCCGCAAAGATATCGTCGCCGTGTTGGGACCGCAAGACAACCCCGCTGTTGTCGACCGCCTGCGCGGCTACCGCGCCGTCTTGGGCGAAGACCTCCCAGACGCAAACGTTATCTATACCGGCTGGAACAGCGGAGACGGCTATCAGGCCATGCACCTGATTCTCGCGCGCAAGATTGCTTTCGATGGCGTGCTCTGCGGATCGGACCGTATCGCGGCTGGCGTCATCACCGCACTCAACGAGGCAGGCCTATCCGTTCCTGCGGACGTTTCTGTCGTCGGCTTCGACGATCACGAGATTGCGACGCGCTGCGTCCCCGCGCTCACGACCGTCCGCCAGCCCCTGCGCGAAGAAGGCCACATGGCCGCCAACATTGCGCTCGACATGATCAAGGGTGCCGAGCCTACCACCTCCGTGATGCACATGCAGCTGATCCAGAGAGACTCGCTATAAGAAACTGGGGCAGGCTTTCTGCCAGACAGTTGTTGCGGAAAGCCTGCCCCGTTTTGAGCGCTCATTCTGGGGCACAGTTTCCGTTAGACAGCTCAACCGGAAACTGTGCCCCATTATTTTGCCGAATTCTGGGTCGCGCTTTCCCAGAGGACCCCCCTTGGGAAAGCGCGACCCGTTCTGGACGCAAATTCCGGGTTGTAGTTTCCCGGCGCACGACGGCAAGCCTCCAAACCATGACGTCACGACATAAAAAACGAGGGAAGGCACGTGTCCTTCCCTCGTTACAGGCAATATGTAGCCGCTTCCCTACATCAGGCGCAGGCTGACGTCCTTGAGCTGGGCGCCGGAAACGGCACTCGGGGCGCCCGACATGAGGTCGGAGCCGCTGGCCGTCTTGGGGAACGCCATGACGTCGCGGATGGAGTCAGAGCCGGTGAGCAGCATGCACACGCGGTCCAGGCCCAGAGCGAAACCGCCCATCGGGGGCGCACCAAACTTGAGGGCCTCCATGAGGAAGCCAAACTGCGACTCGGCACGCTCCTCGGTAAAGCCCAGGAGCTTGAGCATGGACATCTGCATCTCGGCGTTGTGGATACGCATACCGCCGCCGCCAGCCTCAAAGCCGTCCATGACAAAGTCGTAGGTGCAAGAACCAGCCGCCAGCGGATCGGCCTCGATCTTGGCGATGTCGGTCTCGGTCGGCAGGGTAAAGGGCTGGTGCTCGGCAGCATAGGCCTTGCGATCCTCGTCCCAATGGAACAGCGGGAAGTTGACGACCCACAGGAAGTCGTGGCCCTCGCGCTTGATCTCGAGCGCGTTGGCCATGTGCGAACGCATGCCGCCCAGGATCTCGTCGGAGAGCAAGCGCGGGCCGGCGGCGAACATCACAAGGTCGCCGGGCTCGACATCCATGCGCTCGCGCAGAGCCGCCATCTCCTCGTCCGAGAAGAACTTGACGATGGGGCTGTTGATAGAGCCGTCCTCGCGGAAAGCAATCCAGGCCAGGCCCTTGGCGCCAAACGTGGAGGCCACGCCGGCAAGCTTATCGATCTTGGCACGTGCCCAGGCACCGGCGCCCTTGGCGTTGATGGCCTTGACGACAGAGCCCTCCTCGTTTGCGGCAGTCGCAAAGACCTTGAACTTGGAGTTGGCGAAGATGTCGGTCAGGTCGACCAGGTGCATGCCATAGCGGGTATCGGGCTTGTCGGAGCCATAGGTGTCCATGGCCTCCCAGTAGTCCATACGACGCAGCGGCGTGGGCATCTCGACGCCCATGCGGCCGAAGGCGTCGGCCAGGACCTCCTCGAGCGCGCTCATGACGTCGTTCTGGTCCACGAAGGACATCTCGATATCGACCTGGGTGAACTCGGGCTGGCGGTCGGCACGCAGGTCCTCGTCGCGGAAGCACTTGGCAACCTGATAGTAGCGCTCGACGCCACCGACCATGAGCAGCTGCTTCAGGAGCTGCGGGGACTGCGGCAGGGCGTAGAAGTTACCCGGCTGAATACGGCTGGGAACGATGAAGTCGCGGGCGCCCTCGGGCGTGGACTTAAACAGGGAGGGCGTCTCGACCTCCATGAACTCACGGTTGTGCAGCGCCTCGCGAATGGCAAAGGTAAAGTCGGAGCGCAGCTTGAGGTTGGCCATCATCTCGGGACGGCGGAGGTCCAGATAGCGATAACGCAGACGGGTGTCCTCGCTGGTCTCGATGCCGTCCTCGATCTGGAACGGCGGGGTGACGGACGTGTTGAGAACCTCGGCGTGGTCGGTCAGGACCTCGATCTCGCCGGTCGCGAGCTTGGTGTTGGTGGTCTCCTCGCCACGGGAGCGCACGACGCCGTGGATCTTGATGGGCCACTCGGGACGCATGGTCTCGGCGATCTTAAAGGCGTCGCCGTCGGAGTGCTCGGGGTCGAAGGTGAGCTGCGTGATGCCCTCGCGGTCGCGAAGATCGCAGAAGATAAGGCCGCCGTGGTCGCGGCGACGGCTCACCCAACCGGTGAGGGTGACCTCTTCGCCCACGTTCTCGCGGCGAAGCTCGCCGCAGGTACGGGTGTGCATGGAATGCTCGTCGATGGGACGGGTCTGGCTCATACCAGTGATCCTCCTTTATGGATCTGTGCCGCCCCGTGTCGTTCCGGGCGGCGTCGTACAGATTTGCCCAGCCTGCGTAAACCGCGCAGCCAGACATGGCGTTCTATCTTATCGCACCTGTGTCGATGTGCCGCGGAAAAGTAGCTCCTGCCCAAAGACTTGACGGAGACGAAACAATTGACGCACCGTGACCGTCGCCGACGCGCGCCACGTGCGACAATGTGCCCCAATACAACTGCACTCGGAAAGGCCCGCCATGACTGCACGCCTCATCGTTATGGATATCGACTCCACGCTCATCAACCAGGAGGTCATCGACCTGTTGGGCGAGGAGGCCGGCGTGGGCAAGCAGGTAGCGCAGATCACCGAGCGCGCCATGCGCGGCGAGCTTGACTTTAAGCAGGCGCTCGAGGAGCGCGTGGGGCTGCTTGCCGGCCTGGACGAGAGCGTGTTCGAGCGCACCTTTGCGCGCGTGACGTTTACCCCCGGCGCGCTGGAGCTTGTGCGCTCGGCGCACAGCAAGGGCTGGAAGGTCGGCGTGGTAAGCGGCGGCTTCCACGAGGTCGCCGACAAGATCGTGGCCGCCGCGGGCATCGATTTTTGTCTAGCGAACCGCCTGGAGGTCGTAGACGGCAAGCTCACCGGTAAGTTGGCTGCCGACATCGTGACCAAGGAATCCAAGCTCATCCAGCTGCTGGATTGGGCAGTTGAGTGCGGCGTCGACATGGCCCACACCGTCGCGATCGGCGACGGCGCCAACGACATCCCCATGATTCAGGCCGCGGGCACGGGCATCGCGTTTTGCGCCAAGCCCAAGACGCGCGAGGCCGCCCCGTTTGCCATCGACGAGCGCAATCTGATGCTCGCCATGGACATCATCCTGCGCGACTAGTCAATCCGTCTAACAACAGAATCAATTCCTCTATGTCTAGTTTCCGAACGATTTTGTTCTAATGTTCGGAAACTACCCTTCTCGTGCTAGACTTTGCACCGTCGAAGGGAACATATATGGATAAGCGAGATCTTGAGCAATTGCTGAGCGATGTTGCCGACGGAACAGTCACCCCGGCAGTCGCCCTCACGCGCATCCAGACGGCGCCAACCGCCGATCTGGGTTTTGCGCAGCTCGATCTTTCACGCGGGGTGCGCCAGGGAGCCGGCGAGGTTGTCTACGGCGCCGGTAAAACCGCCGAGCAGATTGCCGCCATTATCAAAGCATTACTCAATGCCGGCCAGGTGCGCATCCTGGTCACGCGCCTGGACGCCGAAAAGGCAGCCCGCGCCTCGAAGCTCCTCGGCAACGGCATCGACCTGGGATATGTCCCAGACGCACAGCTCGCCCTCGTGGGCGGCAAGCCCTCCCCTACCGGCAACGGACGCATCGTTGTCGCCTGCGCCGGTACGAGCGACCTGCCCGTCGCCGAGGAAGCCGCGTTGACGGCCGAATTCTATGGCAACGAGGTCGACCGCCTCTACGACGTAGGTGTCGCAGGCCTGCACCGCCTGCTCGCGCATGCCGAGGAACTTGCCCAGGCGCAGGTGGTCATCGCCATCGCCGGCATGGAGGGCGCCCTGGCGAGCGTTATCGGCGGTCTGGTGAGCTGTCCGGTCATCGCCGTTCCCACCAGCGTGGGCTACGGCGCAAATTTTGGAGGCGTAGCCGCGCTGCTCGCCATGCTCAACTCCTGCGCCAGCGGCGTATCGGTCGTCAATATCGATAACGGCTTTGGTGCCGCCTACCAGGCAAGTCTTATCAATCATCTGAGCGCCGGCACATCCTGCGCCCGTTAAGGAGCATTCCATGTCCAACCATCAGCACACGCTTATCATCGACGGCACTTCGGGCATCAGCGGCGATATGACCGTCGCGGCCCTGCTCGACCTGGGCGCCAGCGAGGAGCACCTGCGCGAACAGCTCGCCACGCTGCCGGTCGACGGCTTTTCGATCGCTGTAACGCGCGTAAACAAGCATGGCATCGACGCCTGCGACTTTGACGTTCAGCTGGCAGAGGGGCTCGAGAACCACGACCACGACATGGCCTGGCTCTACGGCAACGAAGCAGCTGCCGAGCACGCACATGAGCACGAACACCATCATCATGACCATGACGAGCACGAACACGAGCACACGCATGAGCATGAGGCCCACGGCCATGGCCACGAGGGCCATCATCACGCCCACCACCATCACCACCGCTCTTTGGCGGACGTCACCGCCATCATCGACGGTTCACAGCTAAGCGATGGCGCCAAGCGTCGCGCCCTCGCCATTTTTTCCGCACTCGCCGCTGCCGAGGCAAAGGCTCACGGCAAAACGCCCGACACCGTCATGTTCCACGAGGTGGGCGCCGTCGACTCCATCGTCGACGTCTGCTCTGTCGCCATCTGCCTCGACGACCTGGGTATTGAGGACATCGTAGTCGAGTCGCTCTCCGAGGGCCACGGCACCATCCGCTGCGCCCACGGCCTCATGCCCATTCCCGTCCCCGCTGTCGTCAACCTGTGTCAGGCGGGCAATATCGCCCTCACGCCTGCACCGGTCGCCGGCGAGCTCGTGACGCCCACGGGCGCCGCCATCGTCGCCGCGCTGCGCACGTCCGAGCACCTGCCGGCCCGCTACCGCATCGAGGCCGTCGGCTACGGCGCCGGTAAGCGCCCCTACGAGGGTTGCTCCGGTACGCTCCGCTGCCTGCTCGTCCACGTGGACGCATAGCCATGGATGCCCGCAAAGAAAAAAGCCGCGCTGCTATTGTCACGGCGTTTTCCGAGCTCCTTCGCGAGGAGGACTACGGCAAGATCACCGTCGGCGACATCATCGCGCGCGCTCACGTAGGCCGCGCGACATTCTACGGCCTCTTTAAGAGCAAAGACGACCTACTGTCCGAGCTCGTGAGCGATATCTGCACCCACGCCCTCGATGACGATGGCACACCGCTCGACGACCCACTCGTGCAGATCGAGCATATTCTCAACAATCTCTGGGAGCGTCGCCAGGGCGTCGGAGCCCTCGTAGCCGGCGCCGGCTCACGCGTCTTCGCCGACTGTTTACGCAAGACCATCATGTCACGAGCAGCCGAAACCGTCCCCGCCGACCCCACAGGCCCCGCTGGCACCATGGACCGCAGTTTCTTACTACACCACATAGCCTCAAGCTTCGTAGGAATGGTCCAATGGTGGGCCTGGCACAACTTCCAAGCAGCCAAAGCCGACGTAGCCAAAGACTACCTATCAGCCATTAAGCCTCTCTTCAACTGAGTAAACCCCTCATCCCAAAGTTCCGACCTCATCTCAAAGCGCCGCCCCAACCCAAAGCACAATCCATCCCAAAGTGTCGACAGAAGCCCAACGCCCCTACCAGCAACAAGCCCCTCCCATCCAAATTCAGATATATATTGGGTTGCTTGTACGAACGCAACAAAGATCCCGCAGCTGTCCGCATGGGGTAACTTCCCAGCGCATTCCGCAGGACGCAAAAAGGCTCGCCGCACGAAGTGCGCAGCGAGCCTTTTTGCATGTCCGAGGACGCGCTGGGAAGTTACCCCATGCGGCCAGCGGACAACTATGTAGCCTCAGACTAGAACATGCCCAAGAAACCATGCACAAACAGCGCGGCCAGAGCGGCACCGACAAACGGAGCGATGCCAGGAACAAGCAGGCCATACTTCCAGTTATTGTCGGCCTTATTCTTGATCGGCAGCACCTGATAGGCCATACGAGGACCAAGGTCACGAGCCTGGTTCATGGCGAAGCCGGTGATGCCGCCCATGCCCATGCCAACAGCCCAAACGATCAGGCCAACGCAGATGGCGAGCATCAGGACGTTCTCGCCAGCGCGGCTAGCAGCAGCAAGGATGGCGCTGATGAACACAAAGGTGCAGATAGCCTCGCAGAAGAAGTTACGGGCATAGTTCGTACCCTCGGTGGTGGGGTTGGTCGAGAAAATGTTGCGCTGGGCAATGGGGTCGACGACGCCCTCGGAAGCCTTGAACTCATCGGCATACATAAGCCAAGCGATCACGGCGCCCACAAAGCCGCCGAGCATATCGGCAATCATGAAGGGGATGCAGCTGCTCCACGGCACCAGGCCGACGATGCACTGGGCAAGCACCATGGCGGGGTTCATGCACACGGCACCGCCAAAGATAAACAGAGCAACCGAGATGCCAAAAGACCAGGTGGTGATGGCAAACATGTGGCCGGAGCCCTGATACTTGGTGCCCTTGAGCACGGTATCGCAGTGCACGCCCACGCCAAAGATGATCATGAGGGCCGTTGCGCCGAATTCGCAGAGGAGTTTGGTAAGCATAAAACCTTATCTTTCTTGTCGGTTATAAACGATTCGTTTAGGCCGCGTACTAGTGCTGAGCGACGACAACGCCCAGGCCATCGGGAATGACGGCCACCTTGGCATCGGCACCCTTCATCTCAAAGGCGAGCTTGAGCGCCTCCTCGATAGTGTTGACCGGCGTCATGTGCATATCCTCGAGCATCTGGTGATCGCACAGGTCGGTAACCATGATCACAGGGTGATGTGCCAGGATGCGGGCAAAAATCTGGCTCGTCCACTGGTCGGGCAGGGTCTCGTCCTTAGGACGGTCGATGCAGGCGCGCTCAAACTCTGCCGGATCGTTGTCAGCGATGTTGTGATAGAAGCCTTCGCCACCGTGACCGTCGGCACAGCCGGCGACGTCGATGATCACACCGCCCTCGGGAAGCGTGGCCTCGGCAGCGCACATGCCCTTCACGGCCTGGTAGATGTTCTGGTCGAGCGGGTAGCCGCCGTTGGTGGTGATGGCAATCTCGCACTCAACGGGCTCAACGCCGGCAAGGCTCTTCACGAACTCGCAGCCAGCCTCGTGCGCCTTGTGGATATCGCCGGCAAAGGAGCCGATGACCTCGTGCTTGCCGTTGAGCACCACGTTAAGCACAAAGGCAAGGTGAGCCATCTCGGCAGCGGCAAACATGTCCTCGCTCACGTGGTTGTGGCACAGGTTGCCGGCACGCGAATGGGAATCGTTCACAAACTGACCGTTGTGGTTGTACATGATGGTCTTGTAGCTGGCGATGCCAGGCAGGACGGACTTGCGGCTACCAGAGAAACCGGCAAAGAAGTGCGGCTCAATAAAGCCCTCGGCAAGCAGCAGATCGCAATCGGCAGCAATCTTGTTGATAATGCACTCGCCACCAGAAGGCAGGGTGCCAATCTTTTTCATCATGCTATCGTCAGTCGCGACGTGCATAACGATTTCCTCGTTGGCAACGATCTCCTCGCCATACTTGTTGACGAGCTCCTCGTGCGTCGACGGACGATGCATGCCCGTAGCAACAAGAATGCGAACGCGCGCCTCAGGCGCAGCGGAGTGGATGTGATGCAGCAGAATAGGCATCGTCACACGCGAGGGAACGGGGCGCGTATGGTCGGAGCTAATGATGACAATATCCTTCTTGCCAGCACAAAGCTCCTCGAGCGAAGGCGAGCCATAAGGATTGGCAAGCGACTCATCTACCAGCTCTTCCTGCGATTTTGTAATCTTAAACTCGTTTTGATGACCTTCCATCACACCCGCGAAGTTCTTATCCTCGAGCTCCAGATGCAACGTCTTGTGGTCAAACGGCAGTTCACATTCAAACAATGACGAGCGCCCTCTTCCTTTCAACTGACACACTAGATAAACCGTTGGAAGGATACGCCGCTCACCGAAAAACACCACCGTCCACCGACTCATTAACACAACGTTCATATTTGACCCACAACAAAACGGCCGCGACCCCAAACGGGACCGCGGCCGCCTGTCAAAGACACTATAGACAGGATGATTTACGCAGCGCCGAGGCAAACATCTAGTCCGAGACGTACGCACGTAAGCCATTTTGCATAAATTCATTAATTAATTGCATAAGATGGCGCATGGATTTCTGGCCATAACTGGGTAGTACCCTCCGGAGCGTGCATTTTTGCGAGTATTCAGCATCGCGGGATAAGATTTTGGTGCCAAAAATCTTTCAAAAGGTAGATAGTCCTCATGACTCGACCCATCTGGATAGCATGCGGCGAGAAACCAGCCATATATGATCGTCGCCAAAGCCCAATCGTCGTGCAAAAGCATCAACAAAGGCAGCGAAAGCCGGCTATGGCCTTATGCA
Source organism: uncultured Collinsella sp. (assembly GCA_958429025.1). Lineage (GTDB taxonomy): Bacteria > Actinomycetota > Coriobacteriia > Coriobacteriales > Coriobacteriaceae > Collinsella. Next base: position 90,236 of record CAUAIH010000001.1, on the reverse strand, counting down.
TCAATCTTTGGCTGCTGAAAACTCCGTTTTTTGCACGTCGCCCCAAGCACCACCCTCACCCAGCGGCTGATCCGCCGAAGACCGGACATCGCAGGGCCCGCCATCAGTTTACTTTTAGGCACACTCCGCACTGACGCAAGAAGCCCTCGCCGCACCCCACATTAGGCGCGAAGCGTACTTTAGTCCCTTCAGCCCCAATCCCTGAAGACCGAGGACGAAGGGACCCGACGGGTTTCCCTCTGAATGCATTCCGCAGCACGAAGCCCTTTCCAAACGCGCGAAGCGCGCCATTAATTCCCCCAGCAGTAATCCACTGAAGACCGGACATCGCAGGGCCCGCCATTAGTTTACTTTTAGGCACACTCCGCAGGACGCAAGAAGCCCTCGCCGCACGAAGTGCGCAGCGAGGGCTTCTTGCATGTCCGAGGACGTGCCTAAAAGTAAACTAATGGCGGGCCCGGACGACTACAGGGCTATCGATTACCCCGTGTTCTGCAGTCCTGCCGAGACGCCGGTCACAGTCGAAAGAATCAGGCTCATGTACTCGGCCTTCTTCTCCTCGGCCATCTCGTCCTGGTTCATACGCACCTCGCGAAGGGCGCGGACCTGGGCGATGGACAGGGCGTCGACGTAGGGGTTACGCACGCGAACGGCGCAGCCGAGCACGCGACGACGCTGCAGCGGCCATTCATCACCGACGATGGCAAGGACCCACTTACGGGTGAGCTGCATCTCGGTAAAGACCTTCTTGGACAGATCATCGCGGTCGCCCAGATGCAGATACATCTTGGCGATGCGCTGATCGGTCTTAGCAATCGACATCTCGATGTTGTCGATAAAGGTGCGGAAGAACGGCCACTCCTGGTAGGCAGCCTTGAGCTGGTCAAGATCGCCAAGCTGCTCGCAGGCGGTGCCCAGACCGTACCAAGCGGCCAGGTTAATGCGCGCCTGGCTCCAGCTGAAGATCCACGGGATGGTACGCAGGTCATCGAGCGACTTGGCGCCCAGACCGCGCTTGGCGGGACGCGAGCCGATCGGCAGCAGACCGACCTCGGTCAGCGGCGTCACGGTCGAGAACCACGGTGTAAAGTCCTCGGTGTTCAGCAGGTCCAGATAGCGTTCGTGGCTTGCAGTGTTGAGCTTCTCGGCCATATCCCAGAACTTCTGCGTGGTCTCGGTGTTGGTCTTCTCGACACTCGGGGCCGACTGCAAAAGCGTTGCGGCGGCAACGGACTCAACATGGCGCTGAGCCAGCGTGCGGTTGCCGTAACGGGCAAAGATGACTTCGCCCTGCTCGGTAAGCTTAAAGAAGCAGTTGACCGAACCCTTGGGCTGCGCCAGCACGGCCTTGTTGGCCGGGCCGCCGCCACGGCCCACGGCACCGCCGCGACCGTGCATGAGCACCAGGTCGATATCGTTCTTCTCTGCCCACTTGGCGATGCGCTCCTGCGCGGAGTGCAGCGCGAGCATGGCCGTGGTAGGACCGGCATCCTTGGAAGAGTCGGAATAGCCCAGCATGACCTCCATGCGGCGGTTGGTCTGGGCAAGGCGCTTTTGCACCACGGGCAGCGTAAGCATCTGATCGAGCACGTCGACGCAGCCCTCGAGGTCCTCGAGCTGCTCGAACAACGGGATCACGTCGAGCTCGGGGACATCCTCCTCGTGTGCAAAGGACAGGTGCGCCAGCTCAAAGACGTCGGCCACATGCTGAGCGCTCTTGGTAAACGAGATGATGTAGCGGTGCGCCATCTTCTTGCCGTAGCGCTTTTGGATGGAGCCGATAGCGCGGAAGGTATCGATGACCTCGCGCGTCATGGGCTGCAGGTCGCCATGGATACCGTTCTCGTGGATATCCTTAAGGGCGCGGGCATGCACCACGGAGTGCTGACGGAACTCCATCTCGACCATATGGAAGCCGAAGGACTCGACCTGCCAGATGATGGTCTGGACCGGGCCGTAGGCAGCACGGACGGCACCGCAGGCGGCCAGCGAACGCTGGACGACGCGCAGGTCATCCAGGAACTCGTCGGCGCTGTGGTACATGGTGTCGGTGATACGACGGACGGTGGCGTTCAGGCGGTCGGCCATGACGAGCATGACGGCGCGATGCGGCTCGTGCTCGGAGATCAGCTCGGCGCGGGCCGTGTAACGAGGGCTCATCTCGACCTGATGGTTCCACAGGTTAATGAGCTCGGCCGACGGCTTGCTGTAGGTAGCCTCGAGCGTGAGGTTGCGGCCGATGTGGCGGCACTTGTCCTCGAGCTTGAGCACCATGTGCGTAAAGTACTTGGCGGCGACCTCACGGCTCACCTTGGCGGTGACGTTGGGGTTACCGTCGCGGTCGGAACCGATCCAGCTGCCGGGATGGAAGAACGCCGGGCACAGCGGCGGCACAGTACCGGCCTTGTCGCCCAGCACCCAATCGTCAAAACGACGATAGATAACGGGGATAACGTCGAACAGCGTGTTATCGAAGATGTCGATGATGGTATCGGCTTCCTCGACCGGCGTGGGCTTCTTGAGCGCGATGGGGCTCGTACGCACCAGGGCGTCGATCTCCTGCAGCATATGGCGCTCGTTCTCCACCAGGTCGGAGCCGCCCAGACGCGGACGCTCCTCCAGCAGGTTGGAGATACGGCGGATCTTGCCCTCGACGGCCTTACGACGGGCCTCGGTGGGATGTGCGGTAAAGACAGGGTGGAACTCGAGCTTGTCGAGCAGCTCGTTGGCACCCTCGACACCCAGCTCATTCACCAGCTGGTGATAGGCAACGGTAAGCTCGTTGGCAGGATCGACCTCGGTATCGGTCGACGCACCGGCCTCGCGCTCGCGCAGCTGCGCCACACGGTAGTTCTCCTCCGACAGGTTTGCCAGATGGAAAAAGCTCGTAAAGGCGCGAACGATGACCTGCTGCTTATCGAGCGGCAGGCTGTCGATCAAATCGACGACCTCACGAAATGCCACGGCAGTGGGCTCGTCGGCGGTGGGCACGCCCTGCTCGTCGACGGCTTCGTCGGCAGCGCAGGTACCGGGGTTGCCGGCATTGACCACAATCTCGGCTGTCAAAATCTTGTCGAACAGGTCCGCGATCTCGGGATCATACTCGCTAAGCACACGGCGCTCCAGGCGCAAGAACAGCGCCAGATTGTCGCGCAGCTCCTCGGGGATCTCGATCTCGGCGAGACGCTCCCTGGACTCGGCATTCGAGCCGATTCGGTTAACGAGGCGGTTGACCACGGCAGCGACGCGCGCCGCGGCTTCGGGTACAGACTGGTTGCTTAGGTTCTCAGCCACGTTTCCTCCCATTCCTCCTTCTATGCACGTAACATGCGGTATTCATTATAGGCGCTTGAGAAATACTTTCGACACTGATTGCGCTTTACCACACAAAAGTATTTTCTGCATTGCAAAGGTTTTTGCCCTAAATGGTCGTATTTCTCGGTGGGCGGCATACGTAAACGGGGGCATTCCGCATAAAAGCGAAACACCCCCGTAACAATAGCTCGTCGCGAGCGGGACATGTTAGCGGGTCCGCAGCTCAAAAATCATACGCTACAGACGCTCGCGAACCGCCTCGACGACGTTGGCCAGATCGACGAGAACCTCGTCATGGCTCTGCATGTCGCGCACCTTGACCTTGCCGGCGGCAAGCTCGTCGCCGCCCAGGACCAGGATGAGCTTGGCGCCTACCTTATCGGCCTGCTTAAACTGGGCCTTGAGCGAACGGCCCTGATAGTCGGCCTCGGTCACAATCCCTGCGGCGCGAAGCTGCTGCGTAATGGTAAAGACGTTCTGACGCAGCTCCTTGCCGGCATTGGCGACGTAGACGCACGGGACCTCCTCGGCACCCAGGTCGCTGCCAAAGGCCTGCAGGGCCAGCAGGGCGCGCTCAAAACCGACGGCGAAGCCGACGCCTGCCGTGGGCTTGCCGCCCTCGAGCTCGACGAGGCCATCGTAGCGGCCGCCGCCGCCGATGGAGCCGACACCGGCACCGGGAGCCTCGACCTCAAAGACGGTACGGGTGTAGTAGTCCAGGCCGCGCACCAAGGTGGGATCCTCGACATACTCGATACCGGCGGCATCCAGATAGCGCTTGACTTGCTCGTAGTGCTCGCGGCACTCATCGCACAGGTTGTCGCCCATCAGCGGGGCGTCGGCCATGATCTCGCGGCAGTGGTCGTTCTTGCAGTCAAAGGCACGCAGCGGGTTGAGCTCGGCGCGCTCGCGGCACTCATCGCACATCTCGTCTGCGTGATCGAGGATAAACTGCTTGACCTGCTCGCGATAGGCCGGACGGCATTGGGCATCGCCCATCGAGTTAATGAGCAGACGGAGCTTGGACAGGTCGAAGCCCAGGCGCTTGTAGAACTCCATAAGCATGATGATGCACTCGGCGTCGGCAGCCGGATCGGGAGCGCCGAGCCACTCGATGCCCACCTGGTGGAACTGGCGCAGGCGGCCCTTCTGGGGACGCTCGCCGCGGAACATGGCCTCGGCGTAGTACGCCTTAAACGGCGTGGAGCCCTGGGGCACCAGATTGTTCTCGACGACAGCGCGCACCACGCCGGCCGTGCCCTCGGGGCGAAGCGCCAGGCGCTGCTTGGGCTTGAGTTTGGTGTCGGTGCCCTCGGTAAAGACGCGCTCCAGGTTGGCACCGCTGAACACGCGGAACATTTCCTTGCGCACGACGTCGGTCGACTGGCCGATACCGTGGACAAACACGTCCACCTGCTCGATCGCGGGCGTCTCGATGGGTTTAAAACCAAACGGCTCGAACACGCCGGCCGCAATCTGCTGCATCTTTTGCCAGGCGCGCATCTCGGCGCCGATAAGGTCGCGGGTTCCCTCCGCCTTCTGTGCCTGCATGGGCAAACACCTTTCTTTTGTATCGCGTCATAGGTAACGGTCATTATACGGCACAAATACAAACAGCGGCGGCGCGTCTGACCGAACGAGGGTATGGGGACTCGTTCGGCCAGATGCGCCGCCGCTGTTTGCGATCCGTTTTTTCTCCGTCCCCTTCGGATCACGCGACCCCTTGGGGACGGAGGAATAGGGATCGTCCTTTGGCCTGCGGCGACCTTGGAAACCGAATGATGGTACGAGCATCCATTCGGCTCCCAAGACCGCCGCGGGCAGAGTTGGGTGAGCCGGCAAACGCGGCAGCGTGCTTACTCCCCCGCCACGCTCGCGCGCAGCTTGGCGGCGATGGGCTCGGATACCAGCAGGAACACGAGCATGACCACGGAGCACGCCAAGCACACGATCCAGGTGCTCGCAAAGGAGCCCGTGGCGTCGAACAGCACGCCCGAGACAATGGCGCCCACGGTGCCGCCGACCATCTCGAGCGAGGTGATGGTACCCGTGACCTTGCCGAGGTCGGCCATGCCAAACTGCTTGGACGCGGATGGGCAGCGCCGCCACCATGCAGATAGCCGCGAGCACCAGGAAGGCGGAACGCCAGCCAACGCCCACGATAAGCGAGCTCACGATGGGAGACAGAATAGCGCCGCCAAAGCCCGAGCCCGAAAGTGCGATGGAAATGGCAAGGCCTCGCTTGGCGGTAAACCAGTTGGCGGTCACTAGGCTGATGAGCAGGCGGGTCGAGGCCACAGCGAAGCAGCCCGAGACGGCAAAGAGCACGTAGACCTGCCAAAGCTCGCCCACAAAGCTCATGCCGACAAGCACGGCAGAGGTGGCGATAACGGTGAGGGAGCCCAGAACGCGGCCGCTCACCTTATCGGCGACGTGGCCGATCACAAGCGAACCCACAACGCTCACCACGGTGGAGATGGCATTGGAGATGTTGTACTGCGCAAGGGAAATGCCCAGATCGCTGACGATGAGCGGCTGAAACAGGCTCATGCAGTTGACGAAAACCGTGTAGCACGTGGCCATGATCACAAAGCCGGAGGCCACCACGAGCCAGCCGGGGAAGAACTTGCGTTGCTGGGACATACTGCTCCTTATTTAACAAACGAATAGCCGTCGCCGGGCGCCGGTAGTGCCCAAGATTGCCTTGAAAGACAAGGGCATAGGCCTTACGGCCATGCCCGCAGGCTTGAAAGGCAAGGTTGGGTGCTACCGGTGGTCGGCGATATAGCCCAAAGCGACGGCGGTATAGGCCGCGGCACCAAGCGGCAGCTCGGCATCGTCAAAGCGCGCCTTGGGATGGTGCTGGGCAAAATGCTCATCCGTATCGGTTACAGCGGCGCCCACGGTAAAGTACGCGCTCGGGATCTCGCTCGAGATAAGCGCAAAGTCCTCGCTCGCCATGGCGTGGAACAACGGCAGGAAAGCCGCCTTGGGCAATGTCGCACCCACATAGCCCAGCGATGCCTGGGTCATATCGTCATCGAGTACGAGTGGCGGAACATCCGAGAGCGTCTCGATGGTCGCCGGCGTACGATACGTTGCCGCGACGCCATTGACGACCTCGGCGATGCGGCTCTTAAGATGCGCCATGAGCTCGACATCGAAGCCACGCAGCGTTCCCTCGAGCACACAAGTGTCGGGGATGACATTTGCGGCCTGACCGCCAGCGAACTTGCCAACGGTAAGCGCGACCTCCTTGGCCGCCGGCACCTCGCGGGAGATGAGCTCCTGAAGCGCCAGATGCACATGGACGCCGGCCGTGATGGGGTCGATGCAGATCTCGGGGCTCGAGCCATGGCCGCCCTTGCCCTGCAGTGTAATGCGGAAACCGTACACGCCCGAAAGCGCCGGGCTTCCATAGAGCACCAGGCCGAGCGGCGATTGGCTGTTAACATGCATGGCGAAAGCCGCCTGGGGACGCGGGTTCTGCAGAAGGCCGTCGGCAATGGCAGCGCGGGCACCCTCAAAGGTTTCCTCGCCCGGCTGAAACAGCAGCTTAACCGTGGCATTGGCATCGGCAAGCTCGGCCTCGCGAGCCTTGAGCAGGCGGGCGGCACCAAGCAGGGCCGTCGCATGCATATCGTGGCCGCAAGCATGCATGCAGCCGTTGACAGAGGCGAAAGACTCGCCCGACTCTTCCGCGACGGGAAGGGCATCCATGTCACCGCGCAACATGATGACCGTGCCGGCCTGATCGTCCGTGCACGTACCGTTGCCCTGGGCCGCCACGGCCGCACCGGCACCGATGAGGCCCACAACACAGGAGCCGTCGACGAGCGTGGCAAACGGGATGCCCATCTCGGTCAGACGTGCCTGGATATACGCAGAGGTTTGCGGAAGGCGATTGCCCAACTCAGGCGTCTGGTGCAGGTCGTGGCGCCACGCAGCAAGCTTGTCGGCAAAAGCTTGAGCCTCGGCAACAAGACCGTCACCGATAGCGGCTTGCGCTGCCGGGGTGGCCTTGGGCGCTGGTTGCGGTTGAAAATCGGACTGAGCTGGTGCCATAAATGCCCTCCAGTATTATTTGTGCAGCAAATACTTTGATGGTCTAAAGTGCAAGGCATAACTGTAAGGGCGTTACATAAAAAACGCCGCCCCAGAAGGGCGGCGCAACAAGTTGTTTACAATTGCGGGCGAGATTTTCGGCGCAAGAAATCGAAATGCGTCTCGCTCAAGATAATCGACAGGAAGATGAGCGCAAAGCCGGCAAGCAGACGCGAGGTGAGCGCCTCCCCCATCAGCAGCACCGAAAACAACACGCCCGAAGGGGACTCCATCGATAGGAGCAATGAACCCGTCGAGGCCGGAACGTGCGCCAAGCCGACGTTTTGGATAAGCAGCGCCACGCACGTGCAGCCCACCGAGAGAAAGGCCATCACGCCGATAAAGCTCGGGGTCCACACGGACAGAGGCGCTTGGGTCTCGAATAGCAGCGACGAGATAAGGCTCAAGACGCCATTGCCCACAAACATCCAAAACGTGATGACGTTGATGTCCATTTTGCGACCGTACTTGGCGGTCACCGCCATCTGGATGGCGAAAAAGACCGCACCCGCCAGCGTAATGACGTCACCGATGTTGAACTCGACACTATCGAGCGCCACCAGGCCAATGCCCGCCAGACAGAGCAATGCGGCGCCCAAGTTGTAGCGAGTGAGCTTTTCGCCGCTTAGGAAATAGCTCGCGAACGGGACCAGAATGCAATAGGTGCCCGTCAAAAAAGCGTTCTTACCCGCCGTGGTCTGAGCCAGACCGACCGTCTGCAAGGCATAGGCTGCCCACATGAGCGCGCCCATGCTCAGACCAACAATCAGATTGCGAGCGTTAAGGTGGGCGGCGATGCGTTTGCGAAAGATAACAAACATGACCAGCGCTGCGGGAAGAAAGCGAACATAGAGCAGTTCGAACACCGGGATGGTGTCGAGCGCGTCCTTCATAGTGGTAAAGGAGTAGCCCCAGATAATCGCCACCGAAAGCAGTAGAACTTTCCAGAACAGCGGCGAGCGAGCACCGGCGCCACGGGAGGTGCCGCCCGCACCCAGGTCATCGCGAGCAACAGGGCTATCGGGCATGTTTTCGATTTCGTTGGCAGCGTATTGGGCCATGGAACATCCTCACACTCAAACTGGGCGTGGTGTCCGCACGCGTATGGCTGCGTGCCGCCTCATGGTCAAATAAAAACGGGGCGCGCCGGACCCCCGGCACGCCCCGCTACTGTAGCAACAACCAACACGACATCGCAATCCAGCCCGCTAAAGTATCGGCAGAGTAGACCTTGATGTTTCGTCAACGCCACGCTGTTGCACTAGATTAATTTAGTACTCTCAAGCTTTTCGATAATCCAGTCGTTGGCTTTGATGACCGGACGGCGGAAGACCACGCCCAGCGCCAGCGACGGAATCAGATAGCTCGCCAGAATGCCCAGCTCAATCCAGTACTCCATATGGTAGGCACCGGCCATGGCGGCATGCATGGCGTTGATGCCATGGGTAAACGGCAGGAACGGATATATCGCCTGGAACACGGGACCGGTCATCTCGATGGGGAACGTACCGCCCGAACCGCCGACCTGCATGACCAGCAGCACGACGGCGAGCGCCTTGCCGATATCGCCAAACGACACGGTGAGCGTGTAGACGATATTGGAGAACACGAGACTCGCGACCCAGCCCGCCAGCACAAACTGCAGCGGGTCGTCGCACTGGATGCCAAAGAACAGGATGTCGCCCGCGCACACGAGCGTTGCCTGCAGCAGGGCCAGACCGCCAAAGAACAGGTAGCGGCCCAGGTAGATCTCGTGCAGGCGCACGGGGATGAGCTCGTTGATGAGCTCATCGTCAACCGAGACCTTCATCATGGCCGCCAGCACGATCGAGCCGACCCATAGCGACAGAATCGTGTAGAACGGTGCCATGGCCGAACCGTAGTTACGAATCGGATAGACCGGCTTGCGATCGAGCGCGACGGGGCCGGAAAGCGACACGGCCAAACCCTCGGGGTCGTTGCCAATCATCGTCTTGATCGTGGCAAGGTCGTCCGACATCAGGGCGCCATCGAGCTCGTCCTTAAACGCGCTGATCTTGTCCGACGCCTCGCCCAGCTGATCGGAAGCCTTGTTGACCAGCTTTGCAGCCTTGGAGAGGCCCTTTGCCAGCGAACCGGATGCGTCGGTCAGGCCGTCTACGGCGCTATCCAGATCGCCCGAGATGCCATCGAGCGAGTCCAGGATGCCCGAAACCGTCTTCTTGAGCTCCTTGGCCTTAACCGAGAACGTGGAATCGTAGTCGGACTTGGCGCCCGAAATGCCCGCCTTGGCATCGGCGATGGCCTGATCGACCTCGGCACGCGTGCTGTTGACCTCTGCCATGCTGTCAGAAAGGGACTTAGCAGTTGCCGTCAGGTCCTTGGCGTTGTTGCGATACTCCACCGCGATCCTGCCCAGCGATGTTGCCACAGATTTAAGGCTCTCCTGGAGCTTTTCGTCACTGACCTGCTCGGCAAAGCCGCGGAGCTGGTCGGCCGTGGCGTCGATATCGTCGGCACGTGTATTGAGCGCCGCCGCGGCATCGTTGAGCTGAGACACCGTAAGGTCGACATGCTGATTCGCGGCATCGAATGCCTTCGCAAGCTCGGCGGACACGTTGTCGAACGAGCCCGCGCTTCCGTCAATCGCGGCGTTGATGGCGTCGTTGGCGGCCTTCAGCGCTTCTTTGGAATCGCTCATGCCGCTCTTGGCATGCTCCATCAACTGCTTGGTCGACTCATCGACCGTACCCGTCTGCTGGAGCATACCGCTCGCCGACGTCAACGAATCGGACGTAGAGCTCAAAATGCCCGCCAGCGACGAAGCATTAGCCTGAACGTCTTGCAGGTCCCCAATCGAATCGCCGAGCGTCGAGGACAGGTTGGCGATAAAGTTGCTGACCTGGTCGGTGCTCATGTAATCGAGCAGGCTGGACACCGTCTTAAGACCGATGCTCGTAATGGTCTCGGTAAAAGATTCGTTAACCTGGTTCTGAACGGCGCTCGAACCCTTCTCGGTCACGATCTGCGCGATGGCGTTGGCCTTCTGATTCTCGTAAAACTCGATATCGGCATGCTTAACGTCGGTCGAAAAGAGCGTCATCATATCGGCACTAAACGTCTTAGGGATAACGACAGCCGCATAGTATGCGCCCGATTTGACGCCCTCGATGGCCTTTTCTCGATCGTTGAGCACAACCCAGTCGAAGTTCTCGTTGCCGCGCAGGGTGGCGGTCACGTTTTCGCCCACGTTGACCTCGACGGGGATCAGATCGCTCTCGTAACCCTCATCGGTGTTGACCACGGCGATCTTAAGATTGCCGGTGTTGCCGTACGGATCCCAGCTGCCGGCGATGTTAAACCACGCGTACAGGCACGGTACGATAATGAGGCCCATCACGACAACCAAGCCGATTACGGAGCGAGACACGTTTTGGACATCGCGCTTAAACAGATGCAGGATGTTCTTCATTTATGCCTCACCTCCTTTGGAGTGCTTGCCGAGCGGGGCGTTCTTTTCATTCATCACAAACGTGTCATCCCCGTTCTCGGGCACATGGGCCGCATCGCGATGACCACATTGGTTGACAGCCTGAGTCTTGGGTTCAGACCCCCGCTCGCTCGCATTCAAGCCGAACATGCGACGAGCGGCCGGAATGGCGGCCGTGTGCTCGCGCATCTCGCGGCGCAGGTCCTCATCCGAAAGCGCCGAGATGCGCATCTGGGTGTTGAGGCTCGAGCGGATGTACTCGATATTGATAAGCCAGCCGCAGATGGCAATAACCGAGATGATCCAAATGACAAGCAGGATGATCTTGCCGTTATTGTCGATATCGAGAACCGTCGACAGGACAAAGAGCAGGACCTGAACGCCCACCACGGCGGCAAAACCGCCCTTGATGTAGTACGGGTAGCGATGTTCAAAGGCGACCGCATGATCGAGCAGTTCGCGACGGTACGAATCGGAATCGAGCATGACACGCATGGCCGTGCGCAGCGAGTAGCGCTGGCGTGGCAGGTCGTTGGACTCGCAGATCATCATACCCGTCGTGGAAAGCTGTTTATCAAAGAGCAGGTTAAGGTTGAGCAGCAGCGGACGCAGCTGCAGACCGATAAAGAGCGCCACGATCAAGAACACGCCCAGAATGCACAGGTTAAACAGGTAGTTAAACGAGTACATGCCGCCGACCGTCTCGCGCAGCAGATTGATGCCGTAGGTAAAGGGCAGCAGCGGGTGCAGCCACTGGAAGAAGCCGGGCATCATCTCGATGGGATACATGCCCGACGAACCCGGAATCTGCACGATGACGAGAATGACGCCGATTGCCTTGCCGATGTGCTTAAACGTAGTGGACAGCGCATAGATGATATTGACGTAGGTGAACGAGATGGCGATGCCGCCCAGCACGAACAGCAGCGGGTTGATGCACTGCACGCCAATCACCAGATCGCCTACCGTAACGATGGTGGCCTGGAGCGCGCCCAGGATCACCAGGAGCATCCAACGGCCGAAGTAGCCCTGGCGCGCCGTAAAGCTGCCAATGCCCTCGCGATCGACCTCGAGCTTGTAGATGGCGATGAGTACGTAACCGCCCACCCAAAGCGCCAGATTGGTGTAGAAGGGAGCGATGCCCGAGCCAAAGCTCTTGACCGGATAGATCGACTTGGACGTCAACTCAACCGGGGACGCCATGAAATCTGCCACGTCATTGACATCGACGCCCATCAGATCGGCCAGCTCGCCCATGGACTCGGAGGTCTGCAGCGCCGCGATGTCATTGGCGGCGGTTGCAAGCTTGTCCTGGACCTTGGCAAGCGAGGAATCGGTCTGGGACAGCGTGGTCTTGGCCTGACCGAGCGTAGCGCTAAGCTGCGCCAACGTGCCGCGCGCATTTGCAAGTGTAGGTGTCATACCCGAGACGATACCGGTCAGGTCGCCCGAAACGGCAGCAAAAGAGTCGAGCGCGCTCGAGGCCTTCGGCAGCGCGTTTTGGCCCAAGTCCGTCTGGGCTTGGCCAAGGTTGGTCGCACCGGTATGAATTGCGTTATTGATAGCGTCACTGGCACCCGAAACAGCCGCTGCGTCATTCGCCATGGCGCTCGACTGCGCGGACAGACCGTCCTTGATGCTCTGAAGCTTTTCATTCTGCTCTCGAAGCAAATCGATGGTCGATACAATGCGCGCGTCAATTTCCTCGGAACCTGTCGACGTGTCATTGGCGAGAATCTCCAAGTGCCCGATAACGGCCTTATTGTGGTCGATCGTCGCTTGAAGAGACTCGAGCGAGTTGTCGATACGGGTGGTCGTAGATGTGACCGCGCCCGTCAGCTTGCCGATGGCAGCGTTCGCAGAGGCCGACGTCTTGGTGAGCGCAAGGCTGCCTTCCGAGAGCGCCTTGGAGAGCGAGGTGATGGAGTTGCCCGCCGTGGTGCGAGCTTCGCTCAGCAGATCGTTGCCCTGGGAGATCGCCTGCGTCAGCGACGGTGCCTGGCCTTGCAAGCCGGCAAGTGCCGCATCAGCCGAGGCGATAGCGCCACTCGTCTTATCGATGGCGGCATTCATATCGCCAATCGAATCGCGCACCTCGCCCAAGGTGTCGGACGCCTCGGACACCGAACTTGCCAGCGAGTCCTGAGTCTGGGTTGCCTTGTCCTTTAAATCGACACCGGCATCCTTGGCGATACCGGCAACAGTCTTGCCTACCGTAGAGACAAATTCCGAGTTGATCTGCTCCTCGATGGTGTTTGCACCGGTATCGGTAACCTTGGGCGCAATGGCGCTCTTCTTCTCATTGACGTAGTACGTGAGCTTGGGCTGATGGTAGTTGCCGTCGAGCATCGAAACCAGGTTATCCGAGAAGTTCTTGGGAATCACGATAGCGGCATAGTACTCGCCGCTCTCGACGCCCTCCTTGGCATCGGCCGTCGAGTCGACGAACGTCCAGCCCAACTGATGATTCTCCTTGAGCTGGTCGACCACTTTGTCGCCAGCGTTGAGCTCACCCACCAAGTCGTTTTGGGTGCCTCGATCGTTGTTGGCGATAGCAATCTTGATGCCTTGGGTGTTTCCATACGGATCCCAGTTTGCCACGATGTTATACCAGGCATACAGCGAGGGAATAACGCACACGCCTAGGGTAACCACCAGGGCGACGGGGTTCACAAGCAGTCGCTTAATGTCGCGCTTAAATATCGCAAAGGACACCTTTGCATTGGATAGTTTGCTGCCGAGACTCACGCTTGGACCATCCATCCTGTCGTTAAATCGAATCGTACTATCGACAACCATTGTAGTAGGCGCTTTAACGTCTCAAAGCACAATGGTGTTGAGTTTTGCGGGTAGCAATATACTACGAAGATGAGTTAACGTACAGATGTACAGTATCCTAAATTTCAGCAGGTCACAAAACCACAACCCGCACAAATAAATGATCCCTTGGGGACGGAGGGATCATTCAAAAGGAAACGAGAGTGGAAAATCTCTCACTTCAAGCCCGCATTCGAGCCAAAAGTGGGAGATTATCCACTCTCGTTCTAATCTAGTTACGGTGCCGTATCCCCGAACTACATCAAGTTGCAAACAGCCGCCGCGAAGGCTACGGGATCCTCGGGGAGGATGCCCTCGACCAGCAGGGCCTGGTCATAGAGCAAACCGGAGTACTGCTTGATCTTGTCGGCGTCGCCCGCCTTCTGAGCGGCGACGAGCTTGGAAAAGACCGGGTGCTTGGCGTTGAGCTCGAGCACGCGCTGGCTCTTGGGCATACCGTCGGGCGCGCCCTCGGGACCCTTCTGGAGCACCTTCTCCATCTCGAGCGAAAGCGGGCCCTCGGTGGTGATGCACGCGGGAGCATCGGTCAGGCGCGCAGAGACGGCAACCTTCTCGACCTTGTCGCCGAGTGCCTCCTTCATGGCGTTAAAGAGGTCCTCGTTCTCCTTGGTGGCGTCCTCGGCCTCCTTTTTCTCGTCCTCGGTCGCCAGGTCAAGATCACCGGTTGCGACGTTCTTGAGCTCCAGGTGACGATCCTCAACCTCGGGCTCGGCACCATCGGCCACGGCCTTCTCGGCAGCCTCGCGGGCGGCATCGTCCTCGTAGATCTTGGGCATATCGGCGGCAACGTACTCACGCATAGCCTGGAACGTGAACTCATCCACATCCTGCGTCAGCAGCAGCACGTCATAGCCGCGGTCGAGCACGCCCTTTACCACGGGCATCTTGGCCAAGCGCTCACGCGAGTCGCCGGCGGCGTAGTAGATGGCCTTCTGATCCTCAGGCATGCCCTTGGCATACTCGGCCAGGGTAATCATCTTCTGTTCCTTGGCAGACCAGAACAGCAACAGGTCGGCGAGCTCATCGGCCTTCATGCCATAGCTCGAGTAGATGCCGTACTTAAGACCGCGGCCAAAGTTCTCAAAGAACTTCTCGTAGGCCTCGCGGTCGTTGTCACGCATATCCTCAAGGTCGGCGGTAATCTTCTTTTCCACACGCTTGGCGATGGCCTTGAGCTGACGGTTCTGCTGCAGCGTCTCGCGCGAGATGTTGAGCGACACGTCGGCGGAATCCACGACGCCGCGGACAAAGTTGTAGTAGTCGGGCAGCAGGTCGTCGCACTTCTCCATGATCAGGACGTTGGAGCTGTAGAGCGCCAGACCCTTCTCGTAGTCCTTGCTGTACAGATCGAACGGCGCGCGTCCCGGCACAAACAGCAGGGCGTCATACTCGAGCGTGCCCTCGGCGTGGAAGCTGATGGTGCGCGCAGGATCGTCAAAGTCGTGGAACGTGGACTTGTAGAACTCGTCGTAGTCCTTCTGCTCGACATCGGAGCTGCGCTTCTTCCAGATCGGTGTCATGGAATTGACGGTCTCGAGCTCCTGGTAGTCCTCGTACTCGGGCTTGTAATCGTCGCCGGCGTCCTCGGGCTTGGGTTTCTGGCGGCTCTTGGACACCATCATCTGGATCGGGTAGCGTACATAGTTACTGTACTGCTGAATCAGGCTCTTGAGACCCCACTCGGTCAGGAAGCGATCGTAGGTCTCGGCCTCGCCGTCGGCATCGAGCTTCTCGTTCTCGCGCAGCGTCAGGATGACATCGGTACCGTGCTCGGCGCGCTCGCCGTCCTCGATGGTGTAGCCCTCAAGACCGTCGGATTCCCACACATGGGCGACATCCTCGCCATAGGCGCGGCTGACGACCTTCACATGGCTGGCGACCATAAAAGCCGAGTAGAAGCCCACGCCAAACTGACCGATGATGTCGACATCGGAGCCCTGCTGCTCGGCGTTCTCGGTCTTAAACTCCTCGGAGCCGGAATGGGCGATGGTGCCCAGATTGCGCTCCAGCTCCTCGGCGGTCATGCCAATGCCGTTATCCGAGATGGTAATGGTGCGGGCGTCTTTATCAAAGGAGACGCGAATGGCCAGGTCGCCCTGGTCGATCTTGACGCTCGGGTCCTGCAGGCTCTTAAAGTTGAGCTTGTCGACGGCGTCGCTCGCGTTAGAGATAAGCTCGCGCAGGAAGATTTCCTTATTGGTGTAGATGGAGTTGATCATGAGGTCGAGCAGTTTTTTGCTCTCGGTCTTAAATTGACGCATGTGCAGTCCTTTCGCGCTACCCCTGTCCGCAAAAACGGCCCGGTCGCCCGAGCCGCATCGCAGACCTGCTATGTTCAGACTTAGATTTTATAACCCATTAACGCGCATATATACATACGGAATCGAAAAACTGTATGTCCGAGCGCTCCAATGCGTCAATTGCCAAGGAGTGTCCCCAACTGCCGGCAGAAAAGGAACGTCCCTATCTGCCATCTACGCGCTTGGCCATCCAGACATGGGGTTGGCCCTCGTCTTCGTAATCTACCGGGGCAATTTGCGTGTAGCCCGCCTTTGCATAGAGCGGCAGCACGTATTCCTGCGCATGCAGCTTAATAAGCTTAGCGCCGGCATCGCGTGCACACGAAGCACTGGTCTCGACGATCGCACTCGCCAGTCCGCGACGACGCCTAGCCGGCAGCACGGCGACGCGCCCCATAATGTAGGTCTCCCCCGCCGCAACGTCTTCGTCCATGTCGCATGCCGGCAACACCGGGGCCCCTGCGTCAGCCACGCGTTCAAGCTCTTCGGGAAACACGCGCGAGCAACCGGCAAGCTCGTCGTCTACATAGAGCGTCACATGAATGCAGTTCGGATCCTCGTCGATAGCGTCGAACTCATTCTCGTAGCCCTGCTCGTCCATAAAAACGACGCGGCGCACCAACGCCGCGTCATCAAAGCATCCCGTCTTAAGTTGGATATCCATGGCTGCCCTTTCATTCAATGCGAACGTTAGGGACAGATATTAGCGAAAATGAGCTCCGCGCACGCTAAACTTCGCGCGAGCCTTCGCCAGGCAGTCGTAATGACCCACGTTATGGGCATCGCTCGCGATGAAGCTGTACAGGTTCTGATCGAACAGGCGCTGTGCCGGCTTTTTCTCGCGACCAAAGCGACCGCCGGCAATAAAGTCCGCCGAAGCCTGCAGCTTGCAGCCCATATCGACCAGGCGCTCCGCCACGCTTACATCCTTTTGAACCGCACGATAGCGCTCAGGATGAGCGATGATCACCTGGTAGCCACGGCACTGCAAATCGTAAATCGTGTTCTCGTACTCTCTAAACGCATACGCATCGGCATGCGTCGAAAGCTCGAGCAGAAACTCGTTGGTCCCATCGAAATGCAAGTGCTCCGCAGCATCGATACCAAGCTCAACGAGCTTTCGATGGTTGACCTCGAAGCCCATCTGGAGCGGAAAACCGTCAGCGTTATCACGCAGCAGCTCAAAGGCATCCCACATCTTGTCGTAATCAAAATAGGGATCACGACAGTGAGGAGTGCAAACGATTCTGGTTACACCGGCCCGCTTGGCAGCCTCGAGCATCGCCAAGCTCTCATCGAGATCGGCGGCGCCGTCGTCTACACCCGGCAAGATATGGCAATGAATGTCACGCATAGGTCAGCCTTATCAACTAAACGTTTGCTCGGTTGGTGAAGATGCCCTTTTTGGAAGTCCCCTGATCGTCGGAGCCCTTCTTAACCTTCTTACCGTCCTTGGTGTAGTAAGAATAGTAGTACTCGCTGGTCTCGGTCTCACAGTAATTCATGACGGTACCGATGAGCTTGACCTTTTCGGACTTCTTAAGCTGGCCGATGGCGTTGAGTGCCTCCTCGCGCTTGGTGAAGTCCTCGCGCACCACGAACAGCGTGCCGTCGGTCAGGCTGGCAATCTCGGCAGCATCGATGAAGGTGCCGACCGGAGGAGCGTCGAAGATGACGTACTGGAACTTGGCAGACAGCGCCTTGACCAGCTTGGCAAAGCGGTGAGAAACGATGATGTCGGCAGGATTGGGAATGTGCGGCTCGGCATCGAGGAAGTAGAAGTTCTTCTGACCCGTCTCGACAATTGCCTGGTCAATGGAGATCTGCTCGGAAAGGACCGCATAGAGTCCGCCGCGCGAACGAACGCCGAGCATATCGGAAAGGGACCTGCGGCGCATATCGGCCTCGACCAGGAGCACGGACTTGCCGCTCGTGGCGATAGCCTGGGCAAGGTTGATGGAAACCGTAGACTTGCCCTCGTTGGGAATCGAGGACGTGACGGTAATGGTGCGAATGGGGTCGTCCACGCTCGCAAAGCGGATGTTGGCCAGAAGGGTCTTGGCGGCATTCTGTACAACGAGCTTATCGGTGTTCTTTGCCTTAGCCATGCCTATTTACCACCTTTCATAGCCGGAATTCGGCCAACAACGGGAATGCCCAGGAGCTCTTCTGCCTCTTCGGCACCGCGGATGCGGGTATTGAGCATGTCTGCCAAAACGACATAGGCAACTGCGATAAAGATACCGGCGAGGAACGCGACAGCAACGTACAGCATACGCTTGGGACCGCTGGGGGCTTCGGGGGTCTTAGCCTCGTCGATAACGTTGATGCTCTGGGCAGCGCCGACGTTCTGAGCGACCGTACTCACCGAGCTGGCCATGGCCTTTGCGACCTTAGCCGTCTCCTTGGCATCGGTGCCGGTAACCGAAAGCGTAATGACACGCGTGGTGGTCTCGGAGGAAACAGACACCTTGTAGTCATCCAGATCGGTGAGGCCCAGTTCATTGGCTGCGCCGCTCTTAACGCTATCGCTATCCAGCAGCGTGGCGATATCGTTGGAAAGCATCTGACTCGCCGAGAGATCGTTGTAGCTCATCTGACCGCTATCGTCGGTCTTGGCGAGAATGTACATGCTCGTCGTCGCGGTATAGGTGTTGTCCATCGCAACGAAGGACACGATGCCCATGGCGATCGCGCAGACCACCGGAAGGGTGATGACCAGCTGAAGGTGCTTCTTCAGCAGCTGGAACAGTTCGAGAAGGGTCATGCAGCTTGCCTTTCATTTCCCCAGTTCGGATTGACAAAACTGTCCGTATGTTATCGCATCTTTTTACCGAGACCAAACTCTATACATAAGAAACAGGCTCTCCTGTAAAAATGTCGGAAGCAATCGTAAAATTGCACAACAACGCCGCACCCGAAAGTCAAATGCGGCGTCTGCATCAATATCTATGTTATATCGCTATGCGAATGGCTCGTCCTGCTGTATGGGAAACGTCACCGTAATGGTGGTTCCCACGCCCAACTCGCTCGACAGATCGAGCGTGGCGTGATGATACAGGGCCGCATGCTTGACAATGGCAAGCCCCAGACCGGTTCCGCCGCGTGCCTTGGACCTACTCTTGTCCACGCGATAGAACCGCTCAAATACCTTGCCCTGTTCTTCAGGCGCGATACCGATTCCCGTGTCGGCGACCGCAAGGAACGGATGGCCTTCGTCGTTGGTGCCGCACTGCAGCGTAACCGTACCGCCGGGTCGATTGTAGCGGATGGCGTTGCTTGCCAGATTATAGATGAGCTCGTCAATCAAGCGCGACACGCCCTCGATGACCACAGGCTTGGTCTCATGACTTATCGTCACATTCGCCTGACGGGCGACCTGTTCAAGGCGCTGCTCGACCGCGTAGATGGCACGCGAGAGCTCAATAGGCTCCGTGGACCCAATGGGCACCGCCTCGCCCTCAGCTGCACGCTCGGCCTCGTCCAAGTTAGACAGCGTAAGGATATCGTTGACAAGCGCTGCCAAGCGGCCCGCCTCACGATAGATGCGACCGCCAAAGTTGCGCAGGTCGCCCTCGCCCTCGACCATGCCGTTTGCGATGAGCTCGGCATAGCCCGAAATCGCCGTAAGCGGCGTCTTGAGCTCATGGGTGATATTCGCCGTGAACTCGCGGCGCATACGGTCGTTGTCCGCCAGCACCGCCATTTGGCGCTTGAGCTCCTGGCGCTGCGACTCAATACGCTCAAGCATGGGGACCATCTCGGCATAGGCGTGCTCATAGCTACGGCGTGGGTGGTCCAAATCCACCTCTTGCAAAGGCGCGATGATGGCACGGGACTCGCGGCGCGCCATAAAAAACGAGAGTACCGCACCCGCTGCTGCGATAAGCAGCATCGGCGCCACCATCGACAGCAAAATCGCCGCAACGCCAGGCTGGGCCTGCGCCAAGCGGACAACCTGGCCGTTATCAAGGGCGACGGCGCGATACAGCATAATCTCGTCGAGCGTAGAGCTTGCGCGCTCCGCGGAACCCGAACCACTCTCAAAGGCCTCGATGACCTCGGGGCGATCGCCATGGTTGGGCAGTGTGGAAGGCGACGCCTCGTTGTCGTAGGCAACCGATCCATCCTTGTTAATCAGCGTGATGCGCAAGTCCTCTCGATCGAGGCTACGCAAGAACGGGATGGGCTCCTGCTGCTCGTCGAGGGCGGCAGCAATGAGCTCGGTTTCTTGCGCCAGGTTGGCACTCGTGGCATCCGCCAAGGTGTTTTGCACAAAGAACGCACCCAGCACCGTAAACGCCACGATAACCGCCATGGCGCAGACAAAGATCGTCACAAAAACGCGGTGCGACAGCGTATGTTTTCCCTGGGGGGCGAAGACCACGGGTTACTCCTCCGATGCGGTGGCCGCGGTGTCGTCACCTTCGGCACCATCACCGGCAGAAGGCTCGGCCAAGCGGTAGCCCACGCCGCGCACGGTCTCGATGGCGCTGGCATGCTCGCCCAGTTTTTGGCGAAGCGTCTGCACGTGCACGTCAACAGTGCGCGAACCGCCGTCGAAGTCCCAGCCCCACACGCTCTGCAGCAACGACTCGCGGGTAAAGACCACGCCGGGCTTGCGCATGAGGTACTCGAGCAGGTCGAACTCGCGCAGGGTGAGCTTAAGCGACTCGCCGGCAACAGTCACCTCACGATGGCTGGGCGAGAGCACGATGTCGCCCACGCTGAGCACATCGCTTGCCTGTTTGACCATGCCGCCGCGACGCAGCAGTGCGCGGCAGCGGCTGGCGAGCTCCATGAGCGAAAACGGCTTAGTCAGGTAATCGTCGGCACCGCCATCGAGCGCCATCACCTTGTCGAGCTCGGTATCCTTGGCGGTAAGCATCATGATGGGCACCGTCGCCGTCAGGCGATCGGCACGCAGTCGACGCATAATCGCCAAGCCATCGGTATCGGGCAGCATGATGTCGAGCAGGACGGCATCGGGTACCCGTCGCGCCACGGCAGCCTTAAACTCACCGTCGCACGAAAAGCCTTCGGCCTCAATCCCCTGCTTGCGCAGCGCATAGACCGTCAAATCCCTGATGTTGTCATCGTCCTCGACGTAATAGATCATGTTGAACCCCTTTGCGGCCGGCATGACCGCATCTTAACCCTAAAGGTACCTTTACTAGATGGTATCAGCCAAAACGCCCCGTCAAATAATCCGCCGTGCGCGGATCGGTCGGATTCTTGAAGAGTTGCGCGGTGGGCGCGTGCTCCACCAGCTCACCCAGCAAAAAGAATGCGACCGAATCGGAGATACGCGCCGCCTGCTGCATATTGTGCGTAACGACCACGAGCGTGCAGGTCTCTTTGAGCTCGCAGGCCAGCTGCTCCACCACCAGCGTCGACACAGGGTCGAGTGCCGAGGTCGGCTCGTCCATCAGCAGAATGTCGGGCTGCACGGCAAGTGCGCGGGCGATGCACAGACGCTGCTGCTGGCCGCCCGAAAGACCCAGACCCGACTCTTTGAGCTTGTCCTTGGCCTCGTCCCACAGGGCGGCGCGTCGCAGGGAGTCTTCGACCAGCTCGTCGAGCACGACGCGATCGCGCACACCCATACCGCGCGGCCCATAGGCGACGTTGTCGTAGATGCTCATGGGAAACGGGTTGGGGCGCTGGAACACCATGCCCACGCGCTGGCGAAGGCGGCAGATGTCGTAGTCGCCCAGGATATCTTGACCATCGAGCGCAATCTTGCCCTCGATTCGGCAGTCCTTGATGCCGTCGTTCATGCGGTTAAAGCAGCGCAGCAACGTGGACTTTCCGCAGCCCGAAGGCCCGATGAACGAGGTAATCTGCTTGTCGTGGATCTTGATATTCACGTCCTTGAGCGCATGGTGGTCGCCATAGAACAGGTCGAGGCCCTCAACATCGATTCGCGTCGGCGAGGCGGCAAGATCTTCTGCCGTGGGGCGAGTCGCATCCCCAACCTCGCGCTCGTGCGCGGCCTCGGCCTGCGCTTTCATGAGTTCTTCAAGCTCCGTGGGCTCCACAGCCGCAGCAGCCGTCATACCGCATACCTCCACATCGATATCAATTCAGCAGTATCGATAGTAGGAATCGCGGCTCATATGCACGTGAGCGCATTGTCAAGTGTTTGTAAGGGCACACTGGCTATGCGGCGGGCAGCTCGATGGTGAATATCGTGTGTTCGGGCGTCGATTCACATGCAACGGTACCGCCGTGCGCGCATACGATCTCCTTGGCGATGGCAAGCCCCAGTCCAGCGCCGCCGCGATTGGTCGCACGCGCCGCATCCAGGCGATAGAACTTCTCAAAGATCACCTTGAGCTTTGCCTCAGGGATGGGATCGCCCTGATTGATAAAGCGCACGCGCACGCCACCGCCGTCCCGGCGTCTGGCCTCGATCGTGATGGTCGAGCCCTCATAGCTATAGGCAATAGCGTTTTTCATGATGTTGTTGAACACGCGAGCCATTTTGTCGCCATCCACGAGCACCGTCAGGTCCTCGCGAATATCAACTTGGACTTCCTTATGCTGCTCGTTGAGGATGGGATAGAACTCGTCAGTCACCTGAGCCAGCAGCAACCCCAGATCAACATAGCCGCGCGTGAGCACGATATCGTGGAAGTCAAAGCGCGTGATATCGAAGAACTCTTCGATGAGCGTATCGAGCCGGTGCGCCTTGTCGAGCGCCACGCCCGTAAAGTGCGCACGTTGCTCAACCGGCAGCTCGGGAGCCTCTTGCAGCAGCGAAAGATAGCCCACTACGCTCGCAAGCGGGGTGCGTAGGTCATGTGCCAAGTACGTGACCAAATCGTCCTTGCGATGCGACTCGTCACGCAGAGCTTGCTGCACCTTGCGCTCACGGTCACGCACGCGGTTAAGGGCGCCCTCGACCTCCAAGAAGTCGCCGTCGATGTTATCCCAGGTGTCGGGGTGATCGATCAGGCGATCTTGAATACGAGCGGCCAGCACACAATCGGCATGCTGCTCGCCCTGCTCGTAGCCCTGGTAGTACAGGGCGCGGCCACACAAGAACAGCACGCACGCGGCAAGCGCCAGCACAAAGCCAAGCATGTTGAATACAAAGCCGGCATCGAACAGCACCGGCCCTTCGATGCCGCCGAGCGCCATGGCGCCAATCGCCAACGTCATGGCCCACGCGGCGCCGCCAATCGCCACGCAGCGGCACACGATCTCAAATCGATCGATCAGCAAAAAGCCGACAAGCAGCACCGCCAAGATTCCGACGATGTTGTCGATGCCAATCAGCAGCAGGCTCAGCAAAAAGAGCAGCACCGTTGCAAGCGCGCGGTTGTCGACGACCGACCTCACGTATTCAAAGAGCCGATCGGGCACCTCGAACGCTTGCCTATCGTCTTTTGTCATATCAAGATCCTCACAAGCGAAAAGCGTTATTCGATGATGTAGCCGACGCCCCAGACGTTTTTGATAAAGCGCGGCTTTTGTGCGTCGTCGCCAATCTTTTCGCGCAAGTGGCGAATGTGCACCATCACCGTATTGTTGGAGCCGGGCATAAAATCCTCGTTCCACACCGCACGGAACAGGTCCTCCACGGCCACCACGCTGCCGCGATGCTCGACCAGATACAGCAAGATTGAATACTCGGTGGGTGTGAGGCGTACCGGTGCACCGTCCACCGTCACGGAACGAGCGTCGCGGTTGATCTCCAAGCCGTCGAGCTGAATGGTCGGCGACTCGGCCGCCTGTGCACGGCTACCGTAGCTGGTGTAGCGGCGAAGCTGAGCGTGCACGCGCGCGACGAGCTCCAGCGGACGAAACGGCTTAACCACGTAATCGTCCGCGCCAAGCGAAAGGCCCTCGATCTTGTCTTGCTGGGCATCGCGCGCCGTCAGCATGATCACAGGATAGGTATGGCTGGAACGGATCGTACGCAGCAGCTCAAACCCATCGATATCGGGCAGCATGACATCAAGCAGCGCCAGATCGAACTCCTGCTCCAAAATCGCCTTGGCAGCATCGGCCCCGCTATAGGCAATCTGGACATCAAAGCCCTCTTTTGTAAGGTAGATGCCAACCAAGTCGGCGATGGCCTTTTCGTCATCAACTACCAAAATGCGCTCGTTCATGCGTGCTCCTCTCGCGCTCCATTATGCCTGAGGCGACGCACGCCACACACAACAAGCGTGGGTGATTAAGTCGGCCTTAAGCACCCTTGTGCCCGTTCGGGTGCGGATGTGGGCCAAGCGCGCACGCGATGATCGCCGACGCCGGCAAACGATATACTCTAGTTTCAGAAGAGACCATCCCGTCGAAAGCGAAATCTGTGAAGTCCCTCACCTCTTTTGCAAAGCGCTCAGCCCAGCTTGCCGCCGGCTTTGTCTGCGCTATCGCCCTTGCCGCTGGCGCGCCCACCGTCGCCGGCGCCCAAGTGCTCACGACCGACAATGTTTGCGGCAAAACCGCCGATGCGCGCGGCATCACGGCCGAAAACCTGCCCGATATCGATGCGACCAATGCCCTCGTCATGGGCAAAGACGGCACCGTCTACTATGGGCGCGGCGCCGATGAGCAGGTCAAGATTGCCTCGATCACCAAGGTCATGACCGCAATCCTAACCGTCGAGAATTGCAAGATGGACGAGAAGGTCACGGTGAGCAACGCCGCAGCCACCGTGGGTAATTCGACCGCCGGCTTGCTCGAAGGCGACGAGCTTACCGTGGAGCAGGCACTGCGCGGCCTGATGATTCCCTCGGGCAACGACGCCGCCATCGTGCTCGCCGAATATGTGGGCAAGAAAATCGACCCTAAGACCAAAGACGCCGAGGCCACATTTGTGAAGGCCATGAACGAGCGCGCTAAGAAGCTCGGCTGCACCGGTACGCTTTTTGAAAACCCGCATGGTCTGGACTTTGATGAGTGGGCTGGCGATATGCACTCAACCGCACACGACGTAGCGCTGATGATGCAGGAGGCCATGAAAAACGACACGATCCGCGAGGTCGTAGCGAGCGAGGATTCCTGGATCGAAGTCACGGGCGCCGACGGCACCGACCATTCGCATTCCATGGACACGCATAACTATTTGCTGGGCCAAGATGGCAACATCGGTGGCAAGACCGGCACCACCGACGACGCGGGCTATTGCTTTACGAGCGCCTACAACCGCGACGGCGACGAGATCTACACCGTTATTTTGAACTCCACCACCACCGATCAGCGCTTTACCGATACCGCCACCCTTGCCAACTGGTACTACGGCCACAAGGTGACGGTCGCAATCGCCAACACGCAGGAAAAGACCGCCAACGGCAACCCGCTTATGGCGCGCATTGGCCAAACCGACTGGACGGATAAGACAATCGACGCCACACTCGCCGATCCTACGGCGCAAGCGACCGTGTTTTCCCTTGCCGGCGAGGTGACCGAAAAGGTTAGCTACGACGATCTTTCGGGCACGGTGCATGTGGGCGACAAGGTGGGCAGCGTTACTCTCAAGCAGGACGGCACCAAAATCGCCGTTATGGACCTGGTTGCCGACGAGGAAGGTGCAGGGCCGAATCCCATTGAATGGCTGCTCGTGAAGCTCGATCGCTTGGGCCGCCGCATCGACAACCGCCCGCTCACAGCCGAGAGCGAGACCGTAGCCAAGGCACCCGAGGTGTAAGGTCGAAGAACAATACACTCGCTGAAAGGAGGCGTCCAACGGGGCGCCTCATTTTTTGAGGGTTCGAATCCCCAGTTAACATTCTCCTAATCAAAAAAGGGCCCTGAATGGGACCCTTCTTTCAATTCATACTGGCGGAGAGCTGGGGATGTCCGGGCATGCTACGCATGCCCTCCGGCTTCAAAGCCTGGCGGCTTTTCGCCCACGGGCTACAAACGCTTTCGCGTTTGCTTAACGCCCGTGCCCTCTCGGGTTCGAATCCCCAGCGCCCTTTCTCGATAATAAAAAAGGGCCCCCGATGGGACCCTTCTTTAAAGTTAAACTGGCGGAGAGCTGGGGATTCGAACCCCAGATGCCCTTTTGGGGCATACTCGCTTAGCAGGCGAGCACCTTCGGCCTCTCGGTCAGCTCTCCGTAACAGCCGTTCTATAGTAACCAAACAGTCGAGGATGGGCAAGAGGGAATTTGGAGCGATTCCATTTTTACCTTTCCCGCACCGCCTCCAACAAATAGTCGCGCATATACGGAATTGCAAACGAAACACAGCCATAGCCCGCAGGCTCAATCAACCCCGCATCGATGAGACGTTTACGATACGAGCCGACCTTGTTCGCCGGCAACCCCATCTTCTTGGCGATATCACCGTTGGCAATCTCATCACCCTCGCATTGAGCCATTGCCGCGAGATACTGAAACTGTCGCTCTGAAACCCTGCGCAGCGCCGGGGCAATCACCATAGCATTAAAGCTATCAAGAGCCGCTTGGATACCTTTACGCGCGGACCCTTCGTTCACGCTCTCCGCCCCGCTGCGCGCAGCAACCTGCCAAGCGTAATATCCGACCAACTGGACCATAAAGGGATAGCCTGCTGAAGCCTTTGTTAATAGCTCAGCGGCGTCTTCATCGAGCTCCTTGCCCGCTCGTCTCATTGTATCCTCAAGCGATCCACCGACTTCAAAATCGGAGAGACGAGTGAGTTCGATATGTTTTGCCCGCTGAAGGAAGGTAAGGGTATCATCAACCACCACGCCATCCACCGATGTTGGCAAGCCGGCGAATGCAAAAGCGACATTCGCCCCTTGGCGAATCAAAAGCTGCATCTCATTGCCCAGCTCGCGCATTTCCTCAGTTGAGGCATCCTGAATCTCGTCGAGTGTAATGAGCAGACCTCCGCGCTTCGCGGCATCGTACATTGCCTCGCCCAGATGAGATGCCGACTTCGATACCTCAACGGAGCCAAGGCTGACTCCTAGAATTGATGGGGAAATCGACATTGACTCAAGACGAACATTTCGCTGTAGAGCCTCGAGGATTCTACTGCAAAAACCGGCATTCGAGGCGACGTCAACAACCTCGAATCCTTTTTTTCGCGCAAGATCACCCAATGCATTGAGAAGCACCGTTTTACCTGTGCCTCGGACGCCCGAGATGCGCATGAGTCGATCGGGAGCACCAGGACCATTCTCAAGGGCCTCGGCAAAATCATCCAAAACAGCGTCACGTCCGATAAGCTCAGGCGGATTCATGCCCGCCGTTGGCTTAAAGGGATTAATGGCTTTCGACATTCGACCCTCCTCTGCTAGTTTTAACAACTTTAACAAAGTTTAGCAACTTTAGCAGAGTTTAACAGGTTTAGCAGACCTAGCCGCTTTTGACCTTACCGGTCCTGCTGGAGCCACCCACTTGAGCAAATACAAATGGCTCCATTCAATTTGTCGGCAACCTGCTCGATACAGTAATTCGTACTTTAATTCGCTACGACTTAATTCGTTATACCTTATCTATACGCAAATGTTCCCGGTACGCCGGCAGCAGTAGCCCCTTCGTTTTGTCGGCATGGTGAGCAAATGGGATGACAAGCGCGGTCCAGCCCTTCTATGCTGCCCCTACCCCAGCGAGCGGTTGAGGGAGCCGAGCTCATCGTTACCCATGGTGCGCCACATTTGATAGATGCAGCCGCGCGCCAAGAAAAAGAAGCCGTTGTCGACGAGTTGCACGGCGGCATCCGCGAGTTGATTGGTCACGGCGGGCACCGGCGGCAGCTCAAGACCTGCCTTGCGGATGGTCTCGACAGCCTCCTCAAACGTGGGCGGTTTGATGACGCCCATCTCGTTCATAAGGCCCTGCATTTCCTCCTGCGCACTGCCGCCCGACTCCTCGCCGCGCGGCACCAGGCGATAACATGCCAGCGCCAGCTCGAGCTGGTCGCAGTTCCAGTAGGCGAATGCCAGGCGATAGAACAGGTAACCGATCGAAGGCCGGTCGCTGGCAATGCGCAGGCCGTGACGCGCTACCTCGATAATCTCGTCATAACGCTCCAGGCGTGTTAGCACGTTAATCAGGGCAAAGTGAGACTGCATGGACGAGCGCGCCAAGTCGTAGAGACGGCGCACCTCGGGCAGCGCACGCTCAAAGTCCTCTTGTTCGGCGTAAAAGCTGCAAATCTCGTGCTGGGCAAAATACAGCGCATCGGGAGCGCGAAGGATACGCACGGAACGGTCCTCCTCCATCACCGGCAGCACCATGCGCACCAGCTGGTTGTCGCAGAACTGGGTCTGCACTGGGCCCGTCGCCAAAAGCTCAGCAACAGTACACTTGGCTTCCAGCTCCTCGACAAGGCGAGAAAAGCCCTCGAAAGCACCGGCTCGGTCAACTTTGGATTGCTCGCGCAGCTCGACGACACGGGCGACATACGGATCGTTGTCCTCCTCCATGACCTCAAGCTCGTCAGCCGTATCAGCGAGCAGCAGATCGCGAAGCGCAGGCGGCAATGGACGATGGTCATCGCGTGGTCGGGCGTGAACCTCTGCAGGCTCAATCATGTCCGGCGCATCTGCCTCATATGCCTCGAGCAAATGCTTGCAGGGCATGTCGTCCATATCCATGCTCTCAAGATCCTTGGCGACAGAAACGCAATCGGCCAGATAAGCCGCACGGCCAAAGGAGTACGTTTTAACAACGCGCTCGCCCTGCTCGCCGTCGGGAGCCGCAATCTGCACGTAGCAGCGCGTGATGCAAGCACCCGAAGCAAAGCAAGCCGCCGCGAGTGTAAGCGCAATACGCGCATCGTGCTCGGTGGCCCATGCTGCGCGCTTAGGCTCATCTACCTCGCGCCAGGCGTCATCTTGAGCATCGTATTCGCGCCGCGGCATAGCATCGACAACCGTGCGGCCAAATCGCACCAGCATGATGCCCTCGGCGACGTTCGCTCGATAGGTGTAATCGAGCCGCGTGACCACGTTGAGCGCTTCTACGATACGTGCAAAGCGGGTGCGAACGTCCCACTCTCCACCCGGCTGGCACGCAACCGTCCCCGGCTTGGCCCACGGGTTGTCATTCGACAGCGTTTCGAGCAAGCGAGGAACGTCGTTTGTCGTCTTGCTGATATGCCATAGGTCGAAGAGCGAGCAGCCCTCAAAGCTTGGCGACGAGGCAACGGGGCCCAACCCTGCTCCAATACGCTCAAGGATGCCCGATAGGCGGTTCAGGCGGCACTCGACGGCAAGCAGGGTATCGATCTCGTCCTGGTCCAGCAGGCTACGGTCAAAATTGAGATAGAAGAGCCTCGAGCGATCGATGCGCGCCAGGCTCATTTCGGTTTTAGCCGCTATGGTGCGCAGGCGTGGCAGATTAACTTCGCCCATCAAAGCGGCGGCATAGCGCTCAATGCCACTTGGATTATCTGTATGGTCAATGCGGTAGAGCAACGTTTCAATTGCATCGGGCAGCGGCGTGGAATCAAAACCCAGCAGTACCTCAACCGGCTCGGGGAGTTTTACAAGTTTGATCTTGTCGACGGCATTTTTCATGCCCTCGTCGAGGCCGTCACCGTTTGCCGTGCTTGAGATGGAGTTTTCAGAATCGGCGAATATCACGTAACGCAAGAACATCGAGGCCATGAACTCGCCGTAGCGAAGGCTGCGCGTCGAATTCCACGTCTCGCGATCGGATTGTTCGCGCATGGTTCCTTCGGGAGAGCCGATGACTCGCGCCCGGGAGCGCATCGTCCCATCGGTACCCCTGACTGCAATCTCACCGATGTTGGAATCGGACTCGTCAAGAATCAGCTGCATGTCGGGATCGTCGGGCAGCGATACTTCGTTAACGGGACGGTCCACCTTATAGACCTCACCCGAAACGCTCACGTAGCCCAAAAGCGACACATGGCTTTTGCCGACGAATTCGACGACATAGCATGATTCATGCGGGTCCTCGCCAAAGAGCTTCCAAACCACGCCATACGAGCGTCCCGCAGGCTGCTCGGGCATGGCCGGAAAGCGCTTTTTGGGATCAAGAAACCTGAGCTTGTATGTCGGACGCTCTGCCACGAAATATCACCCTGATCGGTCGTCTAAAGAAAGAGCGCGCCACGGGCTCACCGAGGCGCATACTCGAAATCTTACACGAGTCGATGAGAAATAGTCCCCTTTGACCGAGGTTCGAATCCATGCGGTGTTTACGTAAAAGAAAAGCCCCCGTTGCCGGAGGCTTTCAATTTCAATTGGTGCGGCGTATAGGATTCGAACCTATGACGTTCTGATTCGTAGTCAGA
Organism: uncultured Collinsella sp.; assembly: GCA_958429025.1. Taxonomy (GTDB): domain Bacteria; phylum Actinomycetota; class Coriobacteriia; order Coriobacteriales; family Coriobacteriaceae; genus Collinsella. The sequence goes on along the minus strand of CAUAIH010000001.1, from coordinate 59,997 downwards.
CCCTCTATCCAGCTGAGGTAACGCCGCGACTTGTTGATTATTATGCACATGGACTGAATATAGGTCAAGCAATTTTTCGAAAAAAGTTATCAAATTGAATTTTTACTCATTTGGCGTAATTACGGCCAGTTTGGATCAGCCATCATTCGAAGCTTGCGCTCAAGCGAATCGCTATATAAGAAAAGCTCCCGTTGCCGGGAGCTTTAAAAAGTCAATTGGTGCGGCGTATAGGATTCGAACCTATGACGTTCTGATTCGTAGTCAGACCCTCTATCCAGCTGAGGTAACGCCGCAACGCACGGATTATTATGCACGTGAGCCTTCGATGGGTCAAGCAACAATTTGGAAAATTTTTACGAAGCGCTGATTAAGTTGTCGTGCGGATCCGCACCGGCTTCGCCCGCCTGCCGGCGGACTCGCCCGCTCGCTACGGACGCTCCGCGTCCGCTTCACGCTCGCGCCTCGACCGAGGTTCGAATCCATGCGGTGCCGGCATAAAAGAAAAGCCCCCGTTGCCGGAGGCTTAAAGTTCAATTGGTGCGGCGTATAGGATTCGAACCTATGACGTTCTGATTCGTAGTCAGACCCTCTATCCAGCTGAGGTAACGCCGCAGCGCAAGACATATAAAACCACTTTAGTTCGTTAGAGTCAAGCAAAATCTCAAACTTTTTTCGCGCGAGCCACAATTTGTTACGCTGCGCCACGAGCATCAGCGCTTTTCGTGCGATCGATTGGCTTTTCGATCACATCGAACCCGGCGCCAAGCTCCCCCAGAAGCGACCGCACCCGTTGGGCACAGTCGTAGTCGGCAAACGAGATGCTCAGCATTCGGGCCACCTGATTAGAAGTTCCAACGCCATAGAAGTGCTCAAGGACAACAAGCCCCTCATGCGCAACAAACGTCTCGACCACATGCGGCGACTCCTCATAGCACCATTGCGTCAATGGCCCCTCACTCGTCTGCCGAACCACCAAGCCACCCATACCCGACGGCTCGCACGTTACCAGCAGGTGCTCCCCGCCCTCATCGCTCTGGAACAAAACAACCCGCTCGTCGAACAGCTCCATCACATCCCCTTTCTCTTGCTCTTAGTCAACAAAAGCATAGCAGGTAAATGCATGTATACAGAACGTTTGTTCGTGTGTTTTCTATCGAGCTGTCCGCACGGCATGGTATGGCCGTACACAAAAAAGGCGCCCCTAAAAGGAGCGCCCTCGCAAATCGCCTATGCAGCTAGTTTACGCGACCGGCTCGATCTTCTCGAGGCCGCCCATGTAGGGACGCAGAACCTCGGGGATCGTGATGGTGCCGTCGGCGTTCTGGTAGTTCTCCAGAATAGCAGCCATGGTACGACCAGCCGGCAGGCCGGAACCGTTAAGGGTATGCAGGTAGCGCGAACCCTTGAAGTTCTCGGGGTCGCGATACTTGATGTTGGCGCGGCGAGCCTGGAAGTCACCGCAGTTGGAGCAGGAGCTGATCTCCTTGTAGGCGTTGTAGCTCGGCAGCCAGACCTCGACGTCGTAGGTCTGACGGGCAGAGAAGCCCAAGTCGCCGGTGCACAGGCTAATCACGCGATACGGAAGGCCCAGCTGCTGCAGCAGGTACTCGGCCTCGGCGGTCATGCTCTCGAGCTCCTCGTCGGACTCCTCCGGCTTAGCGAACTTGACCATCTCGACCTTGTCGAACTCGTGCTGACGGATGATGCCGCGGGTGTCGCGACCGGCGGAACCGGCCTCCTCGCGGAAGCAGGGGGTGAAGGCGGTGTAGCGGCGCGGCAGGGTGTCGGCGTCGAGGACCTCGCCGGCGTGCAGGTTGGTGAGCACGACCTCGGCGGTGGGGATCAGGAAGTTGTCGCCCGAGACGTGGTAGGCGTCGTCCTCGAACTTGGGCAGCTGACCCGTGCCAAACATGGTCTGACGCTTGACGACGATGGGCGGCCACCACTCCTTAAAACCACGGCTGGTGTGCGTATCGAGGAAGAAGTTGATGAGGGCGCGCTCCAGGCGGGCGCCAGCGCCACCGAGAACGGTAAAACGGCTGCCGGAGAGCTTGTTGCCGCGCTCGAAGTCGAGGATGTCCAGATCGGTGCCCAGATCCCAGTGCGGCTTAAAGTCGAAGTCGAACTCGCGCGGGGTGCCCCAACGACGGCGCTCAATGTTCTCGTCCTCGTCCTTGCCGTACGGCGTGGCATCGCAAGGAATGTTGGGCAGGTGAGCCATGAAGTCGTACTGCTCCTGCTCGAGGGCGGTACGACGCTCGGCCAGACCGTCAATCTTCTCGTTGACGGCGCGCACGGCCTCCTTGGCGGCCTCGGCCTCGTCCTTCTTGCCCTCCTTCATCAGGGCGCCGATCTTCTTGGACTCGGCATTGCGCGTAGCCTGGAGCTCCTCGACCTCGGTGATGACGGCACGACGCTCGTCGTCGAGCTCAAAGAACTTCTCGCGATCCCAAGACGTCTGGCGGTTAGCCATGGCGACATCGATGGCATCGGGGTTCTCGCGTACAAACTTGATATCAAGCATTAGATCCTCCGGCGATATACATTCCATTTAGGTTGCAACCTTGTACATGTATGGGCAAGTATATACTTATGAGCGTTTACGACCCAACTCAACTACGCAAGAAGGCACCCAATGGACGCAGTTTTTTCCTTTTTGTTTGGCACCCGCACCGGTTTTGCCATCCTTTTCGCCGGCGGCATCCTGTTATTTGCGATTCTTGCCTTTGTAATGGAGAAGCGTACCCATAAGATGTACGTCGACCGCGGACCCAAGTCCGAGGATGAGGAAGACAGCTTCTGGGACTAACCTGCCAAAAAGGGACAGGTTTATTTTGGTCGGTTTTATCTGGGCAAACGCAAGCGCCCCGCAACTGGAATTGAGCCAGTTGCGGGGCGCTTATCGCTAAAAGGACAAAACCGCAGGAAAAACCTGTCAAAATAAACCTGTCCCTTTTTGGCAGGTTTTACTGGAGAGTTGCGTCGATTGCCTTGACCAGGGCACTGCGCATGCCGGCATCCTCGAGCGCAACGACGCCCTTGATGGTGGCACCACCGGGCGAGCATACGGCATCCTTCATCGCCGCAGGATGCTGGCCAGTTGCAAGCTGCAGCTTTGCCGTACCCAGCACCATCTGGCTCACAATGCGATAGGCATCGGCACGCGGGATACCGTGCTTGACCGCTGCATCGCCCAGGGCCTCGATTGCCATGGCGACAAATGCCGGAGCGCAACCACCCACCGTGCCGCCCACAAACAGCAGGCTCGTATCGAGCTCGACCACCGCACCGAGCTTGCCAAGCAGATCAAGCACCACTGCGCTCTGCTCATCACTAAGCGTGGAAGCCTTCTCGCAGGCGATGACGCCCTCGCCCACCGAAACCGGTGTGTTGGGCACCGTCGAGATGTGCGCGACGCCCGGCAGGACCTGCTCCCACTTGGCACTGTCCCAAGTCCAGGCAACCGACAGAACGACCTTGTCGGCAAGAATGTCCTTGAGCGGGGCGAATACCTTCTCGATCATGTACGGTTTGACCGCAGCGACCACGATATCGGATGCGGCGACAACCTCGGCGGCATCGTGACAGGCGACCATGCCGCGCGCCTCGCAGCGCTCAACCAGTGCGTCGTAGCGACCCGCGCAGGCGCACATGTCGCTCACAGCTACACCGGCAGCGATCCAGCCATCGGCCATAGCGCTCGCCATATTGCCAAAACCGACAAATCCAATCTTCATATCTCATAGTCCTTTCAGACACATTCCTCAAAACGAAAGGTATTGTCCCACGCCATTGTTTCGTATTGCCGACCTATTTGTGATACGGCTCGCCACGACTAATCTTGCAGGCGCGGTAGATTTGCTCCAGCAGCACCACGCGCGCCAGGTTATGCGGCAAGGTAATGCGTCCAAAGCTGAGCATCTCGTCGGCGCGGGCGCGCACGTCATCGCTCACGCCGTCCGATCCGCCAATCACAAAGGCGATGTCGCTGTTACCACGCAGCATAAGATCATCGAGCCGCGCCGAAAACTCCTCGCTCGAGCGCTCTTTGCCCTCAATGGCCAGCAGGATCACATGCGCTCGAGACGGCAAGGCAGCAAGAATCGCCGCCCCCTCCTTGTCGCGCGCGGCATCCACGCCGCCCGCCTTAGCCGGGTCGATATCGGCCACCTCGCGGATATCAACCTTGGCATAGGCACCCAGGCGCTTGGTGTACTCAGCGCAGGCGTCCTTCCAAAAGCGCTCCTTGAGCTTACCGACACAAACGACGGTGTATTTCACGCGTGTCTACTCCTTTGACTCGTTCTGAACCTTACCGGCAGCCAGCATCTGCTCGAACATAGAGGCCGACTGCGAAAAGTCGCTCGGCAGCACGACCGTCGAGGTTTTACCCGTGCGAGCGAACTCCGTCATCATCTCGGACCACTGCGTAAACATGAACAGTTGGTTGGCCTCGTCATTGCCGACACCCGTCTCCTGGATGATCTCGAGCGAATCTTTGATACCCAGCGCGATGGCCTTGCGCTGGTTGGCGATGCCCTCGCCCGCCTTTTCCATAGCCTCAGCCTCGGCAGTCGCCTCGGTGACGCGCTTGATGCGGTCTGCCTCAGCGAGCTCCTGTGCCGCAGCGCGCTTGCGCTGGGCGGCGTTGATGTCGTTCATGGAGTTCTCAACCTCGGTCGGCAGTGCGATTTTGGTGATGAGCGTCGACACGAGGGTGAAGCCGTAGGCGGCCATCTGCTCGGAAACGGTAGCGTTGACATCCTTGGCGATGTCATCCTTCTTGGCAAAGACCTCATCGAGTGTGTAGACGGGAATCGAAGAGCGCAGGGCGTCGGTGATGAAGTCACGCATCTGGTCGACGGGCTCCTGAAGCATGTAGTAGCTCTTGTAGATGCCCGAATCTGCCGGGCCGGCGCCCATGTCATAGCTCACGTGGTACTGAGCAGAGACCTCAAGGCCGATGGTCACGTTGTCCTGGGTCTTAACGTCGATGCCAAAACCGTTTTTCATGGTGCGCAGACTCACCGTGGCGGCCTTGCGGTCGATCACGGGCACCTTCATGTGGAAGCCCGCGTTGACGATGCGGTTAAACTTGCCCAGACGCTCGATGATCACGGCATGTTGCTGTTCAACGACATAGCAGGCGTTGGGAAGCAGCAGCAACAGAATGATGATGGGAATCAAAAGGCTGGTAAGGGCGGCGATGATACCGGACAACAGCATGGTCTCTCCTCTGATAGGCACACGTTGGCATTAGGATACCCGCACGAAGCAGCTATGTGACACCAACAAGAGGACCCGTGGTCAAAAAAGGCCAAATATGAGTACTGTTACCGGTTTAGTAACAGCGTATTTGGGTCAAAATCGCCTCGTTGAACCCGAGGTCTATCGAAATTACTTCATTTTGTCTCAAGGTTGAGCCAAATTAGCGTACATCTGTTGCGTAAAATGAGCAAAAATGGCTTCATGAAATGTCTCTATTTTCATGTCAGTACTCATATTTGCCACTTTTTGACCACAGGGGCATCTACCGCGCGAAATCGATATGTCAAATCTGCCAAAAACGTCCCATAACAAAAAAGCTCCCATTGCTGGGAGCTCTTTCATTCAATGGTGCGGGCGAAAGGACTTGAACCTTCATGGGGTTGCCCCCATACGGACCTGAACCGTACGCGTCTGCCAATTCCGCCACGCCCGCGTGCAGGAATTAGAATAACGGAGCGCCATCGCGAACGCAAGAACTATTTTTGAAAAAGTTTGCAGGCATTTTCCCAAGCTGCTCGCGCGATTGCCTCAGCATCCTCGCCGGTACGATCGACACGGTCGTTGACCAGCGCGTTTGCCGTAATGGAGATCATTGCGGGCTCGCATTCAAGACCGCGAATGGGCTCCGGAGCCATATACGGGCAATCCGTCTCGAACAAAATTCGATCGAGTGGGGTTGCCGCAAATGCCTCGCGCACGTCGTCGTTGCGCTTAAAGGTGGCCGCACCACCATAGGCGATATAGCAGCCCAGCTCCACAAAGCGCTCCATCGTGGCGCGGTCCTCGCCAAAGCAGTGCAGCACACAACCGGCCTGGGGCACGCCCACCTCACGAAGCACGTTGTAGGCGTCCACGTGCGAGGTACGCTCCTGGTCCGTGTCCTCGTGACGCAGATGTAGCTCCACCGGCACGTTACGGCACACGGCAAGCTCGAGCTGGCGCGCCATGCAGTCAATCTGCACGTTATGGGGTGCCGGCGCGATATCGTCGTCATAGTCCATGTGGTAGTCCAGGCCGATTTCGCCAATACCGGCGCATAAGGGATCATCGAGTGCGGCAACGACCTGTGCGCGAACGTCGTCGGTATAGTCCGGTGCGCCATACGGATGCACACCGGCAAGATACTTGATCTGCGGGATATCCTGCATCGGCAGAATTTCGCGCACGAGCCAGTCACTATAGTCCGTCACGCTGCGCTTGTCGGCGATGGGGTCGAGCATCGTCACCAACAGGTCGACGCCCGCGGCTTTGGCACGCAGGAGCGTCTCGGGCACATCCTTGCCCCAGAACGAAAGCAGATGTGCATGCGTGTCGGCAAGCGGCGCCAAGGGCACGGGACAAGCAACCGTCTTCTTTTTCTTGGTAAACGTCACGCGTTCGGCATTAAGCGTCATGGATTAGCTCCTGGGCCAGGCGGACAAAGTCGGCAACATCAAGCGTCTCGGCGCGCGTGGTGGATGCGATACCGCAAGCCTCAAAGGCGGCATCGAGCACGTCCTTGGCAAAGCCGTTGGCGCTCATGGAATTGCGGATGGTCTTGCGACGCTGAGCAAATGCAGTATCAATCACGCGGGCCACAAATTCGCGATCGAGCCCCTCGGGCACCACGCCGTCAACACGGTCGATACGCACGACGGCCGAGTCCACGTGCGGCGCCGGCATAAAGCAACGCGGCGGCACCTCAAAGCGACCCGTAACCTGCGCATACAGGCCGAGCTTTGCCGTATAGCCGCCATAGGTCTTGTTACCCGGCACTGCGGCAATGCGATCGGCAACCTCCTTTTGAACCATGACGACGGCGCGCTTGAGCGCGGGCATCGTCTGGAAGAACTGCAGGATGATTGTCGCCGCCACGTTATAGGGCAGGTTCGCGACAAATACCGTCGGCTCACCGCCCGCAGCCTGCTCAATCTGCTCCGGCGTTACCCTGAGCGCATCGCCCATGATAAAGCGGAAGTTGGCGTAGTCGGCGGCATGGGCATCGAGCACCGGCTCGAGCTCGGGATCGGCCTCGATCGACGTGACACACGCCGCCTCCTGCAGCAGCGCAAGCGTAAGCGTGCCAACGCCCGGGCCAACCTCGAGCACGCGCTCATCGCCCGCAAGCTCGGAAAGCTCGCAAATGCGCTCAATTACATGGTTGTCGATCAGGAAGTTCTGGCCCAGGCGATGCTTGGTCGCAAGGCCAAACTCCTCCAGCAGCTCCCTTGTTGCCGTGGGGTTTGCCAAAGGCGAAGTTGTCATAGTTGCCTCCTTAGCATGGTGGCGGCGTCTTGAAACAAAAGGGCATGGACCGTTGCGGCCATGCCCTTACATCTAAACAGCAAATTGCCGATATGGCGCGCGGCGTCTTAGCCCAGACGCGGGAACAGCGGCTCGCCCTTCTCGACGGGCTGACCACCTGCAAGCAGGCCCCAAGCGCAAATGCCCTTGAGGTCGTCGGTCGCGGCCTCGTCCTCGCAGGACAGGCGGCGCAGGGCCTCGGCAGAGGTCTGGGGCATGAACGGCATCAGCAGGTGAGCGGCAATGCGGATGGCCTCGAGCAGGTTGTAGATCACAAACGCCAGCTCGTCAGCCTTGGCCTCGTCCTTGGCAAGCGCCCAGGGCTCGGAGTCCTCGATGTAGTGGTTGGCGGCATGGATGAGCTCCATAACCTCGTCCTTAGCTCCACCGTAATCGAGCACGTCCATCTTGGCCATGTAGCGCTCGACCAGACCATCGGCGATCTTTGCCAGCGGGTTGTCGAACGCATCGAACGATGCGGGCTTGGCGGGCGCGCAACCGTCAAAGTATTTGCCGCTCATGTTGAGCGAACGCGAAATCAGATTGCCCCAGCTGTTGGCCAGGTCGGCGTTGTAGACCTGCTCCATGCGATCGAAGCTGATGGCACCGTCGGTGCCGGGGACGACGTCGGTCATAAAGTAGTAGCGATAGCCCTCGACGCCCAGCATGTCGATAACGTCCTGCGGAGCGATGGCATTGCCGCGGCTCTTGGACATCTTCTCGGCCTTGCCGGTCTCGGCATTGCGCACGGTCAGGAAACCGTGGGCAAAGACGTGCTCGGGCAGGGCCTCGCCGATGGCCATAAGCATGGCGGGCCAAATGACGCAGTGGAAGCGGATGATGTCCTTACCCACGATGTGGAACTGCGCGGGCCAGCGATAGGCCAGCTCGGCACGCGCCTCGTCGGTGTCGACACCGTAACCGACGGCCGTCATATAGTTGAGCAGCGCATCGAACCATACGTAGGTCACGTGACCCTCGTCAAACGGGACCTGAATGCCCCAGTCAAAGCTCGTGCGGCTCACGGAAAGATCGTTAAGGCCGCCCTCGACAAAACTGCGCACCTCGTTCATGCGGAACGCAGGCTCGACAAAGTCGGGGTGCTCGTCATAGAGCTTGAGCAGCTTGTCCTGGAAGGCGGAAAGCTTAAAGAAGTAGGACTCCTCCTGCACGCGCTCAAGCGGACGGTGGCAGTCGGGGCACAGGTGCTGGCCGACGCTGCCGTACTCCTCGTCGCCCTTCTGGACCTGCGTATCGGTGAAGTAGGTCTCGTCAGGCACGCAATACCAGCCGTCGTAGCTGCCCTTATACAGATAGCCGGACTCCTTCATGCGCTCCCACAGGTACTGCACGGCATGATGCTGGCGCGGCTCAGTGGTGCGGATGAAGTCGTCGTTGGAAATCTCGAGCTTGCTCCAAAGCTCCTTGAAGTGCGGAGCCTGGCTGTCGGTCCACTCCTGCGGCGTCATGCCATGCTTGGCTGCGGCCTCGGCGACCTTCTCGCCGTGCTCGTCCATGCCGGTCAGGAACTTGACGTTGTAGCCGGCGGAGCGGCGATAGCGAGCCTGGACGTCGGCGATGATGGTGGAATAAGCCGTGCCCAGGTGCGGATCGGCGTTGACGTAGTAGATGGGCGTCGTGATAAAGAACGAAGGCTTGCTTTGATCCATGGGGTTTGTCCTCCAGAAAAACGTTGCATACAGGGGATGATTCTAGCGCAAGGGCTGGATATCCTCCATCTATTGCATATCGAGCACCATGGCATAGACATCGCGCTTGCGGCGCGAATACTTCTGAGACAGGCGCTTGGCCACCGCAGAGGCGGGCTCCCCCTCCTCGAGCGCGGAGCGGATATCCTCGCGCAGGGCCTCGTCAGGATCCGCTGCCGCGGCGCCAACCGGCACGATGCCGGCCTCCTCGTCCTCGCTCGGCGGCGCGATGACCAGCGCAATCTCGCCCTTTACCTCGCCGCGAGCACGCAGTTCCTCGGCAAGCTGGGCGGCGGGTCCGCGCAAGACTTCCTCGTGCAGCTTGGTGAGTTCGCGGCAGACGGCAACCTCACGCTGGGGAAAGACCTCCACCACGGCCTCGAGCGTCGCCACGATGCGATGTGGAGACTCGTAGAAGATGAGCGCGCCGGGCACCACGGCAAGGCGCTGCAGTCGGCGCACGCGGTCGCCGTGCTTGCGACCCAAAAAGCCTTCGAAGAAGAAATGCTCGCAGGGAATGCCGGACGAAACAAGCGCCGTGACGCAAGCAGAGGGCCCGGGAATAACTTCGACGGGCACATCGGCCTCACGTGCCGCCTCGACCAGCGCCTGGCCGGGATCGGACACGCTCGGCATGCCGGCGTCCGAGGCAAAGGCGAGGGTCTCCCCCGCCAGCAGACGGTCGACCAGGCCGGCGGCGCGGCTGGCGATCACATTCTCGTCGCAACGGACAAGCGGCTTGGAAATGCCCAGGTGCATCAGCAGCTTTGACGTCACACGCGTGTCTTCGCAGCAGATGACATCGGCGGCGGCAAAGGCCTCGCCAACGCGCGGGGACAGGTCGCCCAAGTTGCCGATGGGCGTGCCGACCACATAGAGTTTGCCCGTATGGGCGCTGTTTCGCGTCATATCAACCTATTCAATCATGCCGCGCTCGAGCGTACCGAGCGCCGCGCGGGCGTCCCATGCTGCAATGCGCTTCTCGGTCTTCCACGTTTGGAAGAACCAACCGGCAGCCGGCGCAAACGAAGCCAGCTGATTGGCGATAAACACGCGCTCGTAGGCATTGCGGCCCTCGGGCGTAACCGACGAGTTGGCAAAGATCGCCGCGCCCGACCATTCGCCCACCAGCACGGGGAACCCAGCCGAAATCGCTTCTTTGAGCTCGCGCTTGTTGCGCGAAATCGCCGTCGTCAGCCCGCGGGGGCTCGTGATATCGAGCGCATACTCGTCACGGTAATGGTACAGGTGAAGGTCCATGTAGACGTTCTTGTACTTGGCGCCGCGCATAAAATGCTTCCACTCGTTGGGATGCCCCGACGACGAGAAGACGACGATCTTATCCTCGGGCATATACGAACGGACGAGCTCGTAGGCGTCGCGATAGAAGTTGCGCAGGTAGTGCGCCGGAATGCCATCCGTCATGGTGAAGAGGCTCTTGCGGACACTCATCTGCGGCGTGTCCAACAGCTCAATGCCCAGCAGGCTCTCGGCCTCGCCGTAACGCTCGGCCAAGCGCTCGAGCACGTCGAGTGCGACATGACGGCCGTTGGTGGACGAATGCCACTCGGCGACAGCCTCCGGCGTGGTGGGCGAATCATTGGAATCGCCCTGGCCACCGGGCACAGTTGCCAGATCAAGCAGCACGCGGATGTCGTACTTGGCAGCCCACTCAATTGCACGGTCGATGTAGTCGACAACCGAGATGTAGGACGCATCGGACTCCTGCGAGCCAAAGGCATACCAGGGCACCGGCAGACGCACGGCATTGAGACCGATCTGCGCCATGCGACGGAAATCGTCCTCACTCACAAACGTCTCGTAATGACGGCGCATGCGCTCGTTATAGGCGGCGGTGCCCATGGCCTCCTGCAGCTCGGCCGCGTTGGATGCACCGGTCGCCGCGTATAGCGACGGGGTCACCCAAGGCTCGGGAATAAACCAGCCAGAGAGATTAACGCCGAGTATCCTCTCCATCACTGCCCCCTTTTGAATCATACGGGCTAAGCCCGCATCGCTCTTGCATGACATATCTATCGATTTGAGTATACCCGCGCATGCAGACAGGCGACCGAACGGTCTGCAAAGTGACGCGAAAGTGGGAGGAATGTCTGGGCGGGCCCGAGATGGCGCGCCGAGATGTACATATGCGCCGGAAGTAGGCGGCCGGAAAGCGCATCCCGTTTTTCGCAAAAGACTGGGATGCATTTTCCGTTCGAGGCCTCAACCGGAAAATGCATCCCGTTCTGAGCGCGGGATCTGGGACGCAGTTTCCGCCAAAGGCCGAAAAAGGAAAGCACGTCCCATTCTGACGCCGGATTCCGAGTCGTGCTTTCCCAAGCGGCCTCAAAGCGGAAAACGCATCCCACTCTGAAGCCAAATTCCGGGACGCAATTTCCGCAGAGTCCTCGATAAAAGAAAAGGACCCCTTTGCAGAGGTCCTAGTCAATTCAAGGTGGCGGGGAAGGGAATCGAACCCCTGACACGAGGATTTTCAGTCCTCTGCTCTACCAACTGAGCTACCCAGCCATTTGAGGTGTGCCTTGTTTCAAGGCTTGATTAGTATAACCAAGGACGCGTTCCGGTCAACCGAGAATTTTAAAAAAGTTTTTGAGCACAGCCTCGGTTCTATAAATCGGCACGTCAGAGGCATCAGCCGGCAGCAAGAAGTTTTTCGCTCAGTCCCTTAAGCCGGCACGCGTTGGAGAGCAGGGGTCGAAACAATGATTGAAGGGCGCTCTAGTACGGCCCAGGCGCCGGGACAGGAGCACATACGCCAGGGACGTACGTTTTCGTAGCATACGAGGACATAGCCGCGCGCATCGATAAAGGCGATATCGATGGGATAAGCCATAAAACACGTGTGGACCGAGGAACAGTGCGGAAACGCCATGACAAGCGGCAGGCCGTTGGCGGCAACCGGACGCCGTCCCAGCATGCCGCGCAGGCGCACGGCAAACGACTCCGCCACCACAAACTCGGCCGGCGTCCAACCCAGCCTGTTGAGTGCCCGCGCGTAGGCGATGTAAGACGAGACCGCGGTCACATGACCACCCCCGGACGCCATGGATCGACCGTCACCGCGCGCTCGTGCGACAACGTTGTCGGCGCCCCCAGCGAAACGCCAGCGATGCTGAGAGAAGTCGGCCACGGCTCATAGTGCATGGTGCAGGTGTAGGTCCTAAACGTACCGGATAGGGAGAGCAGGCCACCATCCAATGCCTCCGCGCCTTGCTCGCTCGACACTTCGATCCGCAAGTCATAGCCTTCCATGGCATTCAGAATTTGAGTCTGAACCGTCGCCGAGGCATCGGCAGAGCTTTCGTCGCCCTCCCCCTCCGACGCCACGGCGTGCGCCAACACGATGTCGGGTACCACGCGGTCGAAGCGCGCGACAGCGCTGGCAAAGATCATGACGTTGTACACGATGAGTGCCAGCACCAGCAAAACGGGCGTAACCACCGCCATCTCCACCGTCGCTTGGGCGCGCTCCTCGCGCAGACGCATGCGGATACTCATTACGACCCACCGCCCAGAGCGCCAACCAGCGTGGCGACATCGACGGTGAGTGGGATGGAGCCGCCGCCGGGCAGAGGAATCTCCGCAAGCGTGAACACCGTACCGCTAATGGTGCGTTCGACTTGATATTCCAACGCCTCGCAAAGCGCCTTGGGATCGGTCACGCCCAACGGAATACTTCGCAGTTTGTCTTGCGCTTGAGAGAGACCCGCAATGTCAGACCCCGGACTCTTAATGACATTGGCGGAATCGGTCAGCACCGGCTTTCGCAGGCGCAAGTCGCACGGTTCCAAACCCAGCGCCGCCACGGACGCCGAAACGGTATCGCCGAGCCACGATGCGATGGAGCCCAACGCGCCGCTGCCCCCTCCTAGGCCTTTAATCATCTCGTCCATAAGTTCGTCGGCCGAACCGTGAATATCACCGTATCCTACGAGCAGCCGTCCCCAAACATCCATGACGCCGTCGAGCACGCCGGCAACGCCGCCCGAGCGTTCCTTCAATGTCGAGAAAAATCGCGAAAGCACGTTGTTTTGCGCCGTCGCGTCATCGGGTGCCAACACCGCAGCAGAGATAGCGCCGCGATCGCCAAGCCTGACTGCCGTGTTAAACGAGGAGTTAAGTTGATCGGGGCTGGTAATGTCACCCGAAACTGCAAAGGCGACCACGCCGTTGCGACCGGGCGGAGCGATACGCGGGCGCTCGCCCGAAAGCGCTTTAATGGCCTGGTCAAACGCATTGCCCGCACGGTCGACCTCATCCTCGGTCTGACGCTCAAGTTCGAGTTCTTTGTTGCGGCATTCGACGTAGTCTTCCAGGGCCTCTTTGAACTTATCGAAGTGGTATTCGAAGCCGTTTTCGATAGAAGTCGAAGGCGCTGCAACGGCACCGAGCGACGAAACGCCAAAATGGCATCTGTTGCATCTGTCCTGCCCGTCATAATCAGCAACCGAGGCTAGCCCGCCTGGCGACCCCTTCTTATAGTTGGGGCAACTCGTTCCGTAATGCAGATACGTCTTGCCATCGATGGCGCTGGTTGGCCACGCCGCATCGGTATAGAGTTCCGTCGCTCGCACCTCGTCAGCGTTGCGCGGCAACAGCGGGATATGGAAAGTGACTGCATCTCCGTCCTCGGTTACATATGCACGATTGACCTCTGTACTCGCATAGGTGTAAAACGCCTTGCGCGCCGCCGACTCCGCCTTCGTCTCGACGCTTGAGCCCTGAGGTGCCTCGTTTGCAAGGCGCAAGCGGTAATAGGCCTTCGCGCGATCGAGCGCCACTTGCGGCTCCCATGTGACACTCGAGGCATAGTGCGGATTCTCAATATCCGAAAGCTTCGCCAAGTTCTTCGCGCGTTCCCACATGCACGAACAGCTTCCGACTGCGCCTCTGTCCGATCCACCGCAATCGGCAAGCCAGGCGCGTTCCTTGGCCTTTGACGTTTTCTCGGACGCTTTCTTCAGTTCCTTGGCAGCATAGTCAAGGTCTTTTGAGGTGCTCTCGATGGCATCGGTCGAGATCTCTGACCCTTTGAGCGCGGCGAAGTCCGATTCGGATGTCCTGGGCACGGCAAGCGCCGTACCGGTATAGGCCACACTATCGGTATCCTGCGCCGACACCGCCCGCGTGGCACGCGCGGCAATCAGATACGGCAGAGCCGTCTCGATTTTCTGCAAGCCTTCCGATGCGCTTTTGGCAAACTTGTTGCGCGTTTTAATGATCTCAATCCCGGTGTCGACCATATTGCCGGCAACTGGTTCGGCACCTGGGATGAGGATGGCGACCAGGCCCGTCCCGATTGTGGCAAACCCCGCCAGCCCCAGACTCAAGATGCTCGCATCAACCACCGTGGCAGCCGTGTGATAGGACGACACTACGTTGGCACCCGCCAGCGCGCCACTATCGGCCGCCACCTGGGTATCCCCGGCACGCGACATGCTCCATATCGCCGCGGTCGACGAAAACAACAACGTGAGCACCACTAGGATGACCACGGCAAAAGAAAGCGTGGTGTAGGCACCGTCTTCGATAAACAGGTCGATACCGGCGCGGCCCATAAAGCCGCCTCGCTTGCGATGGCAGCTCGGACGGCGCGTCAAAACGCATCTAGACCAGAAACGCTTAATCCCATGCAGCAATCCACGAATCATAATCTCCCTCCAGCCATTCGGGACGCGATTGATACGAGACATCGACCTTGAGCTCAACGTAGCCGCCCTCGGCGGTACCACCCATAGCCCGCGCAAACGCACCGATCACAGGCAACGGCTTGACCTCGCCGGAAACGGACACGGCCGAGACGCCACCCGCACCGGCCCGGCCAAGCTCGATATCCCACGACAACGGCCCGCCGGCATGAAAGACCGAAACGTTGGGCACTGCGGCAAGCCGGCGGCGGGTGAACTCCTTAAGATCGTCGTCCTCCGCCGTCGTCGTGGTCATGAGCCGCGCGGTCTCGGCGGCGGCAGACTCCATGACCGCGTGCGTATAAAGCAGACACACCGGTTGCAATGCGAGAAGGATGAGCGTCAGAAACGTCGGCAGCAAAAAAGCGGCCTCGACCGTAGACTGCGCCCGGTCCTCGCGCGCGATATCAATACAACGCGATGTCCTTAGCACCCGCAGCGGCGTCGATAACCGACGTCGAGGCAACGCCATGGGATGCCGCCCGCTCAACCAGCGCCGCCAAGCGTCCATCGGTGCCAGCACGCCAAAGTCCCACAATCGCCAGCACGATCGATAACAGCGCCACCGTGACGATGGCGTATTCCACAGTCGCTTGGGCAAACTCTTCACGCAGAACGCCATGCATTTCACGATCCCTCCTTTGAGCATATTGTTTGCGGGACCAGACGCACGGCGCGCAGACGACACGAAGCATCGCCAGCATCCGCGGCAACCGTCACCATATCGACCCAGCCGCGCCCATCGCGCACGATGGCGCCCCATACGTTGCCCTTAATATCGAGATAGCCGCTCAGGGCAAGCTGGGCCGTTGGCACCTCGCGGTAGGCGCGTAACATATCCGCCGCTGCCTCGGTCATCGGTCGGTCCTCGGACCATGCAAGCCGGACCGCAATCGCGTTGTCCCCAGGCGAATCCGTCGCAGTGCCAGACCGCTTGTCGAGCGTCCGCAGAAAAGTTTGCGCCGTGACAGCGACATCCGAATCGTCCGCATCTCGCATCTCATCTTTTTGAGACGCCACCGCCGAATCTGAGCCCGAATCGAAGGCGGCCCCAGGACGCTGCTGCCGCGCGGCGTTAAGCCCCCAAAGCACCGCCGCTATCGCCACGGTCAGGCAAGCAAACACCAGCAGCACCCCGATGGGGCGCTCGTCCTCTACAGGCTGTTGATGCCCTCGCTGATAGCGTTCCATAGATCTTGGACCTTGCCTTTAAATGCAACGATGGCAATAATCGCGATCACCACAAGCACACCCACCAAAATGGCGTACTCGGTGGTACCCTGCGCGCTCTCCTCCTGCAACAGCTCCTTGGCATGCTGGCGAGCGCGAATCGCCCGGCAAAAAGCCCAGTTCCAAGCCTTGTCAGCAACTTCGACCATCGTGTTCATGTATTCCTCCCTACATCATCCCGCCTGCTCCCAGCAGCGGGCCCAATATGGACAGAAGCAACGCCGGCAAGATGAGTGTGCCGGTGGGAATCAGCAGCTTGACGGGCGCACGCTCGATCTCGCGCTCGACCGCGGCGCGATGAGCCGCACGAATCTCGCGACTTTGAGCGGCCAGCGTCTCGGCAAGTGGGGCACCCAAAGCGAGCGCCTGCCCCACCGTGATGGCAAAGGTCTCGAGCGCTCGCACGTCCAGGTCGCGCGCGGCGGCCAACAACTCGTCCTCACGCGTGCCCACGCCCACCTGCCACGCCATGCAGGCCCGCTCAAGTCGAAGAGCCAGCACTGACCGGCGGTTGGCACAGAAAATCCCAAGCGCCGCATCAAACGAAAGACCGGCCGAAAGACCCAAGCGCACAACATCGATCATCTCGGACACTTCGCCGAGCGACACTCGCGCCGGGCTGCCCGCTCCAACCGCACCCTTCACTCGCGCGGTCAGAGCATCGACCACCGAGCGACCCGCGGCAGCGACCAGCACCGCCTCGCGCTTGCAGGCCCCTGCGATCTTGCGTGCATCCGCCCGATCCAAACCCGTCGCGACAAATACACTCAGGGCGCATAGGCAAGCCGCAACTGCAACCGGGGCGCTCATAGCTCCACCCGCATAATGCGCCGGATAACCACCAGGGCAACGGCGTTGAGGGCAAGACCCAGCACCACAGCGCCCGCGCCGGCAGGCATCGCAAGACCGCGACGAAAATCTGCCGAAAGCAGCGCCAACACCGCGCACATGCCCGCCGGCATCGCCGCGACCATATGCGCCGACATGCGAGCCTGCGACGTCTTAACATCCAGGCGGCGCTTGAGCTCAATGCGCTCCCCCACCATGCTCGACGCCTCGGACAGTAAGTCGGCAAGCGGAGCACCGGTGCGCTGAGACACCTTGAGCGCCAAGGTCACAAGCGAAAGGCCGGGGGCGTCGATGCGCACGAGCAAGTCATCGAGCGCGTCGGTCGCCGAGATGCCGCAATCGATCGCCGCCGCTACCCGCAAAAACTCGGTATGTACCGGCTCTTGCGCATGAGCGCCCACAAAGCGCATGCCCTGGGCCAGCGAATGTCCCGAGGCAAGCGACATGGAAAGTGCGGTAAACGCCTCGGGCATGGCCTCTTCTGCATCGTGTTGCTCGCGCCGGCTCTCAAAGCCATCCCGAGCGGCGCCAACGGCAATCGGAGCAACAAGTCCCAAGGCAAATCCGAGGGGCGATAACGACACCATCGTCAGTAAAACGCAGCAGACACCGCTCGATAGCAGCAGAAACGCCAAACGCCCCGAAGCATCTTCGATCACGAGGCCAAGGCGATGCGCCGGAGCCAGCGATGCCCACGAACGGGCGATCTTTTTCAGCAGATCGTTTTCCACCAGCTCACGCGGCAGCTTCTCTGCCACCGTCTCGAGCGCCTGACGCGCCAGCTCCGCCGGCGGCACCTGCGGCACACGAGGTTCCGCCCCGCATGCCGTCGCAACAGAAAACCCTGCCAAGCCCCCTACGACGAGGGGCACAGCGACCTCCATTCGTCCACCTCCTCTTGTGTGAGCGTCCCCGACCGCAGGCCTTCTGCGATAAACGGCGGCTCGCGGTCAAGCGTCCAGGTGCGCTCGGCGGCATCGAAAGTCACATAGCGCTCGAGCTCTACGCCGCCCGACGCGGCGCGACGCACTCCCGAATACGAGGAGACGAAACGCCTGCCATCGGCGTGGCGCTCGGACATCACGATGCCGTCGAGCGCCATGGCAATCTGCTCCTCGATGAGCTCGCTCGGCAGATCGATGCCATAACGCGCAAGCAACGTCAGACGTACCACGGTCTCCTGTTCTGAGCCCGCATGAAGCGTGGTGAGCGACCCGTCGTGGCCCGTGTTCATGGCCTGCAACATGTCGCAGCACTCGGCACCGCGCACCTCACCCACCACGATGCGGTCGGGGCGCATGCGCAGGGCATTGGTCACCAGGTCGCGGATCGTCACCGCGCCCTCGCCCTCAATTGAAGCCTCGCGCGCCTCTAGGCGCACCACGTGCGGATGATGCGCAAACTTGAGCTCGGCAGAGTCCTCGATCGTCACGATGCGCTCGCCGGTGGAAATCTCGCATGACAACGCGTTGAGCAGGGTGGTCTTACCAGATCCCGTGCCTCCCGCAACCGCCAGGTCCTGTCGCAGCGACACCGCGCACGACAGCAGCTGCGCATACCAAAGCGGCAGCGACCCCAGCCCCACAAGCTCGTCCAGCGAGCAGATACGGTCCGAGAACTTTCGGATGGTGAGAATCGGTCCGTCAATCGCCACAGGCGGAATCACCGCGTTGACGCGATAGCCCGTTTTGAGGCGGGCGTTGACGATGGGGCTGCGCTCGTCGATACGGCGGCCAAGTGGCGAGATGATGCGGTCGATAAGCACACGGATCTGTTCATCATCCTCAAACGCATGCTCGATGGGGTGCAAGACGCCGCCGCGTTCAAAGAAAGCCGAGCGGCAGCCGTTGATCATGATCTCGGTAACGGTGTCGTCCTCGATGAGCGGCTGCAACGGCCCCAGGCCCACCACGTCATCCAAAATCTCGTCGATGATGGTCTCGCGCTCGGTCGTCGCGAGATCGGTCGGCTCTTCAACATTGAGCGCCGCCTCCACCGCGGGACGTAATTCCGAGCGGGCAAGTGCCGGGTCGATATAGGCGCTGATACGCGCCACTTCGTCGTAACCCATGCGGTCCATCACGGCGCGCTTGGTACGTCGTTTCACCGCGCGGCGACGCCCCGCATCTACAGGCGCTGCCGCCGCTGCAGCGCCGGCAGCCTTAATCCTTGTTTGCAGACTCATCGCTGATCACCCTCGCGCGACCAGGGAAGGCGGATACGCGGACGCTCGGTACGCGTTGCACGGTCGGCGACCATATCGCTCCAAGGGCCGACGGCACACCCCAGTTCCACGAGCATCTCGCGCGTGGCCTCGCGCACGCTGGTCGCGAAAGCGCTGGTCTGCCCCACTGCCTCGTCAGCGCGCCCAAACGCCATGAGCGCGGCGAGATCCTGCCCGCCATCGGCGATACGAATCTTGGAGCTCAACGCGCAGGCAATCTCAAAGCGCATGGCGACGTCCTCGTCTGCCCCGCGCGCACCGAACCGGTTGAACACGGCGCTCATGCGCGTGCGCGGCACACCTACTCGACTTGCCAGTTCAATGACGCGCGATGCCGATGTCGCGGACGACACCGCCGCATCGCCAACGACCAGGCAACGGTCGCTCGCCGCCACCGCAGCCGCCACGGCATCGCCCCAAAAGACCGAGGTATCGATAAAGACCACGTCGGATTCGCGACGCAGAACATCAAGTAGTAGCTCCACCGGACGTGCCATGAGCTCGGCTTGCTCGGGCGCCGCGACGGGGCCCCAGAGCGTAACGCCCGGCGCCACGCGCATCGATGCGGCCACGATATCCGGCTCGGCAAGCGCGCCCGCCGCCGACGGCTCGATAAGTGCCGCCATATCTCGCGGAGCATCGACGCCTAACAAGTCGTAAAGGTTTCCAAACATCAGGTCCAGGTCGAGCACGGCGGCACGCAAGCCCAACAGCGACGATGCGTGTGCCATGGTGGCAACGATCGTCGACTTGCCGCAACCGCCCGAACCCGAAATGGCGCAGATGACCGGAGCTCGATGCTGCGGAGCGGCAGCGTCTGCCGGCGGCATCGGAGGCGGCGGAGCGGGCGTCGGTGACAGCGCCCCCGTCTCCCCCGCCGCAACCACGCGCTGCGTCCAAGCCGGCATGGCAGCCTGTTCGGTCTGCGAGGCAGGCTCGTTCTGTGTAATCTGCTCATGCTGCATCAGCGACAACTCGCCGCACCCGGCAAAGCCCTCAACTTCGTCGAGTTCATCCGCCAGATTCACGCCGTGCACGTATCCCATATCTACAGCCGGGGAGTCGCCAGCGTGCTGCGCTGGCCCTCCAGCGTCATCGTATACAAGGGGGTTCCGGGGGCGCCGACCATGCTCGGCTTCCGCTTTTCCATAATCATCAACACGCGGGCCTCTTGTAGCGCGAGGCGCCCCGGGTTCCCTATCAACAAAAGCATCGGGCTCAATCGTCATGCGCCGATCGGAATCAACCGCTCCCTCGCCCGCGCGCCCGTTGCCGCATATACTGTGCGCAGCGATGACCTCGGTCGCCCCTGCGCGAAACAGCCCCTCGATATCCGACGGATCGAGTGCTTCTATCAACACGACCACGCGGCTCACGCGGCCTTCGGCCGTCAGGTGCGCAACAGTCTTGCGCACATCTTCGGTATCAAACAGAGACGCCGCGATGATGGCAGCCCCGCGGCGCGACGGAAACGCCCGCGCCATGGAAATCAGCCCGTCCAGATCACCCACGCGAAGCACCTGTGCACCCGCATCACGGCCCTCGACTTCCCGCTGCAACAGCCCGTAATCGCCGCATGCGCAGCACGCAAGCCAGATTGCCTTCATCACTCGTCGCCTCCGCTCTTTTTGCCGCGCGCCGTGGCGGGAATCGTCAAGCTGACCGTTCCCTTGCCCGATGCCCCCAGCAGTTCCTTGACGTCTTCGGGGTCAGCCGCCAGCGTCACCCATTCGATCTTGCCCTCGCGCGTGGCACCGGAATCCTCACTGGTATCGATCACGTACGCGCCGCACAGCCGATCGGTTACGCCGTCTTTTTGCACATACACATCCACGTAGCTGCCCACGCCCGTGGCGCCGCCGACCGAGTGCTCGGCATCGACCGCCACCGAAACGGCGACCTTGCCCTTAGGCACCTCGAGCTTGTGGCTCTCGGCCTTGGTGTAGACATTGCAGATCACGGCGTTTTTGGGAATACGCGAAGTCGTCACGTCGCCGCGCACCTGGCGCAGCTCGGTCACCGCGTCACGCGGCAGCAGACTTGTCAGCCATTCCTGGGTTATGACATTGGTCTCATCGAGGGTCTCGCCCACATCGATATCGCGCGCCGCGACGCATACCTCGACGCGATCGCCACCATACTTGGCCAAGGTCTCAGCCTGGACCTGTTCGGCTTGCGAGCGGATCGACGAGCCGTAAACCATGCAGAGCAGAGCAGCGAGCACGCCCGCGACCAGACTGATGGCGATGCGCTTGCTCTTGTTCACGGCCGCTCCTCTCATGGCAGTGCCGGGCGAATGCCCGTACCACCATTGTCTGGGCGGTCAGAGTGCAAAGCGGCGCAATCGCGATCTTGGTTTTCGATGTCAAACCAATCGCTGACCAAAAGCTGACCAGCCCGTCAAGCTCGTGGCAAGGTTTTGGTCAGCATGTCAGCAAACTGCATATTTCGAGGCTTTTCCGCAGCAAAAAAGCCGTCTCCCGAACAGTTGGGAGACGGCTGTCATAGGAAAAATCAATTACAGATGGACATCGGGATCGAGCATTTGAGCGCTCACGCGCATGGATGACGCCAAGTTTTGGAACGTTTCCAGACGCAGACTGTCGATCTGCCCGGCGTCCTCGGCCTCGCGAACGGCGCAACCCGGCTCATGGGTATGTGTGCAATCGCCAAACCGGCACGCGCGCGATGCCTCGACAATCTCGGGGAAAGCGCGCGCCAGACCTCGCTCGTGACCCACGAGCGGTAGGCTGCGCAGGCCCGGAGCATCGGCGATCACGCCGGCGTCGCCCGGCAGCGCCACCATCACGCGCGCGACGGTAGTGTGACGGCCCTGGTCGTCGCGTTCACGCACACCGCCGGTCGCCAACGTATCGTGGCCCAGCAGTGCATTGAGCAGCGTCGACTTGCCGGCACCCGACTCGCCCAGAATCATGGCACAGCTCCCGGCAGGCACGCAGGCATGGACCTCGTCCAGGCCGCGGCCCTCGGCAGAGGACGTCACGATTACGCGCACGTCCGGACCCACCAGGCGGCGCACGCGGTCCAGATCGCGCTCGAGCTCCTCGGCATCGCAGCGATCAGCTTTGGTGAGCACCACCACCGGCTCGGCATCGCAGTCGAGTGCCAACACCAGCGAGCGCGCCACGCGGTCGAGCAGCACCTCGCCGGCACCGAGCGCCTGCACGATTAGCACGCTATCCACGTTGGAGCAGAGCACCTGACGCTCTCCGCGGGCACGGCCGCGCCAACGCTCAAAGCTCGTACGGCGCGGCAGAACGCACTCAATCACGCCCATATCGTGCCCGGGAGCGCGGCGCACCGCCACACGGTCGCCCACGGCAGGCAGCAGGACCTCGTCCTCGCCGCGCGACTTGGCAAACCCCACGGCATGCTCGGCGCGGAAGGTATCGTCGGCAGTCGCCACCAGCGGAAACCCGCGATCCAGGCGAATAACGGCACCCAGCCGCATCTGCTCGGGCTCCTCGGCATGTGCGCAGAAATCATCAAAGGCAGTCTGCTGGGCTTCATCGACCGGCAGATCATCAAACGCCGGGACATCCTGCAGCGCATCGAGCCCCGGTACGCTCGCCAACAACTCCTCGGCAGACGCGGGGGCCTCGGTCGCAAGCTTCCGACGACGATCGCGCTTAGCCCGCGCCCCCGTCGTCTTTTTCTTCGCTTTAGCCTTAGCCTTAGCCACAAACGCCTCCCAGCAGCCAAAATCACAACTGAGCAGGTATTTTAAATCAAAAAGAGCTGGCCGGGCAAAGCCCGACCAGCTCACATACTTTCCCTCAGCTCATGGTCCCGAGAGGCTATCCGAAGGCCCGCCCGCCGGGAGGGGTTTCCTAAGGACACATCCTTTATTCAAAACGAGCGGCCGAGCAATTGCTCGGCCGCTCACCTTCTTTCCCTCAGCCCTTTATCATCCGCGCGGGAGAAAAGCCAGCAAGGATACCGTAGGGCCCACCCGCCGGGAGGGGTTTCCTAAGGACACATCCCGCAGCCGCAAAGCGGCGAGGACGTGCCCGTGGAAACCCCGCAGGCGGGCGGGCCCGGACAGGAACGTTACTCTTTTTCGACCGCGCGCATGATCGCCTTGTAGATCTCCATCAGCGGGATGATCAGGAAGGCCAAGCCCAGCGCGGCGATAACGCCCTTAAGCTCAAGCGTCACGGGGCCAAAGAACATCTCGGCAAGCGTCGGCTGCACGGTTACGATCACCGTCAGCACCAGCGCCAGCGCAGCCGAAGCCCACAGCCACTTGTTCTGCTTCTTCATGCTAAACAGCGACGCACGACGGCTGCGCATATTGAAGCAGTGGAAAATCTCGACCATGTTGAGCGTGATGAAGGCCATCATCACGCCTTCCTCGTCGGCATTGCCGGCGATCATATCGGCGATGTGGATGTAGCCCATGTCAAAGTACACGCCCACAAAGAAGCTCGCCAACACCAGCACGGTAATGATCAGGCCCTGGACCACGCAGTCCAGGCCCATGTGACCGGCAAAGACGCCGTCCTTGGCGTTGCGCGGCTTGCGCTTCATGATGTCGCCCTCGGCGTCCTCCATGCCCAGCGCGAGCGCGGGGAAGCAGTCGGTGACCAGGTTCACCCACAGCAGCTGCACCGGCTGGAAGATGGTAAAGCCGATGAGCGTGGCGATGAACACCGAGAAGACCTCGGCAAGGTTGGCCGAAAGCAGGAACTGGATGACCTTGCGGATGTTGTCGTAGATACGACGGCCCTCTTCGCAGGCACCGATGATGGTGGCGAAGTTGTCGTCGGCAAGCACCATATCGGCGACGTTCTTGGTGACGTCGGTACCGGTGATGCCCATACCGACGCCGATGTCGGCGCGCTTGATGGACGGGGCGTCGTTGACGCCGTCGCCCGTCATGGCGACGATCTGGTCGCGCGACTTCCAAGCCTCGACGATGCGGGTCTTGTGCTCGGGCTGGACACGGGCGTACACGCCGTAATCCTCGATGTGCGCGTCGAGCTCCTCGTCGCTCATGCGATCGAGGTCGGCACCGGTGATAGCCTGGCTGCGATCGGCGACGATACCCAGCTGCTTGGCGATGGCCACGGCGGTGTCGATGTGGTCGCCCGTAATCATGACGGTGCGGATACCGGCGTCGTGCGCCTCGCGGATAGCGTCGGCGACCTCGGGACGGACCGGGTCGATCATGCCGGACAGGCCGCAGAAGACCAGATCATGCTCGAGCGCAGCGGGGCTGCAGTCGGCGGGAACCTCGGTGTAGGTGCGGCTCGCCAGCGCCAGCACGCGCAGGGCCTCGTCGGCCATGGCCTTGTTGGCTGCCACGAGCTCGGCGCGGCGCTCCTCAGTCAGGGGGACGACCTTATCGCCCTCGTAGATATGGGTGCACAGGCCAATCACCACGTCGGGCGCGCCCTTGGTGTACTGCTCGTACTCGCCGTCCAGGGTCTCGACGACCACGGACATCATCTTACGGCCCGAGTCGAACGGGGCCTCGCCCACGCGCGGGTGCTCGGCAGTCAGGCCAGTAAGACCAGCTTTGCCGGCATCATTGACAAGTGCACACTCGGTCGGCTCGCCCACGGCCTCGCCCAGGTCCTCGTCCCACTGGGCATCGGAACACAGCGCCATACCGGCCAGGAACTTCTCCTTGGGCGCAGCGAGCTCGTGCTTGACAACGGTCATCTTGTTCTGGGTAAGCGTGCCAGTCTTGTCGGAGCAGATGGTCTGCGTGCAGCCAAGGGTCTCGACGGCAGAAAGCTTGCGGATGATCGCCTGGCGCTTGGCCATCTTGGTCACGCCGAGCGAAAGCACGATGGTCACGACGGCAACCAGGCCCTCGGGAATGGCGGCGACGGCAAGCGAGACGGCGACCATAAAGGTGTCGAGCAGGGCAGTCGGGTCGGTAAGGACGTTGCCCACGCCGTGACGGATGATGTCGACGCCAAAGATGACGACGCAGATGACGATAACCATAATGGTAAGGATGCGGCTGAGCTCGGCGAGCTTCACCTGCAGCGGCGTGAGCTCTTCCTTGGCCTCGGCCAGGGCGCCAGCAATCTTGCCCATCTCGGTATCCATGCCGGTGCCGACCACGACGGCGCGACCGCGGCCGTACACCACGGTGGAGCCCATGTAGCACATGTTCTTGCGGTCGCCGAGCGGCACGTCATCGGTGCCCGCGGCGAGCTCGATCACGTTGGCGTGCTTCTCGACCGGCACGGACTCGCCGGTCAGTGCGGCCTCTTCGATCTTCATCGTGGCGCTCTCGAGCACGCGGCAGTCGGCCGGGACGGAGTCGCCCGCCTCGAGCATGATCACGTCGCCGGGCACGAGCTCGGCGCTCGGCAGGTGCACGAGCTTGCCGTCGCGCAGCACCTTGGACTGCGCCGCGCTCATCTCCTGCAGGGCCTCGAGAGCCTCCTCGCTTTTAGCCTCCTGAACCACGCCCAGCACCGAGTTGACGATAACGACGAACATGATGATGGCGACGTCGGCAAAATCGGGCTCGCCCTTGACCATGCCCGTGAGCGCGCTGATGACGGCGGCAACGATCAGCATGATGACCATGGGGTCAGCCATCTGCTCAAAGAAGCGCTTCCACAGCGGCGTCTTCTCGGCTTCCTCAAGCTTGTTAGGGCCTGTCTTGGCGAGGCGCGACGACGCCTCGCCGTTGCTCAGGCCGAGGTTCTCATCGACACCTTGGTCGCTGAGCACCTCCGCCGCGGCGGACAGGTATTCCTTTTGCATATAGAGTCCCCTCCTGGGATTCGGGCCACTCAGCAGATTGATGCCCGATCATAATTCCCAGGAGAAGGGCAAGGGCTCATCAAGGCTGCCGTGCTGAGCGGCAGTTGATAGTGGAGCTATGGTACCCCAAAGCGACGCGTCTAGCCAAAACATTCCATCTGGAAACACGGCACAGGCGCAACGGTGCAGACAGTGTGATGCTCAAGATTGGTAAAACGTTTTTTCTTCGGCGCATCGTCAAACTGAAATATCGCCCAGATAGCAGCGGTTAGAACGGTTGGCAAAGTTTTTGCATATACCGTTTTTTCGCAAAAAATGAACTTCTAATTCGGCATACGGTCGATTTTTTGGGGTATTCGGTCGGCATTTCGTTATAATCATCTCAGTTTTATTTCTTATGGTTTATCTATCAGCGCAAGACGATGTCAGATGGAGGTCTGAATGTACAAGCGCACCAAGATTGTATGCACCATGGGTCCCGCCTGCGATAGCGACGAGACCATCCGCGAGATGATCAAGGCGGGCATGAACGTCGCCCGTTTTAACTTCTCGCACGGATCCTACGACGAGCACCACGGTCGCATCGAGCGCGTCCGTCGTATTTCCAAGGAGCTCGGTATGCCCGTCGGCATCCTGCTCGACACCAAGGGCCCCGAGGTCCGCACCGGCCTTTTGGTCGACGGCAAGAAGGTTGCCGTCAAGACCGGCGACAAGATCGTCGTCACCGCTCAGCCCACGTCCGAGGATTTCCATGGCACCGCTGAGCACATCTCCCTCGACTACCTGGCTCTGCCCTCCGAGGTCGAGAAGGGCTCCCTCATCCTGATCGATGACGGCCTGGTTGCCCTCGAGGTCGAGTCCGTCGACGGCCAGGACATGACCTGCGTCGTCAAGAACGACGGCCTGATCGGCGAGCGCAAGGGCGTCAACATGCCCAACGTCAACATCTCTCTGCCCGCCATCACCGAGCGCGATCGTCAGGACATCCTCTTTGGCCTGACCGAGAACATCGACTACATCGCCGCTTCCTTCATCCGTGACGGCGAGTCCGTCCGCGGCATCCGCAAGCTTTGCCGCGAGAACGGTGGCGAGCACGTGACGATCTTCCCGAAGATCGAGTGCGCCCTGGGCGTCGAGAACTTCGACGAGATCCTCGAGGCTTCCGACGGCATCATGGTCGCCCGTGGCGACCTGGGCATCGAGATCAAGCCCGAGCTCGTTCCGCACATCCAGAAGGAGATCATCGCCAAGTGCAACGCGGCCTACAAGCCCGTCATCACCGCTACGCAGATGCTCGACTCCATGCAGCAGAACCCGCGCCCGACGCGCGCCGAGGTTGCCGACGTCGCTAACGCCATCTACGACGGCACCGACGCCGTCATGCTGTCCGGCGAGTCCGCTGCCGGTAAGTACCCGGTCGAGGCCGTCAAGATGCAGGCCAGCATTGCTCTCGAGACCGAGAAGTACCTCCCGGCCCACGCTCCGCTCGAGGTTCCGGCCGATGCTCACGGCACCCGCGTCGTCAACAACGTTGTGGGTATGTCTGCCGTGAACATGGCCACCACCGTTGGCGCCAAGTGCATCACCGTGCCGACGACCACCGGTCGTACCGCTCGTCTGATCTCGCACTTCCGTCCCAACATGCCGATCTGCGCGTTCTCCCGCCACGAGTGGGCCGTCCAGCAGATGATCATGTACTGGGGCGTTATCCCGCACCAGGCCGAGATTACCCAGGGCACCGTCAACGGCACGATCGTCAAGGCGATCGAGACCGCTAAGGAGCTCGGCTACGTCGAGGCCGGCGACCTGACCGTCGCTACCGCCGGCGATCCCCGCATGAGCGTCCAGCTCGAGGACAAGGTCTCCTCGACCAACGTCGCTTACGTCGCTCAGGTGCGCTAAATCGCACTTGCAAGCAGATCTGCATTGCAAAGGGCCCGGAAGGCTTCGCCTTCCGGGCCCTTTTTCTGTGCGCCGATGCCTACCGCACGGCATGACGCGCACCTATTTCTTTACCAAAAGCGCGAAATCCGCCCTTCGAGGCCCAATTAATAAAGTCCCAAGCGCTAAAAGTGTTCGCCCGGTGGCAAACCCACACCTCACGCAGGGCTGATAAATCGTTTTAGCAAGGTCTAAATCGACCACGTTTTCGGAAGTATGCGGCAAATTCTGAAACCTCCGAGCACACCCTGTTTTTTCGCAACAAAATGCCTGATAAACTAGCCTCAAAAGCCAGGTCTGCTCACAGGGTTTAGATTTTGCCGCATACTTCCGAATTGACGCTGGCATCGCACGGTCCAAAAGCACATTTCGACCTGGAGGACGTCATGGACCTGACGTTATGCGGTCAATCCGCTTTTTACTATCACCGTATCCCGCCGCAGGTATTAGGCCTTTACCCCGCCATTAGCCTTGGCAACATGGATCGCAGATGTTGCGGCCTCGGAAGTCATGCAGTTGTAAAAGACCTGCTTCACGCACCGCTTCACAGGCTTGTATTCACTCGGGCACAATCCGGATCACGAAGCCTGTTTAAATCGCACCTCCTGACCCAAGAGCCGTCTCCCGGGTCGTTTAGGCAGACTGAGCATGGGTTTGATGTCACGTCCCCGGAGTTCACACTGCTCAACCTTGCTACGCAGGTCTCACGCAACCAGTTACTCATGGCTTGCTACGAGATGTGCGGCTCCTTTGCAGTGTTTAAGCCCTGCGAGCGAACGCAACAACAACTCGATGAAGCTATTTCGCTTATGCTCATTCCGCCCGACTGTGGTTGGAAACGCGTTGTCGACACCAAGGGCAATGGCACTAACCTGTGGAAGCGCACGCCGCTTCTTACCGCAACGGATATCGCCACGTTCGCCAAGCAAGCCGCAGGCCTGCGCGGCGTCAAAAAACTGCGCTGGGCGGCCGAGCACATGACAGGGCAGACCGCCTCGCCCTTCGAAGTACAGACATACATACTTGTCTCGCTCCCCCGCGACGAGGGCGGCATGGGCATCAACATCGCAAACAACGTGCGCATCCTACTCAGCGACGCCGCGCGCTCACTGTATGACAAAACCTGCTGCTACGCCGATATCCTCATCGAAAGTGTCACCGACAGCATGGGCGTCATTCTGGAATGCCAAGGCCGCTCCGCCCATGACAGCGAAGCCGCAAGCCTCTCCGATGCCGAGCGCACCACCGCCCTCACAAGCATGGGCTATGACGTTATCCAGATAACCTATGAGCAAATCAAGGACAAGAAGAGTTTTGATAGCATCGCCGAGCTCATTCATAAAAAGGCGGGGCTCCCCTACATCCCAAAGACCGATCAGGAACGCACCACCGAAGATGCCCTGCGACGGGAGCTGTTGGTCAATTGGGATGAACTGTTCACCGTTAAGCCGGCCCGTTAGCAGCTAGCGATCAGGGGGACTGCGGGGACGTCAGAAGCGGCAACGCGAGCCGCAAAGCCCGCCTCGGTCAGCTCGACGACCTCGGTAAGCGTTGCGTCAAAGAACTCCTCGGTCAGCAGGCGGTACGGCGGATGATCGGGCTCGCCGGGGTTTTCGCGCACGATCTCGTGCATGACGCCGATGGTCTTGAGCACATACTCCTTATGGATGGGATACTGCCCAAAACGCGTCGCAGCGGTATACAGGCGATCGGTCGCGCGCGGGATGGAGACAATGCCCAGCGTCTTGCCAAACCAGTCAAAGTCGCCTTGCTTTTTAATGCGGAACTCCTCACACGGCTTGCCGCCGTGCGCCTCCAGGTACTGATTCACGCGCGTGTTCCATACGGTATCGGCCACCAGATGCGACCAGACGCCCAGTGTCAAATCGAGCAACGACTGCGCCACATCTTCGGACGCAAGCGAGAACTCACAGGCGCCGGGACCGACAACCGGCTCGGCATCCTTGTAGCGCTGGGGATAGTGCACGCGGTTCAGCCGCTCGCGTTCCTCGACAATCGAGGTAGCCTCAGCGGGTTCGCCCGCGGGTGCGCCTTTAAGCAACGGCGCCACATAGGTGTCCCAAAACTCATGCTCGCGCGGCTTAGGGATGGGCTCAGGCTTGGCAAAGTGCGTAATGCGGTACGGGATGGGATCGGCAATGCCGGGAACCATATAGCCCACGAAGATATCCGGAACCACGCAGCCAAACAAAAAGGCATTGCGGTCGCGCACGCTCTTGGCAAGCGTCCCAGCACGCGCCAGCAGTCGTTCCGTCTGAGCGATATGAATATTCCAACTTGGCATAGCCACCCCCGTAAAACCCGGATAACTATATCATTCACGGCAAGCCACGCGCACGGCCGCAGCCCTACTACGCAGCAACTATTCCGCAGTGCCGCTTTCGGTTCCATACGATGCCACGGGCGCCTCGACCACATGGTGATATCGATCGATATAGATGGCACGGGCACCCAGGCGTCGCACCAAATCCTGGTGATGTGTGCTCATCAAGACCGTCTTACCCGCCGCGACGTAGGCCAGCAAGAAGTTGACCACGATGTCGCATGAATCCTCGTCGAGCCCATTGGTAGGTTCGTCGAGGACCAAGATATCTGGGTTCATCGACACCACCGCAGCCAGCGCAACGCGCTTCTTTTGCCCGCCCGAGAGCTGATAGGGAGAGGCGTCGGCAAGGTCGGTAACCTGGAACAGCCCCATGGCATCGCGCACGCGGCGCTCGAGCTCGTCTGCCGGCAGCCCCATCTGGGCGGGGCCAAACGCGACCTCCTCGCCGACCGTGGCGCAAAAGAGCTGCACATCGGCATTCTGGAACACAAAGCCCACGCGCTGATGAAAACGCTGAGCGGCCGCGGAATCCTTTAGAAACGCCGCATCGATCACGTGCCCGTCAAATAGGTATGCCCCTGCGTCCGCGAGTTCAAGGCCGTTGATAAGGCGCATAATCGTCGTCTTACCGCAGCCGTTGGGACCGAGCAGGGCAACGAGTTCACCACGATCGACCTGCAGCGACACACCATCGACAACCGTATGCCCCGCATAGGAGAACACCACGTCGCGTAGCTCGATGAGCGGCGCGACCTCGGCGCCGCCCGCACCGTTCGTGCCCGCCGCACTATTCATATCGATCGTCAAAACGTCGCCCTTCCCTACTCACATCGACGGCTCGGCCGCCCGCACTACAGCACGGCGCACAACACTGCCAGCAGCGCCACGCCGGCCGCATAGACCGCATCGCGCCAGCTAAACCCGGCGCGCGCGGGCGCCGGATACGTACCGGCAAAGCCGCGGCACAGCATAGCCTCGTCCATCGCGCGGCTGCATTCCATCGCCTTGATAAAGGTCATGCCCATGATACCCGCCAGCGAGTCGGTGCGCGAAAAACCCGCAGACGCACGACCCACGCTGCGCAGCATGACCGATTCACACAGATCGTGCGCCGTGCGACCCAGCACCTCGATGTGCTTGAGCGCCATATCAAACGTAAAGATAACTTCGTCGGGTAGATGCAGCATCTTAAGCGCCGCCGACATTCGGCTCCACGTGAGGGTCCACGAAACGCCCAGCACCAGCGTCACGTTGATGAAGGTCTTGAGCGCAATCTTGAGCATGGCGCCCGCGGCAGAAGCGTCCAGCAGCAAGGCGGGCAGCGCCAGAACCACCGCGAGCCCTGCAGCGCCAAGCGCCGGCACAAAGGTTGCCCGCAGCCCGCGTACGGGGCGCACGGCAACGAGCACCAGCGCGATAGCCGCCATCAACATAAGATACAGCGGACTCTGCGTCAGACACA
The DNA here is from genome assembly GCA_958429025.1 of uncultured Collinsella sp. Lineage (GTDB taxonomy): Bacteria > Actinomycetota > Coriobacteriia > Coriobacteriales > Coriobacteriaceae > Collinsella. The sequence continues at coordinate 28,223 of CAUAIH010000001.1, read as the reverse complement.
CGCACAGGACGCAAACGAACATCCCCACCAGGCGCACCGGAGCCGAAACGCAAGAAAGGGCGCGGTCGACCATCGACCCGCCCTCGTGCGCGCCTCCACCCAGGCGAACCCGCTCAAGCAGGCTCGCCAGGTGCAGGACATTCTTTTGCATCACACGATGCCGAGCCCCCGCGGGCTCGTATCGCTGCTCGACCGCAAGCCAGCTAGGCAGCTCGGCTATTGCCATGAGCACCGCTTTCCTTGACCGTCAGCGAGACCAGGCGGAATGCGATGGTGAGCACCGCCACGCCAATCACGCCCGAAAGAATATACATCGCGGCCTGGCCGGCAAAGCCAAGGCCCTGCTCCTCGGAATAGGCCTGCAGATAATCGCCCGTGGGCAGAGCGTCTGCAAAGGTCGGGGTATCGAGGCCGACCGAAGCCTGCAGGCTGTTGTCGCCAGCCTCCTGAACGGCAGTCGCGGCGCCCTCGGCGTCCCACTCGCCCCAGGCGTCACCCGTGGCTAGCAGGCCCAGCGGCGTGGCCACGACAAGCACGGCGACCAGGATGAGCGTGGGGACCAGCGAGGTCTTCTTGGCAGCAGCGCCCTCGGCAGCAAGCTGGCCATCGACGGCCTCGGGCCCGACGATAACGCTCGGCGCCGTCTTCTTGATAAAGCCGTAGATGGCGGCCGTCGCCACGCCCTCGACCACGCCGGCAACCAGCATATGCGGGATCAACATTGCCGGAATAGCCACGGACAGCGGGAAGGGGCAGTACAGTGGAGCACCCGAGGCGTTGGTGAAGAGCATCGGCTGAATACCAAACTCGATTGCCGCGCACAGGGCCGCCAGGCACAGGCCGACCCAGCCGCTTACGATAGCCGAAACCGAGGTGCCCCAGCTCTTGTCGTGCAAACGGCTGTTGAGCGCACGGAACACGACAGCAGCGGCAAACGGCAGCACGAAGGCCATGTTAAAGCAGTTGGCGCCAAAGGACAGAATGCCGCCGTCGCCAAACAGCAGCGCCTGCAGCGCCAGCGCGACCGAGACAGCGATGGCAGCGGCCTCGGGGCCCAGCAGCAGCGCGATGAGTGCGCCGCCGACGGCGTGGCCTGTGGTGCCGCCGGGCAGCGGCACGTTGAACATCATGAGCAGGAAGGAGAACGCGGCGCAGATGCCCAGGAAAGCCATGTGCTCGCGATCGAGCGTGGCGCGCACCTTCTTGATGCAGTGGACCCAAACGGGCACCATTGCCACCGCCATGACGGCATCGGTCTGCGGGGACAGATAATTATCTGGAATGTGCATGTACGCCTCCCGGTTGTCGGCGCACAGAATTGCAACGCCGCTTAAATCGCCTTGTCAGTGTTACGTATTGTCAGATTCGTAACACGCCGCGGGCTATCATAGCAAAACGGCGCGCTGCCGACAAAGCAGCACGCCGTTATGTAATGCGCGTGTCATATATGCAGGCTCAGCAATGCCTTTTCCAAACACTGCGGTCACGCAGGGCCCCACAGCAACTGCCGAGGGGTCCTGCGCTCCCAGCGCAAATCCTAGCCGCGGACCTCGCCGTTTACGCCCTTGCATACCTTGGTGACGATCTTCTGGTGCGCCTTCTCAACCTCTTCGCTGGTGAGCGTATGGTCGTCGGAGCGATACGTAAGCGCAAAGGCCATGGACTTCTTACCCGCTCCGATGCGGATGGGATCGCGGTAGACGTCGAACAGGCGCACGCCCTCGAGCAGCTTGCCACCGGCGCTGGTAATACGGCGCTCAAGATCCTCGCAGGTCACAGCGTTGTCGACCACGATAGCAAGGTCGTGCTCAACAGCCGGGTACTGCGAGAACTCGCGGTAGTTCTCCTGGTTGCGGGCGCCCTTGATCAGCTTGTCCAGATCGAGCTCAAAGGCAACGACGACCCCATCGATGCCCATCGCCTCGCGCGCCTTGGGGTGAATCTCGCCGACCCAGCCCAGCACGGTGCCGCCGGACAGAACCTCGGCCGCACGACCCGGCTGCAAGAAAGCGTAGCCCTCGCCCTCGACGGGACGGAAGCGGACCTTCTCGATGCGCAGCTGGGCGAGCAGCTCCTCGACAATGCCCTTGCCAAAGAAGAAGCGCAGCTTGCGGTACTTCATATTCCAGGACTGCTCGCTCCACTGGCCCGAGAGCACACCCGCCACGGACTTGGTCTCCTTGGGCAGGCTGGCGTTCTCGCGACCGTGGAACAGGCTGCCGACCTCGTACAGGTGCACGTTGGGCGTACCGTGCGCCTCGTTGTAGGCCACGGACTGCAGCAGGCCCGGCAGCAGCGAACGACGCATCTCGGTCTGCTCGGCTACCAGCGGGTTCATGAGCACCACGGGGCAACCGCGGCCCTCGGTGGACATACCGATCTTCTCCAGGTCGCCCGGAGCGGCAAAGCCAAAGGTCGTGGTCTCGTTGAGGCCGCAGGCGCGCAGAATCTCGCCGACCTTGCGGGTGAGCTTCTGCTCGCGGGTCAGGCCGCCGATGTGGTTCTTGGCAGCCGGGATGGTCGCCGTCACGCGGCCCATGCCCCATAGGCGCAGGACCTCCTCGATCAGATCGATCTCGCGCGGCAGGTCGGGGCGGAAGCTCGGCGGAGTGACCATAAAGTCCTCGCCGTCGCGCTCGACGGTGCAGCCCAGGCGAGTGAGCGAACGCTCGATAAAATCGGGCTCGATGTCGGCGCCGCAGATGGCGTGCACGCGGGCCAAGCGCAGCTTGATGCTATCGATGGTCTTGGGCGCGGGGAAAACGTCGACGTAGCCGGGAGCGACCTCGCCGCCGGCGATCTCCTCAATCAGCGCGCAGGTAACGTTGGCGACATCCACGCAGCCGGTCTCATCGACCTGGCGCTCAAAGCGAATGGAGGCGTCGGAGATCAGCGACAGGTCACGGCTGGTGTGCGAGGTGCGGCCGGCGTTGAAGCAGGCGCTCTCGACCATCACATCGACGGTATCGTCCTCGATCTCGGAATCCATACCGCCCATGACACCGGCCAGCGCCACGGGACGCTCGCCGTCGGTGATGAGGCCCATGCCGGCGTCGAGCACGCGCTCCTCGCCGTCGAGAGTCGTGAACTTCTCGTCCTGCTGGGCGGCGCGAACCACCACGCGACGGTGGCCATCGCGCTCGGCAAAGGTGTCGAGGTCAAAGGCGTGCAGCGGCTGGCCGGTGAGCATCATCACGTAGTTGGTGATATCGACGATGTTGTTGTGCGGGCGCACGCCCAGGGCGTTGAGGCGCTTGACCATCCAGTCGGGCGAGGGACCGACCTTCACGTTGCGCACGATGCGGGCGACGTAGCGGTCGCACAGGCCCTCGTCGGCAATCTCGACCGAAAGCTCGTCGTCGGTCGCGCGGCCGGTCTCGACCTTGATGGCGGGCAGCTCAACGTGGAAATCGCGGTCGAAGATGGCACCGGTTTCGCGGGCCATGCCGATCATGGACAGGCAGTCGGGGCGGTTGGGCGTGATCTCGCAGTCGAGCACGGTGTCGCTCGAGCCCACGTACTCGGCAAACGGCATGCCGCAGGGCGTATCCTCGGGCAGGATCATGATGCCGGAGTGGTCGCCGCCCAGGCCGAGCTCGCGCGCGGAGCAGTTCATGCCCATGGACACGACGCCGCGAAGCTTGCTCTTCTTGATCTTGACGTCGCCGGGCAGGACAGCGCCGATCATGGCCGTGACGATGTGGTCACCAGCCTCGAAGTTCTGCGCGCCGCAGACGATCTGCAGCGGGGCGGGGTTGCCATCGGCGTCGAGGTTCTTGTCGCCCACGTCGACCGAGCACACATACATGTGGTCGCTATCGGGGTGCGGGGTCTTGGTGAGCACCTTGGCGGTCACCACGTGGTCGAAGGACTCGCCCACGGTGTCGATCGCCTCGACCTCGGTACCGGTACGGATATATTCGTCCGAAAGGGTCTTGGGATCCTCCGGAATATCGATCATGGTCTTGAGCCAGTCGTAAGAAACGCGCATCTAACTGGTCTCCTTTCATCTGTAACGTCTGCAATAAACAGACGGAAAACTCCAGCTACGGAGACGGGTTTCCGAGATGCCGCAGATTGCCTTGAAAGAGGAGGGCCGCGTACTTAGGTACGCAACCGACGATTGAAAGGCAAGGTGCGGTGGCTCGGGAAGCCGCCGGGACAGGTCAACTTAGAATTGGTTCAAGAAGCGCATGTCACCAGTCATCAACGTGCGCAGGTCGGGCAGGTCGTAGCGCAGTGCCGCGACGCGCTCGGCGCCAATACCAAAGGCGAAGCCGGTGTACTTCTCGGGGTCGATGCCGCAGTTGATCAGGACGTTGGGGTCGACCATACCGCAGCCCAGGATCTCGATCCAGCCGCTGTGCTTGCAGAAGTTGCAGCCCTTGCCGCCGCACACGTGGCAGCTCACGTCCACCTCGCAGCTGGGCTCGGTGAAGGGGAAGAAGTGCGGGCGGTAACGCGTCTTGCGATCCTCGCCAAACATGCACTTAACAAAGTAGTCGAGCGTGCCCTTAAGATCGCCAAAGGTGATGCCCTCGTCGACGACCAGGCCCTCAATCTGGTTGAACTGCGGCAGGTGGCAGGCGTCGGCCGTGTCGGGACGGTAGACGGTGCCCGGGCAGATCATGTAGATGGGCGGCTTCTGCGACTCCATGGTGTGGATCTGCACGCCCGAGGTCTGGGTGCGCAGCAGCACGTCGGACTCACCGTGAGCGTGAGCCTCGGGATGCGCGACGCTGCCGGGGTTGTTGTCGACCACATAGAACGTGTCGCGAGCCGAGCGGCTCGGGTGATCCATGGGCGCGTTGAGTGCGGTGAAGTTGTAGTAGGAAGTATCGACCATGGGGCCGGACTCGACGGTGTAGCCGATGCCGCAGAAGATGTCCTCGGCCTCCTCGATGATCTGCTTGATCAGGTGCTGGTGACCGATCTGCGGACGGATGCCCGGCAGCGTGATGTCGACGGCCTCGTGCTCGAGTGCGTGCTTGAGGGCGGCGGCCTTCATCTCGGTGGTGCGCTCGTCGAGCATGCCCTCGATCAGCTGGCGCATCTCGTTGGCGCGTTTGCCTATCATGGGACGATCCTCGGGAGCGAGCTTGCCCATCATGCGCATCAGGCCGGTGATACGGCCCTTGCGGCCGAGCAGCTCAACGCGCGCGGCCTCGAGCTTGGCGGCGTCGTCAGCGCTAGTGACGAGCTCCTTGGCCTCTTCCTCGAGTTTGACCAGATCATCAATCAGACTCATGTCTTCCCTTTCGTCTCTCGCACATCCGCGCTCCGGGACGGCTGACGCCGCCCGATGTTGCGGATGCGCGGCCCGGTTCGGTAACAAAAAACCGCCCTCGGGCATGTACATTGCCCAAGGACGGTTGAATTCCGCGGTACCACCTTGTTTGACCCGGCGGATGTCTGGCCCGCCGCGCCCACTCTGTGCCTCTTGTCGCGAGGCTCACGGCTTCCCTACTGGGACTTTGCTGCCACTGGCCGCGTGCCCGTTGAGGTCGCTGCTCGGGAGTGAACGCTTGGCCCTTGCCACCGCAGGAAGGCTTGCAGCCCATGACCTTCCCTCTCTTGCCGGCGACGCGGCGGGCAAAACCCTCTCCGTCAACGCATTGGGCTATAGGATAACACATTTCGCGAGCGCATCGCCGCGTTCCGTTTTGTTCGCGCTGGGTACAAGGCAGGTAGCTGTGCAAACTGGCCGCGCACCCGCCTGCGGCGCTCGGCCTGCGAGATTAAGGATACGGTATGGGAAAGAAACTCGATAAGAAGGCCAAGGCCGCCGTGGCAAAGGCCGCCAAGGGCGTCAAGGCCGCTAAAGTCGACAAGGCCGTCAAAAAGTTCCGCAAACTCGAGGGCAAGCTGTGGACTCGCGAGTACCTGCTCAAGATTGCCGAGTTCGATGGGGCGACGATTGCTCCTGCCAACGGCGCTGCCGCCCGTGCCGACGCCATGGGCACGCTTGCCGGCGAGCATCACAAGCTGCTGACCAGCGAGAAGTCCGTTGAGCTCGTACGCTCGTTAGCGCGCGAGACGGTTGCAGGCGGACACGTAGACGACCCGCAGCTGCTCGACGAGATTCGCGTGCTCGGCCGCGACCAGCGCGAGGCAAGCGTTATTCCTACCGAGGAGGCCGAGGCCTGGACCAGGCTCACCTGCGAGGCCGACGCCGTGTGGCATAAGGCCAAGACGGCCAACGACTGGGCGAGCTTTGAGCCCTATGTGGATAGAATCGTCGCCCAACTTAAGCATCAGGCCGAACTCATGGACCCCAAGCGCGACCCATACGACGTTTGGCTCGACCAGTACGAGCGCGGCCTTTCTGCCGAGAGCTTCGACGCGTTTTGCGAGGAGGTCAAGGCCACGGTCGTGCCGCTCGTGCACGCCATCGGCGAGCGCGGCCAGCAGCCCGCTGCCGACTTTTTGCACGCCCGCGTGCCCGAGGCCGCCCAGCGCGCCATGAGCTTCGACCTGATGAAGCTCGTCGGCCTGAACCTGGACGACACCACGCTTGCCTTTACCGAGCACCCGTTTAGCGAGGGCTTTGCCGTGGGTGACGCGCGCATCGCGACACACATCTACGAGGACGATTGCATCTCCAACGTCTACAGCATCATCCACGAGGCGGGGCACACCATGTACGAGCTGGGCGTCAATCCCGCCTATGCGCGCACCTGCCTGGAGGGCGGCACCTCCATGGGCATCCACGAGAGCCAGAGCCGCTTTTTCGAGAACACCGTGGGCCGCAGCCGCGCCTTTATGGGACCGCTGCTCGAGGTGCTGCGCCGCCACGCGCCCGAGGTCTACGGCAACGTGGACGAGGACACGCTCTACCGCGCCGTGAACATCGCTCAGCCGTCGCTGATCCGTACCGAGGCCGACGAGCTCACCTACCCGCTGCATATCATGGTGCGTTACGAGATTGAGCGCATGCTGTTTGCCGGCGAGGCCACGGCCAAGGACATCCCCGCGCTTTGGAATCGCTTTATGGACGAGTACCTGGGCATTCCCGTTCCCGACGACACACGCGGCTGCCTGCAAGATACGCACTGGAGCGGCGGCTCGTTTGGCTACTTCCCCACGTATGCGCTGGGTAGCGCCTACGATGCCATGTTTGTGCCGGCCATGTGCCGCGACGGCGTCGACCTCAATGGCGCCTGTGCGAGCGGCGATCTGGCGCCCGTCCGCGCCTGGCTGGGCGAGCACATTTGGCAGTGGGGCCGCGCCAAGGACGCGCCGGAACTCATCAAGGGCGCATGCGGCATGGCGTTCGATGCCCGCTACTACTGCAGCTACCTGCAGGACAAGTTCACCACGCTCTACGAGCTGTAAGGCATAACCGACACGTCAACGCAAAGGGGACGCCGCGGAACCAATCCGCGGCGCCCCCTTTCCACCTAGTTGTTTAAGAACGTCCCCAATGACTACCTTACAGAGCCTCGAGCGCGTTGGCGATGCGCTTCATGGCGGCATCGGCGGATGCTTGGTCGGGCGCCTCGGCCAGCACGCGGATAACCGACTCGGTTCCGCTCTTGCGCACGAGCACGCGGCCCTCGCCTGCCAGCGCAGCCTCGGCCTCGGCGATGGCGTTCTGCACGCCCATGTTCTCGAGCGCGGCGTCCTTGTCCGCCACGTGCACGGCCACCTGCGCCTGCGGCAGCAGCTTGCACGGAGCCGTGAGCTGCGAGAGCGTCTCGCGCTCGGCACGAATCACTTCCATCACGCGCAGCGAGGTCATAATGCCGTCGCCCGTGCGCTCGATATCGCCAAAGATCGTATGGCCCGTCTGCTCGCCGCCCAGGCTGTAGCCGCCCTCGCGCATCTTGGCATACACGTGACGGTCGCCCACGCCGCTGGTCACGGCGCTCAGGCCGGCAAGCTCCAGCGACTTGACAAGACCAAAGTTACTGGCAATCGTCGGCACCACGGTACCGCCCGAGAGGCGCCCGTGCTTGTTCAGATACACGCCGCACACGTACAAAATCTGGTCGCCGTCGACCACGCGCCCGCGCTCGTCCACGGCCAGGCAGCGGTCGGCATCGCCGTCGTAGGCAAAGCCCACGTCCAGGCCCTGCTCCACCACATGGCGCTGCAGACGCTCCATATGCGTGGAGCCGCAGTCGACGTTGATGTTAAAACCATCGGGCGCGGCATTGATCACGCGCACGTCGGCACCGAGCGCGTCAAACACCGGCTTGGCCACCGAGGAAGCCGAGCCGTTGGCGCAGTCGATACCGATCTTGACGCCCTGCAGCGAAAAGTTCGCACTTGCAATGAGCGAAGCAATGTAGCGGTTGCGGCCCTGCATGTAGTCCACCGTGGCACCGATGTGGTTGCCCGTGGCCAACGGAACTTCGCTCTTGCCATCGATGTAGTCCTCGATGAGCTCCAGTACGTCCTCGTCCATCTTAAAACCGTCGCTATTGACGAGCTTAATGCCGTTATCGCAAAACGGGTTGTGGCTCGCGCTGATCATGATGCCGCAATCGAAGCAGCCTTCCACAGTCTGATGCGCTACGCCTGGCGTGGGGATCACGTGCAGCATATAGGCGTCCGCACCGCTCGCGACCAGGCCGCTCACCAGCGCCGCCTCAAACATATAACTCGAGCGACGTGTGTCCTTGCCCACGATGACGCGCGCCTTGCGCTCGCGGTTGGCGCCGTAATACCAGCCCACAAAACGGCCAATCTTATAAGCGTGTTCTACCGTCAGCCCAACGTTGGCCTCACCGCGAAAGCCGTCGGTGCCAAAGTACTTCATGCGCTCTCCTTACAAAATAGGGGCGAACAGATTGCCTGTCCGCCCCAAAATGGTACTCGATTATCTGCGCTACCAGAAAAACCCTACGCCGACGCGCTGTCGCGAGCCGCCTGGCATGTAGGAGTCTGACGCAGCGTAAGCGGCTTGTCCCCCGCCTCGGCCGACGTGGTCAGCGTATACGTGATCGTCGTCGTCTCGCCAGCATGCAGGTCAACGGTGCCCGAATAGAAGGGGATTCCATGCCACGTAGCGGCGCCAAGACCAAACTGGGTGCCCTCGACGGTCAGATCAGTAATGTTGCCGCCCGTCGGGGCAAACAACGAGACATTCAGACGCTCGTCGTCACGCGCGGCATCGGGTGCGCTCGCCGCAACGTAGTCGGGCAGCTTGCCAGCCTCCTCCTGCGTCATGATGTTCGTCAGGGTAACGGTGATGCGATAGGAGCACGTGCCGTCGCCGTTCTTCACGCCCTGACCAATCTGAGTGTCGGCGTTCAGATACCAGTCGAGCTTGGAGAAGCTCAGGTTGTTAAAGTAAACGCCGGCAACGGGATCGGCACTCGGATCATCCGGATCGGGCAGCGAAGCGTCAATGCCCGTCTCTTTGATGGCATTCTGCTCATCATCGTTTCTCATCCACGCGATCAGGCGGCCCTCTTCGGCACCGCGCTCAACGGCGCTGACAAGCTTCGTAACATCGACATCGCCGATGCCACCGAGAATCTTGTCGAAGGCGGCGCTGGCAACAGCCGCAAAGATGCCGTCCGATTCCTCGACCGGATAGTTCCAATACACATCGTGCATGAGAACCTTCGCCGCGTTGGTACCGTCGACGACCGTACCATCAGGCAGCGAGACATTACCGACAAGGCCCAGCAGATACTGCAGGAACACCGGGTCGATACCGATGACGCCATCAACGTCCTGTCCATACTGGGACTTCCACAGCGCGGCGACACGCTGCGAGTTGCGGGGCCAATCAGGCGAATAGGTATTGCCCGAGTTGTACAGGTTACTGTGGTTGCCGAACAGCGCCTCATCCTCTTCGTCGACGCTCTCGACTGCCTCATCCTCGCTGAGTCCAATGCGGGGAACAAACTCGCCAATCGACATCTGGCCGTCAGTGACCGAAATCAGGCCCTGCGAACCGCCAAAGCCGCCGCAGGCACGAATCTCGACGTTGTTCATGGCGTACATAAGGTAGTTGCGCGTCTGGCCGTTGGCGCCGAGCATCTGGGGAAGGACGGGGGCGACCTTCTCCGCCGCGTCAACCGCGCCGTTGAGGGTGGCAAAGCCGTCCTTGGCCTTATCGACCAGCTCGGTCACCTGGGAAATATGAGTATCGCCAATGCCCTGGACCTTCTCGTTGGCGCTCTTGAACACCTTCGAGCTGCTGGAAAGCGAATCGGCGACCGCCTGCAGCGCGGACACGTTAATCATGCCGTCCTGGAACAGCTTGCCGGGCGTAGCCTGCGAAAGGTTATCGGCCATGGGAACCAGCGCATTGCTCGAGACATCGGACAGGGCGTCAATCATGGTGCGGGCCGCATTGATATCGCTGCCATACACCGGGATAAACGAAGCCGCCGTCCACAGCGGGCTCGAGGTCTCCGCCTTCATGCTGTTACAGAGCTCATCGATCTTCTTCGCGTCGTCAGGCAGCGTCGAAAAATCGCCCGACGTGACCTTGTCCTTAAGGCCACCGACGATCTCGACAGCCTCCTTCGCTTCGCTCTTTACGGTCTTTGCCGAGTTAAGCAGCATAAAGCCGCTTGCGCCAAGCGCAACGAGAAGCACCGCGACTACAGCGGCAATAATGGCGCCGGTGTGACGCTTTTTGCGCTCGCCCTTGCGATGGCGATGACGGACCAGACCGTCAGAGGTCGAACTCGACGAAGCATCGCTACCGTAGTTCAAGCCAAAATCGTAATAATCTTCCTTGGAACCCGAGCCCGCAAACTCGGCACCGCTATCATCCAGGCGGGCGAACGTGCCTGTCTCGGAGGCGCCGGTGTAAATCGTGCCGAGGTTACCCGTAAGCCCCGCGCCACCGGCAGAGGGAGTATTGTTGTCGGCCTTGCCGGCATTAACGTTGCCGGCGCCATTCGCGGCGTTGGCAGCACCTGCGTTGTTCGCAGGTACCGAAGGAGCCCCGCTCGGCTGCGACGCAGAGGTTGCACCGCCCGCAAAGACATTTCCTCTTGCACGGCCGGTCTTTTTTGCCTTTTGAGACTGCTCGTACAGAGCGGTAAACATCGCCGTCTCGCCCGGGGACACGCGCTTACCGGAACCGCCCTGTCCAGCGCCGCCCGGCGTGCCGGCCTTACCAGCCCCGTTCGGACGCGGCGGAACTGCAGGGCGGCCGCTATCGCTGCCCTTAAAGTGATTACCAGCCATAAAGAAATCCTCGCAATTGAGTCGCAATGAAAAAGTCCATAACATTACTAGTTTATGGCATTTTGAGCATCGACAGCTAAACTCCAGACACGGACATCAATTGGCGAAAATGCGGCACAACACCTTTTCCGTCTTGGCAGCGGCGCTAGCTACACCGTGAGGAACATCATCACGATGATCATGACAAAGCCGATAAGGTCGGTCGGCAAAAACACCGTCCCCAGCATAACGGCGCTGGTGATGGTCGCCGAAACCGGCTCCACAGTTCCGATGAGGCTCGCGCGCACCGAGCCGATGTCCTTAACGCCCTGCATATAAAGCATGTAAGCAAAAAACGAGCCGATAACCACGAACACCGCGAGCGCCTCGATGCCGGCAGCGTCGAGCGCCGGCATATGCGCCCAGGGCTGCACGAAGACGCACGAGACCACGCCCGCCGTGAGCATTGCCGAGCCCGTGACGATGGGGCTGCCGTATTCGGGCAGGATCTTGGCGGGAATCACCGCCATACACGCGGCGCTGACCGCACACATAAGACCTGCTGCCAGGCCAAGCGGCGAGATATTCAGGCTGGTGGGGTCGCCGCCGGTGGCGATTAAAAAGGTTCCACCCAGAGCCAGGCCAATGCCGATGACTTCGCGAGTACGCGGCATACGGCGATCGGTCACGCAGGCGTAGCCCATGATGATAACGAGCTGCAGGCACTGGAGCACCGTCGCGGTTCCGGCGTTCGTCAGGCGCACGGCCGAAAGATAGCAAAACTGGTTGAACAGCAGGCCAAAAGCGGTAAAGAGCAGCAGCTGCTTGCGATCAGCGGGCGTCGTCCAAAGCTTGACCAGGCGTGCGCGGTCGCGCGTGACAACCACAGCCATAAAGAGCAGGCCGGCGAGAATCTGACGCACGCTCATAAGCCACAGCGTATCGACATGGTAGGTATCGAACAAAAAACTCGCGCTGGTGCCCGAGAAGCCCCAAAACGAACCGCCCACCAGCGTAGCCAAGACGCCCGTGATCATCTTGCGCGTCGAAGCGCTGTTCAGGCGGTCGCGCCATGCGCGACGGGTGTTGCGGCTGAGCTCGTCGGTGCCCTCGGGCACATCAATGTTCGATATATCGGTCATCGGCACCGAAGCCCCTGCGCCTTCGACCTGCTCGACACACTCTTTGCTCATTCCACTCCCCCGAAACAGCCTGGAAACAATTCGGCTTACCTTACCACGGCGAAGTCACCAGCTGGAGGCTTGTCCGCTTATCGGTAGGACAATTCCGCAGGCGTCTTTCCATAGCTCGATACCGCAATGGCCTTGCATTATGCGACAGCCAAATCGCGGCAGCAGGCTCTTTTGAAATGGATGCGACAAAGCCCCCGAATTCCACAATGTAAGCGATTTTTAAAAATGTTCTTGCCACCGAGTTCAGGCTCCGTTATATTATCCCTTGCGCGCTTGCGCACCCTTGATCGGGCGTTTAGCTCAGGGGGAGAGCGCTTCCCTGACACGGAAGAGGTCAGAAGTTCAAATCTTCTAACGCCCACCAAATGTTCGCAGCTCAGAGGCTATGTCCTCTGGGCTGTTTTGTTTTATGTCGCCAAATCAGCTGGCAGCTCCAACCGCCCAACTAGCCAAAAGCCGACCATCTACTTGCCGATCTATTCATCGGCATAACCAATCAGTCCGCACCGCAACTTCTCAGCAAAACGCCGCGATGTCTGCGCCCTGCGGTATCCTTGAGCCACTTGCACCTGCAGCACCAAGGAGCCGCCATGCGCACCGAGCTCGATGTCCCCTTTTCGCACAAAGAAGAAGCCAAGGCGCTGGGCGCCAAATGGGACCGGACCAAGAAGATCTGGTATGTACCCAGCGGCGTCAACCCCGAGCCCTTTGCCGAGTGGCTGCCCGGTGTTGACCGATCCGACCCCTCAGCGCCGTATATATATCTAGTACTGGGCAAGCGCGAGTGCTGGAAGTGTCACAAAGAGACCTCGGTCGCAGCCTTCGGCATTCCCTATCGAACCGATAACGACGAGAGCATCGCCATCGCGCACGCGCCCAACGAAGCCGGGTACATTGCCATCGACACGGCCAACGCCAACGCACTCGCCATCGTGCCCGCTCTTGGCTGCGTACCGGGCGAGATCCGCGACTACCTTCATAAGCGCTGCGGCTACAAGCCCGTAGGCGCGCGAGCCTCCAAAGCCCCGTCGCTCGGCAACACGTGCACCAGTTGCGACGCGCTGCAAGGCAGCCGCTATCTGTTCGAGGAGCCCTCGTCCCCGTTTGCCCTCACTGCCATCAACAAGCTGCCGGCACTGGAGTTTATACGCGTCGAAGTTGCCGGCGTCTTTGGCGTCCCGGTCACGCGTACCGACTTTGACCAGGCGCTCTTTACCTGGGCACGCGACCATCACGCCGAGTTCCACAAGCAACTCGGTGAGGGGATTTATTTGTAGAGGCAAAAGACACTCACAGCCAACTCCTCCGCATCACCTATCCCTCGTCGCCGGCGTCGTACACGATATCGAGGCCACAAACAGGGCATTTCTCCGGATACACCGGCATATGAACGCCTGTCCGTTTTCTCACTTCGTCGCTGAGTCTGTCGCGCGCATCGATAAACCGAATGTCGAGACACGGTATTTGCGAGCCGCAGCAAGGGCAGGTGACGACAAACGACGCGCAATCAACCTCTACGCTCGGAAACATATTGTTGTCTATAAGGGCACACGGCAGTTTTCCGTACTTCCCCATCGCAATATCGCCTCGCCAGCTCATATACGCTCCCCTCTCGCTATACAAATCAGGAAGAGCATGCACCGGCGGGCGTGCGCGAGATTGCATCGCCACGCGATCCGATCAAACAACACGATCGTCAAAGAATGCCAAAGCCAAATACGCTAATACGGCAGAAGCCCCGCCTTTTCACGCTTCTTTTCCGAGCGATCGAACTCAATGCGATGGGCCTCAAGAAACACCGTATCGGGTCGCCACTGACGCTCATCCGGCTGCCTTAGCGTCGCACCCGCAAAGGAAGCGTAGTCGGTCTTATCCAGCAGGTACGATCCGCACAGCCGATATTCGCCGCAAACAGGCTCAAACGAAATCAGGTGAGCATCAAATAGGGAATGAAGATCGCGCCGAAGCAGAATACCGTTGCTGGCAACCTGCGATTTGGGTCCCGAGTAATTCTCGATATGTGCAGCCTCCAGAGCTTCACTGACGCCGCAGTCCGACACCGCGCAACGGCCATCATAGGCGGCAACGAGCTGCTTGCGGAACCATTGCTGCCCCAATCGCTCGCGCCTTAACGCATAGCGGACCTTTTCGTCGTCGGTCGCACCCTGTCCGGCAAACTCAATATCGACGGGTATGTGCTTCAGATAACTCATGTCGGGCGCAAAACGAGGGTCCGGTCCGCCTTTATGAACAGGACCGTGCAGAACAAACCATCCATTTTCGGGCTCGAACCGCTCAACAAACGCAAGGCCGAGCACCTTATAGCCCACCTCGGTTGCAAATATGACTCCGACTGGGACGCCACATTCCATGCAGTTGAGCATTTTACGGTTGTAATTCTGGTCTCGAGAACCAACGGCTCCTGGCGCTTGGACCGAATACTTAATGACCCACGTACCGTCATCCAAATAGAGCGGAGGCACATCGGTGTAGAAGCTCTTTTTAGAGTTATGGACCGAAAGCGCAAAGATCTTATTGGGATCTTGCTTCACCCGATCCTGGCCCGGCCAGAAGATCCCTGAATCCCGCGTTACGGGAAAGAAGTCCGAGCCAATTCTCAAACGATACTGATACTGAGGGCTATCTTCCTTGGTGTGGTGCGGAAGGCTGGTCCAAACGCCGCCGCGCTGTTCCTCACCCAGAAACCACTCCCATGCCTCAACGTATTCGGAAGGCACGAGACTGCAGGCGCGGTCATAGCTTGGTCCATCCATCAACGGAACAGCAAGGTCAATGTCGTTCATCGCCAGCACCTACAACCATACGAACGCGAGTCATGCCACTCAATAATATGGCCGAGAGTCAATTATTACGAGATCTCATTCCGCGATCGGCACATCGTTGATGCTCTCGGTTTGCCGCTGGCGCGTTTGTACCCCGCTGCCCCACTTCCCTGTATACTGATGTAGCACGTGTTTCATCCGGGCTTATTGGACCGGGTCGTTCATGGGAGGTTCTTGTGGCTGTTTCGAATCCGCCTAAGGGAAGCGTTTCTTCTTCGTCCATCAAGCCGGTTACGCGCAAGGCCGTGCGTTGCCAGCGCGAGGTCGCTTGGCTTGTCACGCAGGCAGCGGGCAGGCTTGTGGCGACCACTCAGGACGTCAATGCGCCTACGCCGAGCTTTGTGTTAGCGGCGGCGCTAGATTTTGTGCGCCAATTGGAGCTTGCCGCACAGGATGCCAGCGGCCACCTCGACTACCAGAATGTTATGGAGCCCGACCTGCAAACGTTCTGCCACATGGCCAAGTTGCCCGCCGCGCCCAATGCGCTTTCGGACGCAGGCTACATGTTTACGCTTTCGGGCGCGGACCTTATCCGCGACATCTATGCATACTGCAGCGAGCTCGCCGAGCGACACGTCTTTGACGCGGCAGAAGTCAAACCGGGAAATGTCATCAAGCTGGTTCTTAGGCTGTTCTTGATAGACGGGTTCGGGGCCATGCCGGCGTAAGCCGAGTCTTTAGCATCACCGTCGATTGGGCAACAACCGCTTTACCTTAATGGACGCCAATCGAGGGTCGATTATTGGGTCGCCTCGTCCACTAACGCATCTATCCCACGCGCTCCGACAGTCGATACTTGCGGTTGCGGCTCGTCGCCGGCGCCGTGGGCTCAAGCTCGCCTTGAGCAATGAGCGCGTTGACGCGCGACCTAACCTGGGAAATTGTGAGCCCTGTGCGCTCTGCCAGCTCGCGCGTCCCCAGCTCGCCGTAGTGTTTGAGTGCCGTCACAATTAAGCCCCCGCCATGATCGACCGGCTCGATCTTTGAACGGTAAAGTACGACCTTGAACCGATCGAATCCCGGGCAGAACAGGGGCTCGGCCAGACCATGCGCGCGCATGGCATCGATCATCATCGGGATGCCCGAGCCATTGCCCTCAACCGGCGAACCTGCGCCATCCGGCAGCGGAACAATCGACATGAGCTTCACAAGCGTCGCGTTACGGCATCGGGAGCTGCCGTCAAACAAGCTCTCGCGAGTCATTCCCCCGTAAAGGCCGCCAGGATTCGTCACCTCGACACGATCGTCAAAGACGTCGACGGCAATCGATTGTCCACAGAACCGATCCCCGTATTCTCGATGGATTACGGCGTTGGCGATTGCCTCGCGCAGAACCTCCTCGGGAATCTCAAGCGAGTCGACACGCGAGACGCCTTGGACGGTCGAGGTTCGCCGCAAATTCTCGGCGACGGCTGCGACGGCATCCGAGATCATCTCGCCCAACGTTCCCTCACAGATTGTGCGGTCCATGAATCTCAGCGACCCCGCCATGCCCTTCTGAGTTCCCGCATGGACAGCCACGTCAATGAAGAGCTTGGGATAGAACTGCTGAGGGTAGGTGCCCACAACTAGGAGTCCAGCCTTGGTGACATTGCCCTGGGAATCAAGGATATTTAGGCGCTCCAGCTTCGTTTGTTTGTCCGGCGCGCCGCGCATTGCCCGGGGCGTCAACGAGAAAGCCCGATCTATCGTACGGTCGACCAGCGTCTCGTCGAGATCGTCCGCGCCCGCACCCGCCACCGCGTCGCGATCGCTCGGAGTCGCTCGACCGTATGACGCCAATGCGAGCACCTCGGTCGATGAAAGCGGCACATCTTTGTCATCGATGCGCTTGTAGCTGCCGCCCTGGGCGCCCCGCTCTATGACATAGCAGGGCTTGCTCGACGGATCGAGCTCCTCAATCGTAATGACGAGAACGATGACGCCCTGAAGCTCCACTCGCTCGATCGTGTATTTGGGCGGATTGGCCAGCTTTCCTCGACCGCCCGCATCACCCATGCCTGACACAAATTGGTTGAGCACTTTCTCGGTCTCGAAGTTCTCAACCGGGACAAAACCTGCGCGCTCACTCACTCCGAGCACGATGGTTCCGCCGGCAGTGTTCGCGAATGCGCTCACCGTTTCCCACACGTCGCGGGAAAGCGTCGTGGCGCTCTCCTTCACTTCGACGTTAAGATCATCCGAGCCCATACGCCTTAAAGACTCAAGCAGACCGGTCAGCTCGTTTTCGTTCATCTGCACGTCCTTTCGCTCGGTCCCGCGGAGAATGCCGCGGATAGATTTCCCTCGTCTCTCAGTTATCTCTCGTAATTATCTCTCATTTATCTCTCTATCTCTCGGCTTAGAGATAAGAGATAGATAGAGATGGAATGTCTACCATTTGCTTCATTTATACATATTTTTGCTGGTAGAACAATCG
Source organism: uncultured Collinsella sp. (assembly GCA_958429025.1). Taxonomy (GTDB): domain Bacteria; phylum Actinomycetota; class Coriobacteriia; order Coriobacteriales; family Coriobacteriaceae; genus Collinsella. Next base: position 10,629 of record CAUAIH010000001.1, on the reverse strand, counting down.
GTATTGAGACAATACCATGATTACCTGTCTCTTTGCTGCTCAGTTATCTCTCATATTTTTCTCTCATCTTCCTGTCATCTCTCATATTAGAGACGAATGAGAGACGAGAGATACGCGAGTGATGGACGAGCGAGGATTTTCGGACGGTCGGATATCGAGAGTGTCCAATTTTCCACGCTCGTGCGGCGGGCACGCGGGACCTATGCCCAATCCGCTGGCATCGTCGTCAGTTCGCCGCAGAGTCGCGGCCCCATATGGGTATACTCTCGAGGATTCGACTCGATTCGCCCCCGCTGGGGCGTCAAAGGAGACTGCATATGTCCACCACCTCAACCGACCCGCGCGCCGCAGCCGCCGCGCTGCTGGTGCCCGACGCCACCTGCCATGGCTTTACCGTCGAGCGCTGCGAGACCGTGCCCGAGCTCGACTCGGACGCTTACGTGCTGCGCCACACTGCCTCGGGCGCTCGCCTGCTGTACCTGGCGTGCGACGACGAAAACAAGGCCTTTGCCATTGGCTTTAAGACGCCTCCGGCCGATTCCACCGGCGTGTTCCATATTCTTGAGCACTCGGTGCTGTGCGGATCGGCCAAGTTTCCCGTCAAGGAGCCGTTTGTCGACCTGATCAAGAGTTCCATGCAGACGTTCCTCAACGCCATGACCTACCCCGACAAGACCATCTACCCCGTTGCCACCACCAACGAGCAGGATCTGTACAACCTGATGGACGTGTATCTGGACGCGGTGTTCAACCCGGCCATCTATACCAAACCCACCATTTTTGAGCAGGAGGGCTGGCACTACGAGCTGGACCTGCCGGAGGGCGTCGAGGGCGAGGGCGAGGGCGGTGACAGCTTCGCGAGCCTGCGCGAGGGCACGCTGCGCTATAACGGCGTGGTGTTCAACGAGATGAAGGGCGCGCTGTCCGACCCCATGAGTGTGCTGGACGATGCCGTCAACGCCGCGCTCTATCCCGACACCGCCTATGCGCACGAGAGCGGCGGCGACCCGCGCGCGATTCCCGCGCTCACCTACGAGCAGTTCCTGGACACGCACGCGCGCCACTACAATCCTTCCAACTCCTACATCACGCTCTACGGCGACCTGGACGTGGACCGTGCACTGGCCTTTTTGGACGAACGTTATCTGTCGCAGCCGAGTGCCGCGAGCCGCCGCATGGACGCTGCCGTTGCCGCCGGCGAGGACCCGTCCACGCTGGCGCCCAATCCGCTGGACGTGCAGGCGCCCGTGACCTGCGAGTACAAGCGCATCGAGATGGCCACCACGCCCGAGAACGCCCTGGTAGGCCTGGGCCTGGTGCTGGGCAGCGCGCTCGACCGCAAACGCACGATCGCGGCGGATATCCTGTTCGAGGCACTGCTGGGTTCCAACGAGGCACCAGTTAAGAAGGCCATTCTGGCCGCCGGCCTGGGCGGCAACGTGGTGAGCTACACCGCGGCCGAGAGCCTGCAGCCCTACGAGCTCATCATGCTGCAAAACGCGCAGCCCGGCATAGCGCGCGAGCTGCGTCGCGTGTTCCAGGACGCCTGCCGCGACCTGTGCGAGCACGGCGTTCCGCGCGAGCGCCTGGAGGCTATCATCAGCAGCAACGAGTACGACCTGCGCCAGCGCGACTACGGCATCGCCGACGGCGTGGCCATTGCGTGCGACGCGCTGAGCACCTGGCTCTACGATGACGACGCCGCGACGCTGGCGCTCAAGTACGGCCCGGTGTACGAGGAACTGCGTGGCGAGCTGGACGGCAGCTATTTTGAGGATCTGCTGCGCGAGCTGGTGCTGCAGAACGACCACATGACGTTGGTCGAGCTGGTGCCGGTGGATGCCGCCAAGGGTTCGGAGGGTGCCGAGGCCGCCGAGCTGGCAGCCAAACGCGATGCCATGACCGATGCCGAGCTGGCCGACGTGGTCGAGCGCACGGCCGCGCTGCGTGCCGCACAGGAGGCGGAAGACACGCCCGAGGCCAAGGCCACGCTGCCGCGCCTGCGCGTGTCCGACATTGGCGAGGCGCGCCCCGAGCCGCCGCTGGTCGTGGACACGACAGCGCCCATCCCCTGTCTGCGCCACGACATCCCCACCAACCGTTTGGCCTACGCCATGCAGTATTTCGACCTGAGCTGCGTCGCCTTTGAGGACCTGCCCTATGTGACGCTGCTCTGCCGCCTGCTCAAACAGCTGCCCACGAGCGAGCACTCGGCCGAGGAGCTCGACAACTTGCTCGCCGGCAAGCTCGGCTTTTTGAGCTTTACGACCGAAGTCATGACGCAGCCCGACGTGGACGGCGTGCGCCCCTACCTGCTGGTGAGCGCCGGCGCCCTGTCCGAGAAGATCGATGCGCTGGCGAGTCTGCCGCGCGAGGTATGGTCGAGCACGCTTTTGGCAAACGCCGACGCCGACCGCGTGCGCGACGTGCTCACGCAGATTCGCATTGGGCTTGAGCAAGGCTTTATCAACAACGGCCACTCGGCGGCGCTCGGTCGCGCGATGAGTTACAGCTCGCCTTCGGCCGTGGTGCGTGAGCAGCTCTCGGGCGTGGATTTCTATCTGTTCCTGCGCGATCTGCTCGAGCACTTTGACGAGCGCCTGGACGGCCTGCGCGCCAAGCTTACCGAGCTGGCAGGCCGCGTCTTTGTGGCCGACGGCTGCATGGCGAGCTTTACCGGCAGCGACGAGGACTTTAACGCATACTGGGCCGCCGCGGGCGACCTGGAGCTGGGCGCTGGCGACGGCGCCGATGCCGGCCGCAACGCGCTCGTGGTGCCGACGCCGTGCGACCGCCACGAGGCCTTTGTCATCCCCAGCGACATCTGTTTTGCGGCAAGCGCGTGCGACCCGCGTCGCTTGGGCATCGACGTGACGGGCGCCTGGGCGGTTGCCGCCAACGCGCTCTCCTACGACTATCTGTGGAACGAGATCCGCGTTAAGGGCGGCGCGTACGGCTGCGGATTCCGCGCGGCCGGCGAGCGTCAGGCGGCGTTCTACACCTACCGCGACCCGGCAATCGACCCCTCGATTGAGCGCGTGGCGCGCGCGGGCGAATGGCTCGGCAGCTTTGATCCCGACGAGGCCGCCTTTGAGGGCTTTATCGTGAGCTGCGTGAGCGGCATGGACGCGCCGGTGAAGCCGTACGCGCTCACCAAGCGCCGCAACACGACCTACCTGGCCGGGCTCGATCCGCATGCGCGCGAGGAGCGCCGCGCCCAGATGCTCGCCGCCACGCCCGGTGAGCTTCGCTCGCTCGGCGCCGACGTAACGCGCATCGCAGCCGAGTCACCCACCTGCGTCTTTGGCGGCCGCGACGTCATCGCCAAGAGCAACGCCGGCTTCAACGTAGTCGACCTGATGGCTAACGCACCAAGGTAGATTTTTGGGACATGCCCGAAAATCTACCTTTTTCTGCGACTTGAGCGGGGCGGCGCAGCCCACCGCGGCGGTTTGTCTCGATCTGTAACATCTAGACGGCAATATCGGCTCCAGATGTTACAGATCGAGACGTTTCCAGACGACGCCGACCTTTTGTCTCAATCTGTAACAACTAGGTCCAATTTTGCCGAGTTACTGTTACAGATCGAGACAAACCGCCGCAGACGCCCATCACAGCACAGACCACCACGAAGGTGCATGTATCCCCTTCGTGGTTGTTTTTGCTGTTTACCCAGATAAGACCTGCCAAAATAAACCTGTCCCTTTTTGGCAGGTTTGCTAAAGGAGGTTGGGATGGACAAGGCTAAATTGCGGCGAGCGGTGATTGCCCGGCGCGATGCGATTGATTTGGATGTGCGGGCGGCGAAGTCTGCCGTTATCTGTGCGCGGCTTGTTGAGCGACTGGGTCGCTCGGATCCCGCGGCACCGCACACCGTTGCCGTCTATGCCGCGATGGGTTCCGAAGTCAATCCCGCCGCGTTTGCCGCGGCGGCCGCCAAACGCGACTGGCGCGTGGCCTATCCGTGCATGCTCTCGGCAACAGACGCCGTGGCTTGTGGCCAGCGCATGTGTATGCGGGCAGTTGCCGCCGACGATGCGTCCGCGGCTCCGTTTATCGCCCACCCCACGCGGGCCTTCGCGGCCACGGACATCGACAGCAACCACTTCCCTATCGTGCCTGCCGAAGCTCTCGACATGATCGTCGTGCCGCTCGTGGCCTTCGACCAAACCGGCGCGCGCCTGGGCTACGGCGGCGGTTGCTATGACCGCTATCTGCCCATGCTCTCGCCCGCATGCCAAATCATCGGCATCGCCTTTGACGAGCAGCGTGTCGACCGCGTTCCCACCGACGCTCACGACCTGCCGCTACCCCACATCATCAGCGCCTAATCGCCGCCATATCAGCCACGGCTACAGCAGTACCATCGCAGCCTAGTGCTCCTCGCCGGCGCGGGCCAGGTCGTAGGGCGTGGTCTGGTAGACGTAGTAGTTGAGCCAGTTGGTGTAGAACAGCTGAGCTTGGCTGCGCCAGACGTTGCGCGGCTCGGCGGAGGGGTCGTCGCCCGGGAAGTAATGCGCCGGCACCTCCGGGTTGAGCCCGCGCTTCACATCGCGCTCGTACTCCAGGCGCAGCGTATCGGTGTCGTACTCGGGATGGCCAAAGACAAAGAAGCGACGGCTGTCGGTCGACTTGACGATGTACAGGCCCACCTCGTCGGACACGGCCACGACCTCAAGCTGCGGCTCGGCCTCCACGTCCTCGCGGCGCACATCGGTGTTGCGCGAATGCACGGCATAGAAACGGTCGTCGAAGCCGCGGACCAGCGGGCTTTGCGGCTTCACCAGATAATGCTCGAACACGCCGCTCGCCTTTGCCGGCAGGTCATACTTCTGGATACCGTAATGATGGTACAGACCGGCCTGTGCGCCCCAACAAATGTGCAGCGTAGAGTGTACGTGCGTGGTAGACCAGTCCATGATCTGGCAGAGCTCGGGCCAGTAGTCGACCTCTTCGAACGGCATCTGTTCCACCGGGGCGCCCGTGATAATCAGGCCGTCGTAGTGGATGTCGCGGATGTCGTCGAACGTGCGGTAGAACGTCTCCAGGTGGCCGGCGCTCACGTGCGTGGCCTCGTGTGTTTTGGTGCGCAGCAGGTCCACCTCCACCTGCAGCGGCGTGTTGGAGAGCTTGCGCATGATCTGCGTCTCGGTAGCGATTTTGGTGGGCATGAGGTTGAGGATGAGCACGCGCAGCGGACGGATGTCCTGGTGCAGCGCCCGGTACTCGGTCATGACAAAGATGTTCTCGCTCTCGAGCTGCGCGGCGGCAGGGAGGGCGTCGGGGATGCGAATGGGCATGGATGCTCCTTACGAGTCAGTTGCAGCTATGGTACAACGACCAGCGCCATCCGCGCGAGCACATCGCCCAGCGATACCGTCAGCGGCCCAAATCGCTCCAAAAGTAGAGATTAAGGCATGCCCAAAAATCTATAGCGCTTTAGCCTAGCAAAGTGGCAACAGGACGCTACAATGGTTCGACGCGAAAAACTCGGCCGAAAGGATACATATATGTACCAGACGCGTAAGATCGGTGTGGTCGGCCAGGGCCACGTAGGAGCACATGTCGCCAACAGCCTGCTCATGCAGGGCATTGCCGATGAGCTGTACCTGTGCGATATCAACGAGGCCAAGGTGACGTCCGAGGTCCAGGACCTGCGCGACTCCCTTTCGTTTGTCCCGTACAACACCAAGATCGTCAACTGCTACGACCACTACGAGGAACTTGCCTGCTGCGACGTCATCGTCAACGCCGCCGGCAAGGTCGCGCTGGCCGCCGGCAACCGCGACGGCGAGCTGTTCTTTACCACCGACGCCGCCCGCACCTTTGCCAAGCGCATCGTCGACGCCGGCTTTGACGGCATCTTCGTGAGCATCTCCAACCCCTGCGACGTCGTGTGCACCGAGCTGTGGCACCTGACCGGCTACGATCCCAAGAAGATCATCGGCTCGGGCTGCGGTCTGGACTCCGCCCGTCTGCGCACCGAGATCTCCAAGAAGGTCGGCGTGAGCCCCAAGTCCATCGACGCCTACATGATCGGCGAGCACGGCTTTAGCCAGCTGGCCGCCTTTAAGGCCGCAACCATCGCCGGCAAGAGCCTCAACGAGCTTCAGGCCGAGAACCCCGACAAGTACGCCTTCGACCACATGGAGGTCGAGGAGCTTGCACGCAAGGGCGGCTATGTGACCTACCAGGGCAAGCAGTGCACCGAGTACGCCGTCGCCAACTCCGCCGCGCGCGTCTGCGCCGCCGTTCTGCACAACGAGCACGCCGTGCTTTCCGCCTCCACGCTCATGACCGGCCAGTATGGCGAGGAGGGCATCTTCACCTCCCTGCCGTGCGTGATCGGTGCCGAGGGCGTCGAGGAGGTCTACACACTCGACCTTTCCGAGCACGAACTCGAGGGCTTCCACAAGAGCTGCCAGCACATCCGCGACAACATCGCCCAGCTCGACTGGTGGGATGCCGAGGCCTACGACGCCAAGTAAGCGTCGGTTGCCGCGACACCTCGCTCATACGGACGCCATGCAAAGCGGGCCGCGCCGGAAACCCATCGGCGCGGCCCGCTTTTTGACTCACACGACACGCTTGCGAATCGAAGGTGAATACTTTTCCCGGTACCTAGTACTGCTCGATGCCCATGTAGCGACGAACCTCGGGGCTGTGATCGAACACCTTGCCGCGTGCGGCGCGCAGCTCGCAGCTCATGTTGTAGAAGAAGATCGGCTCCAGGAACGAACGCACGCTAGCAGGCACTTCACCCACGCCGTACTCGAGCGCATCGAGCACCATGACTGTATCGGTGTGCGTGTTGAGGAACGCCAGCGCGCGCTCCTCCATGGGGCGGCACTCGCCCGATCCGAGCTGCACAAAGTAGAACACGCCGGGCTCGGTAGCCTCGAAAGGACCGTGGAAATACTCGCCGGAGTGGATGTAGCAGCAGTGCTGCCACTGCATCTCCATGAGCGAGCAGATCGCCATGGCATAGGTCTGGCTAAAGTTGGGGCCGGAGCCCAGGATATAGAAGAACTTGTGCTGCTGGCAGAGCTCGGCAAAGCGGGCGCCCAGCTCGGCGTTGACCTTCTCACGGGCGGCGGGCAGCAGCGCATCCATCTGCTTGAGGCCCTCATACATGTCGGCGAGTGCCTCGTAGCCTTCCTGCTGGTCGAGCAACTCGGCGGCGATCAGAGCGCCGATGCCCTGCGGCACCTCAGCCTGCGACACACCCTCACCCCACGGATAGACCCAGGTAGTCCACTTGCCGTTGTCGATCTTTGAGCCCTCGCAGTCGGTAAGGGCAATGACCTCGGCACCGGCGGCCAGCGCCATCTCGCAGCCGTCGACGACCTCCTGCGTGTTGCCGCTGTGGCTGCAGGCGATGACGAGCGACTTCTCGCCAAGACTCTTGGGAGCCATCAGGCAAAACTCGCGCGCCGTGTAGACCGTCGAGGTAAACGTGGTGGCCTCACGCTTGAGCAGTTCGTTGGCCGGCATCAGGTCGATCATCGAACCGCCACAAGCGATCCAAAAGACGTTCTCGATCTTGCCCTTGCGCTCGATGATTTCCTGAACCAGATCATGTGCGTTCATGCTGATGCTCCTCCTTGTGGGGCGGCTTTGAACGACGACAGCTCGTACCTGTTGTCGTTCTATGTTGTCCTATTTATAGCACGTGTAACAACGCCCGTGAAGTCATCTCAGCAAATTTGTTCTATATTGTTCTATCTGTGGACGTTAGATGTCAAAGACGTAGCGCGAGCCCACGATCTTTTGGCGGCCGAGCAGTAGAGGGCGCCCGCCGGCGTCGGTAAAGTAGGCCTCCATATAGAAGAGCGGCTCGCCGACCGGCACCTCCAGCAGCGGGGCCGTCTGAGTATCGGCAAGCGCAATCTCCACGGTGCAGGGGTCGGACTTGAGCGGCGCGCGACCCGAATGCTCGGCAACGAGCGCAAAGATTGAGTTATCGGTGAGGTCCTCGTCGGCCAGCGTCTGCAGGTAGGGATGGTCGGCGAGCACAAAGGCGTTGTTCTCGAGCATGACGGGAATGCCGTCGGCCGTGCGCACGCGCTCGATAACGATGAGCTCGCAGCCGGGTTCCACACCAAAAAACGCCGCATCCTCGTGCGTCGCCGCGACCACCGTGCGCGACACCAGACGCGCACCCGGCACCATGTCGTTGGCAGCACAACCCTCAGTAAAGCTCTGGACGTCACCCTTCTGGCGAATCTTGCGTTTGAGCTTGGGAGCGCACACAAACGTGCCCCTCCCCTGCTGGCGGTTGAGATACCCCGCACGCGACAGCTCCTCGATGGCGCGGCGCACGGTGATGCGCCCCACGCCGTAGGACTTCGCGAGCTCTATCTCGGCAGGGATGCGCGAGCCGGCTGCGTACACGCCGCGCGCGATCTCGCCCTTTAGGTCGTCCATAACCTGCTGGTACAGCGGCACGGCGGGCACGTCAGTGCGGTCGGTTTTATCGTCGAATGCCATCGTTACGCTCCATCCCGCGCATGCTCGGGCTCAAACTCTTCAATCGCCGCCATAAACTGCTCGCCAAAGGCGTCGGCTTTTTTCTCGCCAATGCCGTTGACCTGGATCAGCTCCTCGCGCGTCTGTGGACGCAGGCGGCACAGGCCGCGCAGGGCCTTGTCGGAAAAGACCATATACGGCGCCATCTCCAGCTCCGTCGAGATCTCCTTGCGGAGGGCACGCAGGCGCTCGAACAGCTCGGCATCGTCGCCAACGCGCGGGCGCTGATCCAGCTCGGCCTCCTCGCGCAGCAGATCGACGGCGCGGCGGGCGCGGGCCGAGGCCTTGCGCTTGGACGCGCGGCGCTTAACGGTAAAGGCGAACGCCTCGTCCTCGACCTCGCCGGCACGCGGACCCAGTCCCACGACCGGGTACTGCCCCTGCGAGGTGGCCAAATAACCACGACCGCACAGCTGCCCGACGATGTCCTTGATGCGCCCGACCGATTCGCTCGACAGCTCACCGTAGCCGCGGTCCTCGTCCAGATGCATCTGGCGAATGCGCTCGGTGTTGCCGCCGTGGAGCACGTCGGCGATCAGCGACTTGCCAAAGCGCATGGGACGCGTGGCCACATAGCGCACGGCGGCGCGGGCCATGCCGGTGACGTCCTCGACCTCGAACTGCGTGAGACAGTTGCTGCAGTTGCCGCAGCCCGCGGCGTCGTCTGCCGTGCCGCCCGCGGCGGCTGCCGCATGCTCGGCCGCGGCCTCATCGCCAAAGTAGCGCAGCATGTATTCGCGCAGACAGCCGGTGGTATTGCAGTAGCCCTCCATCTGGCTGAGCAGGCGATAACGGTTCTGGAGCGCCCACGCGCGCTGCTCGTCGTCGAGCGCCTCGTCGGCCGCATCGCCGCGGTCGATCAAAAAGCGGCGCATACGAAAATCGTTACCGTTCCACAGCAAGTGACAGCTGGCCGGATCGCCATCGCGGCCAGCGCGGCCCGCCTCTTGGTAGTATGCCTCGATGCTCTCGGGCACGTTGTTGTGGATCACGTAGCGCACGTTGGGCTTGTCGATGCCCATGCCAAAGGCGTTGGTGGCAACCATCACCTGAATGTCGTCGTCGATAAAGGCACGCTGGCTCTGGCGGCGGGCGTCGTTGCCCATGCCGGCATGGTAGCGGCCAACGCGAATGCCGCTGGGTCCCAGCGCCTCGGCAAGCTCGCCCGCCAGCGCATCGACCGTCTTGCGAGTCGAGCAATACACGATGCCGCTCTCGCTCGAATGCGCAATCACGTAGTCGCGCACCCAGGCAGTCTTGGCCTTGTCGCCCATCTCCTCGCAACCAAAGTAGAGGTTCTTGCGATCGAAGCCCGTCACCACCGTCGCGGGGTTTTGCAGGCCGAGCATCTGCTGAATGTCCGCACGCACGCGCTCGGTCGCCGTAGCGGTAAAGGCCGCAACGATGGGGCGCTGCGGCAGGGAATCGATGAACTCACGAATCTGCAGATAGGCGGGGCGGAAATCCTGGCCCCATTGGCTCACGCAGTGGGCCTCGTCAATGGCCACGAGCGGCACGCCAATGCCGCCGTCGGCCGCAGCCTCCTGCGCAAAGGCTAAAAAGCGCGGCTCGAGCAGGCGCTCGGGCGCCACGTACATAAGCTGGTAGCGGCCCTCGCGTGCCCGTTTGAGCACGGTATTTTGCTGGGCCGGAGTAAGGCTGGAGTTGAGATAGCTGGGTCGCGCACCCGCCGCGAGCAACGCACGGGTCTGGTCCTCCATAAGCGACAGCAGCGGACTCACCACAAAGGTGATGCCGGGCAGCATGAGCGCGGGCACCTGGTAGCAAATGGACTTGCCGGCGCCCGTGGGCATAACGCCCAGCGCATCGCGACCGGCAAGGATCGCATCGACCATGCGGTCCTGTCCCGGGCGAAACGAGGTGTAGCCAAAATAGGCGCCGAGCGTGTCGAGCGCCATCTGCTGCATGCTATCGGTCATGGTTTCCTAACGTCCAAGTCATCTGCCGCCGATTATACGCCGCCACGCGGACAGCAGCACACGGCCGCCGCCCAGACTAGTCGTTTAAGAACGCCCCCAACGGCTAAGGAGTGTCCCAAAGTGCCGGCACAGACGATATGAGCAGGACATAAAAACATTG